>JBBITE010000006.1:25665-30728 GCA_037440905.1 Anaerolineae bacterium | reverse complement strand
GCTTTGCTTCCGTGATTATGATATTATATTTGACATGACCAACAATCACCGTATCAAAGCCATTTTCTTTGACCTCGACGGCACGCTCCGTCACAGCGTCCCCGAGGGTGCCCAGGTCTTTGATGAATATCTGATTTCACTGGGGTATGCCCTCACGGAGGAGGATCGTCAGCGCGCCATGCGCTGGGAATATCTCTACTGGGCAAACTCTCCCGACTTGCGGGACGACCTGCTCGCCCATTCCGCCGATACTGAAAACTTCTGGCTTGAATACACCCGCCGCCGCCTTGTGGCGGTGGGATTGTCATCGCTGCAAGCGAGGGAACTGGCGCCGCAGGTTTCTGCCCACATGGGCGAGATGTATCAGCCGCAAAGCATCGTTCCGCCGGATGTGCGCCGCCTTCTGCCTGCGCTCCAACAGGCGGGTTACATTCTGGCGGTCATCTCTAACCGCGACAAGCCCTTTCATGAACTTTTGGTCAGCCATGACCTCAGCGCTTACTTTCACTTCTCGCTGGCAGCCGGCGAAGTGGATAGTTACAAACCCGACCCCGGCGTGTTTCAACATGCCCTGCAGCGTGCCAACGTCACCGCACAGGAAACCGTGTACGTGGGCGACAATTACTTTGCCGATGTGGTCGGCTCGCGTCGCGCCGGACTTCATCCCGTCCTCTACGACCCGAACCACATCTTCCCCGAAGCTGATTGCCCCACCATCCAATCCTTCGACGATCTGCAATCTGTCATCGAAGCCATATAATCACCTCGCCTGACGCGCCAGCGCGAGGTGATGACGTTGACTGTTAAGGCGGTTGTTGTACTTTTCCAAATCCGGTATTTCGTGGCGCGGCATGAACATTGCCGGTCGTGGGCAGAGGCACAAGATACCTCTTGCGCTGCGGGATTGTTCGAGGAATTGGGTAACTGCAACAGCCTGTCCGCCGTAGCACAGGCTTCAGTCTGTTTCAGCCTGTGATCGCGCAGGCAGGCTGCGCGCTCTTGTCTCGTCCAGCGATTCGAGAGCGCCTGAAATGTATTCATAGCGAAAGGATTATCCGTTATGGCATGGGAACGAAAAATCATGCGAACTGTGCGCGTTCGCAACGAGCATAAACTGGGCACGCTGGCGCGCCTGATGACGGCAATTTCCGGTCTGGGGGCGAGTGTTGGCACTATCGAACTCATCAATGAAACCGCTCAATCCGTCGTGCGCGACATCACCGTCTATGCCGACGATGCCGAACACATGGATAAAGTCATCGAAGCGATGCGCGCTAACGAAGGGACGCGCGTGCTTGCCGTCCGTGATGAAGTGCTGGAACTGCATCAAAAAGGGAAAATCGCCATCCGCTCCCGGTTCCCGGTTGATTCCATCGCCACGCTGCGCCGCGTCTATACTCCTGGCGTGGCGGAAGTCTGCCTGAAGATTGCAGACGACCCGGCGCTGGCGCGGCTTTACACGAGCGTCAGCCACATGGTCGCCATCGTCACCGATGGGACGGCGGTGCTGGGGCTGGGCGACATCGGTCCGCTGGCAAGTATGCCGGTCATGGAAGGAAAAGCCATGCTGATGGAAACACTGGTGGGCTTATCCGGCGTTCCCATTCTGCTCAACACCACCGATACCGATGAAATTGTCAAAACCATTGCCGCCATTGCGCCGACCTTTGGGGCAATTCAACTGGAGGATATTTCTGCGCCGCGCTGCTTCGATGTGGAACAGCGTTTACAAGCCCTGCTCGATATTCCCGTCATGCACGATGACCAGCACGGCACGGCAGTGGTCAGCACGGCAGCGTTGATGACCGCTGTCAAACGCAGCGGCGTGGATATGCGCCGGGCAAAGATCGGTCAGATTGGGCTGGGGGCGGCGGGAAACGCCATCGGCAAGATGCTGATGGGGTTGACCGGGAATGCGGTTTGGGGCGCAGACTTGAGCGAAGAGGCGCTCAAGCGCTTTGAAGAGGCAGGCGGACGGAGGTCCAGCCTGAGCGAAATCATGGCGGAATGCGACATCGTGCTTGCCACCACCGGCGCGCCGAATCTCATCAAGCCGGAAATGGTCCGCCGCGGGCAGATCATTTTCGCCCTTTCCAACCCCAACCCGGAAATTGACCCCGAGGTGGCGCTGGCGCAGGGGGCGGCCTTTGCCGCAGATGGCAAATCGGTGAACAATGTGCTGGGGTTCCCGGGCATCTTTCGCGGCGCAGTGGATGCGAACGCGCCGCGCATTACACATGAGATGTTGATTGCCGCAATGGAAGCGCTGGTGCGCTTGACCCCCGCCGGCGAATTGCTGCCCAATCCGCTCGATAAAAACGTACACCGCGAGGTTGCCCGCGCCGTGGCGCAGACGGCCATGCGTCAGGGCATTGCCCGTGCGGAATACGTTCCCTACGCGGAAGAATAAAATTGCCTGAGTTTGGGATTGAACGTTGAAACCGCCCCGAAGGTTTGTTTTGGAGCGCCAGGCACAACCTTCGGGACGGTTTTCCAGTTGTAAAGTCTATTGAGAAGGGGAGGACGATTACACTTTTTCGCTGATCAATTCCTTCAATGTGGCAGCCAGCCGTGTTACGCCTTCGCGGATGGTCTCCGGCGCGGAATAGGAGAAATTGATGCGCATGGTGTTCTTCCCGCCGCCGTTGGGGTGAAACGCCTCGCCCGGTACAAAAGCGACCTTTTTCTCCACGGCGCGCTTCAGCACTTCAGCCGAATCCATCCCCTGCGGCAGAATGCCCCACAGGAACATGCCGCCCTGCGGTCTGGTCCAGCGCACGCCCTGCGGGAACATCTCTTCCATCATTTCGAGCATCACATCGCGGCGCTCTTTGTAGATAGCGCGAATCACCTTGACGTGTTCATCGAGGAAGCCGCCCTTTGCCACCTCATACGCCACGTACTGATTGAAGGATGAGGTGTGCAGGTCGGCGGCTTGCTTGGTCATCACCAGTTTGCGAATCACCTCCGGCGGGGCAATGACCCATGCCAGGCGCAGGCCGGGCGCCAGCAGTTTCGAAAAAGTGCTTAGATAAATAACATTGCCGCTGTAATGCGAACCGTTCGGACCGCGGTATTCGCTGTCCAGCATCACCACCGAGGGGATGTGCTCTCCTTCATAGCGTAACTGCCCGTAGGGGTCGTCCTCGATGATGGGCACGCCATATTTATCGGCAAGTTCTACCAGCTGTTTGCGCCGTTCGAGGGTGAGGGTGGAGCCGCTCGGGTTTTGGAAGTTCGGGAGCACGTAGATGAACTTCGGTCCGATGCGAAGCGCCGCCTCCAGTTCATCCACGATCATGCCGTTTTCATCCGAACGGACGGGGATGTATTGCGCGCCGTAGGCGTTCCATGCCTGCAGAGCGCCGAGATAGGTAGGCGATTCGACCACGATGTAATCGCCGCGATTGATAAACAACCGTCCGATGAAATCCAGCGCTTGCTGTGAACCGGAGGTGATGAGGATGTTATCGGCTGTGACCTTCACACTGTAGCGCGCCGTATGGCGGGCAATCATTTCACGCAGGGGGCGGTACCCTTCGGTGGTGCTGTATTGCAGCGCCTGCGGACCGTAATGCTCCAGCACATAATTACAGGCTTGACGAAATTCATTGACCGGGAACACCTCCGGCGCCGGCAAACCGCCGGCAAAAGAAATAATATCGGGCTGTTCGGTCAACTTCAGCAGTTCGCGGATGACCGAACTCCCCATTTTTTGTGTACGATGAGCATAGCGATATTCCCAGGGTGTCTGCATGGTTGCTCCTTTATTCCTTGTATGGATGGATACTCTCCTGTCTCATTGGCGTTGGAGAACGCCTCCCGCACGGAAGATAAAAAAAGCCCGGCAGGTACATTCACATACCTGTCAGGCTGGCTGACTCCTTTTGGCAAAGACTAGAAGAATGAGAGCCAGAGTCCGTATCATGGCTAATTTATCTTACACCATTTTCAATCCCGCCGCAATTGACAACCGTCCTATTTCCGTGCATGATTGGAAACTGTAAAGTCTTGCCTAATCGTCCTTCCCTTTCCACTCTCCACTCTCCACTTTCCACTCTCCTCCTCCTCCCTTATAATCCCCCTCTCAAAACACAATTGGAGGCTCCCTTGCGAAAACTCACTTTGATTTTCACCCTCATTCTGGCTGGCATCCTGCTCGCCGCCTGCGCCTCGAATGCCGATGCCCCCGCGCAGGCTGTCGAAAACTACCTCAATGCGCTGGTCAACAAGGAAGCGGAGAAACTTCCCGCCCTCGTCTGCGGCGAATGGGAGGAAGAGGCCCTCATCGAACTCGACTCCTTCCAGGCGGTCACTGCCCGGCTCGAAGATGTTTCCTGCTCCCAAACCGGCACCGATGGCGAGACTGCCCTCGTCCTCTGCACGGGGAACATTGTCGCCACCTATAACAACGAAGACCAGAAACTCGATCTCTCCGTCCGCACTTACCAGGTCATCCAGCAGGGCGGCGACTGGCTCGTATGCGGCACGCGCTAGATTCCTCTTACCACGAAGGACACAAAAAGAATCCCTTTGTGTACTTCGTGTCCTTTGTGTTGAAAATCCTTTCGCCCGAAAACATCTGGGCGTTTCTGCTTTTTCTCATCATCGTCGCTTTGATCATCTTCACCACGGATGACAGTCCACAGTGGATTTACCAGGGCTTCTAAATGGGACTGACCCACATCGCCGCTTCTATCCTGACCTCGATCCTGGCCGGCGCACTGACGCGTGGTACACGCCGCATCTATTTCCTGCTCGCGCTCAGTGTGCTGGCGCTCTATTGGTTTCAGCCGGCCGTCCCCTTGCGCGCCTTCGATTTCTGGTTCCCGTCCCTCTCGCTGGCGCTGGTGGTCGCGGTCTGGCTGGTGATTGCGCCGCCCGGCGCGTGGAAAAGCGGACAAAACACAACGGGCTTGCTCCTCATCGTTGGAATTGTCACGCTCATTGACCTTTCCCGTTACCTTTTCCCCAAGCCAATTCTCACTGCCACAGCCCCGCCGCCATTCCTCCAATATCTTACCTTTCTCGCCGTTCTTTTCCTTATCATCCTGGCTCTCACC
>JBBITE010000006.1:0-25565 GCA_037440905.1 Anaerolineae bacterium | reverse complement strand
TCCACTTTCTATTTTTCTACTTTCCACTCTTCTACTTTTCATTCTCATCCTCATCAAATCTCCCGCCCTCTCCCTTCAAGCCAGCATCTTCCTCCGCACACTGACCGGCCGCCCGATTGAAACAGCCTCCGCCCTCGACCTACGCTGGCTTGGCTTTTCTTACATTGCCTTCCGCCTCCTCCACGTCCTGCGCGATAAACAGACCGGCCGCCTGCCCGAACTATCCCTGCCAGAGTTCGCGACCTACGTTGTCTTCTTCCCGTCGCTCTCCGCCGGCCCCATTGACCGCGCTGAACGCTTCGCCAAAGATCTGCGGCAAACGGACTTTGCCCTCACGCAGGCGGAGGTGCTGTCAGCGGGGCAAAGGATCGTCCTCGGGCTGTTCAAGAAATTCGTCATTGCCGACGCGCTGGCTCTCATCGCCCTGAACGACGCACTCGCGGCGCAGGTCAGTTCCGCAGGCTGGATGTGGCTTCATCTCTACGCCTACACCTTCCAGATTTACTTCGATTTCAGCGGCTACACGGATATTGCCATCGGCATCGCACGCCTGGCGGGGATCAAACTGCCCGAAAATTTTGCCTCTCCCTACACCAAGCCCAACCTCACCCAGTTCTGGAACAGCTGGCACATGACCCTCACCCAGTGGATTCGCGCCTACTTTTTCAACCCCTTCAACCGCTGGATCCGCGGATACAAATCCCTCCCCGCATGGACGATGATCCTCCTCGGTCAACTCGCCACCATGCTGTTGATCGGGCTCTGGCACGGCATCACGTGGAACTTCATCCTGTGGGGCGCGTGGCATGGACTCGGCCTCTTCCTCCAGAACCGCTGGAGCGACTTCGTCAAAACGCGGATCATTGTTGCCAATCCGCGCCTGCAAACCGCCATGCAACTCGGCGGTATCCTGCTCACCTTCCACTTTGTCGCGCTGGGATGGGTCTTCTTTGCGCTGAGCGGACCTCAACTCTCCGCGCAGGTTCTCTCTAAACTCTTCGGACTCGGCTAAATGGAACAGAAAAAAGCCTCCATCAACCTCTTCCGGGTTCTCCTCAAGGCGGGACTGCTCTTCGCCCTATTCAACTTCGCTTTCATCTTCGTGGATGTCGAACCATTGGGCAAAATCTCGCTTTACAACAGCATTTTCCCGGGACGCGAGCGCTTCCCCTTCGGCGAGACGCGCGAAGCCTACAACCTCAGCCTGTACAACCTCGACGCCATGTTTGCCTCCCACGTCCTTGACGGGACGGAGAAGGCTCCAGATGAATTTCGCGTCCTGCTCATCGGCGATTCATCTGTCTGGGGTACCCTGCTCACGCCGCAGCAGACCCTTGCCGGTCAACTCAATGCCGGTTCCGTCAACGCCTGCGGAAAGAACGTGCACGTTTACAACCTCGGCTATCCCACCATCTCGCTCACCAAAGACCTGATGCTTCTCCATCAGGCATTGCGCTATCAGCCCGATCTGGTCATCGTGTTGACCACCCTGGAGGCGTTCCCGCTCGACAAACAATTCGAATCGCCGCTCGTTGCCAACAATGCCGAGCGTGTAAAGAACCTCATTACCATATACCAGTTACCCCTCGATCCCAATCACCCGCCGCTGGTCCAGCCCTCCACATGGCAGCAGACCTTCATCAGCCGCAGGCGGGCAGTCGCCGATTTGTTCCGCCTCCAGATGTACGGCGCGCTGTGGGCATCCACCGGCATTGATCAGGTGTACCCCGCAACCTACGAACGCGCCCAAACCGATTTCGGCACCGAGACCGCCTACCACAACCTTACGCAGCCCTCCGAACTGTCCGGCGCGCTTGCCTTCTCTGTCCTCGATGCCATCATGGGCGCCGCTCCCGCGCCGACACTGCTGGTCAACGAACCGATGCTCATCAGCAGCGGGCAGAACAGCGATATCCGCTATAATTTTTTCTACCCGCGCTGGGCATACGACGAATACCGCCGTCTGCTGGCTGAACGCGCCGCACAAAACGGCTGGCAATACCTCGACCTGTGGAACCTCGTGCCGCCCGCCGAGTTTACCAACAGTGCCATTCACCTCACCCCTGCAGGCGAAGCCATGCTTGCAGAACAAATCGCCCTCAACATTCAGAACATGTGTGAACGACCATGAAACCCAGACGACTTGCCTGCCTCCTTGCAATGCTTCTCGTTACCGCTTGCTCCTCAGAGCAAGTAAATACATTGCCTACTTTTACCTTGCCATCAGAAACGCTTTCTCCCCTCCAGCCCATTCTTGAAACGTCTACACCGCCTGCGGCCTTCCCTGCACCCCCTACTGCCCAACCAACGGTGGAGACTCCTGCTCCCGCTATCGCCAACGCCGCCGATTGGAAAAACTGGCCCATCATTCCCACCCTCAGCCCGAAAATGCTCGAGATATATCAAAAAGGACAATCTCAGGGGCGGGATGTACATGTCGTTTCGGTGGTAGGCGACTGTGAAAGTTCATCGGACTGGTTTCTGAAAGACTTCTCAAAGGACAACCGTTTCTATAACCTTGGTCCCTACACAAACCTGCAATCCACCATTGACCACTTCAAAGATTCCCTCGGATACAGAAGTTATGCCGCCCTGCGAGGCGCAACCGTCTCCACCGTCCTTTCCCCCATCTGGGCAGATCCGCAAGCCTGTGAAAAGAACGAAACGCCTCTGGCTTGCGAATACCGCCTGCACAACCCTGCCTTCGCTTTTATTGCGCTTGGTACAAACGATATCCATAAGGTGGATCAATTCGAACCAGGGATGCGCGAAATCATCGAATACACCCTCGATCAGAACATCCTGCCCATCCTCGTCACCAAAGCCGACAATCTCGAAGGCGATGAAAGAATCAACCTGACTATTGCTCGTCTGGCTGTCGAATATCACCTGCCGCTTTGGAATTTCTGGGCAGCAGTACAACCCTTGCCGGGGCATGGTCTTCAGCCTGATGGCGCCCACCTTACATTTGCCCCCAATTTCTTCGAAGACCCTCAAAACCTCCAGGGCGCCTGGGCAGTGAGAAACCTCACTGCGCTGCAGGTTTTGGATGCCATACGAACAGAAGTACAGGAATAAAGAGAAAATATGCAAAGACTACTCATCGGGTCACTTATTTTGACATTCCTCGTCGCTTGCTCCGCCCCGCAAACGACCCCCGTCTCCTCCATTGACCTTGCGGCTTCGACGGACACCCCGCTTCTCCCTCCGCCGGTAACTGTTTCGCCTCAACCGGCCTCATCCTCCCCCACAGCGTTTTCCGCCCTCCCACCCCCCTCGCAGACTCCCAAACCACCCCTCGCCAAAGACGCCTGGATGCAAATGCCCGCCGTCCCAACCGGCGTCAGCGATGCCATGCGCGAGGTCTACCAGCGCGGGCTGGCATTGGGCAACGACCCGACACACTTCTCGGTGATCGGCGATTGCCAGAATGTCTCATCGTATTTCCTGTCTGTGTTCGAGAAACCGGACGAATTCAGCCTGGGCGAGGAATATGCCTACCTCCAGCCTACCATTGACTACTACCAGGGTTCGTTCTCGCGCGTCAGTGTTGCTGTCAAGGGCGGATTCAACGCCGCGGCGGTCATCTCCCCCCTGCGCGCCGACCCCAACATCTGCAACGCCGGCGAATCTCCCCTCGATTGTGAACTGCGCTTGTGGCGCCCCTCGGTAGTCATCGTCAGCATGGAAACCTGGTGGTCGCAAAAGCCCGAGGAAGAATACGCCAAATACATGCGCCGCGTGCTCGACCGCATCATCGAGACCGGCGCCGTCCCCATCATTGCCACCAAAGCCGACAACCTCGAAGGCGACCATGCCATCAACGCCACCATCGCCCAACTTGCCTACGAATACGACATTCCGCTGTGGAATTTCTGGGCGGCGGTGCAGCCTTTACCCCATCATGGGCTCAGTTCCGATGGCTTTCATCTCACCTTCGCCCGCAACTTCTTCGATGACCCCGTCCGCATGAAGAGCGCCTGGCCCTGGCGCAACCTGACCGCCCTGCAAACGCTGGACGTGGTGCGCAAAAGCCTGACGGAAAGATAAGAACTCACCTTACGCGGAACGTCCCGAAGGTTCTCGTGAAGCAGGTGTACTTTTGCTCCAACCCTTCGGGACGGTGCGTAACATCAGATAATAACTCAGGCGTCTTTCCCCAATTCCATTTTACCCTTCAAATCATCCCGCTTCCCGAGGGGAGGGATGCCCGCCCGGTACGCCGCCGACGAGATCGCGTGCGATACCGCAGGCGAGGCTGCCAGCACAAAGAAAATCAACAGCAGGGCTTTCCAGGTGGCAAGCGGGGTGAGAATATCGGCGGCGAGCAGGAGAAAGACCAGCCCAAACACGCTGACCTTGCCGGTAGCATGCAGGCGGGTGTACACATCCGGCAGGCGGATGAAGCCAATCACGCCGATGAGGGAGAGCAGCGTTCCCAGCACAATCAAGATAAAAGCGACAACCTGTAAGAGCGTTTCCATTAGAACACTTTGTGGTCCGAAATATACTTTGCCAGCGCAATGGTGGAGATGTAACTCAACGCCGCAGCCGCAATGGCAACATCAATGTAAATGATGTTGGCGCGGATGATGGAGATGATGACCAGGATGGCGATGGTCAGGGTGCTCGCCAGGTCGAGACCCGCCAAACGGCTGATGCTGTTCTCGCCGCGCCAGGCACGCCAGGCGGCGACCAGCGCCATGAGCAGGTGGGCGATCAATACGATCCAGATGGTGATGTCGAGGATGGATTTCATGATGAAACTCTTGTCTCTATTCGAACATGCGGCTGAGCAGGTTCTTGCGTAATTCCTGCGCTTCGGCAATCATTTTTTCCGAATTTTCCACCTTCAGGCAGTGAGTGTACATCACGCCTTCATCATCTATCGCCACGACCATTTCGCCGGGCGAGAGGCTGATGGCGTGCGTCGAGAGTGCGATGCCAAGTTTGCTCTGCGTCCCGCTGGGGATGGCGATAATGCCCGGGTTGAGCGGCAGGTTCGGGTCCAGCACGATGCGGGCGGTGCTGATCCCGCCGCGGATCACATCCCCGGCGACGACGAAGAGGTAGCGCATCCCCGCCCACAGAAACTGTGGCAGCCGCTTCAGGTTGATGAGCGGCAGGTTCATCTTTGGGCGGAGCAGGCTGATGCCAACGGCAATCAACGCGCCTGCGGCAAGGTTGGCAGGGTGAAGGTTGCCGGTGAGGGCAAGGTAAACGAGGAACAACGGCACAGAAACTTGAAGCATTTGAGACATGGTTTCCCTATCGCAGAATGGCGGCGATGTAGTGCGCCGGGGCGTCCAGCCACGCCGCCGCCCATTGAGCGAGTGTTACGAGCGGTTCCGCCCACACCCCAAGCAGCAGGCTGAGGAAAATTAATAACGCCGGTGCAAGTAGACGGTCGCCCGCCTTTTCTTTGGCTTTGGGATTTGGCTCAAACCAGATTTTCACGAACGAGCGGATGACATACGTCAGCGTGACGATGCTTGCCACGCCGATGATGAGCAGCGGGATGTATTGCGCGGCTTCCACGCCGCTCCAGAAAATCATCAACTTGCTGATGAAGCCGTTCAGCGGCGGGATGCCCGCCAGCGCCATGCCGCCCAGCAGAAAGAGCATGCCCGCGAAGGGATGGTATTTTCCCACACCGACCACCACCTCAAACGAGGCAGATTTGACAGCGGCGCGGCTTGCCATTGCGCCGGCCAGCATGAGCATGGCGGCTTTGACGAGCGCATGGTTGAAGGTGAAGACCAGCGCCGCCGCCAGCGAGAGCGGAGTGCCCCAGCCGATGCCAACCAGGATGAAGCCAATCTGCGCCAGCGTGGAATATGCCAGCATGCGCTTGGCGTTGTGTGTCCCCGCCGCGCCGAACCCGCCGTAGATGACGCCCGCCACGCCCACGACGACGAGCAGGGTCTTGAGCAAAGCTGCTTCTGGGAAGAGCAGGGTGGTCATGCGGAAAAGGGCATACACACCCACTTTGACCACCAGTGACGAGAGCATGGCGCTGACCGGCGTCGGTGCGGCGGCGTGGAAATCGGGCTGCCAGAAGTGGAAGGGGAACGCCGCGCTCTTGATGAGGAAGGTGGCGGTCAGGAACGCCATGCCGCCCATCGTCAGCGGGGCGGAGGGGGTGGAGGCGATGCGGGCGGCGAGGTCCGCCAGGTTGAGCGTGCCGTAGGAAACGTACAGCGAGCCGATGCCCAGCAGGAAGAAGACCGAAGCCAACGTGGAGATGTAGAAGTATTTGTAGGCGGCTTCCACGCCGTAGGTATCGTCGGCGATGGCGGTCAGGACTGCGCCGGAGATGACGATGATTTCGGCAAAGACGAACAGGTTGAAGATGTCGCCGGTCAAAAAGGCGCCGGTCAGGCCGGCGGCGAGGGCGAGAAAGAGCGGATAGTAAGTGGGGTACTGGACGGCCTTCTCAGTGGAGCCGAGCGAGTAGATGATGCCAGCCGAGAGCACAATGTGAGCCATCAGCGCCATGAAGACGCCCAGCGGGTCGGCGGTGAGGGTGATTCCGAATGGGGCTTGCCACAAGCCCATTTGGACCGAAACAGGCCGGTCGGTCGTCAGAACCGTGCGAAGCAGTCCGAGGGTGGAGGCAAGCGCGGCGAGCATGAGTCCCAGCGCGAGGACCGATTGCATCTTCCGCCTCTTGCGCAGGGCGAGCGTGAGCGGCACACCGCCAAAGGGAAGGATGAGCGGGAGCAGGAGCAGCCAGGTATTCATCAGTTCTTCAACCCTTTCACTTCGTCGCCGTCGCTGGTCTTGTAGCGGGTGGAGATGACGTAGAGCAGGCTGAGCACAAAGGCAAAGCCGCCCATGCTGATGACGATGGCGGTCAGGACGAGCGCCTGGGGCAGCGGGTCGCTGATTTGAGCGGCGGCGGTGGAGTAGGCGGCGGCTTGACCGTTGTAGGCGCCGGTGCTGAATAAAAACAGGTTGATAGCGTTCGAGATAAGCACCAGCCCGATGGCGGCGCGGATGACGTTGCGGCGCAAAATCTGGTAAATGCCTGCCGCAAAGAGGATGCCAATGGCAAGAGAGGTCAGCAGGGTCATTGTTTTTCCTCCAGCGCTGCGAGTTCGGCGTCGGCTTCGAGGTCTTCCTCGCGCGGGTGACCGAGGTTATCGAGGATCAGGGTTGCTGCGCCCATCACGCTCAGCGCAATGGACATTTCGAAGAGGAACGAGTTGGTCAGGTAAAACCCGGGCGGCAGCGGCAGACCGAACATTTTGCCGTAATCCACCGGGGCGAAGAAGCCGCCCCCAAAAGCCGCCCCGCCGAGAGCGTTGAGCAGCGCCAGCGTCAGCCCGGCGGCAATCATGTTGTTGCGGTTGAGCCAGGCAAGTTTGCGGCGCGTTTCGTAATACCCGAACAGCATGTACCACTGCGCGATGGCGAGACTGATGATGACGCCGGCGGTGAAACCGTCACCGGGCTGGTCGTGACCGTACATCATGTGCGTGACGCCGAGCATGAACGCCAGCGGCAGCATGATGTACGCCAGCGTGTGCAGCATGGGCGAGGTGGGCAGGCTGAACACCCCGCGCGGAGAGTTCGGTTTGAGTTGCTTCTCCGGTTCCTCGTGGGTGTGGTCAGTGCTTTTGCGGGTGGCGTAGTGCAGGAGGGTGTAAATTCCCAGCCCTGCCAGCGAAAAGACCAAAATTTCCATCAGCGTATCCGCGCCGCGAAAATCCACCACGATGGCGCCCACAATGTCCTTCGCGCCGGTCAGCGGCTTGGCGTTCTCCGCGTAGAACGGCGAAACGACGCTCTCGCGCGGGCGCGTATTCAACGCCGTGAACGCCAGCCCCGCCACCACCAGCCCCGCGAGACCTGCCAGCAGGGCGTCGCGCAGCATGCCGCGGCGGCTATGCAGCAGTTCGTTGGCGCGGTCGCGCAGTTTGCGCGGGATCAGGCTCAGGCTGAGGATCAGAATCACGGTCGAAAGGATGTCCACCATCAACTGCACCAGCGCCACATCGGGCGAGGGCTCCAGCGCCATCCACACCGCCACGCCCAGGCCGGTGATCCCCAGCGCAATTACGGCGTACAGGTCGCGCCGAATCACGGTGCTCACCACCGCCGAAGCCGTCAGCATCACCAGCGAAAACATCCGCAAACCGTTCAGCCCTTCAAAGTTCCACGTCAGGCTGGGGATGGAAAGCCGCACGGGGAAACCGTTGAACAGGACGACCAGCCCCATCGCCGCCAGCAGGATGATGCGGAGATACACCCGCAGCCGACCGCCCTGAAGCCTGGTCGCCGTCCGAGAAAGCGAATCCAACCCGGAAACGGTCCCGTCGAACAGCGCGTTGACGGTGAGATGCGGCAGGAAGTTCGTCATGAGCGGGCGGATTCGTCCACGCTGCCAGAAGAGCAGCGCGCCGAGCGTCACCGCCACAATCGAGAGAATCAGCGGCACGTTGATGCCGGTCCACAAGGCGAGCGAGATTTTCACCTTATCGCCATAGGCGGCTTTGGCAGCCTCGGCGAGGAAATGGACGAGGAATTGCGGTTCGACCGGCGTCAGACCAATGAGCAGCGAGAGGAGCGCGGGGATGGCCGGCGCCAGCCAGAAGGCGAAGTTGGGGTCATGCCCGTGCGGTGGGTGCTTTTCATCGGCGGGTTTGCCGAGGAACACGCCCCACACGGCGAGACCTGCCTGGGCGAGGATCAAGGCGCCGGCGAGGACAGTCGTCAGCGGGAAGAGAGTATCCACGATGGGAGGCAGGCTTGGGTGAGTCGCAGAAGCGAGGAGTGTCTCTTTGGCGAGGAAGCCGAAGAGGGGCGGGAGTCCTGCCATCGAGAGCGCGGCGACTCCCATAATCCCAAACATGAGCGGCATTTGTTTGCGCAAGCCGCCCAGTTTGCGGAGGTCGCGCGTGCCGGTCTCGTGGTCAATGATGCCGGCGGACATGAAGAGCGCGGATTTGTAGAGGGCGTGGGCAAGGATGCTGATGACCAGTGCTTTGAAGGCGATCTCGGTGTCCTGCCCGATGAGTGCAACCAGCACGCCGAGTTGGGAAATGGTGGAGTAGGCGAGCAGCGGTTTGAGGTCGTTTTGCTTGAAGCCGAGGTACGCTCCGACCAGCATGGTCGTCAACCCGACGATGGAGAGGGTCCAGAACCAGGTGTCAGTGCCGCCGAGCGCCGGGTTGAGCCTTGTGAGGAGGTAGACACCCGCCTTGACCATGGTCGCCGAGTGCAGGAAGGCGCTGGCGGGCGTGGGGGCGGTCATGGCTTCGGGGAGCCAGATGTGGGCGGGGAATTGGGCGCTTTTGGTGAAGGCGCCGAATGCAACCAGCGTGAAGAGGACCGCGTAGAGCGGGCTGGCACGCAAGAGGTCGCCGCTGGCGAGGACGGTCTTAAAGTCCGCGCTGCCGGTGACCGACATGATGAAGAGGAAACCCGCCAGCATGGCGATCCCGCCGCCGCCCGTGATGAACAGCGACTTAAAGGCGCCCTTGCGCGCGGCTTCATCCTTGAATTTGTAGGCGATGAGCAGGAAGGAGGAGATACTCGTCCCTTCCCAGAAGAGGAAGAGGACGATTAAGTCGCCGGCGAGGACGAGCCCCAACATGGCGAGCATGAAGAGCAGGATGTAGGCATGGAAACGCCAGGCGGAAGCATCGTCGCTGAAGTATTGCCCGGCGTAGATGACAACCAGTGTGCCGATGCCGGTGATAAGCAGGGCAAAAAGCGCGGAGAGACCGTCGAGGTAGAGGGAGAAGTTCAGCCCGAGCGAGGGAATCCAGGGGATGGAGAAGGTCAGCGCCTTGCCTGATGGGATGGTGGTACTAAAGGCAAAGAGAATGAGGAGGAAAGAGGAAAGAGGAAAGAGGAACAGGATCCAGCCGAGACGCGAGGCAGTCCATCCGCTGCGGCTGAAGGCGAGGGCGGTCAGCGTGCCGATGCCGAGGAGGAGAAGGGGAATGGCGAGGGTGAAATCCTGCATGGTATTGTCAGTTCGCCTGTCTTGCCGCCACTTTCCGCCGTTCAAGGATCAGGGAAACGGCAAGGGTGATAACGGTCACTGGGATGATGCCGTAAAGCAGGATGTTGTTGAACAAAGGCAGGGCGTCATGCTGGACGGCGTCAAGGAAAAGATAAGCCGTGTAGGCGGCGTAGTAAAAGAGAAAGAGCCAGCCTTCCCAGCGTTCAATACGGTTGCCGGTGAAAAAGATCGGCAGGGCAAGGATGGCCACCGCCAGCACAACTGGGATGTCGAACGCTTCCGCGGCTAACGAGACGGGGACTCCGCCCGGAGCGATGGCGGCGGTCAGTCCCAGAACTGCCAGAATGTTGAAAATGTTGCTCCCGACCACGTTGCCGACGGCGATATCGCGCTCGCCTTTGACCGCCGCTGTGATGGAGGTCGCCACTTCGGGCATGGAAGTTCCCGCCGCGACGATGGTCAGGCCGATGATGAGTTCGCTCAGTCCCAGCCAGCGGGCGATGGCGATGGCGCTATCCACAAGCCAGTTCGAGCCGAGGACGAGCAGCGTCAGCCCGATGCCGACCAGTCCGAGATTGACAATCCATGATTTCCAACTGCTTTCGGCTTGGACGGCGTATTCCTGGCTGTACTCGGCCTTCACGGCTTTGCTTTCTTTGCGGCTTTGGCGGATGAGGAAAAAGGTATAGGCGATGATGCCGGCAAAGAGGAGAAGTCCCTCCAGCCTGCCGATGACGCCATCCAGCGCCATCAAATAGAAGACGAACGAAAGCCCGATCATGAGCGGGACATCGAGGCGGATCAATTGCTGTTGCACGATAAGATGGGTGATGACCGCCGAAATCCCCAGGATGAACAGGATGTTGAAGATGTTGCTCCCAACCACGTTGCCGACGGCAATATCCGCCTGCCCCGCGAGCGAGGATTGAATGGAAACCGCAAGTTCAGGCGAACTGGTGCCAAAGGCGACCACGGTCAAGCCGATGACGAGAGGGGAGATGCCGATCTTAGCCGCCAGACGCGAAGCGCCGCGCACCAGCCATTCGGCGCCAAGGATCAACAGGGCGAGTCCTGCGAGAAAAGTTACCCCGGTCAGCAATGTCATGGAAGTTTCCACTCCTGTCTGGTCAAAAATTTTGCGTATTTTAGCAGGGTAAATGCGGATAAAGGCGGAGACTAATAAAACTCAAACACATGACTGCAGCGGCGATTTTTCCTCTTGACATTTTAGAACAATTGTTCTATATTTGTGCTACTGTCACTTCCCCCATGTCGGTGGCTTTCTCTCCGTAGAAGCCACAGGAGGTTCAAATGAATCGCTCTGCAACTTTCAACTCGATCTCCATGTTCAGCAAAGTGGCGCTCAAGCGCGGGCTAATGTTCGGGATGCTCATCCTCAGCGCGCTGGTGGCGTTTGAGATCTTCAACTACTCCAGCACCTTTTTTGCCCTGCGCGATATTCTGGGAGACCTGGCTGTGGGTCCGTTCCGCTGGGCAACCGTGCTTGCCTTTGCCTTTTGCGCCATTGATTTTGCCGGTATTGCCCGCATCTTTACTCCCGAAAAAGGCGCTAACGAACCTGCGGAGGTCTGGTATCTGCTGGGAGCGTGGTTCCTTGCGGCTGCGTTCAATGCCGCGCTCACGTGGTGGGGGGTTTCGGTGGCAATCATGAGGCATACTGCTGAAGGCGGCATCCTGCTGGGGCAGGGAACCATGACAAAGGTGGTGCCCATCATGGTGGCGGTGATGGTGTTGACCATTCGGGTTTTGCTGATCAACACGTTCTCCATCGCCGGTGACCGCATCTTCTCGATGGCAGAGGATGGACAGTTCCCTGTTCGCTCCGCCTACCGCCCCGCCGAAAGCGAGTCCTACCGCGCTCCCGCCTCGAACTTCCCCCGCCCGGCGCCCAAGCCCGCCCCTGCCGTGAACCGCCCGGTCTATAACGAACCGACGTATCATCCCATCGGCGCAAACGCCGAAGGTCAGGCGAACAACCGCTATATGAGTTAGACTTTCAAAAGAGACTTTTCCCCCTCAACCGGCCAGAGAAACGCTGCAAGGCGGCGCCTCTCTGGTTTTTATTTCGAGGCAGGCTACCCGCGCTTGACTTGATACATATCGAAATCACGCGCTACCACTGTGTTGGGGAAGACAACCTGCGCCTCCTTCAACACATCCTTCTCGCGGTAGCGGCGCGAGATGTGAGTCAGAATCAACTTTTTGACGTTTGCCTTCGCTGCCAGTTCTGCCGCCTGCCGCGCGGTCATGTGCGAAAACTGGCTTGCCATTTCGGCTTCTTCTTCCAGGTAGGTCGCCTCAATGACCAATGCATCGGCATCGCGCGCCGCTTCGACCAGGTTATCGGTGCGGCCCGTATCCCCCACAATGACGAGTTTCGAGCCTTTCGTCAGCGGACCCAGCACATCGTCCGGGCTGATGCGCCTGCCGTCGGGCAGGGTGATGGCGTTTCCAGCCACCAGTTCGCGGCGTTCCGGCCCGAAGGGAACGCCGAGGGCATCTGCCTTTTCAGGCAGGAATGGACGGCGCGCCTTGCCCTCGAAGATATACCCCAGGCAGTCCGGTCCGCGGTGGGTGACGGGGAAGGCGGTGATAGTGAAATCGTCCGCTTCGAAAAACGTGCCGGGTTTAATTTCGTGCAGTGTGAGAGGCATGGGAGGCTGATTGCCGCGCAGCACCACATCGTAGATGAGCGCCTGGACGCGGTCGAGCGTGGCGCGCCCGCCAAAGATGTTGAGTTCTTCGATGGCTTCCCAGCGCAGGAACGTGCTGAGCAGCCCGCCCAACCCCAGGATATGGTCAAGATGCCCGTGTGTCAACAGAATATTGGTCAGGTTCTTGAAGCCGGTCCCCGACTGTAAAATCTGCCGCTGGGTGCCCTCCCCGCAATCTACCAAAAAACGATACTCGTCATGTTTGACGATCTGCGCCGAAAGTCCGCGCTTTGCCGATGGCGCCGAGGCGGATGTACCGAGAAAAAGAATTTCGAACACGCTGAGATCCTTGAATACGAAGTCTTGCAATTTTACCCTACCTGTTCCCGCAAACGAAAAACAGACCATTCGTGCTATACTCCAATACGCCATGCCGTTGAAGATACCGTTCTTTCCATCTTCTCAAAAAACGAAAACCGGCACAAAGGGGAAACCCGCCGGCAAAGAAAAAGGGAGCCCCCCCTCCAGGCGCGGGAAGGCGGCGCCGCCTCCTCCGCCGGAACCTGCATCCCCTTCGTGGTGGGAAGCGCTCTCCCCGGAACGCAAACTGGATGTCGTCGGTGCGGTCATGGCGGTCACGGGCGTGCTGACCGCGCTCATCCTGTTCTCTGCCACGCGCGGCAAAATCACCGCCTACCTCATGCTCCGCCTGAGCCAGGCGCTCGGCTGGGGCATTTACATCCTGCCTGCGGGACTGCTCATCATGGGAGTTTGGCTGATTCTGCGCCGTATCGAAAAACTCCCCCCGCTCACACTGGAACGCGCCACAGGCATTATCCTTCTTTTCCTGTGGCTGTTGGCGGCGATGCACTTCATCATTGCCGCCCCCTCGCGGGCAGACGAAGCCGCCCTGAACGGCGACGGCGGCGGTTACCTTGGCGGCTTCATTCAGAAATTCATGTTCAACGCGTTTGGCATGGGAGGCTCCATCGTCCTGCTCATTGCCTGGCTGCTCATTGCCGTTACCATGACCTTCGACATCGAAATTCAGGAACTGTTCCGCCGCCTCGCGCCGTTGATGACTGCCCTAGCCGCCCAACTTCGCCGCAGGATGACCAGACCCGCTTCGGACTCCCCTCAGCCTGTTGAGGTCGCCTCGAACGGATTCACCCCTCTGCATCGCCCTGAACCCGTTGTGCCGGAGCCTGAGGCTGCGACGCCCGTTACCACCGTCCGCCCGGCGGAAGCGGTTATTCAATGGCAATTGCCGGATGTGAAGAACATTCTCGAGCCTGGCTCCACACCGGAAGCCAACGATGAATTCATCCAGCAGCGCGCCCGTTTGATTCAAGAAACGCTGGCATCCTTCGGCGCGCCGGTGCAGGTAGTGGAAATCAATCGCGGGCCGGCGATCACTCAATTTGGGGTAGAGCCGCTGTTCGTTGAGACCCGAAGCGGGCGCACGAAAGTGCGCGTCAGCAAAATTGCATCCCTGGCAGACGACCTCGCCCTTGCCCTCGCCGCGCCGCGTATTCGCATTCAGGCGCCGGTGCCGGGTCACAGTTACGTTGGCATCGAAGTGCCGAACGATGAAATGACGATGGTGGCGCTGCGCGATCTCGTCGAAAGCGATGCCTTCAAGCGCAACCTCAGCCCGCTCAAGTTTGCCCTTGGCAAAGACGTGATGGGGCGTCCCATCAGCGCCACGCTCGAAAGTATGCCGCACCTGCTGATTGCCGGCACCACCGGCTCCGGTAAATCGGTTTGTGTTAACTCCATCCTCACATGCTTGCTGCTGCATAATACGCCGGACGACCTGAAGTTGATTTTGGTGGACCCCAAGCGTGTGGAATTGACCGGCTACAACGGCATCCCGCATCTGCTCTCGCCGGTGGTGGTGGAAGTGGACAGGGTCGTCGGCGCGTTGCAGTGGATGACGCGCGAAATGGATCGCCGCTATCACCTGTTTGCCCAAGTCGGCTCGCGCAATATCACCGACTACAACGCCAAGATGAAACTTCAGGGGCAAAAACGGCTTCCGCTGCTTGTCATCGTTATTGACGAACTTGCCGACCTGATGATGATTGCCCCCACCGAAACCGAACAGAGCATCACCCGCCTGGCGCAACTGGCGCGCGCCACCGGCATTCACATGATTCTTGCCACGCAGCGTCCCTCTGTGGATGTGGTCACCGGTCTGATCAAGGCGAACTTCCCGGCGCGCATTGCCTTTGCGGTTGCCTCCAACACCGACAGCCGCGTCATCCTCGACCAGCCCGGCGCCGAACGCCTGCTTGGGCGCGGTGACATGCTCTTTCAGGCGCCGGATGCTCCCGCTCCGGTTCGCCTGCAGGGTGTGTTCGTTTCAGACCGCGAGATCAACAATCTGGTCGAGTTTTGGCGCGCCCAATTGGGCGGAGGAAGTCCCTACGCGGCGCCGGCTGTCCCTGCCGAATTTTCCAAAGCAGATGTGCCGCTCAAACAAGCCGCCCTGTTCGAAGAGATGGAATCCGCCGATACCAGCGTGGATCCGCTGCTGGCAGAGGCAATTGACCTTGTGCGCAAGGAAGGGCGCGCTTCGGTTTCCATGCTGCAAAGACGTTTACGCATCGGCTACACCCGCGCCGCCCGCCTGGTGGATATGATGGAAGATCAGGGCATTGTCGGTCCTCCGCAGGGCGGCACACAAATGCGCGAGGTGCTGGATTACGGTCCCACCGCGCCGCCCAAAGATGACGGCGCGTGAAAACATGCTGAGCCTGCAGGGGAGGTGATATAATGTTGCCGCTGCCCCGGTAGTTCAATGGACAGAACAAGGCACTCCTAAGGCTTAGATGTAGGTTCGATTCCTGCCCGGGGCACCATACCTATGCCTGACCCCCGCTTTGAAATTCTAATCTTTTTCTTACGCAACCCTCTTGAAAAAACACCGCCCCTGTAGTAAGATAAAAGCGATGACTGCTAGGGTGCCCCCCTCACTCTGGCAGTTATCATTTTAACCACACGAGGCCTGCCTGCGCGGGTTCTTATGTCGGCAGAGGGGTTTTTATTTCAATACCCTCTCCAGCGCTTCCCCAAATTTTTCAAGTTCATCGAATGTGTTGTAATGCACCGGTCCCACGCGGACCATGCCGCCTGCCTCCAGCAGCCCCATGCGCTCTACGATGGCAAGCGCGTAATTATGCCCGTTCCAGACATAAATTCCCTGCTTGCCAAGTTCGGCAGCGATTTCCTGCGGGTCTCTGCCTGGCACGGTGAAAGAAACGGTTGGCACACGTTCATCCAGCCGCGCCGTATCGGTGATGCCGTGAATGCGTGTCCCTGGGATGGATTTGAGGATTGCAATCAACTTTTGGGATAGTTGTTTCTCGTACGCCTGCATCGCCGACATGCCCTTCTTGAGTTCCAACTTGCGGCCCGAGAAGCCCGCCTCCTTCCACGCCGCTTCCTGTTCTGCTCCAAACTCTTTTCCCAGCCATTCGATGTATTCCAGCGCTCCCAACACGCCTGCGATCCCTTCGTGATTTTGCGTGCCGGTCTCGAATTTATAGGGGAGTTCATCCGATGCCGGGCGAACCTTGTACGCTTTCAATTCGTTCAACAGGTCATATCTGCCATAAAGCGCCCCCGCATGTGGACCGAAGAATTTGTAACTGCTGCACACCAGAAAATCACAGCCAATCTGCTGCACATCAATTGGGCCGTGCGGCGCGTATTGCACAGCGTCGAGATACACCAACGCTCCCGCCTCATGCGCCATCTTCGTCATCTGTTCCACCGGGTTGACCGTCCCCAGTAGGTTAGAAGCATAGCCAAACGCCGCAATCTTCGGTTTCTTTTCCAGCGCCCGCGCAAAGTCATCCAGGTCGAGGGTGCCTTCTTCCACATCTATATCCACCCAGAGAAGGTTACAGCCTTTATCCTCGGCAATCAGCATCCACGGTGCGATGTTGGCATCGTGGTCGAGGCGGGTGACGAGCAGATTGTCGCCCGGCTGCAGCAGCCGCGCCAGTGACCGCGACATGTGCAGGGTGAGGGTGGTCATGTTGTTGCCGAAGATGATTTCCTCCGGGCGTGAAGCGTTCAAAAAATCAGCCATGGCCGCATGCGCCTCGTGCAGAATTTCATCGGAGCGGCGGCTGGTTTCGAACAGACCATCATGGTTGGCGTTGCATTCCAGCAGGTAGCGATTGATGCGCTCCAGGCTGGGTTTAGAAATTTGCGTGCCGGCGGGGTTATCCAAAAAAATCGCTGCTCGGCCAAGTGCGG
Organism: Anaerolineae bacterium; assembly: GCA_037440905.1. Taxonomy (GTDB): domain Bacteria; phylum Chloroflexota; class Anaerolineae; order Anaerolineales; family Villigracilaceae; genus Defluviilinea. The sequence continues at coordinate 8,645 of JBBITE010000006.1, read as the reverse complement.
GAAATTGTTCACGGATGACATGCAAATCGAATGACATAACTCTCCAATGTTTGAAAATAGGAATCGAAGTTTGTATACTTAAATTGTACTCTACGAAAAGGAGATGTCATGTTCGAACGGATTCTGCTCGCAGTGGACGGTTCAGATCATGCTCTTCATGCTGCCAAAGTAGCCGCGGATCTGGCGCGGTGCATGAAAGCGGAATTGCGTATCCTGGTGGTGTATCCTCCCATTCCTCCGTATTTGGGCGAGCCCAACCTCCAGCAGGCGATTAACTCACGCCTCGATGAAGCGCAGGCAATCCTGCAAAGGGCCGTGGATGCGGTGGGAGAAATCCCCAGTGAAATCCATACAGAACTGATTGAAGGGGACGCCGCAGAAGCGATCATCGAAGTGGTGAAAACCCGCAACAGCGACTTGATTGTCATGGGGTCGCGCGGCTTGGGACGGCTGGCGGGCTTGCTGCTGGGAAGCACCAGTCAGAAAGTGCTCAGTCATGCGCCCTGCCCGGTGTTGATTGTGCGATAGCCTGCGTACCCGCTGGAGGATGCCAAACGTTCCGCTTCGGCAAACTCTTCGGGCGTGTTCACGTTCCAAAACACCAGCCCGGCGGGGTCGAGCGAGGTTAACTCGGCGGGCGTTAATTCGCGCACGCGGACGCGCGGAAACCAGGCGATGACCTTCCACTGGTCTGCCTGAATAGCGGATTCAATGGCGGGCAGACAGGCATCGCGGCGATACACGGCGTGGAACGGTTCGTAGCCTCCCTCGCTGCGGGCGACGGCTACATCCGCTTCTTCTTGGACGAGAAGCCTGCTCATGGCTTCGATGAGCCTGGCACTGGCGAAAGGCATATCGCACGCCACCACCGCCACCAGCGGCTGGCTGGCAGAAGCGATGGCAGTGTAGAGTCCGCCCAGGGCGCCGCGGCCGGGCATCAGGTCTGGAAAGAGGCGGAGACCGAGAAAGGCGTACTCTGCCGGGCGGTTCGTCGTCACGATGAGTTCATCCGCAATGGGGGAAAGTCTCTCGATGACGCGCTGAATGAGAGGACGCCCCAGAAACGGTTTGAGCGCCTTATCTTCGCCCATGCGGGAAGACGCGCCGCCGGCCTGGATGCAAACGGTGAGCATTTGGGGTATTATAAATGCAGAAGGAAGGTTCATATGACTACATCCATCGGCGATTTATTGGATAAACTGACTGCGCCGGGGGAGTTGTATGAGAGGCTGCCAGACAAGACGGTGATTTGCCATGCCTGCGGGCATCGCTGCAAGATCCGCGAGGGGCGGCGGGGGATTTGTCAGGTGCGTTTCAATCGAGGCGGAGAACTGCGCGTGCCGTTTGGGTATGTGGCGGCGCTGCAAAGCGACCCCATCGAAAAGAAACCGTTTTTCCATGTGCTGCCAAGTGCCAATGCCCTGACCTTTGGCATGCTGGGCTGCGACTTCCATTGCGGTTATTGCTTTACGGGGGATACGATGGTGATTACCAATCGCGGACCGATTACACTGGAAGCTGCTTTTGACCTTGGCATTTCCCGCCGCAAACAACCCGATGGAGAAATATCATTTCTGTCCGATTTGAAGGCAATCACTTCTTCGGGCGGCCTCAGGGATGTGAAAGGCGTTTTTCGTCATCCCTATCAAGGTGAGTTGGTCAAGGTAAAACCTTATTATCTGCCCGAAATTCGCTGCACGCCGGATCATCGGGTGTATGCCACGAACAATATTGCCCTACCGCCGGCGCCCACGTATGCAAAGGATTTGACAAACGACCATTATCTTGCTGTCCCGCGCGCCTATCAATTTTCCTCTCCCCAGGTCATTGATACTGAACGCCTGCTGGGCGCTTATCAAATCACGTTCCGGACTTCCTGGAAATTAGCAAGCGACGATTTCCAGAACATACTAGACCTGTCTGCTGATGGAAGATCATCGCGGGAAATTGGGGAAATATTTGAAAAGAGCGGTTCTTACATTCGCCCCGTGCGGTCTAAAATCAGGAAGGGGCAGGCTGCCACATCGAAAACGTCCCGCCCGTACATTGAGGGTGGATATTTGCGCTTCCCTAACGAAAGACGTCCTGGAATCCCATTGAGGGTTGACTTTAACGAGGAGGTCGCCGAGCTATTTGGCTATTATTGTGCGGAAGGCTCCATTGTCGCAAGTAAAGGCAGGCCAAATCGTTTTAGCATGAACTTTCGTTTTTCCAGAAATGAAGCCGGATTAGCCGCGCGGGTGGTTGATTTACTGCGCGCCTGCTTTGGGGTTGAAGCAAGCCTCGTCAACCGTCATACGACGCTGGCGGTGTCAATCTCTAAGGCTTCGCTGGCGCTGTTGTTCAAAATGCTTGCGGGTGAGAAATCAACGACGAAGCGTGTTCCTGCAATGCTTTTTGATGCGCCTCGCAAAGTTGTGCGGGCATTCCTCGATGCTTACGTACAAGGTGACGGTCATCGGCATCCAAATGGAAAGGTGAGTTCTACAACAGTTTCGCGGGAATTGGCTTACGGCATTGCGTGGCTGGCGCTAAAGTGTGGGTATTTCCCGTCCCTTTATGAGACATCCATGCCAGAGAGCGGTTTGATTCAGGGACGGGTGGTGCATCGTGCTCTGCATCCATATACAGTGGTGTGGTATGAGACCGATAAAGTTGAGCGTCAGATTATCAGGACGCAGGATTTTTATTTGATTCCGCTGCGCGGCATCGAATATGAGCCCTTCAACGGGGACGTGTTCAACATGGAAGTGGATGGCGAACATAATTACCTGGCGGGCTTTTTCCTCGTTTCCAATTGTCAAAACTGGCTGACTTCACAAGCCATGCGCGACCCGGCGGCGGATGTTTCGGCAAGTTACATTCGCAAAATTACGCCGCAGGAAATGGTGCAACTGGCGCGGCGCACGAAAGCCTCGGTGGTGGTTTCCTCCTACAATGAACCGTTGATTACCAGCGAGTGGGCGGTTGCCATCTTCCGCGAGGCGAAACAGGCCGGGCTGATGTGCGCCTACGTTTCCAACGGCAACAATACGCCGGAGGTGATGGAATATCTTGCGCCCTATCTCTCGGCGTATAAGGTGGATTTGAAGTGCATGAACGATCGCAATTACCGCAAACTGGGCGGCGTTTTGCAAAACACGCTGGATGGCATCCAGCGCGCGCGCGACATGGGGCTGTGGGTGGAAGTGGTGACGCTGATTGTGCCGGGCTTCAACGACTCGAACGAAGAATTGTGGGATGCGGCACGCTTCCTGGCTGGCGTTTCGCGCGATATCCCCTGGCATGTGACCGCCTTCCACAAAGATTACAAGATGACCGACCCCGATAACACTGATGCCAAAACGCTGCTGCGCGCAGCGGAAATCGGGCGCGAGGCGGGGCTGAAGTACGTCTATGCGGGGAATTTGCCGGGGCAGGTGGGGGAGTATGAGGATACGTTTTGCGCCGAATGCAATCAGCGGCTGATCCGCAGGCGGGGGTATGTCATTCTGGAATATCGCCTTACGGCTGAGGGAACCTGCCCGCAGTGCGGCGCGAAGGTGCCCGGCATCTGGCATGCTGATCCCTCGCAGGTGACGTTGAACGGCTTGGGAATCCCCTTGCCTGTTTACTAAATATCCTTTTGCTGTATAATCGAACCCAGCCGTTCGGAAGGAGGTGCCCCGCATCAAAGACATGAATTCCGAATCCCCTGTCTCTCTCAAGTAAGTCAAACTCAAAATTTCTCTCAGGAGGAGAAACGTGAAACGCAACCTGTTTGCCATACTATCTGTGATGGTACTTGCCAGCCTGATGCTGGCGGCGTGCGGCGGAGGCGGCGCACAGCCTGCCGCGATTACCATCGAAGGGTTGGAAGAGAAGGATTTTGCTCCGGTCAAGTATGAAGCGCCGAATTGCGAGTACGGCGGCGAGTTCAAATCCATGGAAGCGGTAGACGAGAACACCGTCCGCTTCACGCTTTGTGTCCCCGATCCTGCCTTCCCCTCGAAGATTGCCTTCTCCGCTTTTGCGGTTCAGCCGAAGGAATACCTTGAGTTCACCGGCGCCACCGGCTCCATTCTGGAAAAACCCATCGGCACCGGCCCCTATTACGTCGCTCAATGGGAACGCGGCAACCAGTTGGTCTTCAAACGCTTCGACGCCTACTGGGGCGAAAAAGCCAAGACCGAAACGCTGGTCTTCCGCTGGGGCTCCGAATCGGCGCAGCGCCTGCTCGAACTGCAATCCGGGACGGTGGACGGCATTGACAACCCCGCCCCGGATGATTTCGCTGTGATCGAAGCCGATCCCAACCTGCAGTTGAAGCCCCGCCCGGCGCTCAACATCTTCTATATCGGCATGAACAACACCTACCCGCCGTTCGATGATGAACGGGTGCGCCAGGCAATTGCCATGGGCATTGACCGCCAGCGCATTGTGGATAACTTCTACCCTGCCGGTTCGGAAGTTGCCACTCACTTTACGCCCTGCGCCATCCCGAATGGCTGCGTGGGCGACCCGTGGTATGAATTCAACCCCGAAGCCGCGCGCGCCCTCCTGGCAGAAGCAGGCTTCCCCGACGGCTTCAAGACCAAACTCTACTACCGCGATGTAGTGCGCGGGTACCTGCCCCAGGTGAGCAATGTGGCGCAGGATATTCAAGCCCAGTTGAAAGCCAATCTCAACATTGACGCCGAAATCGAAGTGCAGGAATCGGGCACCTTCCTCGATAACGCCGACTCCGGCAAACTCGACGGATTGCACCTGCTGGGCTGGGGTGCCGACTATCCCGACCAGACCAACTTCCTGGATTATCACTTCGGCGCCGGCGCTTCCAAACAGTTTGGCAACAAATTCCCCGACATCACCGAAAACCTTGCCAAAGCCGCTCAACTCGCCAGCGATGCGGAACGCGAACCTTACTACGTCGCCGCGAACAATGCCATCCGCCAGCACGTGCCGATGATCCCGGTGGCGCACGGCGGTTCCGCCACTGCCTTCAAGGCTTCTGTGGAAGGCGCACATTCCAGCCCGCTGGGCAACGAGAACTTTGCCGTCATGAGCATCGCCGGGCAGGATACCTTCGTCTGGATGCAGAACGCGGAACCCATTTCGCTGTACTGCGCCGATGAGACCGACGGCGAATCCCTGCGCGCTTGCGAACAGGTGACCCAGTCGCTGCTGGGCTACCAAATCGCCGGCACGGCGGTCGAACCGGTCCTGGCTGAATCGTACGAAGCCAACGAAGATCTGACCGTGTGGACCTTCAAACTGCGCCCGAACATAAAATTCCACAACGGCTTTACGCTCGATGCCGCCGACGTGGTTGAATCCCTCGTCCTGCAATGGGACGCGGCGCATCCTCTCCACAAAGGCAACACCGGCGCGTTCAGTTACTGGAGCGGCTTGTTCGGCACGTTCCTCAACGCCCCGGCTGAATAGTTCATCCTGTCTCTCCGAATGACTGACCCCCGGCACCGTCTTTCGATGCCGGGGGTCTCTAAAACATGACCACCTATATCCTGCGAAGACTCCTTTCAAGCATACCGGTCCTGCTGGGAATCCTGTTTGTCACCTTTGCCCTCGGGCGCTGGATTCCGGGCGATCCGTGCCGCGCCATTCTCGGCGAGAAGGCAACGGATGCCGTTTGTAATGACTTCATCCACCGTCACGGGTTGGATAGACCCATCCCCGTCCAGTTTGGGTACTACATCCGCGAGGTTGCCCAGGGCGATTTTGGGCGCTCCTTCCGTTTTTCAAAATCGGTGAACGAACTGCTCGTCGAACGCCTGCCGATTACGATTGAACTTAGTTTTGCTGCATTATTCGTCAGCATTATCGTTGGAATTCCGTTGGGGGTAATCTCTGCTGTGCGGCACAATTCCTGGGTGGATGTGTTGACTATGCTGTGGGCAAACATTGGCGTTTCCATGCCGGTCTTTTGGCTGGGCTTGATGCTCGCCTATATCTTTGCGCTGGCGCTCAAGGATACGCCTTTCCAATTGCCGCCTTCCGGCAGGCTTAGCCCGGGCGTGCTGACCGTGCCTTTCTATGAAGTGTGGAATCTGCCGCTGCAGCCGGGCAGTTTCTTGTATGGCGTTCTCGATTTCATTGCGCGGATGAATATCCTCAACTCGTTGCTCAGCCTCAATTTCGAGGTCCTGCGCGATGCGGTGAGACATCTCATCCTGCCGGCGCTGGCGCTGGGCACCATCCCCATGGCGTTGATTGCGCGCATGGCGCGCTCCTCCATGCTCGAAGTCCTTGGGCAGGATTACATCCGCACCGCGCGCGCCAAAGGACTGCGGCAGCGGGTGGTCATCATGAAGCACGCCTTCCGCAACGCGCTGCTCCCGCTGGTGACGGTGATTGGGCTCTCGCTGGGCGGGCTGCTCGGCGGCGCTGTGCTGACGGAAACCGTCTTCAACCTCTCCGGCGTCGGGCGCATCCTCTACGATGCTATCACCGCCCGCGATTACGGCATTGTCCAGGCATTTACCGTTGTCATCGCCATCTTTTTCGTCATCCTCAACCTGCTCGTGGACATTTCCTACGCCTATCTCGATCCCCGCATTCGTTTGGACTAATCATGACACAGGCAACTCAATCCGTCACCGTACTCGACCCGGAAGGCATCTCCCTTAAATCGGTCAGTTTGTGGAACATTACCCTGCGGCGTTTGCGGCGCCGCAAGTCTGCCATCATCGGGCTGACGATTCTGTCCATCCTTACCTTCATTGCGCTTACTGCCCAATGGCTCGCGCCCTATGATCCCTACACCCCTTTGATTGGCATCGAAGAGGTCAAAGCGCGCGAAGCGCCCTGCATTCATCTTCTTGGCTGCCCTGAGACCAAACCGCAGCACATCCTCGGCATTGACGGCAATGTGCGCGACCAGTTCAGCCGCCTGCTCTATGGCGCCCGCCTGAGCCTGATGATCGGTTTCTCAACCGTGACCTTTGCCATCGTCATTGGAACCGTGCTGGGGGCGCTCGGCGGATACCTCGGCGGCTGGGTGGATAACGTCATCATGCGCTTCATGGACGTGCTCCTGGCGTTTCCCTCTCTCCTGCTGGCCATTGCCATCGTCACGGTTCTGGGACCTGGACTGATCAATGCTCTGCTGGCGATTGGCATTGTCTCCATCCCGGCCTATGCGCGGGTGGTGCGCGCCAGCGTGCTCTCCGTCCGCGAAATGGATTACGTCTCTGCCTCGCGCGCCCTGGGCGGCAGCATGACCCAGATCCTCTTCCGCCGCATCCTGCCCAATGCCCTCACACCGCTCATTGTGCAAGGGACGCTCGGCATCGCCACTGCCATCCTCGACGCGGCGGCTCTATCATTTCTGGGGTTGGGCGCCCAGCCTCCCACGCCGGAGTGGGGCTCCATGCTCGGCGCGGAACGTAACCAGGTCTTTACCGCGCCGCATCTGGTCTTCTTCCCCGGCATTGCCATCGCGCTGACGGTACTCGCCTTCAACCTGCTGGGTGACGGTTTGCGCGATGCACTCGATCCGCGGCTTGCCCATGTAAGTTAGCCGCACTTCAAAGCCCCTTTGCAGTTTCGGGCAATCCCGCAGCACAAGATTTTGCGGATTAACAAATGAATCGAACAATCTCGTAGCACAAGATTTATCTTGTGCCCCCACCCATGACCAGCAGCCTCCATGCTGCGCCGCAAAACGCCAGATTGGGATTGCCACAATAATTTGGACAAAGTACAAAAGCCCGCATCTTTCACATCAACTTTTCAAGGAGGAAACTGTTTATGAGATTGAGGTTTGCATGGTGGAAATGGATTGCCGGCTATGTGTTCTTTCTCTTTTTCCATCAAATCTACGATATTCTGGGCGGAAACCTGCTGGGGAAGATTCTCGGCGAAGGCATCGAATCGATCTATGCTCACATGAAGATGTTTTTCTATGCCTACCTTCTCGTGAGCATCATTGAATATTTCCTGCGCCGTAAACAGATCGCTTCCCCTGGCGCTTTTTGGACCAGCCGCATGTTGATCGCCTCTTCTTTTCCCTGGATGTCTATTGCAATCTGGTTCATCCCCGAGGCGCTGGGCATCCAATTGGGCAGTTATGAACTTGCCTATTCCCTCGTCCTTACCGCGCTTGGGCTGTACTTTGCCGTTCGGCTGGATGAAGGCCTGAGCGAAGTTACCTTCCGCCCGGCGCTGAAAGCGCTCATTTGGCTTGCCTTTGCGGCGTCGCTCATCACCTATACGGGGTTTTCCTTCCACGTACCCGATAATTTCTTCATTGCCGTAGAGTAACGTTGATGTAATGTTGTACTTTCGCCAATTTTCGTGAATCACGAAAACCCTGCATAATTTGCGCTCTCTTGCGCAAATTCGGCGTTAGAGAACGCCAAATACGCTCTCTCGTGAAGGATTAAAAGCACCATATTTCGTATAAGACATAAAAAGGCGAAACTACAGTACTCTAAAACGTGTGTTGTGCCGTCCACTACCACAAAGCCGGCTCGAAGAATTTCAGGGCAAGGATGATGAGGACAAGCACTCCCATCAACATTCCCACTGCGTCTGACCGCCGCGCCAGCGCGAGATACCCGGCATCGGTTGGACCGTGTTGTTCCAGCATCGTAATCTGACGGCTGAGCATGGGGGTGTACACGCCATACGCCAGCGCCATCGCC
>JBBITE010000005.1:40867-110338 GCA_037440905.1 Anaerolineae bacterium | reverse complement strand
CACGCCCCCTTATGACAATAGTATTCACCACTGAGAACACAGAATTCACAGAGATTTTTAAAAAGCGCTCTGTTGCAAACACCTTGAAAATTTGTCACTGCGAGTGGCGCCAAAGCGCCACGAAGCAGTCTTCTGACAGAGGGGAGATTGCTTCGCCGCCTTTAGCATCTCCCAACGACATCATTGCAACAGAGACTTTTAAAAGGCATTCTTCGTGCTCTCGGGCGGCTCTTTCAACAAACTGGCATACTGCGGGTTGCGGCGGATATAGACAGCAGCATAAGAACACAAAGGCACAACCCGCAGAGCATTTTCCCTGGCGTATTTCAGAGCCGCCTCGGTGATCTTGCCGGCAATTCCCTGCCCGCGCAGCGAGGGATGGACGCCCACATGCGTAATGACGAATTCATCTCCATTCTGGAGGTAATTCAATTCGCCGCGTTTTCCATCTATCAGTGTTTCAAAACGATTTTCGGCTGCATTGTGAACGATAGGTATTTGTGCAAAGTCCATTTTGTCGGCTCCAGTCACGCTTCTGTCAGCGGATAGTAGCACAATCCTGCCGTGCCGGGACCGGTATGCACCGCCAGTGCCGGAGACAGTTCGGCGATGAACGATTCGACCACCTCGACCTTCGCCTCGACCAGTTCCCTGATCTTTTCCACTTCCCGCCGCGCCCCCGCATGGACGTAGGCAACTTTTGCCTTGCCTCTGCCGATTGTCTCGGCAACCATGTCCGCCATTTTCTGATAGGCTTGGCCGCGGCTGTGGGTTCGTCCAAGCGGCACAATGACCCCTTCCACCATGCCAATCAGCGGCTTGATGTTGAGCATACTGCCCACAAGATGCTGCGCTTTGCCAATCCGCCCGCCCAGGTAGAGATATTTGAGGGTATCCGCAGTTTGAATCATGCGGGTGATGGGAATCATCTTTTTGACGAGGGCAGTAATACGGTCCAGGGAAAGACCCGCCAGCGCAGCGCGCGCCGCCTCAATCACCATCCATCCCTGGCAGAGCGAGACGTTTTGCGTATCCACCACTTCGATTTGAACGTGAGGGTATTCATCCCGCATCATAGACTGCGCCACCGTCGCCGCCTGGTAGGCTCCGCTTCCTTTGGAAGTCATGTGAATACTGATAATCTGATCCCTGCCTTCTTCAGCCAGCTGCTGGTAGGCTGCGAAATAATCGCCGGGCCCCGGGCTGGCAGTGGTGGGCAAAACGCGAGCGGTCATCAGCCAGCGAAGAAATTCATCGCGTTGAATGGTGACCAAATCGCGTAGAATCTCCTGCCCGCGGTGAATGTAGTAGGCAACCGTGCGGATGTTCAAACGCTCAAGAAGTTCCTGCGGAATACTGGCGCAAGAATCGGTCAAAACAGCAACCTGTGTCATGGAGTCTCCTTGTTTTGATTTTATTGTACACAGTTTCACAAAAACTTGAAGGGAAAACGCTTCATTTCCGAACTCTTCACGCGGCGCTTATTGACCCGCTTTTTGTTTGCTCTTACAATACTGGCATGCAAGTCAAGTTTGCCGGCTTTTTTCGCCCCGATCATGATCCTCCTCTGAAAACAGAGAGAGCCTGCCCTTCGTATTGACAAACGAACGCTGTCTCGCTGCTGGCTCCTGCCACGAGCGCGCGGCGGCAGGACCTTCGTCATTACCGCATGTGATGAATCGTTTCCCATCTTGAATCTATTCGGAGGAAAAAAACCGATGCCTACCTCGTTTGTTTCCAAACGCGCCCCCATCTACGCCGACGTTCCCGACGAAAAATGGAACGACTGGCGCTGGCAACTCAGTCACCGCCTGAACACGGCTGAAGAAATCGAAAAGATCATCCCCCTCACCGAGTCCGAGCGCACCGCGCTTCAAACGCAGGGATTATTCCGCGTGGATGTGACCCCCTACTTTATCTCCCTGATTGACCCCAACGACCCCGATGACCCCATCCGCAAGCAAATCATCCCCCGCGCCGAAGAACTGCAATCCTTCACCGCCATGATGGAAGACTCACTGGCAGAAGACCGCCATTCCCCCGTGCCGGGCCTGGTACACCGCTACCCCGACCGCGTCCTCATGCTGGTTACCACCCAATGCGCCTCCTACTGCCGCTACTGTACCCGCTCGCGCATCGTGGGCGACCCCGGGCAAACCTTCAACCGCCAGGAATTCGAAATGCAAATCGAATACCTCAAGCGCACCCCGCAAGTCCGCGACGTGCTGCTCTCCGGCGGTGACCCGCTCGTCCTCGCGCCCAAAGTCCTCGAAGAACTGCTCTCCCGCCTGCGCGAAATCCCCCACATCGAAATCATCCGCATCGGCTCGCGCGTGCCGGTCTTCATGCCCATGCGCATCACCCAGGAACTATGCGACATGCTGGCAAAATACCATCCGCTGTGGATGAACATCCATGTCAACCACTCCAACGAAATTTCGCTGGAACTTGCACAAGCCTGTGACCGTCTTACCAGAGCTGGCATTCCCCTGGGCAACCAGTCGGTGCTGCTCGCAGGCGTAAACGACAACGTCCACGTTCAGCGCAAACTCGTGCATGACCTGGTCCGCATCCGCGTCCGCCCCTACTACCTGTATCAGTGCGACCTGGTGGAAGGCGCCGGACACTTCCGCACCCCCGTCGCCAAGGGCATTGAAATCATGGAAGGCTTGCGCGGCCATACCTCCGGTTACGCCGTCCCGCAATACATCATAGACGCCCCCGGCGGCGGCGGCAAAATCCCCGTCATGCCCAATTACCTCTTGAGCATGTCCGACCATAAAGTCGTCCTGCGCAACTACGAAGGCTACGTCACCACCTACGAGGAACCCACCGACTACACCCCCAGCCATGCCGCCAAATTCAAGGGCGAAAAACGCCCCGAGCCCGGGCAAGAAGGCATTCACGGACTGCTGGAAGGCAACCAGATGTTCATCAAACCCGAAGGCTTCGACGAAATCCACGACCGCCACGGCATCCAGCATCGCCTCAAAGACGCCAAAAAATGGCAGCCGCTCGGCATCGGCGATGGCTCGCCCAAATCAAACGAGTAAACATCAAGGAGAAACCATGACCCCAACCGTCAAACGCACCCTCATCCTGTTGATAGCAGGCATCCTCCTGCTTGCTGCCTGCGCCCCAGCCGCCGCGCCCACGCCCGACCCGGCCGAAATCCAGCGGCAAGTGCAGGAAATCGTTGCCCTGACCGTTGCCGCCCAAAACGCCTTAACCGAACAAGCACAGGCGGCCATCCCCGAACCGAGCAACACCCCGCTTCCCACCCAGACCGAAGCCGTGCTCCTGCCCTCCCCAACCCCCATCCCGCCGACAGCGACTCTCATCGTCCTGCCCTCACCCACAGCGGTCATCAGCAGCGGCGGCAGCAGCAACGTCCCGCCTGCGCCGCGCGAGTATGCCTGTGCCATCGTTAACCAGAGTCCCAGCAACAACAGCGTCTGGAAGCGCAACAAAGACTTCGACGTCACCTGGACGCTGGTCAACACCGGCACCAAACCCTGGCGCGGCGGCTCAGACCTTGTCTTCCAAAGCGGCACAAACTTTGCCACCACCACCTTTGTAGAATTGCCTGCCGTTGCCCCCGGCGAGAAATTCAAAGTCGTTCTCGATGCGGTCACCCCCTCCAAGGCGGGAACCTATACCATGGTTTGGAAACTTGAGGGCGGTTTCTGTCTTCCCTCACTGACCATCAAAGTGGAATAATCACCGACGGCTCGACCGGCGCTGCATGCTCAGACAAAACAAACTCCTGTTGTGGTTGCTAGCCTTTGTTTTGATTGCCGCGTGCGCGCCGGTTTTTTCGGCCGCGCCAGCCATTCCCACGTTGGATGCGTCCGCCATCCACACCCTCATCGCCCAAACTGCCGCCGCCGCATCCACGCAGACAGCCGAAGCAGTTCCCCCCACCGCCACCGCATCCCCTCTCCCTGCCACCCCCACCCCCGTTTCACTAATACTCTTCAACTCCCCCACCGTTTCACCGCTGCTGCTCCTCACAAGCGCTCCCCAACCAGCGGGCAGTAAAGATTACGCCTGCTATGTGCTCAAACGCCCTGTGGACGGAACAACCTATGCCCCGCGTACCGACTTCAATGCCGTATGGCTGCTCCAAAATACGGGACAGAAGGTGTGGGAAAGCGATGCAGTGGTCTTTGTATACCAGGCGGGCGACCGTTTCCACAAGACCGCCAGTTATAACCTCAAAAAGTCTCTCGAATTCGGCGAGACGGCTGAATTCAGCGTGGAAATGCAGGCGCCCAAAAACCCCGGCACCTACACCACTCTCTGGGCGCTGCAAAGCGGCGACGAAATCTTCTGCAATGTCAGCCTGACCATTGTAGTCAAGGAATAAGCGCCATTTCTCTGTCTGACCCATGCAAAACGGCTGCCCGGGCGGGCAGCCGTTTTTGTGATTGCGGATTGCTTTGTTGCAAACACCTTGAAAATTTGTCACTGCGAGTGGCGCCAAAGCGCCACGAAGCAGTCTTCTGACAGAGGGGAGATTGCTTCGCCGCCTTTGGCGTCTCGCAATGACATCATTGCAACAGAGCATTGCAGATTCACAAATCAATCGAACAATCCCGTAGCGCAAGATTTATCTTGTGCCCCCCATGACCGGCAACCTTCATGCTGCGTCCCAAAACGCCAGATTTGGATTGCTAGAATCATTTGGAAAAGTTCATTATCTTGCCACGTCGGGCAATTACGCCGCCGGCGGGATTTCGGCGTCTGCAGGCGGCTCGGGTTTCTTGCGCAGCGTGAAAAAGCCCACGCCCACCGGAATCAGCATCAAAATCAAAGCCAGACACACCAGCACAACCCCAACGGTGGGAGAGAGGCTCTGGTTATTGAACGACCCGTTGCCAGTGGCGGTAATGGCGCCAAACAGACACAGGAACAAACCCGGGCAGCCGCACAACACAACTGCCGCGAGGGTGGCAAGGATGCCGGTATTCTTGTTCATTGCTTTGCTCCTCATTTCAAATGAATTTGTTCTGGTGATTGCCCACCATACGCCCTACGCGCGAGATGTGAGCAACCTCCCTGATTGGTTCGAGTATATATTCGAAACAAATAGGGCGCAAGCCGTACTTGCGCCCTATTCACTCAACTCCTCAACTTTGCGCCGAGTTCACTCTCCAGCCGCTTGACGATCTTTTTGCGGATGGCGGCGGCTTCGGCGTCGGTCATGGTGCGGTCTGATTGATAGGTCAGGCTGTATGCTAGCGACTTTTTGCCTGCGCCGATCTGCTCTCCGCGATATACATCGAACAGGCGGACGTTCGTCAGCACCTTGCCGCCGGTCTGGCGAATCAACGCTTCCACCGTGGCAGCCGGCACCGCTTCGTCCACAATCACGGCAATATCCTCCAGCACGGGCGGCACTTCCGGCACAGGCTGAATGCCATAAAGCGGCGCAATTTGACGCAAGGCATTCAGGTCAAACTCTGCCAGCAGGATGGGGGCATCGCCGGCTTCGTAGCGGTCGCGCACCAGCGGGTGAAGTTCGCCGAAGACGCCCACCGTCTCACCGCCGATTTGTACCTGGGCGGCTTTGCCCGGGTGCAGGTAGGGGACCGAGTCGGTTGGGGTGTAGGAAATGCCGGTGTAGTGGAGCCCGCTCAGGAGAAGTTCGATGCGTCCTTTCAGGTCGTAGAAGTCAAAGTGAGGGGAGTCTTTTACGTCCCAGGCTGGTTTCTGTCTCAGACCGGTCATCGCCAAAACAAGCCTGCGCGGTTCGTCGGGGAGTCCGCCGGGGCGCGGCTCGAAGATGGGACCGATTTCGAATACGGCAATCGTTTCGGCGCGGGCGTTTTTCTCCACCGCTTCCAGCACTGAGGCAGCCAGGCTCCGCCGCAGAACGCGGCGTTCCGGCGCAATGGGGTTGGCAAGCGTCACGTATTCAGCAAAGGCTGTCACACGGCTTTCGCGTTCGGGCGAGGTGAGGCGGTAACTGACGATTTCTTGAAAACCCAGGTTGACCAACAGGTCGCGCAGATGTTCCTCCCACTCATGAGAGGGGTTGCCCACCTGCGGCGGGAGCGCATCTGCCATGCGCGTTTCGGGGAGGTTGTCGTAGCCGTAACTGCGGGCAACTTCTTCCAGCACATCGGCCAGTCCCACGATGCCCTCGCCAATATCGAGGCGGTGCGCCGGAGAGGTGACTTGTAAACGGTCGCCGTCACGTTCGCATGTGAACTCGAGGCGCGTGAGCAGGTCGGCGATTTGTTCGAGCGTAAGGTCAATACCGAGCAGGCGCTTCACATCTTTGGCGGTGAGGGTGACGGTCGGTTCTTTGGGCGGGAGGGGGTAGGCATCCACCAATCCCGGCGCAATGGCGCCGCCCGACCATTCCGCCATCAATTGCAAGCCGCGCCGCACGCCGATCTCTGCCAGCGAGGGATGCACGCCGCGCGAGAAGCGGAAAGACGCCTCGGAGGGCAGGTTGTGCTGTTTCGCCGTTTTGCGGATGTTGATGAAGTTCCACGCCGCGCCTTCCAGCAGGACATTGCGCGTCTTTTCTGTGACCTCGGATTCGGCGCCACCCATCACGCCAGCCAGCGAAAGCGGACCTTTCTCATCGCAAACGAGCACGTTTGTGGAGGTAAGCGTCCGTTCCACTCCATCGAGCGTGACGAGTTTCTCGCCTTCTACCGCCGGGCGGGTGATGATTTTGATGTTCTTCCCGCCGGCGCGGGCTTTTAGGACATCGTAGTCGAAGGCATGCAGCGGTTCGCCCTGATCGAGCATGGCGTAATTGGTCGCATCCACGATGTTGTTGATGGGACGGATACCCGCCAGCCTCAGCCGCCGCTGAATCTTGTAGGGGCTGGGTTTGATTTCCACATTGCGGATCAAGCCCACCACAAAGCGCGGGTTGAGTTCGGGAGCGGCGATTTCGATGGAAACCAGGTTTTCCACCGTTTCGCCTGAGGTCTGGTATTCGATGAGCGGTTTCTTGAGCGGGCGGTCCGTCAGTGCGGCAAGTTCGCGCGCCACACCGAGGACATTGGCATTGCGCGCCATGTTGGGCAGGATGGAAATATCCAAAACGGCGTCGCCCATGTACTCCACCAGCGGCATTCCTACGGGAGCGTCATCATCGAGCAGGATGATGCCTTCGTGTTCTTCGGAAATGCCAAGTTCCTTTTCGGAGCAAACCATCGAATAGGATTCGACGCCGCGGATTTTGGCGCGTTTGAGGGTGGTCAGCACCAGGCCGTCTGCATGGCCGTCGTAAATGGTGGCGCCCTCTTTGGCATACGCCACCTTGAGGGGCTTGGGCAGTTTGCCTGCGCCCTTCAAATGGAAGATGTTCGGCGCGCCGGTAAGCACGGTTTGATTCTTCTCGCCGTCGAACAGGTCGAGCAGGGTCAGACGGTCGGCATTGGGATGCGGCTTGACCTCCCGAATTTCAGCGACCACGATTTTATCGGGCTGCCACGCAATGCCGCTGGTCTTGAACTCGTGCCGCTCGCCCGCCTGATAGGATGGCATCGGCAGCCCCACATATTTGATTTCATCCACTTCCAGGCCTGCAAGGGTCAACTTGCGGGCAATTTCTTCGACGGAAAGACCGTCCAGGTCAATGTAATCTTTTAGCCAGGAAAGAGGTAATTTCATTTTGATCTTCCAATCTGCGTAGTGTACATATCATCTTTGGAGAACGCTCTCTGTGCAATGATGCTTAGAACTGTTCCAGGAAACGAAGGTCGTTGCTCCAGAAGTAACGGATATCGTCAATGCGGTAACGCAGCATCAATTGGCGTTCGGGTCCCATGCCCCAGGCATAGCCGGAATAGCGCTGCGGATCGTACCCGCCATTTTGCAGCACAAGCGGATGCACCATGCCGCAGCCGAGAATTTCGAGCCAGCCGGAATTTTTGCACACGCCGCAACCCTTCCCGCCGCAAACAAAACATTCCACGTCCATTTCGGCGGAAGGCTCGGTGAACGGGAAATACGAAGCGCGGAAGCGCGTGCGCGCCTGCTGACCGAACATCCGCCGGGCAAAGTCGTTGAGGGTTCCCTTCAGGTCGGCAAAGGTGATGTTCTCGCCCACCACCAGCCCCTCCACCTGGTTGAATTGAATCTCGGAGCGCGCGGTAATCTGCTCATAGCGGAAGCACATGCCCGGCAAGGCAATGCGAATAGGCGGCGGGTTATCGGGGTTCATTTTTGCAAATTCGCGCATGGCGTGAATCTGCCCCGGTGAGGTGTGTGTGCGCAGCAGAATGGGGTTATCGCCGCGCTCGCCCGCCTCCACAAAGAACGTATCCTGCATATCGCGCGCAGGATGATTGGGCGGGAAATTCAACAGTTGGAAATTGAACTCGTCTGTCTCCACCTCGCGCGAGGTGTACACCTGAAAGCCCATCTCTGCCAGGATGGCCAGCACGCGGCGCAGCTGCTGAGTGGAAGGATGCAGCCTCCCCACTTGCACCGCCCTGCCCGGCAGGGTGACATCCAGTTTTTCTTCGGCAAGGGATTTTGCCAGCGCGGCTTCCTTGATCGCCTTTGCCTTTTCTTCAAAAGCGGTTTCGAGCGCAGTCTTCACGCGGTTTGCCGCCGCCCCAACCAGCGGGCGTTCCTCCTTGGAGAGTTTCCCCAGCCCGGCAAACACCTGCATCAGCGGCGAACTGCGCCCAATATAGGTCACACGCCAGGCATCCAGCGCGGCTCCATCATTGACCGATTGCAGCGCTTCCAGAGCGTTTTTTTCAATTTCGTTCAACTGTTCCAGCATTCATGCCTCCAAACGTTCGATTTCGTGATCTCATGCCGAGCAAGCACAGGGAGCGGCGCATCTCCCATCGCTCACTGCAAACAAAAACCTCCCGTCCACACATGGGACGGGAGGGAGATTCCCGCGGTACCACCCACATTAGCCAAACTTGGCTCACTCTGCGCTGACTACCATCAGCCTCCCCTCTAACGCTGGGACTGCGGTTCACACTACCAACGCACCTAAAAACCGGATGCGCCTTCACATGAACGGCTCGAGAGGGAACTTCGGCTGGGTTCGGTCGAATGTGACTTTCAGCGCACCCGTCACATCTCTCTGGCGGCTTCCGCCAGCCTACTTTCCTCTGTCACTGCTTTTTTTGTTTTTTGGAATCAGGAAACTCGCTTCATCTTTGCCGGCAAGCCGCCTGATTCCATGGGGTCGCCTGTTACGCCTTATTATCGGCAAAAACAGAGTCATGTCAAGGCTTGCCTTCGCCGGCGCTTGCCCACACCTTGAGGGCAGGGCGTGTTCTCTAAAATTACGATTGAAGTTTGGATAAATGCTTTCGAGCGTCCCGCCGGCATGGGGCTTGGATTTGGCAATCCAAGCCAGCGTGTCCAAGCCTGCGCTACGGCATGGTCTTATGCCGCCGCGCAACATCAGTTATTTAACGGCATACCCCGCCATCGCAGGCGGGGCAGCCAGTGACCAACTCAGAGGGAGGAGAGAGTTTATTTGCCAAATGGGCATGTGACAAGCCCACTTAGTTTACAAAGGTCGGACATCCGGATTGGTACCACACCAGGCACAAGTCATCTTGTCCAGCGCGTTGCATTCCAAAGCATTGGAGCAACGGCTTGCGGTTACCCGCGGAGGTTGGTCGGGAAGGTGTTCGGCCGGATACACCACTTCATCTTCCAGCGCCACTTCATGACCAACATGCTCGCAGTATCGGATCTTGATGATCTTCCACTGTTTCTGAGCCATAGACACCTCCAGTGTACGGGTGGCATTGTAAGACAAAGCAGCGACGCCTGCCAGTGACAGGCGTCACAAATCAGGGTGACAATCCGCCATAGTAGATGAGACTTGACCAAATTACTTGCGCACGAGTTGATAAACCCCGCCGCCATCCGCCACGAGATAGACCTCGCCTCGTTTATCCTGCCCAAAGGAAGTGATGTTGACCTCCGTGTCGAACAAGACCTGAACCTGCCACGTTCCATCGTGTTGAATCAAACCCCAAATGTAGCCGGTGCAATAATCGCCATAGAGGTAAATACCGTTCCACTCCGGCATGGCGCCGCGATAGACATATCCGCCCGTAACCGAACAACCGCCCTCGGCATGGTTGTATTCGACAACCGGCTCGGTCAGGCCGGCAGGCGCATCGCCCTCGAAGGGATGGGCGCCTTCGCGGTAATCCCAGCCAAAGTTCAAGCCGCCGGGAGTGCCGGCAGGAACATAGTTGACCTCTTCCCACGTATTCTGCCCCACATCGGCAATGTACAGGTCACCCGTGAGCGGATCGAACGCCATGCGCCAGGGGTTGCGCAGCCCATACGCCCAAATTTCGTTCCCGAAAGGGTTATCGGGCGGAATAGCATAAGGCTCGGTGGCGTTCACGTCGAGGCGCAGAATTTTCCCAAGCAGGGTATCGAGGTTTTGAGCATTGCCGAACGGATCGCCCGCGGCGCCGCCATCTCCCAGCCCGGCATACAGGTAGCCATCGGGACCGAATTGCAGCGTGCCGCCGTTATGGTTGGGAAAAGGCTGGTTGAGACGCAGCAGGATTTGTTCGCTGGCAGGGTTGGCTTTGTAGGGATCGCCGGAAACTTGAAAGCGAGAGATGAAGGTATCACCGCCGCTGCCCGTGTAATTGACAAAGAAGAATCCGTTTTGGGCATATTGCGGGTGAAAAGCCAGCCCCAGCAACCCCATTTCGTTAGAACTATCGTTGACCCGCTCTTCGATGTTGAGAAAAGGCTCATCGAGCAATTGTCCGTTTTCGATGATGCGGATGCGGCCGGGCTTTTCGACGACAAACAACCGCCCTGAGCCATCGGCTTGAAGGTCAACGGGGCGAATGAGACCCGAGGCAATCAGTTGCCAGGTATAGTCTTGTGCATTGGGGAAGGGTAGGGGAGAGGGAAGGGTTGTGGGAGAGGCGAGGGTTGGAGAGAGTGGAGCGGACGAAGGAGGGGATGCTGTGGGGGAGGAAAAGGCGGGGAGGGAAGGAGCAGGCGTCGGCGGGGAAGGAAGCGGGGTGTCCAGCGATGCGCAAGCCGCCAGCAGAGCCAAAATCAAGAAGGCAGAGAAGCGTCTCATCATCAGTCGTTCACATCCGTGGATTCGGCATCTATCACGTCGTCCACTTCATCGAGGTTGCTGCGCAGGTTCTGCATGTGTTCCCGCACCACGTGCGGCGGGCAGAGCTCCACAAAGAGCGTCGAGCCAATCCACAGAATGGCGGCGTCGTCCAATGCGCCAATGAAGGGCAAAGCAATCGCCGGCACCACATCCACGGGCCAAAAGAGGTATGCCACCGACGCCAGCGGCAAAAGTTTGAGGAAGAAGTTGACGCGACGATCGCTCATCAGCCTGCCAATGAGTTTGAGGCGCAAAACGACATCGCGCAGCATATTCCCCTGCGGGACGGTCAATTGCCGGTTTTTTCTATCAGTCATGGTGATCTCCTGTTTTGGTGATTATAAAAGAGTTTTCTGAACTGATGTGCACGCTTCTTTCTTGCTCGGAGAGGAGATACATAATGCGGCTGTTTACATGTACGTGAAAAGCGCGCTCTGGTTTCCATGTAAAATAACGATATGTCTTATTTGATTGACGGTCATAACCTGATACCCAAAGTCGGGCTGCACCTTAATTCGGTGGATGACGAAATGGAATTGATTGCCATTTTGCAGGAGTTTTGCCGCCTGAAACGCAGCACTGTGGAAGTGTACTTCGACGGCGCTCCGCCGCATCAAGCCGGGACCCGCAAACTGGGTCTCGTAACCGCGCATTTCGTCCCGCTCGGAACGACCGCCGACGACGCCATCCGCAAACGGCTGAAGAGTATGGGCAAAAGCGCCAAAAACTGGACGGTGGTGACCTCTGACCGGCAGGTGCAGGCGGAAGCGCACGCTGCACAGGCAGCGGTGATTTCCTCTGAGGAATTCAGCCGCCTGCTCCAACAAAGTCAGCCAGCCGCAGCCAAACCCTCAACCGACCGCAAACTCTCCCCGCAGGAGGTGGAGGAATGGCTGCGTATTTTCCGCGAAAACAAAAAACGCTAGGCTATTTGGGGGATAAATTTAGATAATTTGCATCTAATTTCTAATTATTATTTAATGTCAATCCCAGACCGCAAGGGTATATTGAAAGTGCGACACCTGCCCTCCCCTTTACTGGTATTAGGTGTCCCTGCCATCACTCTGACCAGCATGCCCCCCCCATGCTGGCGGGGTGATGGTTTTTATTGCGAACGGCTATAATGCAGGCATGACCACTCTCTACACCCTGGTCTCATCAACCGGGCATGAATATCCCGATCATCCCGAACGCCCCGCCCGCTTCGACCTTTTGATGGACAAACTGCCTGCCTTTTCAGCGGAACGGGTGGATGCCAAACCCGCTTCTTACGAGGACGTGAGCCTGGTCCACCACCCCAAACTGATCGCTACGCTCGAAAAGGTCTGCCGCGAAGAGGCGCCCGGCATCATAGACTACGCCCCCACCTACGTCACCCCCAGTTCCTTCGATGACGCGCTGCTGGCGGCGGGAGGCGTGCTCACCTGCGCCCGCGCCGTGCTGCACGGAGAGGCGCGCAACGCGTTCGCCATCGTCCGCCCGCCGGGACATCACGCCGAACCACAACGGGCAATGGGCTTTTGCCTCTTCAACAATGTTGCCATTGCGGCGCGGCATGTATTGGAAAATGGGCTGCAACGGGTGGCAATCATTGACTACGACGCGCATCACGGCAACGGCACACAAGCCGCCTTGCTCAACGATGCGCGCGCTGCGTTTTTATCGGTACACCAGTGGGGAATTTACCCCGGCACGGGCTGGGTCACAGACGCGCCCGAAGCGCGCAACCGGATTGTGAATGTGCCGCTCCCGGCGTATTCGGGCGATACGGTATATGAGCAGGTTGCGGATCGAATCTTCAAGCCGTTCGTAGAGGCTTTTCAGCCGCAGATGCTCTTCGTCTCGGTCGGTTTCGATGCGCATTGGAATGACCCTCTCACCATGCTGGGACTTTCCACCCGCGGCTATTGGATGCTGGCGCAAAAGGTCGTTGCGCTGGCGGAGGAATATTGCGGCGGGAAAATCGTTTTCGTCCTCGAGGGCGGCTACGAACCGCTCAACGTGGCAAACGGGGCAGAGGCGGTCTTTGTTGCTGCAACAGGCAAAGGGAAGGTCGAAGCGCATGACCCCAGTCCGCATGCCGAGCCGGATGGTGCGAGGCGCATCGAAGAAGTACGAAAGTGGCATGACTTCAAGTAGGTCATCTTTTATAATGGTTTTTATCGTATTAAGCTCTTCATCCACGAAGCATCGCCCGGACGTGACCGTCTGTGCCAGCCAAGCGAAGCCGCCCGAAGGCGGCGCAGCCCGCAAAGCGTAGCGGGCAAAAGGAGTTGTTTCCATGGCACGCCGAAGAACCATCGGTTTTATCGAGAATGAATGGGTTTGCCCAAACTGCGGCGGACGCAACAAGGGCAGGTTCAAGACCTGCGAAAATTGCGGCGCGCCGCAGCCCGAGAACGTAAAGTTCGAACTTCCCGCCGAACAGAAACTGGTGGAGGACGAAGCGGCGCTCAATGCCGCCAAAGCCGGAGCAGATATTCACTGTGGGTTCTGCGGCACGCGCAACCCAGCCACCGCAACCACCTGCTCGCAATGTGGCGCCGATTTGAAGGAAGGCAAAGCGCGCCAGGCCGGCGAGGTGCTGCAAGCGCCTCCCCCTCCGCCCAAGGTCATCAAATGTCCAAACTGCGGAACGGAAAATGCAGGGGGCAATTCCACCTGTTCAAGTTGCGGCGCGGCGCTGCCCAAAGCACAGCCTGTTCCATCGGCATCCATGCCTGCCGCTCTGCCCGGAGTCAAACCCGCTGCGCCCAAAAAGATGAACTGGCTTTTGATTGGCGGCCTCCTGAGTGTGTTTGCCCTTTGCTGTCTGGCGGGCGTTTTCCTTTTCCTCTTCCCATCCCAGTCCGTTCAGGCAACCGTGACCGATGTCCATTGGGAAACCCGCGTGCCGGTGCAGGAAATCCAGCCGGTCAATTATTCCAACGAGCGCGGCAGCCCGCCCGCCGATGCGTACAATGTTTCCTGTCATGACGAAAGCCGCGATGTCTGCGAACAGAAAACCATTGACCGCGGCAACGGCTACTCGGAAGTGGTGGAAGAATGCCACACAGAGACCGAAACCTACTGCTCCTACACCGTGGACGAGTGGACGACCATCCAAACCTACACCCTGGAAGGCAGCGACCTGCAGCCAATCTACGAATCACCCAGCCTCAGCAGCGATCAGCGCCTCGGCGATGCCACCGAAGAATTGACCGTCACCTTCTCCACAGAAGACGGGGTGAAGACCTATTCTCCCGAAACGGTTTCGGAATTTCAGCAATTTACCCTCGGCAGCACGTGGACGTTGAAATTAAACGCCCTCGGCGGCATTGTGAGCGTAGAGCCGTAACGCACCAAAGTCGAGAAGGGTTACGCTAACTTCCCCACCGCCTTCTCGACCTCTTCCAGAATCTCGCCGCGCTTTACCAGTTCCTTCATCGTGTTGTGATCTGGGTAAAGCGGGCGGTCCACATCCAGGTGGCGGACGTACTTGCGAATCACTTCGCGCGCCTTTTGGGTGCCGCGCCCCGGCGTAAACTGACGAAAGTCGAGTGCCTGCGCCGCCGCCATGAATTCAATGCCGATGACGCCATAGGCATTATCGAGAATCTGTCCGTTCTTGATGGCGGTGTTCATCCCCATCGAAACAAAGTCCTCCTGGTCAGCCGCGGCGGGGATGGATTGAATGGACGCCGGCGCGGAAAGAATCCGTTGTTCGACAATCAAATGGTCGGCGGTGTATTGACTGAGCATCATCCCGGAGTAAAAACCAGGCTCATGCGCAAGGAAATCGGGCAGCCCTTGCGAAAGCGCCGGGTTCGTCAGGCGGTTCATGCGCCGCTCAGAGAGCACGCACACCATTGTGATCGCGGCGCCCGCCATATCCATCGGCAGCGAAACGGGGGTACCCTGAAAGTTTGCGCCCGTGAGCGTCAGTTTATCTTCGGGGATAAAGATGGGGTTATCGCCCACGCCGTTCAACTCAATTTCCACCTGCGCTCTGGCATACGCCAGCGCATCCCGCGCCGCGCCAATGACCTGCGGAGTCGAACGCATCGAATAGGCATCCTGCACTTTGGTTTTCATCTTGCCCGTCGTCAGGTCGGAGCCTTCGATGACCTTCATGATATTCTGCGCAGAGGCAATTGCGCCGTGGAAACCGCGCAATTGATGCAGTTTGACGTTATACGGCTTCAGGTTGCCGAGCAGCGCCTCAATGGACATCGCCGCCGCAATCTCCGCCTGCCTGAGCAGGCGCTCCATATCGTACAGGTGCAGCGCCGACATGGCAGTGAGAAGATTGGAACCATTGATGGCAGCCAGACCATCCCGCGCCTGCAAGCCGGGGATGGGAATCCCCGCCCGCCGCATCGCCTCATGACCCGGAAGCCGCTCGCCGTTGTAAAACGCCTCCCCCTCCCCCATCAACAGCAGTGCGGCTTGCGCCATCGGCGCCAGGTCGCCGCTCGCCCCCACCGAGCCCTTCTGACACACCACCGGCGTAACGCCTTTGTTCAGCATCTCCACCAGAGTCAGCGTAATTTCAGGGCGGCAGCCCGAATTCCCATGCGCGTGGACGTTGATGCGCGAAGCCAGCGCCGCGCGGACGTATTCCACCGGCGCCGGCTCCCCAATTCCCGCCGCGTGGTTGTAAATCAGGTATTTTTGAAATTCCTTCACTTGCTCATCGCTCAGCACCACTTCCGAAAATTCCCCAATGCCGGTGTTTGTGCCGTACATAATCTCTCTGGCAGCCAGTTTCTCCTCCAGCATGGCGCGGCAGATTTTGATGCGCTCCAGCGCTTCGGGAGCAAGTTCCACTTTCTCGTTGTGACGTGCAATGGCAACCAGTTTTTCTATTGTGAGGGACGATCCGTCGAGGACAATGGGCATTTTGTAATCTCCTGCAAATTGAGTTTCCGCCATATTGTCAAAGTTGAGAACCGATGTCAGGCGGTTCTCTCATCCTCACCCCTATACCCCTCCGCCGCTGTAAGAGTAGATAGGGATGAGGGTGTTCACGAACAGTGAAAACATAGCGGCAATGATTTATAACATTGTAACGCAACAGTCAATTTTTGAAAAAAACGCTACAATACAGTCATCAGTGCCTCCATCGAACCAAACAACCTGCATCCGTATGGCACTGTCAGATTTTCACCTCAATACCAAAACCGCGCACAAGATTCCTTGACACACATTTGCACAACCAGGGCGCTCGCACTCCTCAATAGGCGTTGAACAAAGAACAAAGGAATGTAACAGCGTCTCATTTATCCAAAAGGACACATCATGCCTCTGCCCCTCATCCTCATCGGCGAACGCGATCCCTTTATGCGCCGCGCCCTCGAACAAGCCCTGCAGGGCACCTTTGATCTGCGCTTCGCCGAAGCGGGCGATGAACTGGTGGAACTGGCGCACCAATATGCGCCCGACCTGATTATCCTCGAAGCGCTCCTGCCCCGCCGCGACGGCCTGCAAGCCTGCCGCGACCTGAAAAGCGACCCTGCCACCTACCACATCCCCATCCTGTGTTTCACCTTTCTGCTCATCGAAGAACGTGCGCGCCTGGCCGGCGCCGACGCTTTTGTGCCTAAGCCTTTGCACGCACAAGCCCTCCTCGAAACCATCCATCATCTATTGCACCTGAAGAAAGAGTAACCGCATGGAACGCATTCCCACCCACATCCCCGGTTTGGACGAAATCCTGCACGGCGGACTGCCCTCTTACAGCACCATCCTCATCAGCGGCGGACCCGGCAGCGGCAAGACCGTGCTGGCAAGCCAAATCGTCTATCGCAACATCTCGCCGCAAAACAAAGCCATTTTTATCAGCACCGTCTCCGAACCGCTGGGACGCATCCTGCGCTACACCCAGGAATTCGAATTTTTCGACTCCCGCCTGCCGGGTGAAGCCATCCTCTACGAAGACATTGGTCCCGACTTATTGGAAGGCAACGGTGTGCGCGCCGTGGGACGTATCGAAGAACTGCTCTTGCAGCACCACCCAGCCTTTCTTGTGATTGACAGCGTGCGCGCCCTGAGCGCCCTGAGCGAATCCTCTGCCGCCTCGCGCCGCAATCTCTTCCGCCTGACAGCACTACTTACCGCCCTGCCCTGCACCACCCTGCTGGTAGGCGAATATCAGGCGCACGAATACGCCTCCACCGTCGAAGCCTCCATCGTGGATGGGGTGATTCTGCTCGACCGCCGCAACGAGAGTCTGCGTGACCAGCGTATCCTGCGCGTCAACAAACTGCGCGGAAGCGACTACATCGCCGGTGAACACACCTTCCGCATTTCCCGCAGCGGCATCACCGTCTTCCCCCGCTTCACCACCCCACCCGCACCTGCATCGTACACCCCCAGCCGTGCCTACGCCTCCACCGGCATCCCCGGCCTGGATGACGAAATGCTGCCCGGAGGCTTGCCGCGCGGCGCCACAACCCTGCTGGTAGGCGACCCCGGCGTCGGCAAAACCGTCACCTCTTTGCATTTTCTGCTCAACGGCGCAAAACAAGGCGAGGCGGGCGTGTACATCTCCTTCCAGGAAGATCCCAACCAGTTGAAGCAAATCGCCCGCAATTTCGGCTTCGATATAGAGACCTTCACTGCCGGCAATAAACTGAACATGCTCTACGCCTCACCGGTCGAACTGGATGTGGACGAACAGGCCCAAATCATGCTGGCTGCCATCCAGAACATCGGCGCACGCCGTGTAGTAATCGATTCCATAGGCGACCTCGAAGCCGGCGCGCACGGAAATCCCGAACGCTACTTCAACTTTGTCTATTCGCTGGTGCAGTGGTTCAAAAATAACGGCATCACTGCCCTGTTGACCGGTGAGATGGGCGGCCTCTTCGGCACAGAACTGACCCTGACCGGGCGCGGCGTCTCCCACGTCGCCGATACGATCCTGCTGCTGCGCTACACCGAACTGGAGGGCGAAATCCGCCGCGCCCTCACTGTGCTCTCGGCGCGCGGCAGCGACCACAGCAAACAGGTGCGTGAGTACCTTGTCAGCGAAAAAGAAGGTCCGCGCGTGGGCGCAGCGCTGCACCACACCTTCTCATTGCTGACACCGACGAGGAAGAGTGAGCAGTGAGCAGTAAGCAGTGAACAGTGAACAGTGAACGGTGAAGGTTCTACAACTACCCGACTACCCGACCACCCGACTAAAAAATGACCCTCGCCTCCCTCCATCACCTCAGCCTCCTGCTCGGCTCCAGCCTGGAGCGTGAGCGGGAATGCGCCGCCTTCGTGGATTGGTTAAAGGCCGAGGTCCAGCCGCGCCGCGCTGCCTTGTTCGTCGCCGCGGCCGGACGCGAGAGCCTGATCCCCACCGCAGTGAGTGGATTCCGCAGCCCGCCGCGCGGAGTCCTTCCCACCGGTCACGATCCCTGGGCATGGCTGGAAGCGCAAAACATATCCCTGCCGCGCGGCGAGCGTTACGCCTTGCCCATCCTGATGGAGGGCGAACTCTTCGGCTTGCTGGCAATCGTCAGCGCCAAACGCAGCGAAGCCCTGCGCGAAGAACAACGCCTGCTCGATCTGGCGCTGGCATACCTTGCCCCCATCCTGCGCAACATCGAGCGTCACGAAAACATCGAACGTCTGGTGGAAGAACGCACCGCCGAATTGCGCCAAAGTGAAGAACGTTTTCGCACCCTGGCGGAGACCACCGCCACCGCCATCTTTGTGTATGCCGGCGAGAAATTCATCTACGTCAATCACGCCACCGAAGCATTGACGGGGTACTCGTCTGCGGAACTGCTCAATCTGCGTTTCTGGGACGTGGTGCATCCCGATTTTCAAGAAATGATCCGGCAGCGCGGGCTGGCGCGTCAACGCGGCGAAGCGGTTCCCGCGCGCTACGAGTTCAAGATTGTGCGCAAGAACGGCGAGGAACGCTGGATTGATTTCACCGCCGGCAAAATCGAATGGCGCGGTCAAGCGGCTGCCATCGGCTCGGCTTTCGACATCACCGAGCGCAAGCAGGCGGAAGAGGCATTGCGCGAGAGCGAGGAAAAATATCGCACTCTGATCGAGCAACTCCCTGCTATCGTGTATGTAGATAAACTAGATGGAAAAGGCACCACGTTGTTCATCAGCCCGCAAGTGGAAACAATCCTGGGCATTTCGGTGGAAGAATGGCTGAAAGGAGATACTTCCGTCTGGCTCAACATCGTTCACCCGGAAGATCGACCACATGCCCTGAATGCCTATCAGGCACTGATAGAAAGCGGACAGCCATACGAAATCGAGTATCGGGTACGTACCCACGAGGGGCGTTGGATTTGGCTGCATGACAAAGGAAAAGCTCTGAGAGGCAGCGAAGGCGAGCTGTTGCTGCACGGCGTGATGTTCGACATCACCCAGCACAAACATCACGAACGCCAACTGGAAGCGCAAGCCATGTTGGCACAGGCACTAGGCGAATCGCTCGAACTCCAACCGCTACTGGAACGCCTGCTGGAAGCCGCGCGCCACGCCATCCCCGCCGCCGAAAAGGGTGCCATTCTGCTGCTCGAAGCCGATGGCAGTCTGCGGGTCCGCGCCCTGAACGGCTACAGCGATCCGCACCTGCAGGAATTTACCTTTGCCGCCGATTCGGGGTATTCGGCCCGCGCTGCCCGCGAACGCCGCCCATTGCTCATCTCCGATGCCCGCACCGATCCTGAAACCCGTTATGACGGCGAGATCGAGGAAGCGCGCCAGATTTGCAGCGCGATTGCCGTTCCCCTGCTCATTCAGGAGCGCGTCATCGGCGTCCTCTCGCTCGATTCCACTCAAAAAGAGGCGTTCACCCAGGAAGACCTGAATCATCTGGTCAGTTTTGCTGCTTCTGCCGGGCTGATCATCGAAAACGCCCGCCTGTTCGAGGAAACCCGCCGCCGCGCCGAAGAAACCGCCTCCCTGCTCAATGCTTCCCTCTCGCTCTCCAATCTCGACCTGCAGGAAATCCTGCACACCATCGGTGAGCGCGCCCGCGCTCTCTTCCAGGCTGATGGCTGCCGCATCTTCCTGCTCGAAGCGGACGGCAAGACCTTGCGCTGTGTGCTGGCGCTTGCCGAAAGCGAGGTCGCTTTTAGCGATCTCAAAATCCAGGTCGGTCAGGGTGTGACCGGTCACGTAGCGCTCACAGGCGAAGCAGAAATCGTCAATGACATGCTAAACGACCCGCGCGCCCAACGCGTGCCAGGCACCGAGGAAGAAGCGGAAGCCCTCATCTTCGCCCCCCTCAAAAGCGGCGAAAAAACCATCGGCGTTATCAGCGTCCGCCGCGCAGGAAGTGAGCGCCCCTTCCAGCCGAGCGACCTCGATTTGCTCAAAGCCTTCGCCTCGCTGGCGGCATCGGCGGTTGCCAATGCCCGTCTGTTCGAGGAGATCCAAGCGCGCCTGCAGGAACTGGAAGTTCTGCAATCGCTTTCCTCGGCGCTGCGCCAGGCACGCACGGTGGAAGAGATGCTGCCGCTCTTCATTCAACGCGCCTCCCGCGCCGTCAAAGCCGCGGCCGGTTCCATTTACCTGTGGGAAGAAACCAGCAAGGCATGGTGTTCACAAGGATGGATGACCGCCGACGGTCACTGGCTGACGAATACCGCCGACCTGCGCCATCCGCGCGGAGAAGGCGTGACCGGCTGGGTGGGCGAGCGCGGCGAAATGTACATCACAAACGACTGGCGCTCTGATTCCACCAACAAGCCCTTAGCTCACGAAAAAGAATTCCTCCAGCATCTTACCAGCGGCATTTCCCTGCCCTTGAAAGCCGAAGAACAGGTCATCGGCGTGATGCACCTGTGGTATGAAGAACCTCATAACTTTAGCAGCGAGGAGAAACGCCTGCTCACCGCCATCGCCGATATGGCCGGCAACGCCATCCAGCGCGCCCGCCTGCACGAAGAAACCGCTCAACAGGTTCAACGTCTCAGCGCTCTGCGTGATATAGACCGCGTGATTGCCTCCAGTTTCGATCTCAATCTGATATTCAATTTCCTGCTAAACGGTATTCTGGCTCAGTTGAAAGCCGACGCAGCAGATATTCTGCTTTACGATTCGCGTACCAATGCGCTTTATCAGGCTGCCAAACGCGGTTTTCGCAGCATGCGGCTGTCGAAATCGCATTCAAGGCTGGATGCAAGCCTGGCAGGCCGTGCAGCGCTGGAACGCACGCTGCTCTCCATCCCAAACCTGGCTGCTGGCACCGAAGAACTTGCCAAAAACGAACTCTGGGAAGGCGAAGACTTCAAAGCCTATTACGCCTGCCCGCTGGTGGTCAAAGGCGAACTCAAAGGCGTGTTGGAAGTTTTCCACCGCACGCCCCTGTTCGTCACCTCAAACTGGCTGGATTTCTTCGAGACTTTGGCCGGGCAAGCCGCCATCGCCATAGACAACGCCCGCATGTTCGAACACCTCGAACGCACCAACACCGAACTGGTGCTGGCATACAATGAAATCATCGAGGGCTGGGCGCGCGCGCTCGACCTGCGCGAAAAAGAGAGCGAGGGCCACACGCGGCGCGTCACCGAATTGACCCTGACCCTGGCGCTGCAATTAGGCGTTCCCTCCGCCGACCTGGCGCACATCCGCCGCGGCGCTCTGCTGCACGACATCGGCAAGGTGAACGTACCAGAAACCATCCTTCTCAAAACCACCCCCTTGACGGAGGAGGAATGGGTCATCCTGCGCCGGCATCCACAATTTGCCTATGAGATGCTCTCCTCCATCGAATACCTGCGCCCTGCGCTGGATATTCCCTGGTGCCACCATGAAAAATGGGATGGCACGGGCTACCCGCGCGGCTTGCAAGGCGGGCAAATTCCGCTGGCGGCGCGCATCTTTGCCGTCGCCGACGTGTGGGACGCCCTGACCAGCGACCGCCCCTACCGCAAGGCGTGGACGAAAGAGCAGGCGCTGGAATATATCCGGGAACAATCGGGAAAACACTTCGACCCGCAGATAACCTCCGCCTTCCTCAACCTGATTCAACGCAGAGGGTGAAACAAGTGCAACAACTGCCTTCCCCCTCTTGCGCGTCGGGCGCATGCCAGGCGCGCCGCGTTTTTACGCTATTTTCGTTATACCATCCATATACATCTTACACGATAGGATACACTTTATGATTTCCATAGCCGCCGCCGCAGACAAAGCACAAATCGCAGACATCACCGCCCGCGCGGGCGTCTTCAGTCAGGAGGAGATTGACGCCGTCCCTGCCATGTTCGACGAGTACCTCAACTATGGAGCCGAAGCCAGCGGTTACCACTTCATTGTGTACCGCGAGGGAGACCAATTACTCGGCTATGCCATTTATGGCTGGCGCGATCTGACCGACGGCGTGTATGACCTGTATTGGATTGCGGTTGATCCGAACGCCCGCCGCAAGGGAGTGGGGCGCCAACTGCTCGAAGCCTGCGAGAATGCCGTGCGCCAGGCCGGCGGACGGATGATTATCGCGGAAACTTCCGGCACGGAGGAATACGCTTCCACGCGCGAGTTTTATCGCCGCACCGGCTTTGTCAACGAGGCAACCATTCGGGATTTTTACAAGCCGGACGATGACTTGAAGATTTTTGTCAAACGCCTCGACGGATTCAAGTAAAATCGCAGCCATGATCAACGCTATGGAATACCTCCCTCAACGCGCCATGAGCATTCACGCGCACCCTGACGATCAGGAATTCACCATCGGCGGGACACTTGCCAAGTGGGCAAAAGCAGGCTGTGAAATCGTTTCGGTCGTCATCACCAGCGGCGACTCCGGTTCGAATGACCCAGACAAGGGCGCAGAGTACAAGCCCGTCCTTGCGGCGCTGCGCGAGAAGGAGCAGCTCGCCGCGAATGCTGTGCTGGGCGTCAAAGAAACGATCTTTCTCCGCTATCCCGATGGGGAACTGGAACCCAGCCTCGCCCTTCGCAAAGACCTGACCCGCCTCATCCGCCGCTTCAAACCGGATGTGGTTCTGACGGGGAATCCACAGGGATGGTTTTACGGAAACGAATACATCAATCACCCCGATCACCGCGCTGCGGCACAGGCAGCCTGTGAGGCGGTCTTTCCGTCAGCGGGGACAAGGCTCATTTTTGCGGACCTGTTGTCGGCGGGGTATGAACCGCACGATGTCAGGCGGCTGTACATTCACGGCGTGGAGAATCCCGATACGTGGGTGGACATCTCCGAGACCCTCGATCTGAAAATCAAGGCGCTGCAGCAGCATGCCAGTCAGGTGCCGGTGGAGGAGGTGGGAAAGTGGCTGACGGACTGGGCGGCGGAGGAAGCCAAGGACAAAGGCATGCAGTATGCCGAGAGTTATAAGGTGATGATTTTGAAGAAGGACGAGGAAGAAAAGGTTGGATGATTCACATTCCGAAGGGTTGACCCTTCGGAATGTTTTTAGAATACCAGATGTCCGATAAACGCTGAGATAACGGTAAGGGTGATATTGTCAATATCTTTGAAGGGCAGCGATTCAATCAACGTGCCGCCTAACGCAACCCAAAAGATGGGGAGCAGATATGACTGGAAAGGCGCGGCAAAAACGCCCGCCGTGACGTAGAGGAAGAGAATGACGGCGGTCATCAACGCGCCGCCTGCAAAGACGCTCAACGAACCTGCCACGCTTTTTTCTTGAGACCAGAATAACTTCGGCGAGCGGACACGCCGCCCGATGATATCGGCAACGCCATCGCCGCCGCACATCATCATCAGCGCCGTAATGCCGATGGGCGAATCCTTCCAGTAAAGGACGGTGAGCAGGATGAACATGATGCCGTAGAAGAGCGGTCCGCGCAGAATTTCACGCGGGTCGCCGCTGCGGGTCATGGCTTGCACGGCGGCTTCATCTTTGAGAATCCCCGCGCCGACGAGAATAAATTGGATGGTGATAACCAGCGGCACCAGCGCCGCAAGATAGCGGGAAAACGGCAGGTCGGGGAACATCAGCCAGCATAAGACGAAAATGGGTCCCGTGCCAATGTGAATCAATTTGCGGCTGAGTTTGCTGCCAATCCAGCCGCGATGGGCGAAGAAATCCATCAGGCGGAGGAAGGCTACGGCAATCAAAAAAGTGAGGAGGGCAGCCAGGTAGGGGTTCATCAAATACTCCTGCTTGAGTTTTCTGGATTAACACCTGAGGTTGCAAGATTGTTTCTCCCACCTGTTGATCCCTCACTACAATTACAGCCCCCGCAGCATTCGAATATCATCCCCTTTACAGGGACCGACAACCACCCTTCTCTCACATTGTGGGCCCAGCAGGATTCGAACCTGCGACCAAGCGATTATGAGTCGCCTGCGCTAACCGCTGCGCCATGGGCCCCTTTTTCAGTAAAACAACGAGCAGTTATCAGCGCTCAGCCACACACTGACAACTGATAACTGATAACTGCTCACTACACTTAGAGCGGGAGACGGGATTCGAACCCGCGAATGTCAGCTTGGAAGGCTGATGCCTTACCGCTTGGCGACTCCCGCATGCGAGCGGTATTTTACCACAACTGCCCAGCCCTTCTGCGGCGGCTGCATCTGCCCTACCGATTCAACTCGCCTGCCGTCTCCTCCATCTGCTTAAGAACGGCAGGCACTTGGCCGTCGGTCAGGTCGGGGTGGCGGATGGTATCGAACATATCGCTAAAGCCATCCGCAAGCATCACGCGCACCACGCGCCAGGAGGCGAGTTTGGGCGTCATTTGCCCCTCTGGAAGGAGGTTCACCGCCTGCGCCCATTGCGGATGCGCCTCCGCATAGCCGCCAAGCAGATTCATCGTGGAGGAACGCAGCGGAAAAAGCCCCGTGCTTTGCACCCAGCGCGCCTGATTTTCCGCGCCAAGCATCCAGCGGATGAACAGCCACGCCGCCAGTTGCGTCACCTCATCCGACTCAAACACCACAAACGAAGAACCATAGACCACAAACGCAGCCTGTTCAGGACCCGGAAACGGGATCGCCACCCATTCATCCCTGCCGCCCAGCGCGCCCGCCGCGCGTGAAAAATCGGCAAACTCTTCCAGGCTGGCTGAAACAAACAGCGCCTGCCGCCCGGCAAACCGTTCCGCTGCAGGCAGAGCCGGCGAAGGCACCCAGGCACAGCCCTTTTGCTGCAAGACCTTCAGGAACTTGAAGACTTCGATATTCTCCTGCGAAACAAACCGATAGCCATTCCCCTCCTGCACCCCGCCCCCAAACGCAAACATCCAGCCGAGCGGCGTCATCGCCTGTGAATCAATCAGCCAGCCGCCGAGGGCGTCGTTGTTTGGGTCGGCATCGCCTGCCAGCGCCTTGTTCGCAGCACACGCCTGCTCCTCAAAATCGAACGAAGTTTCAGGCGGAGAAGCAAAACCAAGTTCGCGCGCCCAGGTTTGGTTGTAGAGCAGGAAGCGTCCCGTGCGCTGAGCGGGCATCCCCAGACGCACGCCATCCACCTCGTCTTGCATCCAAAACGCCCTCGGAAAGTCCGACATTTCCAACGCCGTCATCCCGTAATCGGCATCCTGCACATAGGGGTTCAAATCCACCACCTTATCGCGCCAGGCAAGCGCATGTTCGGGAAGCGCAATCACCATCTGCGGAGCAGCCGAGGCACGCAGTGCAGCATCGGTCTGCGCGAACAATTCGGCAAAATTCCCCTTCCCCTCCGTCCGCACGACAATCCCCCATTCATTGTTCGTATTAAACTGCGCGACCTGCAACTCAAACAGACTTGCCTCCGCCCCGAACCAGGGATGCCAAACCGTGACTTGCGCTCCGCGCAGCGCTTCTTTCTCGACCCCCAGCCTGCTGACCGGTTCTGTGGGCGTTTGCGCCGCCGACGGCGTTTCGGTGGCTGCCGGGCTGGGAGTGACTTCGGTCAGGCGGAAGGGAGTGGGCGGGGTACAGGCGGAGAGCGCCAGCAGCAACAAAATCACCGCCAATGAGACCTTCTGCCGCGCAAAAATGTTTCGTCCAGCGTACCCCGCTGAAGAAAAACGGCAAACCTGCGCCCGCATCTTAGTAGGCCACCATGGGAATAGGAGTAAAAAGCAAGACAAATACCACCAGCATGGCAAAACCAAGCGCGCGGCGGGGCGGGTCGAGCGGGGTGATGTCATCCAGCGGCTGAGTCCGCACATTGCCCAGCCAGAACAGAATGAACACCCATAACAGCCAACTGAAATTGAACGAACCGAAAGAAAACGTGAGTAAAAACGGCAGGAACATCAACACGATCAGGGTGCCGATGGCAATCGGGAAAATCCGCTGCGCCTTCTCGCCAAAGAGGCCATATGCCACATGACCGCCGTCCAGCGTCCCCACCGGGACGAGATTAAGAGCCGTGACAAGCAGCCCCGCCCAGCCTGCCAGCGCCACCGCGTCTAACTGCACATCCAGCCCGTTGAAAGGAATGGGTTGACCCGACAAGAAGTAACGCACCCAATACAACACAGGCGAAAGCCCGTTAAAACTGGCAGGTTCGGGGAGCAGTTTGCCAAAGACCACGTACTTGGCGAAGAGATAGAAGATGGAGTTGCCCTCCAAAAAGCCGGAAGCGCCGCCCGGCAAGCGCTCAATCGGTCCCAGCGGGGAAAGAGACAACCCCAGGAACAGGACTGGGACGGCAATGACCAGACCGGCAATCGGTCCCGCCACCCCCACATCGAACAAAACACGCTTGTTTTTGGGGATGCCACGCATGGCGATGAAAGCGCCCAGCGTACCCAGCGGGCTGATCAACGGCGCAGGGATAAAAAACGGCAGCGTGGCAGGGACGCCATAATAGCGGCATGCAAGGTAATGTCCCATTTCGTGCGCAAGCAGAATCCCCATCATGCTCAAGGCGAAGGGCCAGCCGGTAAAGATGTTTTTGAGCAGCAACAGGAACGGCACCGAGCCGTCCGCAGGGAAGGCTTCGGGCGGAAGGTCCACCCCCATCAGGAACATGCTAAAGACCGTCAGGATAAACAGAAGCGCATGGAGAAAAATCCGCGTTTTGACGGGAGGCACAAACGGTGGCTGAGCGAGGTAAATGACTGGCTTCCCTTCCTCCTTGCGAAAGAGAGGAATCAAACCATACGGTTTGAGCAAATCCGCCAGTTGATCGTAAGCGGCAGCCGTGTCATCGTTCAGGAACGATCCACGATAGCGGACAAGCCATTTGCCCGCATCGCCGGTGGTAATATCGGTCACACGAAACACACGCGAGACGTAGTTATTCAGAATCTCCAAATCGGGCATGGACATGAGGCACCTTTGACAAATCGCAGAGAGTGGACGTTGAACCATAGACGGTATCACCATCCACGGTCTTCCGTCCACCGGGAAAAACAGGCGGGAGTGGATGGGAGTCGAACCCACCGCGGCTCGCAACGCGGCCCGCCACAGGTTTTGAAGACCAGGAAGCCCACCGGGACTTAACCACTCCCGTCCGTAAGGATAACCGATGGGCAAGGGGATTGCAAGCACAAACCTTTACGGATTTCACACCAGACTCGATGCCGGGGGGAGAATGTTCCGCCGCAGGCGCGGCTGCCGAGACACAAACAAAAAAAGACCCTCTGACGAGGGTCTTTTTTCTGTCGGGGCGAGAGGATTTGAACCTCCGACCTCTTGCACCCCATGCAAGCGCGCTAGCCGGGCTGCGCCACGCCCCGATGGCAGAGCAGGATTATAGCCGTGTTTTGGTTTTCTGGCAACTCACAGATATTAATGCTAAAATAAGTGACCAACCCCTGGAGTGCCCATGCCTGAAATGATAGAAGTTCAAATTGACAGCGTCCGTGTGCATTTAATGACTCCTCAACGCCTGGTGGTGTTGAAGCAGAAACAATCCGACCGCTTTCTGCCAATTTGGGTGGGCCCCTATGAGGCGGAAGCCATCACGGTCGCCCTGCAGGAAGTGGAAATGAGCCGCCCGCTTACACACGACCTGCTCAAGAACGTCTTCGATGCGTTTGGCGCCCGCGTGCTCCGCGTTGAAATTGTCAAACTGCAAAACGACATCTTCTATGGAACCATCGTCGCGGAGCTGAACGGCAGAGAGATGCACATCGACTCGCGTCCATCCGACGCGATTGCCCTTTCGGTACGGGCGCATGTGCCAATCTTCGTCCACCGCCGTGTGATGGAGGAGGCGGGCATCACGCCGGACGAGAACCTGCCCGAAAGCGGAGAAAAAGCCGTTCGCAGCGAACCAACCCCCTTGTCCGACGAAGGAAGCGCGCGCTTATCCGTCTTCGAAGATTTCCTCGGCAAACTCAATCTGGATAAACTCGACGATACCGACAAACCCGACGAAGATACGCCGTCTGACAAGCCCAAGAAGACATGACCGACTACCTGCCCCCTGAAGAACACACCGCCCCCGCCACGTCAACGGCAGTGCCGCACAGCCGGGAAGCCGAAGAAGCCGTTGTAGGGGCGGTTTTCATTAACCCCGAAGTCTATTACGATATCGCCCAGTTTCTGAGCGCGGATGATTTTTACATTCACCGCCACAAATGGATCTGGGAGGCGTTCAACCGTCTGCACGAACAACGCATCCCCATTGACCTGCTGACGGTTGCTGACGAACTGGAGCGGCGCGGTCAGTTGAGTGAGATTGGCGGCTCGGCGTATCTCACGTCGCTGGTCAATCAGGTGCCGTCGTCGCTCAACGCTGAATCGTACGGGCGCATCGTGGAGGGATACTCCATCCGCCGCAAGATGATCAACGCCGCCAACCAGATCGCCTCGATTGCCTACAACGAAAAGACCTCGGTTGACGATTTGATGGACGAGGCTGAAAAGGCGGTTTTCAACGTCAGCGAACGGCGGCTCAAACATGACCTTCAGCCGATCAAGGACGTCCTGAGCAGTTACTACGACCGCATTGACGATCTCGCCAAACGCCCTGATGAAATCGTCGGCGTGCCAACCGGGTTCATTGACCTGGATAAAATGCTGACCGGGTTACAGCCTTCGGACCTGTTGATTATCGCCGGGCGTCCCGGTCAGGGTAAGACGGGTTTTCTGCTTTCGGTGGCAAAGAACGCAGGGTTGACCCACAAAAAGCATGTGGCGATCTTTTCGCTCGAAATGTCCAACGAACAGGTGGTGCAGCGCCTGATTGCCCAGGAGACGGGCATCGATTCGCAGCGTTTGCGGACGGGCAAACTACAGGAACACGAGTGGCCGCTCTTCACCCACGCCATCGAAGTCTTTGGCGATACCCACATTTACCTTGACGATACGCCCGCCATCACACCGCTGCAATTGCGGACGAAATGCCGCCGCCTGCACATGGAGTTTGGGCTCGACCTGGTGATTGTGGATTACCTGCAATTGATGGGCGGCGATGTGCGTACCGATAACCGCGTGCAGGAAGTTTCGTACATTTCGCGCAATTTGAAAATCCTGGCACGTGAGTTGAATGTCCCCGTCCTTGCGGCGGCGCAGTTATCGCGCGCCGTCGAACAACGCTCGGATAAGAGACCCGTCCTTTCGGATTTGAGAGAATCCGGCTCGCTCGAACAGGACGCCGACATTGTCATGTTCATCTACCGCCCGGATCAGTACGAGAAGGATACGGTCAAGCAAAACGTGGCGGAGATTATCGTGGCAAAGCACCGCAACGGTCCGGTGGGGAGCGTGGAACTGGTCTTCCGCGGGGCGCTGGCGAAGTTCGAAAACGCGGCGACGAGGGTGTTCAAGCCCAACGAGTAGCGCCGCAGCGAGATAAGCCGCGATGACGTGTGAAAAACGATGAACGCTTTCAAAGGCTTTACCGACTCTGAAACCTTTACTCTCCTGCCCGATTCGTTCTTTCACCACTTGTTGAAAGACATCGAAGACACCGATGAGTTGAAGGTGACGTTGTACTTTTTGTGGCGCGCCGCGCACATGGAAGGTCCGTTCCGCGCATTGACGAAGATGGACTTCGATGGGCGGGCGTTGGGGCTGAGCGCGGAACAGATTGCCGAGGGATTGAAAAAAGCCGTTCGGCGCGGGAGCCTGCTGAGGGTCCAGAAAGAAGCGGCGGTGTATTTCCTGTTGAATTCTCCGCGGGGCAGGGCGGGAGTCCAGGCAATCGAAAGCGGAAGGTGGGACCCGTCCAAAAACCCATCCGCACCGCCAATGGAACGTCCGAATGTCTTCAAGTTGTACGAGGAAAATATCGGTCCGCTCACGCCTTTGATTGCAGATACGTTGAAGGAAGCAGAGGAGTTGTATCCGGCGGAATGGATTGCAGACGCAATCGCGCTGGCAGTAAAAAACAATAAGCGTCATTGGAAGTATTGTGAAGCGGTGTTGAAGCGTTGGAAAGAAGAAGGAACGCATGGACAAAAAGCTCAGCAAAGTTCTGGAAAAGGTTCAGAGCGATACACAAACAGTGAGTTCGAAGAATATCTCCGGCGGGAGTGATTGTTCTTCGCTGCCGGGCAAAGCCGATTGTCCGCATTGCGGCGGCATCGGTTTTTTGCGGGTGGATGTGCCGCTGGGACATGAAAAGTTTGGGCGGCTCGAACCGTGCGTGTGCCGCGCCGCTGAGATTACCAGAAACGCCCGCCAACGCTTATATGAGTTGAGCAATCTCGAACGCTTGAGTCACCTGACCTTCGAGAATTTCAATGTGCAGGGAAACCCCAAGGCGAAATACGTCATTACGCAGGCGGAACGGGATAGCCTGATGCAGGCAAAGCAGACGTGTGAAACGTTTGCGCGGGAGTTATCTGGCTGGTTGCTGCTAGAGGGAACCTACGGTTCGGGCAAGACGCATCTTGCCGCGGCCATTGCCAACGAAGCCGTCAGCCGCAACACCCCCACCCTGTTCATCACGCCCGCCGATTTGCTGGACCGTTTGCGCGCGGGCTTTGGCAGTTCGGAGATGAGTTTCGAGGAACGCTTCGATGAAGTGCGCAATGTTCACCTGCTGGTGATTGACGATTTTGGCACGCAGAACGTCACGGCGTGGGGGCAGGAGAAGTTATTTCAACTGCTCAACTATCGCTATATCAACCGCCTGCCGACGGTCATCACCACCAACCTGATTCTGGATGAAATCGAAAGCCGCATCCGCTCGCGCCTGATGGACGAGCAACTGGTGAAGCACATCCGCCTGCTGACGCTCGATTACCGTCACCCTACGGAGACGAGCAACCCGGGACTGTCCATGCTCGCGATGCGGGACATTCACGAGATGACCTTCCACAACTGGGATTCGCGCGAGGGTGAAATCGGTCAGGAAATTGTGACGGTCAAGTTTACCGAGCGCAAAGCCAGCGGCGGGTACAGCGTCAAAGATAAGGAAATTCAACGCGAGAAAGTGACGAAGGAACACGTCCACCGCCTGCGCATCGCCCACGACGAGTGCGCCCGCTTCGCCGACAGCCCCGAAGGCTGGCTCGTGCTGCTCGGACCTTCGCACTGCGGAAAGACGCATCTCGCCGCCGCCATCGGTCACTACCGCATGGGCAACGGCGGGCAGGCGGTTATGGCAGATGTCTCCGCTTTGTTGGATTACTTGAAAGCGGCTTTCCGCCCAAATGCCGATGTTTCTTTCGACCGGCGGTTCCATGAAATTCGCACGACGCCGCTGCTGATTTTGGATGGTTTGAAAGAAAGCAATATGAGTTCCGCCTGGGCAGAGGACAAACTGCATCAGTTGCTGAATTATCGTTACTATGAAGACCTGCCCACGGTCATCACTTCCAGCCTGGACCCGGAAAGTTTTGCCAAAAATTATCCCAGCCTGTGGTTCAAAATTCTCGATGCGCGCAAGTCGGTCGTTTGCACGATTGATATGCCTCCCTACCGTCACAAGCCAAAGAGCCGCAGGCAGTCTTCCAAAAAAAGCGCCAAAGGATAGACGCCCCTATCATTGCGGCGCAAGGGGAGAAACGTCCCGTCGAGAAGGGGACCAAGGTTTGACAACCCCAGCCAGCGCTTTTGGCTCTTGCGGATTGTCAATCCGCACTTCGCCCCATAAACGAAGCGGGATAGCGGGCGCTCAACCCTAAAAACAGCATCAGGGAGGCATCCCTGCTTCCCAAACTGCGTTGTGATACGACCATGCCGGCAGAAATCTGCCGGCGTTTTTAATGTAAGGATACGCCCGGCAACGTATACTATACATTGTTGCAAAAACTTGCAATAAGGAGAGATATGTCTTGCGCTTCTGCATATGCCCCTCAACTTCGCGCCCGCGGCTTTCGTATGACCGCTCAACGACTGGCAATCCTGCATGTCCTCCACCACGAGGGAAGTCACCTCTCGCCTGCTGAGGTGTACAAAAAGGCGCGCCTCGAGCTGCCCAGTCTCACCGAACCGACTGTATATCGCTCGCTCGAATTCCTGGCACAAAACGGCCTGGTACATCCCTCCCCCAGCCGCGGCGGGCATCTCAGGTATGAGATTGCGCGTCATGACCATCACCATATCGTTTGCCGGCGCTGCGGAGCCGAAATCGAAGTGGAACATACCCTGCTCGAAAACCTGTACCGCCTGTTGGAAACGAGCAGCGGCTATCGCAGCATCAACAGCCATGTGACGTTCTTCGGGGTGTGCCCGGAGTGTCAGAAAGAAGAATAGAAAGGAGTAAATCATGCATTACGCCCCTGCCCCTCTTCACATTCCTGACGGATTTTTGAATGTAACCGTCTCTGTCATCTGCTGGATCATCACCATCGTTGTGCTTGGCATGGCAATCTCTCGCACGAACAAGAACCTGGGAGAAAAGCAGATACCGCTCATGGGCATCATGGCGGCGTTCATCTTCGCTGCGCAGATGATTAACTTCCCGGTCGCAGGCGGCACTTCCGGTCATTTGCTGGGCGGTGCGCTGGCGGCAATCGTGCTTGGTCCGTGGGCGGGAATGCTGGTCATGACCGCGGTCATCGCCGTACAGGGACTGCTCTTTCAGGATGGCGGTCTGCTCGTGATGGGCGCAAACATCTTCAACATGGGTCTGCTGACCGCCGCCATCGGCTACGGCTTATATCGCTCGGTCATGAACAAATCCACCGGCACAAAACTGGCGGTTGCCGGTGTTGCCGCGTGGCTTTCGGTCATGGCGGGCGCGCTTGCCACCTCCCTGCAACTGTGGCTGAGCGGGACGAGCAACCTGCAAACCGTGGTCATTGCCATGCTCAGCGTCCACGCGCTGATTGGTCTTGGCGAGGCGCTGATCACGGTTGCCGCGTTATCGTTTATTTTGCGCACACGCCCCGACTTGCTGGGGGAAGGCTCCGCTTCGGCGGAGGGCGGCCGCGGCTGGATTGTTGCCGGCGTGATCGTTTCGCTGGTGGTCGTGCTGCTTTCGCCGCTCGCTTCTGCCCACCCCGACGGGTTGGAGCGCGTGGCCATTGACATGGGCTTTATTGACGCCGGTCAAGCCGCGCCGTACCAAATCATTCCAGACTATACCCTGCCGTTCCTGGGCGCAACGCCGCTCTCGACGATCCTGGCGGGCGTCATCGGCGCAGTGATTGTACTGGGCATTGCCATTGTGACTGGGCGAACGCTGCAGAAGAAAACGTCATAAAGTGGCCGCAATACTTTCGCTTCGCTCAGGACTCCTCGACCGCCCATCTAAAATCCTCAACCCGAAAACATCAATCGCATCATGCACTTCGACGCATTCGACCGCTATCACGAAACCGAGAGTTTCATCCACCGCCTCGACCCGCGCGTGAAGGTGATCGTCACCGTGGCGTTCATCCTTTCGAACGCCTTTCTGCCCGACGGCGCCTGGGCGGCGTTT
Organism: Anaerolineae bacterium; assembly: GCA_037440905.1. Taxonomy (GTDB): domain Bacteria; phylum Chloroflexota; class Anaerolineae; order Anaerolineales; family Villigracilaceae; genus Defluviilinea. The sequence goes on along the minus strand of JBBITE010000005.1, from coordinate 76,522 downwards.
GGGCTGGCGTGGTTGTTTCTGCTGTTTGCGAATGCGCTCTCAAACCTGGGGCTGGGCTTCACGTTCAAACGTTCGTTCGTTGCGCTGCCCTTCGCGTTGGTGGCGGTCACGGTTCTCTTTACCATTCCCGGGGAGCCGCTTTCCACCTTCCACTTCCTGTTCTGGGACCTGACCGTCACCGACATGGGGCTTCTGCGTTTTGGAAGCATCCTCGTCCGTTCGTGGCTTTCGGTGCAGATGGCGATTTTGCTGGTTGCCACCGCACGCTTTCCCGATATTGTCCACGCGCTGGAGCATTTGCGCGTGCCAATGATTCTCACCACCATTATTGCGTTCCTCTACCGCTATCTCTTCGTACTCGTGGATGAGGTCTTCCGTCTGCTCAGGGCAAGGGAGGCTCGTTCGGCGGCGGCGGCAGGACTGAGGTCCGGCGGAAGCGTGGCGTGGCGGGCAGGGGTGGCAGGAAATATGGCCGGTCAACTCTTCCTGCGAAGTTACGAGCGCAGCGACCGAGTCTACAATGCCATGCTGGCGCGCGGTTACACGGGGCGTCTCAACACCATCCATCCGCATGAAATGCGCCGCATAGATTACCTCGCTACGGTGCTGGCGTTATTCATGATACTGGTTCTTCAATTGATTGAACGAATATGACCAACATTTTATCGGTGCGTAATTTGCGCTTCTCCTACCATGATCACCATGAAGCGCTGCGAGGCGTTTCCTTCGACTTGTGTGAAGGAGATAAGGCGGCGCTGGTGGGACCGAACGGCGCAGGAAAATCCACGCTGATGCTGCACCTGAACGGGATTTTACGCGGCGAGGGCGAGGTGATGGTGGGAGGCGAACGCCTCACGCAGGAGAATCTGCCTGCCATCCGCGGGATGGTGGGTCTCGTCTTCCAAAACCCCGATGACCAACTCTTCTCGCCGACGGTCTTCGAGGACGTGGCGTTCGGTCCGCTGCACATGGGGCTGCCGAAGGAGGAAGTGATCGAGCGCGTGGAGGCGGCTTTGAGCGCAGTGCGGATGTCTGCTTACCGCGACCGTATGTCGCATCACTTGAGCGTGGGCGAGAAAAAACGCATCGCCATCGCCACCGTGCTTTCGATGAAGCCGCAAATTCTGGTGCTGGATGAACCCTCGGCGGGACTCGATCCGCGCGCGCGGCGGACGTTGATTAACCTGCTGCGCGAACTGCCGATTACGATGCTGGTCTCCACGCACGATATGCGCATGGTGCAGGAGTTATTTCCGCGCACGATTGTGATGGATGAAGGACGGATTGTGGCAGATGGGGAAACGAAGGCGATTCTGGCAGATGAGAAGTTTTTGAATGAGCATGGGCTGGAGAAGCCGTAGGGAAGAGGAATAATTGAAAACTGCTTTGGTGCATAAATCAGAGAATTGGCAGAATCCGTCCGTCAGGTTCGGGCAGTTAGGCAACCTTGCAGGCTTGCGGCATGCCCAGGCGAGTCATTTTGTTGAGAGCGGCACAACGGATTAAAGCTTGCGTGGTCTGTGTTGCTCACGCCGCTTTTGTCAAACCTTTCATGCACCAAAGCCATTGAAAACAAAAAACATCCCGAAGGCGCATCTGCCTTTCGGGATGTTTTTGCACAGCGCGCGGCTAAATCACGCCCAGGCGTTTGCCTACTTTTGCGAACGCTTCCAGTCCCTGCCCCAGGTCATCGCGGTCGTGCGAGGCGGAAATCATCACACGAATGCGCGCCTTGCCCTTCGGCACGGTGGGATAACCAATGGCCATGGCAAACACGCCCTCTTCGAACAACTCGCGGCTGAATTGCTGCGCCAGCGGCGCTTCGCCCAGCATAATCGGCGTGATGGGCGTCTGACTGACGCCGGTATCGAAGCCGAGTTTCTTCATTTCCGCCTTGAAGTAATTGGCGTTATCCCACAGTTTATCCACCAGTGCGGTAGATTCTTCCAGCAGGTCCACCGCCGCCAGGCAGGCAGCGGCATCGGGCGCAGTGACCGCCGAAGAAAACAGGAAGGGACGTCCGCGCTGCCGCAGCCATTCGATAATCTTCTTATCGCCCGCCACCATCCCGCCGACCACGCCAAACGCCTTAGACATCGTGCCAACTTCGATATCCACCTTGCCGTGCAAGCCAAAGTGATCCACAATGCCGCGCCCGCCTTTACCAAGCACGCCCTCGCCGTGAGCATCGTCCACCATGAAGAGAATATCGTACTTTTTGGCAACTTCGTAGAGCTCGGGCAGAGGCGCGATGTCGCCGTCCATGCTGAAAACGCCGTCAGTGACGATCAAAGCGCGGCGGTAGTTCGAAGCGTGTTCTTTGATGGCATCCTCCAGCGCGCCGGGGTCGTTGTGTTCATACGCAACAATCTTCGCTCCGGAAAGGCGGCAGCCGTCAATGATGGAAGCGTGGTTCAGGCGGTCCGAAAAAATCACATCCTCCTTGCCCACCAGCGCCGAGATGGTACCCAGGTTGGCGGTAAACCCCGATTGAAAGGTGATGACATCCTCCGCGCCCTTGAAGCGGGCGAGGCGCTCTTCGAGCTGCACGTGCAGATCGGTCGTCCCGGCAATCGAGCGCACAGCCGCCGGCCCGACACCATACTTTTTCATCGCCTCGGCTGCGGCTTGTACCAGTTTGGGGTGATTTGCCAGCCCAAGATAATTGTTCGAGCAAAAATTGAGCACATTCCTGCCGTCCACCATCAACCGCGCGCCCTGCGCCGAGCCAATGGTGCGAATACGGTTATACAACCCCTGCTCTTTCAAGCCTTCGATTTCTTGTGTCAGCCAGTCGAGTTTAGACATGGGTTCTCCTTCTGTACACGCAGTTTCATAATCAACACTGCGCTTATTATAGTGATGTCAGCACAAAACGGTTGTCACCTTTTATCAGTGACAACCGTTTACGCTTCTTCGACCTCCGCCAGCAACCCCAGTTCTGCCAGCGCCTCCGTCACTTTTTGGATGGCTCCGCTTTTGACGATGACCGCTGTCGGACTTAACATCTCGCCCAGAAATTTTGCCGCCTTCGATTTCCGCATCGCATCCAGAACCTCCGGCCGGCTGACCCGCAACACAACCTGAGTCTCCACCCGCGCCTCCACCCCGTGAACTTCCCAGCGTTTGAGCGCGCCGCTCAGCGAGGGCGGAACGCTCCCCGCAGCATGTTTTGTCAGCAGCGCGAGCAGATGCTCCACCTTCAGCCCCTGTTCGCGGGCTTTGGCAAGAGACCGCACGTTGAGGCGGTAGCGGTACCCATCATCCTTCGGCTCGTCCCATTCGCAAAAGCGTGAAATCTGATAGCGCGCCGTCCGAGGCGCATTACGCGGAACGAAAATCCGTCCGTTCGAGGTGACGGTGATTTTTCCCGCTTCCGTCTCTGCGCCTTCGAAAGCAGCAAGGCGAAACGCAGTGGCTTCCGCCGCGCCTTCCGCCACCGACAAATCCACCTGTCCCAGCCAGTGCAGGATGCCGCTGATGAAGAACCGAATCAGCGCGCCGTCCACTTCGTCCCAATGGGCAAAGCCGCGCAGGTACGTGCCGTCGGCGGCGCGCTTGATGAACCAGGAGTCGTAATCGCCGGCGGGGCGCTGAAAATCGGCATAGTGTTGGCGGATGCCGCGAATGAACGCGCCCAGGCTCCACCATTTGCCTTCTGGAATTTCGCCGAGCAGGTTGAGCAAGAATTCGCGCGTTTCAAGCGGCTGGTTGCTCCACTCGCCTTCACAGACGATGCCCGGCATCAGTTTGAGTTCGTTGAAGGTTTCGCTCGTCTGCCAGGCTTCCTGCAGCAGGCGCAGCGCCTGAGGGCGAGGAACTTCTAAAAACTGTTTGAGCGGCTGCGGTTGAGGGATGCCCTGTTGATTGAGAATGCCGGCAGCGTGCAGAAAGGCGCGCAGGATGGGACGGGGAATTTTGGTGGCAGGCGGCTCGATGCCAATCCGCAGCGCAGCAAGCAGTGTGACAGCGTCGTCGAGGAGGGAGTCGGAGGCGGGGATTTCGGTGCCGCGTTCGCCGGGCGAGGCGGGACGCCCAAGCGGTTCAGCAATCGCAGCGGAGGGCTGGCCGGGCTGCTGTTCTTCTTCGGCCTGGAGGAGTTTGAGCAGGTCGTCGGGGATGTAAGCAAATTCCTGGGGTCCTTTTTGGGTGTCGAAGAAGGCGCGGGCGAGCAAGCCGCGGTAGTAGAGAATTTCGGCGGGGGAAATGGGGTGAAGGTGAAGTTTTTCGCGGTCACGTTTGGCGGCGCCGGCTTCACGGATGTCGCCGTAGCGGCGGGTGAAGGTTTGCCAGGGGAGGCGTCCGCCGGCATGAACCAGGGCGGTGAGGGCTGACTCGGCTTCGGCGGAGAGAGAGGCGCGGATTTCAGCCAGCAGGCCGGGGTCGAGGAGAGAAGCGCAGAGTTCCTCCAGGGCGCCCTCTGCTTTGGGGGAGGTCAGTTCAATTCCCCACAGGTCCGCAATGATGCGGAGGTGTCCGATATCCTGTTTGAGGAGGGAGTGAAAGAGATCGGGCATGGAGACGCACCAGACGATCCGCAGTGATTATAGCGTATGGGATGTGTATTAGCCGCGCACAACCTTGAGTGCCTGAGGCAAAATTTCGAAAGTGACTTTGCGGAGGTCGGTGCCGGGGCCGGAGAAGATTTCGCCGTCGGCGTGAATGTAGAGGGGGCGGTCGGCGGTGAGGGTAAATTTTTTGCAGGTGGAGATGGTGACTTCTTTGAAGCGCCCGTGGGTGCCTTTCATCACTTCGGGAACGATGCGGAGCATTTTGAGGCGGCTGACGTTGGTGATCATGGCATAGTGGAGCAAGCCGTCGTCTATTTTGGCTTCGGGAGCGATGAGGAAGCCGCCGCCTTCGCGCGGACCGTTGCACAGGATGAGGTAGATGACATCTTCCTGCAGGGTTTTGCCATCCACTTCGATTTGCATGCGGATGGGGTTGTGGTCGAGGAGGATGGTTTGGAGGACGGCGGTGAGGTACATGAGAAAGCCGCGCAGCAAGGGCAGTTGATGCGAACGGATGGTGACGATGGCGCCAAAGCCGATGCCGAGGGTGTTGTCGAAGTATTCTTTGCGTCCATCTTCGGCGGTCATCACGCCCAGGTCCACGGTGGAGGGTTCGCCGTGAATGGCGCGGTGCAGGGCTTCGGCGGGGTTGGTGGATGCGCCGATGCCGTGACCGAAGTCGTTGCCGGAGCCAGCCGGCACAACGCCCAGCAGGGGGCGGCGTTCGGGAGGGAGTTGCATGAGGCCGTTCATCACTTCGTGAACGGTTCCATCTCCGCCCATGGCGATGACGAGGTCGTAGCCTTGTTCGCCGGCTTGTTTTGCCAGTTGGATGGCGTGACCGGGATAGACGGTGCCGCTCCAGTCTATGCCGCCGTGTTCTTCGGTGATGGAGCGCAGGTCGCGGGCGACGCGCCAGGCATTGCCCATATCTGCCATGGGATTGAGGATGATTTTGATTTTGCGATGCATGTGGCTGCCTCCGAAAAGAAGACCCTAAAGGCTGCGAGAAGACCTTTAGGGTCTGAGATGTTCGATGATTATAACCCCCGCCGCCGGGAAGCGAGGCTATTCGGCGATGATGCTTTGGGAGGTAAGGGGACCGGTAATGCCGCGGGCGATTTGAAAGGTGCCGCGGTTATATTTTTTAGCCTGGTAAAGGGCGGCATCTGCTGCGCGCAGCAGGTCGGGGGCGGTGCGGGCGTGGACGGGGTAGATCGCAATGCCGCCGGAAAGGCTGAGCCTGAGGCGTTTCTTATCGGGCAGGGTGTATTTGATGCGCTTCAATTCGTCGCTGATTTTGGAGGTGACGATTTTGGCGGAGGCAATGTCAGACTGGGTGAGGATGAGGGTCAGTTCATCGCCGCCGTAGCGGGCGAGGAAATCGGTGTTGCGGATGCGGCGCGCCATCTGGTTGAAAACGTTGCGCAGGACGTCATCGCCAATGGGGTGACCATAGGTATCGTTGATGTTCTTGAAGCCGTCCAGGTCCATCATCACCACCGCGAAGGAGTAATTGCCGCGGCGGGCAGCAAGGACTTCCTCCTCGAGGCGTTCATCCAATGCGCGGCGGTTGGGAAGGCCGGTCAGGGTGTCGGTGTAAGCCTGGCGGCTGACCATTTGATGCAGGCTGGCGTTGGCGATGGCAATGGCGGCTTGATCGGCAAGCAGATTCAACAGCCGCAGTTCAGAGGGGGTAAACCCGCCCACGTTGGCACGCGCCAGGTTCATCACGCCTACTACCGTATCATCTGTTTTGAGGGGAATGCCGATGATCGAGCCGTGCCAACTCGAAGGAGTGTTCGCATACAGAGGATGATTTTGAATGTCTTCCACGATAATTGTCTCGCCGCTGCGCGCCACGGTGTAGGTGAGGCCATTTTCGCGCGGTTTCGACCAGGCGGTGTTTTTGTTGCCGCTGGAATCCAGCGCAGCGCCGAAGGAAAGTTTCTCCTCGGCGTAGAGGAAGATGTGTACGTCTTGCGCATCGGGAATGAGTTGCAGGGCTTCGGAGACCAGCGTATCGAGCACATCCGCCAGGTCGAGGCTGGAGGTAAGGGTAATGCTCAGTTTTTTCAGTGCGCTTAGTTCTTCCGCCTGCTGTTTGAGCAGCGCCAGCAGGGCGTAGTGGTCAATCACCGCCTGAGCCAGGCTGTGGATTTCGTTCTGATTTTGAGAATATCTTTCAACGGCAGAGGCGAGGATTTCAATGAGTTTCGAAAGTGCGCTTCTTTCTGTTGAAGAAATATTCTCGCCATCAAGCCGTTTGCGGGCTTCTGCCAGGATTTGCAATGCCTGTTCTTTCATACGTTTCCAATCTTGCGTGCCGCGGCTCCAAAAACGCCCGCACATGTTTCGTATCTATCCGAAAAATCATTTGCCGGCCCACTCTGTACGAAATTCACTGCCGGGCGATGCCGGGGAGCGAAGAATGCTTTTCAGATAGATGCTTAGTAAACTTCAGGGACATTATAGCAACATCAACAATGCTCCTGTATTACACGCGCGTTACAGCGTTAGATGGAGTACAATGAAGCGTGAATTTCCTTGGAGGATAGCCGTGTCGGACTCCCCGAAACCTGCTCATACAACACCTCTCACCCCGCGCCGATGCGGTCTGATCATTGGCGCCTCCAGCGGACTGGGCGCCGCGCTCGCTCGACAACTCGCCGCGCCGGATACCTCGCTTGCCCTGGTTGCCCGCAGTAAGGAGAAACTGGAAACCCTCTGTCGTCAAATCAACGCCAGCGGCGGATACTCCCTTGCTTACCCTCATGATGTGAGCCGCTACGAAGAGATTCCAGATTTGTTACGAAACATCGTCGCCGATTTGGGCGGGCTGGATTTCGTCATCTATGCAGCAGGAATCAACCTGCCGCCCGGCGGCATAGACCGCTACAACTTCGAAAATGACCGCCGCATGGTTGAGGTCAACCTGCTGGGCGCTATGGCATGGCTCACGCCCATCGCCGAAATGTTCCAGGCTGCGAAGGCCGGTCAAATTGTGGGCATCTCCTCGGTGGCAGGCGACCGCGGACGGGTGGGCAACCCAGGGTACAACGCCTCGAAAGCCGGGCTGACCACCTACCTGGAAGCCCTGCGCAACCGTCTCAGCCGTCACGGTGTGCATGTGCTGACCGTCAAACCCGGTTTCATGAAGACCGAAATGCTCAAAGCCGCGCAGGGTCCCACTCCCTTTGCCATCGAACCCGAACGCGCCGCCCAAGACATTGTGCGCGCCATGCGCAAACGCAAGCAAACCATCTACACCGCCCCCCTCTGGCGCTGGATCATGCTGGTCATTCGCCACATTCCCTCTTTCATCTTCAGAAGACTTTCGTTTTGAGCAGCCAGGCGCGCAGGAGACCGTTGATTTTGCAAACGAGCCTCGCTGCTTTACGCCGCACCCTCAAGAACCAACAATATGCACCTCACCTCTCACTTTTCCCAACTTGATAACTTTGGCCATTCGCTGAAAGTCTCCGGCTATCTCCTGCCGGTACACAATGCCGAAGACGTATACGAAGCCTTTCAACTCGCAAAGCGCCTCGGGCTGACCGTCACCGCACGCGGCACGGGCATCAGTTATAACGATGTCTCGCTCAATGGCGGGGGCATCGTGCTCGATCTAAGGGGGATGAACCGCATCCTCGAATGGGACCCCGTTGCCGGCGTAGTTCGATGCGAAGCGGGCGTCACCCTGGAGGACTTATGGAAACGCATCGAGCCAGACGGTTGGTGGCCGCCCGTCGTCTCCGGCACAATGAAGACCACCCTGGGCGGCTGCCTAGCGGCAAACATTCACGGCAAAAATAATTTTCACGCCGGCACGTTTGGCGAACACGTGACCGAATTTACAGCCATGCTCCCCACCGGCGCGCTCGTCACCTGTTCGCCCAATAAAAACGCCGATCTGTTCTACGCCATGATCGGCGGGCTTGGGATGCTGGGTATCTGCCTCACCATCACCCTGAAGATGAAACGCATCTATTCGGGACTGATCAGCGTAGATGCCTGGCCCGTGCCGAATCTCCGCCGCCACCTGAGCGACCTGCTCGAACATGCCCCGCAGTATGATTACATCGTTGGCTGGCTCGATACGCTGGCGCAAGGGAAACACCTCGGGCGCGGACAGATCCACGCCGCCCTCAACTTGAAGGAAGGCGAAGACCCGCGCGCCCGCGATACCATGAAACTTTCCTACCAGCATCTTCCCGACCGTTTGTTCGGCGTGATTCCCAAATCGCTGCTGCACTACTTGATGAACCCGTTCCTGAACACGGCAGGTGTGCGGCTGATTAACACCGCCAAATATCTCGCCAGCCTGCGCCGCCACACCTTCCGCGAATCGCACGCCGAATTCCACTTTCTGCTGGATTACGTCCCCGATTGGGAACGTTCCTTCGGACGCGGCGGCTTGATTCAATACCAATCCTTCCTCCCCAAAGAGACCGCCGAAGAAACCTGGCGCGAGATCCTGCAACTTTCGCATCGGCGCGGACTTCCATCCTATCTCGGCGTCACCAAGCGTCACCGCCCCGATAAGTTTCTCCTCTCCCACGCCGTGGACGGGTTTTCCCTCGCCATGGATTTCAAAGTCACCGCCACGCACCGCGCCCGCTTAAAAGACCTGTTACAGGAATTCGACCGTCTCGTCCTGGCGGGCGGCGGGCGTTTCTACTTCGCCAAAAACAGCGAGACCTCTGCCGAAACCGCCCGCGCCTTCCTGGGCGAAGAAGCCCTCGATAAATTCAAAAAACTCAAACGGCGCTGCGACCCGCACGGCTTGCTGGAATCGAATCTCTACCGCCGTCTCTTCAAGGACGACTGAAACCGCCTGCGACGCGCGTCTCCGAATTTACACCCCTTTCCTCCATGAACTTTATTGTCGAAGATGTAGGGCTGATCGAATACCAAACCGCTTGGCGCCTTCAGGAACAATATGCCGCGGAAATTGCCGGCGGCAGGCGCCCGCCTACTCTGCTGCTGCTGGAACATCCGCACGTGTACACCTTTGGGCGGCGCGGCAAAGCGGAAAATTTACTGTGGGGCGAAGCGCAACTCCGCGAAAAAGGCATCGCCATCCATTGGGTGGATCGCGGCGGCGATGTCACCTATCACGGGCCGGGGCAGTTGGTAGGGTATCCCTTATTCCCTATCACACCGCCTCTTCCTGAACCACACACAAACAGCGAACACATTCCACAAGCCGATTACATCGGCTACCTGCGCAGTCTGGAAAAGGCGCTCATCTTTGCACTGGCAGCGCTGGGTGTGGCAGCCGGTCAACGCCCGGGGCTAACCGGCGTGTGGGTACAGCCAGATGTGCACTCCCGCTGTCTGCGCTGCGCTCCCGAAGACCGCCAAAAGCCCGCCAAAATTGCAGCCATTGGCGTCAAGGTGGATGCGCACGGCATCACACGTCACGGCTTCGCCCTGAACGTCAACCCGCAGATGGAGTACTGGGATGGAATCATTGCCTGCGGCTTACAAGATGAACCCATCGTCTCCCTCGCAGACTTGTTTCCCGCTCCGCCCTCGATGGCGCGCGTGAAGGAAGAAATCATCAAAGCGTTTGCCGCAGTATTTGGATAAAACGCCGGGGGCGTAAAATACATCTCGCGCTACGAGATTTGTGAAGAATAAAAAGAACAGGCTCCCGCGTCGCTTCAGACGGGGAGCCTGATTCTCGTCAAAAAGCCGTGACTACGCCTGCGCCTCTACCGCCGTCCCCCGCACGGACGTCACATTCTCGCGGCTCCACAAAAACAGCACCGCAAAGAGATACCCCGCGTAGGCGAGGACTTCCGTCAGCGACGGATTGCCATTGTAGCCAAATAACGTTTTCATCAACTGCCCGGTAACCGAGGCTTCATTGAGAATGGCGTTGACATCCCACACATGTTCGATAATCGAGGGGATCATCCCGACCTCGTTGAACTCATGCACACCGTGAGCCACCAGCCCGGCGGCAAACAGAATGAGCAAAAAGCCGGTCACCTGGAAGAACCGTTTCAGGTTCAAACGAACCGTGGTCGCAAACAAGGTGTAGCCGAGCAAAACCGCCGTCCCAAGCCCCAGGATGACTCCGGTCAGCGTTTGAACAATGCTGGTGGTGAGACGGCTTTGATCGCCCGCAAAGAATGCGGCAGTAATGAACAACGCCAACTCCACCCCCTCGCGCACCACCGCCAAAAACGCAACCCAAAAGACGGCGCGCCGCCCATGTGTGAGGACGGCTTTGTTAATATCTGCTTCGAGTTCCTGTTTGAGGGAACGGGATTGTTTGCTCATCCAAAAAATCATCCAGGTCAGGATGCCGGCGGCAAGCAGCATGGTGACGCCTTCGAAGATTTGTTCGGCTTCCTCTTCGAGGGATAAACCAAAACTGGTAAGTACAAGCGCCGTCAGCAGGCTGACACCAACCGCGCTCCATGTGCCGAGCCAAACGGCCGGCGAGAGGTCGGTGCGTCGAATCTTGGTCAATGCGCCAAGGACGATGCCGATGATAAGGGCGGCTTCGAGCCCTTCGCGCAGGGAAAGTAAGTAGGAAGGCAACATTCGTATGTTCTCCTGAATAGGTTTGAAATTCTGCCGCTTTATATCAAAACCGCCCTGCAAATTCCAGATAGCACGATGAATTTTGGGATAAGCCAGGTTGAAGAGGGTTTTCAACCTCGTTGAAAAAACTGCGATGCCGGCTTTTCAAATTTATTCCGAAAGAGCAACGGCTAGCAAGGGGAAGATCGCTCGTTTTCAAGGCTCCCAAAAATATTGCACCAGCGCATACAGGTAGGGTTTCCCTTCATGATATTCCACCCCCGCCGCCCAGGTGCGCCAATCCAGAAAGCCGTTTTGTTCGGTGCCGGCAAAATGAATGGCGTAGAAGCCGCCATCATAGGGCCAGGTGACTTCGTAACTGGCGCCGCCGTGTTTCAGGTCGTTGCAATGCAGGGTGTAGGGTTGATTGAAAAGCACAGCCAGCGATGGAACGATGACATCGTGAAACGAACCGTATTTTTCGAGCCCGCTGGCAGGGTCGCTGCCCCAGTTGGCTTCGTAGGTGGTTTCAAAGAGGAAGCCAGCCTGATAGGGAGTGTAGGTAATGACGTTTCCGTTGCGGTAATAGCGCACTTCCATCCCATCGGGGCTGACGATGGAACGAAGCAGGCTGCCGTCGCTGTTGAGAATAGCGGCTTTGAACGAGTCCATCAGGATTATGACAGCCGGGTCACTGCACAGGGTTTGTGCGGAGAAGATGAAAGAGGTTGGAGTGGGGGCGGCGATTGTAGGTAGAGGGAGGGGCGGGGTGGCGGTGAGGGAAGGGCTTGGGAGGGCAGGAACAAGCGTGGGCGGGGTGGGAAGCGAAGCGGATGCTGTGCATCCCGTCAGCAGCAGGGAAAGGACGCCGAACAGGAAGGCGGCTCTCTGAGGTTTCATTTGGATACTCCTTGTCTATGGAGGATTATAGCCACGATTGCATCAAGGAGTGACCTGCTGGATGAAAAAAAAGACCCTCGGCGAGGGTCGTGATTATTCGGGTTCGGCAAAAGTGATTACCGCAATGTGCTGGTTGAGCAATTGAGGCGGAGAGGCATCTTTGCCGGGGACGATTTGACCAAGGGTGTAGGCGCCCGCCAGTGGAATGTTTTTGCCGAGGATATCTTGTATGGCGGCAATTTCGGCGCCGGGATGCGATTTGAGGAGCATTTCCCAGGCAATATCCACAATTACAAGGGCAAAGGCGGGTTTGCTGCCATTGAGCGCCTGAAGCGCCTGTTGAGCGGCTTGCTGAGCGGCTTTTTCGCAGGATTCGCGGTTGCCAACCAGCAGGTAGGCTTCCGCACCGTCGCGGACGGGGGCATTCATGCGGAAACTGCCATCGGCTTCGACGCGAATAGGCGCACGGATGATGAGTTGGTCGCTTTGTTCAATGCCGAGGGGGTAGAGCCGCGCTAGGTGACTGAGGGGAGGGAATGCCCATTCGCGCGCAGGGTGACCGAAGAGTTGGGCATAAGTTTCGGAGGCAGGGCGTCCATCCAGGGTGCGCAGCCAGAAGCCACGCGAGCGGGTGACGCGGAAGTGGCTGCCAACCGGGTTCCAGCCGTGGGCGTAACCAATGCCTGCGCACAGAGAGCCGCGCAGAATGGCGGCGGCGAGGGCGCCGTTTCCGGTCTGCGAACCTGCCAGTTGGTAGGAGTGACCGGTGTGCAGGTCACCGGAGGAGAGGGCGCCAACCAGGGGAATTTGGGCGGGAAGGGCGGAACATAATTGGTCGGCATCGCCGTTGAAGCCATCCGCAACGAAGAGGCAGAGTTTGGGGTCTTCTTTGACGATGAGTTGGGTTGCCAGTTGGGCGCCGGTTCCCCGTCCGCTTTGGGCAAAACCGGGCAGCCACATGGTCTCTGCTTCAAACTCACCGTTCATGAGGGCAACAATGACGGCGCTGGGATGCAAACCTCTGTGAGAAAACCCAACCGGGCTGCTCAAACCGATGAGGGGGGTATCGCCAAGCAGGCTGGTAACGCCATTGATGACATCGCGCGCCTGATATTGATGGGAGGCGATGACGATTCCCATGCGGGGAGTGGCGGAGCCGAGATTATTGAGAGCGTGGTGGGTGGCTTGCAGCCCGGCTTCGCGGCCGTTGAGCGCTTGTGCGTATCCGATAGCGGCTTTGAACGACATGGGGGTTATCCTTCGGCAACCGGCACAGTGAAGTGGAAGGTGGTGCCGCGGCGGAATTCGCTTTCGAACCAGATACGCCCGCCCTGCATTTCTACCAGGCTTTTGGTGATGTTCAAGCCCAGGCCGGTGCCGGGGGCTTCGCGCGCTTTGGAGTCGTCGGAGCGGAAGAATTTTTGGAAGATTTTCGCCTGATCTTCGATGCTAATGCCGATGCCGTTGTCTTTGACCCACAAGTGAACGACGCGAGGGGCGCCTTCAGGGTCCCATTGGTTTTCGGCTTCCTGAGCGCCGATAACAATATGCCCGCCTTCGGGGGTGTATTTGTGGGCATTGCTGACGAGGTTGGTGAGTACCTGCCCAACGCGCACCGGGTCCGCCCAGACGGGTGAGAGGGGTTCGGCAAGGTGAACTTCCACCGTTTGTTTTTTATCTTCGATTTGGCGGCGGGTAGAGCGCAGAACATCTTCGACAACGTCGCGGATGTGGACGGCTTTGAAATCGAGACGCAGGCGGCCGGCTTCGATTTTGGCGTTGTCGTTGAGGTCGGAAACGAGGACGGACATGCGCTCAACGTTGGAGCGGATGGTGTTGAGGAAGTTGCTCTGCATTTCGTTGATGGGTCCCACCGCGCCGCCGGCGAGGAGTTCGGTGTAGCCTTTGATGGAGGTCATGGGGTTTTTGAGTTCGTGGGCTACGAAGGAGACGAAGTCGCTTTTGGCGTCGTTGGCGCGCTGGACTTCGGCATAGAGTTGGGCGTTGTAGATGGCGATGGCGGCGTTGTCGCTCAGGCGGTTGAGGAATTGCAGGTTTTGGTGGGAGTCGGACATGCTTTCGAGCAGCAGTAAGCCGATGACTTCGGTTTCGCGGCGGATGGGAACGATGATTTGGGTATGTGCAGCGGGCAGGAGTCCTTTTTCGCCGCTTTCGAGCAGCGAGACCTGACAGGGCTGCCTGCTGGCAAGGGCCGATTTGATGGTGGGCATATCAATCGGTAAATGCCCGTTGGAGGGGTCGGTGAAGATGGCTTCGTAACCTTCCTGCGCCATAAGGCGGATGCGGTCGCCTTCGAGCATGCCAATCAGGCCGGCTTCGGCGTTGGATTGGCGCATGGCCCATTCAAGGGTGGTGCGCATGGCACGGTCCACGTCGAGGCTGGCGTTGAGTTCGCGGACGATGCGCCCCATGACCTGGAGTTCTTCGAGGCGGGCGGCGAGTTCCTGGTCGGTGAGGGCGAGCAGGCGGGCGTTTTCGATGGCGACGGCTGCCTGCCCGGCAAAGGCGGTGAGGATGTTTTGGTCGTCTTCAACGAAGGGCAATCCATCGCGGCGGTTGATGACTTCAATGACGCCCAAGACGCGGTCTTTGATTTGCATGGGGACGGCAAGCAGAGAGCGCGAGACGAAGCCGGTTTGCCGGTCGGTGCCGCTGAAACGGGTGGATGATTTTTGGGCGTCGTTTTCAATGATAGGCGAGCGTGTTTGGGCGGCGCGGCCGGCGACTCCGGTTCCGGGGGGAAGGCGCTGCCCAAGCAGGTTGCCGGCTACAGGTCCGGCGGTGACGCGGAAGATGAGTTCGCCGGTTTGTTCGTCCATCAGGAAGAGGGTGCCGGCTTCGCAGTTGAGAATCTTGACGGCGTTGTCGAGGATGTTGCGAAGCAGGGGTTCCTGTTCGAGGGTGGAGGTGAGTTGGCGGGTGATCTCGTTGAGGGTGGCAAGTTGATGGGCGCGTTGTTCGGTCTCTTGCAGCAGGCGCGCTTTGACGATGGCGCCGACGGTTTGGTCGGCAATGGATTGGAGGAGTTCGAGTTGGGCGCGGGTGTAGGTGACGGTGGGGTCACGGCTGCCGACGCTGAGCGAGCCGATGGTGCCGGTTTCGGAGTTGAGCGGGACGCCCATCCAGGCGTAGATGCCGGGGGCAGAAGGGGTGATGTTATAAGTCTGGCATTCCTGGCGGTAATCTTGGGTGATGAGCGAGCGCCCTCTGCGAATGACTTCCTGCCCCAGCCCAAAGTTGGGGGGCAAAGGCTGGTTTTCGAGGGACTTGATACGTTCGTTATCGTCCACGCGGAAGGCATAGTAGTAATAGTTTGCGGCTTTGTCGTACAGGCAGATGTGGAAGTAGTTGGAGGGAATAATGCGGGAGGTTTGGGCAAAGATAAGTTCGAGAACGTCGTCGAAAGTGAGGGTAACGTTTACGCCCTGCGAGACGAGGGAAAGGGCGTTCATTTCCTGAACGCGGCGTTCGAGGTTGGCAACGGTTTGGACACGGGCAACGGCAAGAGATGCCTGGCTGGCAATGCTCTCGAGGTAGTCGAGGTCTTGCGGGGTGTAGGAAGCACCGGAGAGCGGCGCTCCCAGCGCCAGCCAGCCGAGGGGTTTGCCTTCGGTGTGCAGGCGGACAAAGAGGCGCGCGCCGAGCAGGGCAAGGCGCGCTTCATCGCCCTTGAAGAAGGTGGGCGGGTTGATGGAATCGAGGTAGAGAGGGATGTTTTCTTTTTGGAAGTATTGGACGAGGGGACTGGAGGAGGCAAAACGGATGTCGCTGGTGGGGCGGCCGTCTTCGCCGGGCAGGGCGGCGTATTGGTCGTTGAGAGGGTCGTAGATGAAGATGTGCAAGCGGTCGGGCATGAGGGTTTCGATTACCTGTTCACGAATGACGCGCCCGATCGAGTTGATATCCATAGCAGAGGTGATGGCATGGCTGAAAGCACGCAAACGGTCTTCATAAGCACGCTGACCGCGAAAAAAAAGGCTATCCACCAAGGTTTGAAGGCGGTCGCGGAGAGGGTTGAAGGTGGCTGCGATAAGGAAGACAAGTGCGCCGATGAGGTAGGGGTTGTTGGGAGGCAGAGGCAGGATGAGCGCGATACCGCTGACCATGAAGCCGTATGCGAGTACGATGAGGACCGTGAGCAGGGCATAGACCAGGCCGCGGCGCATCCAGTAGTCGGTGCGCAGGAGGCGGAAGCGCAAGACGACGTAGCCATTGACGAGGGGAAAGATGATGAGGAAGGGAAGCAGGTAGGGATTGAAAGATTTTCTCAAAAAGAGGAACCATACTGCCAGGGGTCCAAAGGCAAGGAGCGAGCCCGCCAGAATGGCGCGCACCTGGCTTTTGATGACCGGAGAACGAGAGGTCAGCGCATGGTAGAGCAACATGCCAAAGTAAAAGAGTGCGGCAAAGCCGACAAAGGTGTAAATGAGTTGCCAGGCGGAGATGTAGGCGCTCGGTTGCTGAAAGTTGAAGAGGGTATCGAAGGCGTTGAACGCCAGGATGACGCCGGCCAGGTATCCCACCCAACGGACGTAGGGACGCCCGAGAGCGAAATACACCTCGCGCGGAAAGCCGAGGGAGAGGTCTATCAACGAGCCGCCCACCAGTGCGAGCGCCAGGGTCCACACATAGGTCAGTTGGTGGGAGGTGTAGAGATCGAACAGGGAGCAGGTGCCGATGGCAAGGGACGAGGTGAAAATAGAAAAAGCGCGCCCGACCGGTTCGGCGCGGCGCATCCCGAAGATCCATAAACTGGAAAGAAGGAAGACAATGCCTAAAAATTGAGGGATGTAGAAGTAGGCGTAGCGGTCGGCAGACGAAAGTTGCTGAAGGGTGATGGAGGCGGTGACTGTGGTACCGTCACGCCGGCGCATCTCCACCGTGACCTGGTCAGCGGGGAGGTGGGAACGAAGGATTTGCTTCAGTTCAGCCGAGGCGCTGACGGGGATGCCGTCCACGCTGAGGAGTTGATCGCCGAGGTCGAAGCCCTGGGCGTACATTGCCCAGGTTTTGCCCTCTTCGACCGTGTTGGAGCCGTTGAGAACGAAGGTATGTTCGAAGAATCCGCCGAGGAAGGGCATCGTCAGCCAGTCGGCAGCGAGGTAAAGCGAGGCGGCAAAGACCAGCACGGCAATGAACTGATAGAACAGCACAATGCCTTGCAGCGCCCGGTTCAGGATATTTCGAGGGGACGGGGAGGAATAGGTCATGACTCTACAGCGGGCTGAGTGTGTCAGCGATTTTGAAATTTTACACTACATCCCCATCTGTCAACTATGGTACTTTCATAACAAAGCAGAAAGGCAGAAAAAAACGTCCCGAAGAGGATGGCTCTTCGGGACAGGAGAGGTTAGATGTCGAGGTTGCGAACCGCTTTGGCATGGGTTTGGATGAATTTGCGGCGCGGGTCCACGGCGTCGCCCATGAGCATGTCGAAGGTGCGGTCTGCCTCCGCCGCATCTTCCACAGTGACGAGGAGCAGGGTGCGGTTTTGCGGGTTCATGGTGGTTTCCCACAGCTGCTCGGGGTTCATTTCGCCGAGACCTTTGTAGCGCTGGATGGAGGCTTTGTCTCCCAGGTCTTTGAGGATTTTGTCTTTTTCTTTATCGGTGTAAGCATATTTGACCTGGTTTTTGTAGGCCATGCGGTAGAGCGGCGGCTGAGCGATGTAGAGGTGGCCGTTTTCGATGAGTTGCGGCATGTAGCGGAAGAAGAAGGTGAGCAGCAGGGTGCGGATGTGGCTGCCGTCCACGTCGGCGTCGGTCATGATGATGACGCGCCCATAGCGCAAGCCTGAGATGTCGAAGTTATCGCCGATACCGGTGCCGAGGGCGGAGATGAGCGCCTTGATTTCGTTGGAGGAGAGGATTTTGTCGAGGCGGGCGCGTTCGGTGTTCATGATTTTGCCGCGCAGCGGGAGGATCGCCTGAAAGTGACGGTCGCGTCCTTGTTTGGCGGAGCCGCCAGCCGAGTCACCTTCGACGATGTAGAGTTCGGTCTTGGATGAATCGCGCTCGGAGCAGTCTGCCAGTTTGCCGGGCAGGGTGAGCGATTCGAGGGCAGATTTGCGGATGACGAGGTCGCGGGCTTTGCGCGCTGCGTCGCGGGCGCGGGCCGAGGTGAGACATTTGGCGATGATCGCCTTTGCCGCCTGCGGGTTTTCTTCGAGGAAAGTGCTGAAGGCTTCGCCCACCACCTGCGTGACGTAGGTCTGCACTTCGGGGTTCATGAGTTTGACTTTGGTCTGCGACTCGAACTGCGGTTCGGGGTGTTTGATCGAGACGATGGCAGTAAGACCTTCGCGGGTATCGTCGCCGGAGAAGTTCGGGTCGGCGTCTTTGAGCAAGCCGTTTTTGCGGGCATAGTCGTTGATGACGCGCGTGAGCGAGGCGCGCAAACCGGTCAGGTGCGTACCGCCGTCTATGGTGTTGATGGTGTTGGCGAAGGAATAGACCGATTCGGTGTAGGCGTCGGTATATTGGATGGCGGCTTCGATGCCGATGGCTTCGATTTCTTTTTGCACATGCACCACCGGGTGCAGCGTTTCGCGGTTGCGGTTCAGGTAGCGGACGAAGGAGGTCAGCCCGCCTTCGAAGTAGAAGGTCATCTGACGGTCCACGCGCTCATCCACAAAGCGGATGGTCACGCCGCGTGTGACGAACGCCATTTCGCGGAAGCGCTGCACGAGGGTGTCGAAGCGGTAATCAATATCTTCGGTGAAGATTTGTTTATCGAACTTAAAGGTTTGTTTGGTGCCGGTTTCTTCTTTGGGGACCTTGCCCACCAGTTGGATGACGCCTTGAGGCACGCCGCGTTTGTATTCCTGCCGCCACCATTTTCCGTCGCGTTTGACTTCGGTGACCATCCATTCGGAAAGGGCATTGACGGCGCTGACGCCCACGCCGTGCAAACCGCCGGAGACTTTATAGCCGCCGCCGCCGAATTTACCGCCCGCGCCGATGACGGTCATTACCACGTCCACGGTTTCCATGGGTTTGCCGTTGGCGTCTTTCTTCGTCGGGTGCGGGCCGACCGGAATGCCGCGTCCGTTATCTTCCACGGTCACGCTGCTATCAGCATGGATGGTAATGCCGATGCGCGTACAAAACCCAGCCAGCGCTTCGTCAATGGCGTTATCCACCACTTCATAGACGAGGTGGTGCAATGCTTTGATGTCTGTGCCGCCCACATACATGCCGGGGCGCTTGCGCACATGCTCGATGCCTTCAAGAGCCTGAATCGCGTTTACATCGTAAGTGACAGTTTGTTCTTTGGTAACCACAAAAACCTCCAGGGCACCCGTCTCTGTGCCGAGAACAGATGAGGAAATAACTTCAGAATGTTGAGGACGATGGTTTGCCAGCCTGACGGAAACGCTCATGCATGTTTCTGAGCCAGCTGGTCATATCGCGGTAGTAAATGAAGCTCGCCGCCAGCACAACCGTTGTGATGAAGGCGTGCCCGGCAAAGCCCACCAGCGTCAGCCAGGTATCGCTTGTCGGCGCGCTCCACAACAGGTCCAACCCGCGCGAGAGCAGAAAGGCGCTCAAGACGAACAGCGCGCTCGTTGGCAGCGAATAGCGGCTGAGCCACAGACTGGAATAAATCGAAAGAAACGCATTTTGCCGCCGCACGAAAATGCCGTGCGGAGCGAAAAACAGCGGCACTATCAGCCAGAAAAACAGCACCATCAAAACCAGCACGGCAACGTTTGCCAGCGAGGGGCTGATGAGAGATAACACGCCCAACACAACCGTCAGCGGGATGAACAGGATGAACATCCCCATCATCCACAAGGCCGACAGCAGGAGCGAGTGCAGCACCGCCTCGATCATTGTGAACGCCGCTTCTTTGGACCCTAAAACAGACCCGGCTACCAGACGAAAATACACGCCTCCGCCGATCCATCCCAGCGGAATCAGCACCGCCATCAGCCCAAGCGCAACCCAAAACGAAGGCATGGAAATGACCGGCGGCGCCCCAAACGGCGTTTGCGGCGGAAGAGTCTGAGCGGAGAGGCTCGAAATGCCGATGGGGAACAACGAGAGTTTCGACAACAGGCTGAGCAAATTGAAATCCTGCAGCCGCTCCATGACCAGCGTTTGGTAGAGGGTAAAGCGTTCCAGGTCGGCTTCTGCCACACTCAGGCGCGCCTGCTCGAACACCAGGCGCATATAAGGAGAGAGCAACTCGCTGACGCTCAACCGCGGACCCAGCCAGAGGAGCAGGTCCAGCGCCAGCGGCAGGAGGATGAGCGCCACACGATTGGCAACTACATCAAAGCCCGCCTTCAGCGAGCCGATAACGCCCGGCGGCGGGGGGAATGCTTCCAGTTTTTGAACTTCCATAACCAATTGATTCTACCATACGGGCATGGGGGCGTCTTGGCATTCGCCGGCGGGACAGGTACAATCTTTGGCGTGCAAACCCCAAACCGCTACCTGCCAGACCCCAACCGCATCGGTCTGTTGACTTCCACCGTTTTGCTGGCGCTGGCGCTCGGCAAATGGCTCCCTGCCAGAGGCCTCACCTTTGAGGTGCAGCTGCCCGGCTTTTTGCTGGCGCTGCCGCTGGATGCGCCCAGCCTGCTCAACCTGCTGAGCGCCGCCCTCGCCGCCGCCGGTATGGACTGGCTGATACGCGGACATCCCTCCCTTCAGGGACGATCCACCTTCCAATGGTGGTACCTCCCCGCCCTGACCACCTTCGTTATCAGTGTAGCGCTTTCTACACTCACCGGCGGCGCGGCTTGGGTGATTGGCTTTTTAATCAGTGGGATGTTGATCTTCTTTGTGTTTTTGGCAGAGTATGTGGTGGTAGATAGCGGCGCTCCGCAATATACGCTGGCAGTGGCGGGGCTGACGGCAATTTCGCACACGCTGTTCTTCGTCCTGGCGCTTGCCTTGAGGGCCGGCGGCGTGCGGCTGTACCTGATCTTGCCGGCGCTGTTCGCAGCAGCCGCGGTCACAAGCCTGCGCATCCTGCATCTGTGGCTGGGAGGCAAATGGGAAAGCGGCTGGTCGCTGGGGATTGGGCTGGTTTGCATTCAACTGGCAGCAGGGCTGCATTATTTACCCCTCACTCCCGTGCAGTTTGGGCTGCTGCTGATGGGTCCCCTCTATGGGCTGAACAGCCTCGCCATCCGCCTGGGCGAGGGCGCTTCGATACGGCGCGCCGCCGTCGAGCCTTCGCTGGTGGCGTCCTTGTGCTGGGGGCTGGCACTGCTTATCCGATAATGGCAAACGGCTTGGTTCTGACTCAGGCGCAAGTGCAAGAGATACTCGCACATCTGGAAGCGCACCTGCCGCTGGAGGCGTGCGGTCTGCTGGCGGGCAAAGGCAATCGAGTGAAGAAAGTACTGTTCGTGCAGAATCAGGCGCAAAGTCCGGTGCGATTCGTGATGGATGCACAGGAGCAGCTGCAGGCGTTCGAATGGATCGAGGCAAACGAACTGGACCTGCTGGGCATCTTCCATTCGCATCCAAACGGACCTGAAACCGCCTCCCCCACCGACATCGCAGAGGCCGCGTATGCTGTGGTTCACATCATTTGCTCGCGCAACGCAGCGGGCTGGACGCTGCGCGGTTTTTGGATCGAAAACGGCCGGGCGGCTGAGGTTCCCTTACAGGTAATAACGTAGAGAAACCATCAGATTGCCTTCGTGTTTCAAGTTGTATAATTTTTGGAGGAGGATTGCAATGCAAACTATGATCGAAGCCGGAGTTGTGGTGCTGGGGTATCTCCTCGGCTCCATCCCTTTCGGGTTACTGATCGTAAAAGTAAAGACCGGCAAGGATTTGCGCGAAATTGAAAGCGGGCGCACCGGCGGGACGAACACCCTGCGCGCGGCAGGCTTTGGTGCAGGCTTGCTCACTGCCATCCTGGATATTCTCAAGGGCGCCGCGTCGGTATGGATTGCTCAATGGCTGGCGCCGAATAATCACCTGGTGCAGGTGCTCGCGCCGGTGGCAGCCATTCTCGGGCATAACTATTCCATCTTTCTCATCCGCCGCGATGAAGATGGCCGTCTGCGTTTTCATGGCGGGGCGGGCGGGGCGCCGGCGTTAGGCGGCGCAGTGGGGCTATGGCCCTGGATGTTTCCGATTGCGTTTAGCGCCGGCGCACTGATTTTTTTCACGATCGGCATTGCATCCGTCACCACCATATCTATCGCGTTGATTGTGACGGTTGCGTTCGTCATCCGCGCTTACCTTGGGCTTCAAAACCCGCTGGATATTCTGTACGGGGCGCTGGCGTTTTTCCTGCTGGTGTGGGCGCTGCGTCCAAACATCAAAAAGTTACTGGAAGGCAAGGAAAGGGTGGTAAGCATCAGCCTGCATGGACGGCTGCGAGCAAAAAAGGAAGCCGCTCAAAGCGGCAGCCGTTGAATCAAAATCCCCCGCCAACACGGGGGATTTTTTTCAACCGTCGGCTCTCCCGTTTCTGACAGGATTCATAAAACGGGTAAACGCTGATGTTTGATAAAAAAATCATCCAACATCCATTTCATCTGCGTTCAACTGTGGTTTCGTTCCGCTCTTCCCGTTGAGTATAGAGCCCAAACGCTTCACTTGGAGTTCATCTTATACAACAGCGCGCGCAGGTTACTCTGATGCAGCGTCTCTGCCAGCCCGCCGAGATAGACACGGCTCTTGCCGCAATCTTCGATGTGTACATCCTGCAACAGTTCGGCGGCATTCTTCTTTTTCGCCACCGACTTCACCGCTTTCTTAATCGCGTTCAGATAATTGACGTTTTCCTTGACCGCCGCATCAATCTCGCCGCGCAAAATAATATCGCCATGCCCCTGCACGATGTTTTCCAGCCCCAGTTTGAGCACATGCTTAATGGAAGCAATGTTGTCCTCCGCATCGCCATCCACTACATGCGGAACAGGCAGGAACGAATCGCCGGCAAACAAAATACGATCTTCTTCCACCAGCACCGAAATCCCGTCTTCGCTGTGACCGAAGGCTGGGGAAAGAATCAGGTTTTTCTTGCCAACGCGCAGAGTGAAATCGCCGCCGCTGAACGTCATGTGCGGCAGCACAATTTTCACCGTGCGCAGCGCCGGGTTCTGCTTCTTCGCCGCTTCCAGTGAAGGGATGCCGCGCTCTTCGAGCAACTCGCGGCAGCGGGCATGCGCCACCACCGTCGCCCCCGGAAAGAAACAATTCCCCCACGAGTGGTCGGCATGATAATGGGTGTTGATGACATACCGTACCGGCACACTTAATTCGTGTTCGATAAACTCGCGGATGGATAACGTCTCATCTGGCAGCGCCAGCGTATCAATCACCACCGCCCATTGCGGACCTACCACCACCCCTGCCGTTACCTGTGCATAGACTTCACTCTGAAACCAATACACATTTTCAGAAATACGTTCACGATGCATGTACGACCCTCTCAAGTTTTTTCCCATTATTAGCATAAACGCCAACGAAAATCAAGTTGCATGTACAAATTTGGCGAAAAATTCGCATTTTCGTAAGCGTCTTTCACTTTCTCCGCTTGCCTCTGCTCTATTGCCGTGATAAACTACAAAAGGAATAGCGCGGTTCTGTCTCCAACCGACCCTTTCTCACCATGCCAAACGATAACTCCATTCTCCCCAAGCCTTCACGGAGCAACCCCTCCGCAGCCGGCAAAAACGATGAACTCACCTGGCTGAGCGACGCAAACAAAGCCGCCCAGCACCTGACCCGGCTGACGCTCGAATCGGCGGCGCAGGCGGCGCTCATCACGCGCAAAGGCAGCCTGTGGGCGTATGCCGGTCAGTTATCGCAGGAAGCGGCAAGAGAATTGACCATTGCCGTTACCCGTCATTGGGATGGGCAAAAAGGAAGCGACTTGCTGCGCTTCGTGCGCCTGGAAAGCACCAAAGCCGAACACATGCTCTACGCCACGCGCGTTGCCGATGAGGTGGTGCTGGCGCTCGTCTTCGATGCTGAAACCCCCTTTAGCACCATCCGTCTGCAGGCTGGGCAGCTGGTCAACCGCCTCTCGACGCCCGGTCTGACCGAGGCGTTGGAGCCGCTTCGGGAACAGGAACCGCTTCCGGCGTCGCACGAAGCGCCAACTCAGTTTACAGACGAAGAAGAGACTTCTGATCCCGAAATTCCGAATATTGCCAGCATCCTGCAGGATGTCCCCCCGCCTTCGCCGGCCCTTGAAAACAAGCACCCAAAGCCGGAGCAAAGCGGAACCCATCCCTCTCAGCACTACAGCCGCGAAAGTTCCCCCGCCGTCCACGTGGACGATTTGGTCGTTCCCAAGTCAAACGATCAGACGGTTGAACACGTGGTGGAAGAACTCGATGCCACGATGCCATCGAAATCGCGCCGCCGCCCCGAAACTCCGGTGCGCCGCCCGGCGCCGGGCGAACTGGACGAAACCCGCCCGCACTCCATCACCGAAGTGGCTGGGCGCGTCATGCTCGAACCGATTACCCCCGGGCTGTACAACCTCACCTACGCCTGCCTGCTCGTCCCCCGTTTCACCTCTCACTATCTCACCGGCGACCTCTCCGACCGCCTCTCCGAATGGATACCGCAAATTTGCGTTGCCTTTGGCTGGCGGCTGGAATACCTTGCCGTCCGTCCGGAGTATGTGCAATGGGTGGTCAACGTGCCGCCTTCCGCTTCGCCTGGTTACCTGATGCGCATCATGCGCCAGCAAACCTCCGAAAAAATCTTCGCCGAATTTCCACGCCTGAAAAAAGAAAATCCCTCCGGCGACTTTTGGGCGCCGGGCTACCTCATCATGGGCGGCACACAACCTCACCCGCCCCAACTGGTCAAAGACTACATCCGCCAGACCCGCATCCGCCAGGGATTGGAACATCCCCGCACCTGACATCCATTGACACCCCCCGAAGAAGCGCAGAGTATAATCACCCTGCGCTTCTTTTTTTGGCTCTACCGTACTTAACGGGAAGAGCAAAACGAAACCACTTTCCACTTTCCACTTTCCACTTTCTACTTTCCACGTTCCACCCCCTCCCCTCGGAGCCTCCCCATGCCCCCCACCCTTTACCTGATTGACGGACATGCCCTCGCCTACCGCATGTACTTCGCCCTCACCGCCGGCGGCGGAGGCAGTCAGCGCTGGCAAACCTCCACCGGCGAGCCCACCGCCGGCACCTACGGCTTTGCGCGCGAACTGCTCCGCATCCTCGAACAGGAAAAACCCGAATACCTCGCCGTCGCCTTCGATGTGGGCAAAACCTTCCGCGACGACCTCTTCCCCGCCTACAAAGGCACGCGCGACAAAATGCCCGACGACCTGCGCCCCCAACTCGAGCGCATCCGTCAGATGGTGGACATCTTCAATATCCCCCGCCTCGAAATGGAAGGGTACGAAGCAGACGACGTGCTCGGCTCGGTTGCCCGTCTCGCTGCCGCGCAAGGGCTGGGCATCAAAATCGTCACCGGTGACCGCGACCTGCTGCAACTCGTCAACGAACGCACCGTCGTCCATCTTGCCGGCGACGACCAAACCTACATCCGCGATGAAGACGTGGTCAAAAAACTCGGCGTGCTGCCGGCGCAGGTGGTGGATTACAAAGCCCTCGTCGGCGACAAATCCGACAACATCCCCGGCGTGGCGGGCATCGGCGAAAAGACCGCCATCGCCCTGCTCCAAAAATACGGCACGCTCGATAACATCTACCAACATCTCGACGAAATCGAACCCCGCTGGAAAAACAAACTCGCCGCCGGGCGCGAGCAAGCCTACCTCAGCCGCGAACTCGCACGCATCCGCACCGATCTGCACATCAAACTCGACCTCGACCACGCCAAAGCGCACGAACTGAACATCCCCGCCATCGAAGCCTTCTTCAAAGAGATGGAATTCCGCTCGCTTCTCACTACCCTCAAGCGGCTGACTGCTCAAAACGCCTCCGCCTCTGCCTCAGCCTCTCCTCCTCCCAAAACCGCCGGGCAGTTATCCCTCTTTGCAGAACCGCCGCCGCTGGTCATCTCTCCCAAAACAGAGACTCATCTCCAGGTCCACATCGTAGATACCGACGCAAAACTGGCAGACCTCATCAGCGCCCTCAATCAGGCGCAAATCATCTCCTTCGATACCGAAACCACCTCCACCGAAGAAATGAACGCCGAACTCGTCGGTATCTCGCTCACCATTAAAGAAGGCGAGGGATACTACATCCCGCTGGGGCATCAGGCGGGAAACAACCTCCCTCTCGAAAAAGTCATCTCCACCCTGCGCGCGCCATTGACCAACCCCAACATCGGCAAAATCGCCCACAACGCCAAATACGATTACATTGTCCTCGCCAGACACGGTATAACCGTCGCTCCCCTCGCCTTCGACACCATGCTGGCAGAATTCATCCTCGACCCCTCATCGCGCAACCTGGGCTTGAAGAACCTTGCCTTTGCCAAACTCGGCGAAGAGATGACTCACATCGAAGACCTGATTGGCAAGGGCAAAAAACAAATCAGCATGGCAGAGGTGGCGGTCGAATCGGTTGCGCCTTATGCCGCCGCAGACGCCGAAGTGACCCTGCGCCTGCTCCCCATCCTGCAGGCTGAACTCAAACGCGTCAACGGCGAAAAACTGCTCACCGAAATTGACCTGCCCCTCACCCCCGTGCTGGCAGAAATGGAAATGGAGGGCATCCGCCTCGACCTGCCCTTCTTCAAAGCCATGTCCGACGAACTGGCAAAACGCCTCGCCGAAATCGAACAGCAAATCTTCGCCCTGGTCGGCAAGACCTTCAACGTCAACTCCACCCAGCAGCTCTCCGACGTGCTCTTCAACACCCTCGGCTTGCAGCCGCCAGACCGCGGCAACAAAACCGCCAGCGGACATTACTCCACAGCCGCGGGCGTCTTGGAATTGCTGAAAGGTAAACACCCCGTTGTGGATTGGGTGCTGGAACACCGCGAACTCTCGAAACTCAAATCCACCTATCTCGATGCGCTCCCCCCCGCCGTGGACGCAAACGGGCGCGTTCACACCTCCTACAGTCAGGTTGGCGCGGTGACGGGGCGGCTCTCTTCCAACAACCCCAACCTGCAAAACATCCCCATCCGCACCGAAACGGGACGGCGAGTCCGCAATGGGTTCATTGCCGGCGAAGGCAATTTGCTGCTCTCGGTGGATTACTCCCAAATCGAATTGCGCATCGTGGCGCACATGGCGCAGGATGAGGGAATGCTAGCGGCGTTCCGCGCCGGGGAAGACATTCACGCTACAACAGCAGCGGCACTCTACGGCGTCCCTCCCGCAGCGGTGACCAAAGAAATGCGCCGCCACGCCAAAGCCATCAACTTCGGTCTGATCTACGGCATGTCCGCCTTTGGTCTCACCCGTTCCACCGACCTCACTCTGGCGGAGGCAGAAGCGTTCGTCAAAACCTACTTCCAAAAATTCCCCGGCGTAAAGCAATATCTGGATGGCATCCGCCGCCAGGCAGCGCAGCAGGGATACGTCGAAACACTGCTTGGCCGAAGGCGATATTTCCCCGCTTTGCAAAACAAATCCAACCCGCAAATGAAGAACCGCGAGGAGCGTGAAGCCATCAACGCGCCCATCCAGGGCACCGCGGCAGACATCATGAAGATCGCCATGCTCAAGATTCCCCTTGCCCTCAAAGCCGCCGGCTTGCAGGCAAAGATGCTGCTTCAGGTGCATGACGAACTCGTGCTGGAATGTCCGCAAGACGAATTACAGGAAACCGCCAGAATCGTGCAGGAGACAATGGCAAACGCCTACCCATTGAGCATTCCCCTCTCCACCGAAGCACGATACGGAAAAAACTGGGGCGAAATGCAGGTCATTTAGACGGCAGAGCCTTCACCTCCCTACGGTATAATACCCACCATGCCCGGACGAGAAGACCTCTTCCAAAAAGCGATGAACGAGGGCCATTCCTTTGCATGGGATCAGGAATGGAGCAAAGCCGCTGCCGCCTACCGCAACGCCCTGCAGGAATTTCCCGATCACCCCAAAGCGCTCAACAGCCTGGGGCTGGCGCTCTTCCAGCAGGGAAATTACGAAGAAGCGCTGGAAATCTATAAACGCGTCGTGCAAGTCTCTCCGCAAGACCCCATTGCCATGGAAAAACTTGCCCAGCTGCTCGAACGCACCGGGCAACTCAGAGAAGCCATCGAAGCGGCGCTCAAAGCGGCAGACCTGTACCTCAACCAGCGCGACCTGGACAAAGCCATCGAAAACTGGGTGCGCGTCACCTCGCTCAACCCCGAACACATGCTCGCCCGTTCGCGCCTGGCGCTCGCCCACGAAAGGCTCGGTCACAAAGTACAGGCAGTTGCCGAATACCTGGCGCTGGCAAGCCTCGTGCAGCGCACAGGCAACCTCGAAAAAACCATCGAACTGGTCAACAAGGCGCTACAAGTCATGCCTGAAAGCGCCGAAGCCAAACAAGCGCAAACATTGCTGCGCGCCGGGCAACTGCTTCCCAAACCCCTGCGCCCCAAAGGCGGGACCGGTCCCATCGCCATGGCGCAGGTCAAACAACTGGACAAGCCCAAAGAAACCGATTCCGGGCTGGACCCGATTGCTGAAGCCCGCCAAAAAGCCCTCACCCGCCTGGCAGAGATTCTCTTCGACTACTCCAGCGAAGACAGCGCCCCCGCCCAACAGGCGCGCCGCGGCATGCAGGCGCTCATGCGCGGCACCGGGCAATTGAACCTGCAGCAAACCGAACAGGCAAAGGTCGTTTTGCACGTCGGGCAGGCGATTGACCTGCAAAGCAAAGGCAAAGACTCACAAGCCGCCGAAGAACTCGAAGGCGCCCTCGAAGCCGGCTTCACCCACCCGGCGCTCTACTTCAACCTGGGGCTGCTGCGCGCCAACGAAGAACGCTTCGAATCCGCCCTGCGGCACCTGGCGCATGCCGTCAAACACAACGACTTCAACCTCGGCGCCCGTTTGCTGATGGGGCAAATCAATCGAAAACTCGGACGCTGGCAGCAAGCCGCCGTTGAATATCTCGAAGCGTTGAAAATTGCCGACGCAGCCATCGTCTCGCCGGAGCAGGCAGATGAAATCCGTCAGTTGTACGAACCGCTTATCGAGGCGCAGTCTGCCCGGGCGGAGGAAGAAGCGCAGAAACGTCTGTGCGAAAACATCCACAACTTGTTGATGCGCAAAAACTGGCGCGACCACCTGCATCAATCCCGCGAACAAATGCCCAAAAGCGAGATGCTCATGCCGCTGGCAGATGTCCTCCTGCAGGCGCAATCCAGCCAGGTGTTGGAGTCCATCACTCACATTCACCAACTGGCGCGCGAGGGACAATTACGCACCGCCATGGAAGAAGCCTTCCACGCACTGACCTCCGCCCCCACCTATCTGCCGCTGCATACCCTCATGGGCGATCTGCTCGTGCGCGAAAACCACATCCCCGAAGCGATTGCCAAATTCTCGGCGGTGGCGCAAGCCTACAGCATCCGCGGCGAAGCGGCGCAAGCCACGCGCATTCTCAAACGCATCATCCAGATTTCACCCATGGACATGAAAGCCCGCACACGCCTGATTGATCAACTCGTGGCGCGCGGGCAAGTGGACGAAGCCGTGCGCGAATATCTTGAATTGGCAGACATTTACTACCGCCTGGCAGACCTCGACAACGCCCGCAAAACATACACCACCGCCCTGCGCGTCGTCCAACAAGCCAATGCCAACCGTCAATGGAACGTCCACATCCTCCAGCGCATGGCAGATATTGACATGCAGCGGCTGGATTGGAAACAAGCCATCCGCGTGTACGAACAGATTCGCACCCTGCGCCCAGACGACGAAGGCGCGCGCAAAAACCTGATTGACCTCAGTCTGCGGCTGGGACAATCGGCGCAAGCCGCCGCCGAACTGGAAAGCTACCTGGCATACCTGCAAACCCACGGCGGCAGCGACCGCGCCATCCCCTTCATCGAAGGATTGCTCGAAGAACGCCCCGGCGACCTTACCCTGCGGCGCGGTTTGGCGCAGGCATATTACCAGGTAGGGCGCCTCGAAGACGCCGTGCAGGAACTCGATTCGCTTGCCGAAGCGCTGCTCGAAACCGGCAAAAAAGAAGAAGCCATCGTCCTCATCAACCAAATCCTGCTGATGAACCCGCCCAACGCCGCTCAATACCGCCAGCTGCTCATGCAACTTCAGGGCTGAGAAACGAACATCCCGCCACCACCACAGTGACGGGATGTTTTTTTCGCGTTGCCTCAGGCCGGTCTATAAGCCGCATTCTGTCCATGGCGCCGAGGCGCCAATGGGCGATCATCTCTCTGGGCGGTGCGTCACCGCACCGCTCGATGCGACCTACCCGGGACTGACCTTCTCATCGCATGAGAAGGCACATAGGAAGGCGAGCAGCCTCCCGCCATCAACAGATGGCTTCGTCCCTGCTTGGTCTTGCTCCCGACGGGGGTTACCTGGCCATCCGTATTACTACGGATGCCGGTGGTCTTTTACACCACCTTTTCACTCTTGCGTCCCGCCGCAGCGGGATCGCGACCTGTTTCTGTGGCCCTCATCCGGCAGGTTAGCTCCTCGCGGAGGGGTCCCCGCCCCGGGTGCTGCCCGACGTCGTGCTCTGTGGAGTGCGGACTTTCCTCGATCCCGACAACGCAGGACCGCGACCGCCCGACCAGCCTGAGACAACCTCATCATACACGCTTGAAAGGCGCTCG
This sequence comes from Anaerolineae bacterium, assembly GCA_037440905.1. GTDB lineage: Bacteria > Chloroflexota > Anaerolineae > Anaerolineales > Villigracilaceae > Defluviilinea. The sequence continues at coordinate 45,867 of JBBITE010000005.1, read as the reverse complement.
TCAACGCTTGACAGTCTTAGAAAGGAACAAACATTGGAGAATCCCCAAAAAGACATTAGAATAGGAATACAGCACCTCACTTCACCTGGAGTCACCCTTGAGCAACTGGCAAGGCAAAACCATCATTGGTCTCACCGGCAATATCGCCACCGGCAAAAGCGTCGTGCGGCGCATGCTCGAACATCTCGGCGCCTACACCATTGACGCCGATGCGCTCGCGCACCGCGTCATCGCCAAAGGTGCGCCCGGCTATCAGGCGGTGATAGATAAATTCGGCAAATGGCTGCTCGACCCCGACGGGCAAATCAACCGCACGCGGCTGGGGCGCCTCGTCTTTTCAGACAGCCAGGCGCTTGCCCAACTCGAAGACATCATCCACCCCCTCGTCGCGCAGGCAATTGACCTGCTCGTGCGCCGCTCCACCCAGCCGGTCATCGTCATCGAAGCCATCAAACTGCTGGAAACCGACCTGCGCAACAAATGCGACAGCATCTGGGTCACAGAGGCAGACCGCCAGGTTCAGATGGAACGACTCACCCGCAAACGCGGCATGACCGCCGAAGATGCCCTGCAGCGTATCCACGCTCAATCCTCGCAGGAGGAAAAAATCCGCGCTGCCGCCGTTGTCCTCAAGAACAACGGTTCCATCGAAGACCTGTGGAAACAGGTGGATGCCGCCTGGAAACGCCTCTTTCCCGCCCCGCAGCCTGAACCAACCGCCCGAACCCTCACCCAGCCCGAAGCAGGTCCCGAAGCGTTTTCACTCCAGCGCGGTAAACCGCGCGACGCCCAAAAAATTGCCGAACTCATCACCCGTCTCAGCCGCGGCAGACGCGCCATGACCGCCGACGACGTGATGGACGCCTTCGGCGACAAAGCCTTCATCCTGCTGCGCATGGGCGAGGAAGTGGTGGGCGTAGCAGGCTGGCAGGTGGAAAATCTCGTCGCCCGCACCACAGACCTCTACCTTGATCCCAAAGCGCCAGCCGCCCGCGCCCTGCCGCTCCTCATCGGCGAAATCGAGCGTGCCTCCGGCGAACTGCAATGCGAAGCCTCGCTTATCTTCCCGCCTATTGAACTGGTCGGCTTCGATTCAGTTTGGAAGCAAACCGGCTACGAACGCCGCCTCCCCGAAGGCTTGGGAGTACAGGCATGGACCGATGCCGCTCTCGAATCCATGCCCCCGGGCTCGGCGCTGTTCTTCAAACAACTCCGCGCAGACCGCGTCCTCCGCCCCATCTAAGATGCCATTGAGAATCAATGGCACGACCTCCCAAACCGGTTTATCATAGGGCGGAAAATACGAAAGAAACCAGGTCATTCGCCGACGGCAGAAACAGGCGGCGCTTTCTGCGCAGACTCAAATGGCAACCTTCCTCAACAACATCCTCTACATTTTCCAACGCTTGAACTGGCTGAGCGTGATAGACATTTTGCTCGTCACGCTTATCTTCTTTGCCGTGCTGTATTCGTTCCGCGATACCCAGGCAATGGTCTTGCTGCGCGGCGTGATCTTCCTGGTTGTCACCCTGGTCTTATTCACCACGCTGGTTGAATTACCCGCTTTTTCCTGGCTGGTTCAAAACGCCCTGCCCGCCCTGCTGGTGGCGATTCCGGTTGTCTTCGCGCCGGAAATCCGCCGCGCGCTCGAACGGCTGGGGCGCGCCGGTATTTTCAGCCTCGCCGTCGCGGCTCACCCTCCCGACATAAACACCCCCAAAGTGCTTGGCGCCATCGTCGAAGCCGCCACACGCCTCTCGGCGCGGCAACACGGCGCGCTCATCGTCCTCCAGCGACAGGACAGCCTCGAACAATACATCGAAACCGGCGTTCCAATGCGCGCCCACGTCACCCCGGAACTGCTGCTGCAAATCTTCTTCCCCGATACCCCGCTGCACGACGGCGCCGTCATCATCGCCGAGGGGCGGATTGTGGCAGCGGCGTGTGTCATGCCGCTCTCTGCCAGCGGTGTCTTGAACCGTTCGCCCGAACGCCAAATGGGGCTGAGGCACCGCGCCGCCCTGGGCATTTCGGAGGTCAGCGATGCGGTCTCCATCGTCGTTTCCGAACAAAGCGGCTCCATTTCCATCTCTCACGCCGGACGCATGATCCGCCGCATTGATCCCGAACGGCTGGAAAAAATCCTTGCCGCCTTCTTCCGCCCCGATACCACCACCCCTCAGCAAGTATGGATCAAACGCTTCTTTCCTCCCCGCACCACCCGCAAGGATGAATAATGCGCACCTTTGCCGCCAACTTCCGCACCTTTCTGCTTGCGCTCGTTCTGGGCATCGCCGTGTGGATCTCCGCCGTCACATCCTCGGACCCGGATGAGGTTCGCCTCTACCCCACCCCTATCGCGCTCGAAATTGTTGGCAAGGCTCCCAACCTCATCATCACCTCCGAGATACCGGAGACGGTCGAGGTCACCCTGCGGGCGCCGCGCTCGGTGTGGGAACAACTCAACACCGCCGAACGCTCGGTGCAGGCTTCGCTGGATCTTTCCGGGCTGGAGGCTGGCGAATATACACTTCCCATCCAATTCCACGTGCTGGCTCGCCCTTACCAAATCGTTCTTGCCTCGCCGGAAACCGTGACTATCAAACTCGAACCGGTTGCTTCCCGCCCGCTGCCCATTGAGAAACTGCTCAGCGGCATTCCCGCCATCGGCTATCAGGCTGGCGAAGCAAGCATAGAGCCGGAAACAGTTCTTGTCTCTGGACCTGAGTCGCTGGTCAATCAAGCCGTCCATGCGCGCGTGACCATTAACCTGGAAGGCGCCCGCGAAAGCATCCAGCAGGCAACTCCAATTCAGATTTTAGATGAGAATAACTCCATCCTTCGAGGACTGACCGTCTCGCCCGAAAGCGCCCAGATAACTGTCCCCATCATCCAACAAGGCGGCTTCCGTGACCTGGCGGTGAAGGTGGTGGTCAGCGGACAAATTGCCGCCGGCTACCGCCTTGAAAACATTTCGGTGTTTCCGCCGGTCGTCACCGTTTTCGCCTCCAACCCCGAGTTGGTGAGCAGCCTGCCCGGCGTGGTGGAAACCCAGCCGCTCGATCTGCAAGGCGCTGATGAAGACATCACCACCCGCCTGGCGCTCAACCTGCCGGAAAATGTCACCCTCGTCGGCGCGCAAACCGTTCAGGTGACGGTGGGCATCTCACCTATCCAAACCAGCCTGACCTTGCTCAATCAGAAGGTCAACGTCATCGGGCTGAGCGAGGGGTTGTCGGCGCGCATCCTGCCGCCAACGGTGGATGTCATCATCTCCGGTCCGCTCCCCACGCTGGATTCGCTCACCCCGCAGGATGTCATTGTGACGGTGGATGTCAGCGGGCTGGGGATTGGTACGCATCAACTCGTTCCGGTGGTGGATATTCTGCTCGAAAATGTGGAAGTCGAATCGATTTTGCCCGGAACGATAGAAGTGGTATTATCTCCGCCCGGTACGCCCACCATTACGCCCTTCCCAACGCCGTAATGCCGCGGCAACAGCATTGCACCCAAACGCCCGCTTCACGAGGCGGGCAGTTATCCCTGATACTCGTCGTGACACAGGAAGTATAGAAAGATTAACATGTCCCAGCCTCTTGTTGCCATCGTTGGCAGACCCAATGTAGGAAAAAGCACCTTGTTCAACCGCCTGATTGGCGAGCGCCTTGCCATTGTGGACGACACCCCCGGCACAACCCGCGACCGTCTCTTCGGCGAAGCCGAGTGGAACGGACGCGCCTTTCACGTGGTGGATACCGGCGGCATTGACCCCACTCACGGCGGCAAGACCCCGCTCTCCATCGGCTCGGCGGATTTCATCGAGCAGATCAAGGCTCAGGCGCAGGCAGCCATTCAGGAGGCAGATGCAATTCTCTTCGTCGTGGATGGTGAAGCGGGCGTGACCTCGCCGGATATCGAAGTGGCAAACATCCTGCGCCGCCTCCAGACCAAACGGGAGGACGGTTCCTTTCATCCTCCTATTTTTGTCGTCGTCAATAAATGTGAATCGCGGGAGCGGAGGGAAAACGCGGCTCAATTCTATGAACTTGGGCTGGGCGAGCCGATTCCGGTCTCTGCAGTACACGGAACCGGCACCGGCGACCTGCTCGATTTGCTGGTTGCCTCCTTTCCAGAGGAAAGCATCGAGGAAGAAGATGAAAGCGTCAAAATTGCCATCGTAGGCAAGCCGAACGCCGGCAAATCCAGTTTGTTGAACCGGCTGGTGGGCGAGGAGCGGGCGATTGTCAGCCCCATCCCCGGCACCACGCGCGATGCGATAGACACAAAAATCGAATTCAACGGCTTGAAGGTAACACTGATTGATACAGCGGGCATTCGCAAGCGCGGCAAGATCGAGCCCGGCGTGGAGCAGTTCAGCGTGCTGCGCTCGTTCAAGGCAATCGAGCGTGCCGATGTGGCGCTGCTGGTGATTGACGCTACAACGGGTATTACCTCGCAGGATGCTCACATCGCCGGCTTCATCCTCGAGCAATGGAAGTCTTGCGTGGTCATCGTCAATAAGTGGGACGCCATCGAAAAAGATTCCTTCACCATGGAGGAATACACGCGCAAGATTCGCGCCGACTTGAATTTTATGGACTACGTGCCGCTGCTGTTCATCTCTGCCCGCACCGGTCAGCGTGTGGATCAGGTGCTGCCGATGGCGCTGCGGGTGCAGGAGGAACGCCTGGCGCGTTTGACCACATCCAAGATCAATGAGGTGATCCACAAAGCGCAGGATGCGCACCCCCACCCCGCTCATGCAGGGCGGCAATTGAAGATGTATTACGGCACACAAGTCCGCAGCGACCCGCCGACGTTCATGATTTACGTCAATGACCCGCAGTTGATGCACTTCACGTATTTACGCTATCTGGAGAATCAAATCCGCGCGGAGTATGGGTTTCTGGGAACGCCGATACGGATTGTGGTGAAGGGCAGGCGGGAGTAGGGGGCTTCAGGCTTTAGACTTTAGGCTTTAGACTTTAGACTTTAGACTT
>JBBITE010000005.1:38442-40767 GCA_037440905.1 Anaerolineae bacterium | reverse complement strand
GAGTAGGGGGCTTCAGGCTTTAGACTTTAGGCTTTAGACTTTAGACTTTAGACTTCAGATTGCAGGATGTCAGAGTTTTAAAAATGGAGGCTGGGATGAGGGATTTTAGGAAAATCCAGGTTTGGCAAAAAGCTCACAAACTGACTTTGCGGCTCTATCAGATCACCTCTTCTTTTCCAAAAGAGGAACTTTATGGATTAACCAACCAAATTCGCCGGGCAAGTGCTTCGATTGCCGCCAATCTTGCAGAGGGAAGCGGACGTGATACACAAAGAGAATTAGCGCGCTTCGTTCACATCGCTTCCGGCTCCGCCAGCGAATTGGACTATCATCTTTTGTTGGCTCACGATCTGGGTTTCATCAACAGCGGCGACTATCAAGAGCTGGAAAATGCAGTTTCAGAAATCAAACGGATGCTCCATGGCTTTGAGAAAGCTGTGTCCGCCAATCCCCAAAAGTCCTAAAGTCTTGTCTCTGAAGTCTCAAGTCTCAAATCTGAAGTCTCAAGTCTCAAATCTGAAGTCTCAAGTCCGAAGTCTCAAATCTCACACCCGAGGTTCTATGCCCGAAGTCTTCGACTACGTCATCATCGGAAGTGGTTTCGGCGGTTCTGTGTCTGCCATGCGGTTGAGCGAAAAGGGATATTCCGTTCTCGTCCTTGAAAAAGGCAAACGCTATGAAGACAGCGACTTTGCCAAAACCAACTGGCAGTTTTGGAAGTATCTTTGGGCGCCTGCGCTGCGCGCCTTTGGCATCCTGCAAATCAGCCTCCTGAAAGGGGTGATGGTATTGCATGGAGCGGGCGTGGGCGGCGGCAGTTTGGGGTATGCCAACGTGCTCGAAGTTCCCACCGAAGAAACGTTTGCCACCCCCGCCTGGAACCAGCCGATGAAATGGGGAGAAGTGCTGCGCCCTCACTATGAAACCGCAAAGCGGATGCTCGGCGTGGCGCGCAACCCCAAACTCTGGACGGCTGACCTCGTCCTCAAACAGATGGCGGAAGAGCGCGGCATGGGACATACCTTCCGCGCTACCGATGTGGGCGCTTACTTCGGCGAGGCGGGAGTGACCGTCCCCGACCCTTACTTTGGCGGAGAGGGACCCGCCCGCGCGGGCTGCCGTCACTGCGGCGGGTGCATGGTGGGCTGCCGCCACAATGCCAAGAATACGCTCCCCAAAAATTACCTGTATTTTGCCGAGAAGAACGGAGCGCAGGTTATCTCCGAATCAGAAGTAACTGACGTTCGACCTTCGACCTTTGACGGATCTCGCTACGAGATCATTTATCGTACATCCACCAGCCTATTCAAGCAGACAAAAACTGTTTATGCCAAGAACGTCATCTTCTCTGCCGGCGTGATGGGAACGATGAAACTGCTGCTCACGCTGCGGGATGTGAAGAAGTCGTTGCCAAAACTTTCGGGGAGACTCGGCACAATGGTCAGGACCAATTCCGAGGGTCTGTTAGGAAGCGTGGCGCGAAAGTCGGATGTCAATTATTCGGAGGGAGTCGCCATTTCGTCCATCTACAATCACGATGAACAAACGCGCATCGAGCCGGTGCGTTATCCCGATGGTTCATCGCTGATGCGGTTCCTGGCTGCGCCGCTCATCGCCAGGGACGTGAGCGTGCCGCTGCGTTTGCTGCGCTTTGCCGGCTGGGCGCTCACACACCCGCTGGATTTTGCAAAAGCGCTTCTTCTGCCCGGCTGGGCGCACAATGTCACCATTCTGCTCGTCATGCAGCACGCCGACAACCGCATGCGCTTCCGCATGGGGCGCAGCCTGTTCACGCTCTTTCGCAAAGGACTGGTGGCGGAGGAGGAACCCGGCTACACCATCAACGCCCAGGTGGAAGGCTCGCACGAAATCACGCGCGAATTTGCGCGGCGGACGAACGGGGTGCCGCTCGGTTCGCTTGGCGAAAATTTGCTCGGGCTGCCAACCACGGCCCACATCCTCGGCGGCGCGCCGATTGGTAAAACCGCCGAAGAGGGCGTGGTGAACGAAAACTTCGAGGTGCACAACTACCCGGGCTTATTCATCGTGGACGGTTCCATCATCCCTGCCAATCCCGGCGTCAACCCGTCGCTCACCATCACCGCAATGGCGGAATATGCGATGAGCAAGATTGCAAAAAAACCTTAGCCACAAATTTCACGGATTTGCACGGATAAATTAAAAAATCCGCGACAATCTGTGTAATCCGTGGCTAAAAACAAAAGAAAAATCCGCGAAAATCCGAACAATCCGTGGCAAAAAAACAAAAGAAAAATCCGCGACAATCCGTGTAATCCGCGGCTAAAAATATGACCCACTTCTCCC
>JBBITE010000005.1:1542-38342 GCA_037440905.1 Anaerolineae bacterium | reverse complement strand
AAAAATCCGCGACAATCCGTGTAATCCGCGGCTAAAAATATGACCCACTTCTCCCCCTCCCTCTCCTTCGCCCGCCAACTCGATTCGCAAGACCCCCTCGCCTCCTTCCGCGACCAGTTCATCATCACCGACCCGAACCTGATCTACCTCGACGGCAACTCGCTCGGACGCCTGCCCAAAGCCGCACAGCAACGAGCGAAACAGGTCATTGAAGAAGAATGGGGACACGACCTCATCCGCAGTTGGAACAAAGGCTGGTGGGAAGCGCCGCAAAGAGTCGGAGAGAAGATCGGTCAACTCATCGGCGCCGCGCCCGGGCAAACCCTCGTCTGCGATACGGTTTCGATCAACCTTTTCAAACTCGCCGCCGCTGCGCTCACCCTTCAGCCGCACAAAACAAAAATCATTACCGACACTTTCAACTTTCCATCCGATCTGTACATTCTCCAGGGCATCCAACAAATTCTCGGCAATCGCCATGAAATTGTGTTGATCGGCTCACAGGACGACGACATCACCCCCGACCTCGCCGCGCTCGAAGCCGCCATAGACGAAAACACCGCCCTCGTCACGCTCTCGCACGTCGTCTTCAAAAGCGGCTACCTCTACGACATGCGGCGTATCACCGAACTCGCACACAAAAAAGGCGCGCTTGTGCTTTGGGATTTGAGTCACTCCGCCGGCTCCGTTCCCATCCGCCTCGACGAATGCGGCGCCGACCTCGCCATCGGCTGCACCTACAAATACCTCAACGGCGGTCCCGGTGCGCCCGCCTTTCTCTACGTCAACAAAAAGATTCAAGACCAACTCACCTCGCCCATCTGGGGCTGGTGGGGGCAAAAAAATCCCTTCGACTTCGACCTCGACTACACCCCCGCGCCCGGCGCGCAGCGCTTCCTCGCCGGCACACAACCGATGATTTCCCTGCTCACAATGGAAGCCGCGCTCGAACCGATTTTACAAGCCGGGATGGATACCATCCGCGCCAAATCCATCTTGATGACAGACTACGCTTCCTTCCTGACCGAAACCTGGCTCACCCCCCTGGGCTTTTCCCTCGGCTCCCCGCTTGATTCTGCCATCCGCGGCTCGCACCTCTCCCTCCGCCATCCCCAAGGCTACCGCATCAACCGCGCCCTCATCGAAGAGATGAACGTCATCCCCGACTTCCGCGCGCCCGATAACATCCGCCTCGGCTTCGCGCCGCTCTACACTTCCTTCGCAGAAATTTGGGAAGGCTTCCACCGCATCAAACAGGTGATGGAAGAGAAACGCTACGAGAAGTATCCCCACCAAAAATTGGCAGTGACGTAACCCACCGCCTGATCTTTCGAGGCGGAAAAACATCGTTAGGGGGCAGACGGCACAAACGGTTCGTTTCAATTTAACCCACCTATTTCCTCGCCAGCACAATGGACATTGCATCATCGGCGGAGGTGATGGTCAGGGTATCTCCTTCCAGGACGAAACTCGCCCTCTCCTGAAAGACTGCCAGCGTGCCCGCTTCCTGCTCCGCAACCGCCTCACAATACATCATCGTGGACATGACCGGCCCAAACTCGATTTGATCGCCTTTGACGCTGTATTCGCCGCCGAAGCCATTACAGCCCACATTGCCGCTCATCTGTCCATCCTTGAACTCGATGGAGGTCTCCACCTCCGCCGCGGCAGGAGTCTGCGCTGAAGCAGGTCCATAGGAGACCAGTTTCCACTGCCCCTCAATGGAGGCACGGCTTTCCCCGCCGCAGGCGGTGAGAACAAGTATTACCAGTAAACTCACAAACCATATTTTCTTCATTCTCTTTGTTTCTCCGTTTTGTGATTTCTCCCCTTTGAGATGGTTTAAAAACAAAAAAGTTCCCCACTCCCTCTCCTCTCTCTACTTTCTACTCTCCACCCTCCCTCGATTAAACCCCACCCTCTGAAACAGCGTAATCCCCGCCGCCGCCGAGACATTCAGCGACTCCACCCTGGGGTTGATCGGAATCCGCGCCTTCATCGCCGCCGCCGCTTCGATTTCGGGCGAACAACCTTCCTTTTCCGAACCGAACACAATCAGCAGCCGCTGAGAAATAGAAGCAATCTCCTCCACACTCATCGCAGCCTGCATATCGGTCACCAGCAGAGTCTCGTTGTTGGCTTTGCAATAAGCAAGAAAATCCGCCGTGGAAGCGGTCATAACCGGCAGGGAAAACAAATAACCGCGGCTGGCGCGGATGAGACGGCGGTCATACAAGTCGAGCGGGTTCATATTCAACAGAATCATCCCGCCCACATCCAGCCCCAGCGACGTGCGGATGATGTTGCCGATATTGCCCGAAATACTCAAATCCTCCAACACGACAACATCCCGTTGTGTCGCTTGCAGCCACTCCAACCCTTTGGAAGGCGGCGTTTCGGCAATCGCAAAGATGCGCGAAATTTTATCGTTCTCAAAGAGCTTCTTGGTCGTGCGCTTTGCCACCTCGTGGATGGTCGCGCCGGGGGTCAGTTTGCTGCGCAATTCGTCCGAAACGACCTCATCACCGGCAAAGTACACCGAGTCAATTTCCACGCCCGCTTCGAGCGCCTGAAGGATATTCTCCTCATCGTCAATCAAAATTTGATTCAACTCGCGCCGCCCCTCCCGCGTCAGCAACTTGCGGATGGGACCCGCCAGCGGATGGTTGAGAGAGTCAATCAGAAATGGGTTATAGGGTTCATAGGTCATGGTCGGATATTATGCCGGTCTGAGGAGGGTGTCAAGCAAAAACGGCAGGGTAAAATACACCAATGCGCCTGCTCTTTTCCGATGAACACATCCTGGTAATAGACAAGCCCGCCGGGCTTCCCGTCCTGCCCGATGGCTGGGACCCGCACGCGCCCTACCTCCTCAAACTGCTGCAAGACCAATTCGGCCGGCTCTTCATCGTCCACCGCCTGGACAAAATCACCAGCGGCGTGATGGTCTTTGCGCGGACAGCCGCAGCCCACCGCACCCTCAGCCTGCGCTTTGAAAACCGCGAAGCCGAAAAAACCTATCACGCCATCCTGCAAGGGAACCCGCCCTGGGACGAAAAGACCGTCCGCTTCCCCCTGCATACCAACGTCGGACACAAGCACCGCACTGTGGTAGATCAGAAAAGCGGAAAACCGTCGGAGACGCGCTTCAAAGTCCTTCGGCGCTATCAGGCTGGGGCGTTGGTCGAAGCGCAGCCGATGACGGGAAGAACGCATCAGATCCGCGTTCATGCCGCCGCGTTGGGATATCCGCTCCTGGGAGACCTCCTCTACGGCGCTTCCCCCACAGACCTGATTGCCCGCCCCGCCCTCCATGCCTGGTCCCTCGCCTTTTTCCATCCAGCCAGAGAGGAACGGCTTGCCTTTCAAGCAGCCGAACCTGAAGATTTTGTCAGCGCCTTGAAACAATTGAGTGTTTGAAACGCCTTTGCTTGTATGGTATCCTTCGCCCAATGATTCACAACCTTCCCAACCTGCGTATCCTGCCCCTCGAGTCACTCATCCTGCACGAAGACCATGACCAGCAGCGCACCCTGCCGCTGGTGGAAAAACTGCGCGCCCAGGGAATCCTGCGCAACCCGCCGATTGTGATGCCTCTCAACGACGGCACTGACCGCTACATGGTGCTGGATGGCGCGAACCGCGTCACATCCCTGCAAGCGCTGGAATTCCCGCACATCGTGGCGCAAGTCGTCGCCGCTAACGACCCGCACGTCAACCTGCAAACTTGGAATCATATCGTTTGGGGCATGACCCCCAAATCCCTCGCCGCCGCCCTGCGCAAAGTCAAGGGCATCGAACTCGTCAAAGTGAACCCGCAAAAATCGCTCGATGCCCCCAAATACATGCCCATGCAAATCCGCTTCCCCGACGGAAGTTTCTTCCTGCTCAAAGAAACCCCCAGCGACCTGGCGACGCACATCCAAACCATGCACAGCGTGGTCAACTGCTACAAAACCCGCGCCTCCCTTGACCGCACCAGCCAGACCCTGATTGACACCTTCAAACACATCTACCCCGACCTGACCGCCCTCATCATCTTCCCCCACTTCAAAATCAAAACCGTCCTCAAACTTGCCAGTCAAAACATCATGCTGCCCACCGGCATCACCCGCTTCACCGTCTCTCCGCGCGCCCTGCACCTCAACTACCCCCTGCACGAACTCTCCAGCGCAAAACCCCTCGAATACAAACAGGAATACCTAAACCAGTGGATCGAAGAACGCGTCAAAAAGAAAGGCGTCCGCCTGTACTCCGAAGCCACCTTCCTCTTCGACGAATGAAACGGTTTTTGATTGACGATTTGCTCATTTGGTGATTTGACCATGACCCTCGACTTTTTCTTCCCCGAAGACCACCTCAACCGCGCCGCCCCCGAAGAGACCCACATCACCGCCTTCACCGCCGCCCCCTACCCCGATGGACACCGCCTGCGCGTCAACATCGAAATGACCCCCTTCCAAATCCGTCCGCACCTCGAAATTACCCTCAAAAACGGCAGCGGAGAAGAAGTGGCATCCGTCAGCGTCGTCGAACCGATGACCTGGAAAATCGAATTCACCATGCACATCCGCGGCGAACTGCTCAACCCCTACGCCCTCGAAGCCCGCCTCTTCTACCCCGAGGGACCCGCCGCCGCCCCTCAAACCCTCACCTTCGACATCACCCCACCTCCCTCCGCCCCCGAGGCGGATACCGCCTGATTGACCCTTGTCCATGCCCAAGCCTGCCCTGCATCCCCTCTCTGCCATCATCCTGGCGGCGCTTCTTCTTTTCTCCGCCTGCTCCCCTTCCACCCTCCCGCCCCCTACAACCACCGATACCCCCCAGCCAACCGCATCTCAAACCGCCGCCGTCATCCCGCCGGCCGCCTCAAATGGCACCGTCCTGCTCTCCCTGGAAGAGGACGGCTACGCTCACCTCTTTGCCTACGAGCCTTTGAGCGGCGCCCTCACCCGCCTCACCAACGGCGATTGGGATGACATCACCCCCGCCCCCAGCCCCGACAGAACACGCCTTGCCTTTGCCTCCAACCGCCTCGGTCACTGGGACCTCTTCCTGCTCGACCTGCCCAGCGGCGACCTCACCCAACTGACCAACACCCCCGAATACGACGCCGCCCCATCCTGGTCGCCCGACGGTTCCTTCCTCGCCTACGAAACCTACCGCGACGACAACCTCGAAATCGTCATCGGTCCTGCCGCCAGCCCTGCGGAGGGAGCCATCCGCCTCACCACCTCCCCCGCTGCCGATCACTCTCCCGCCTGGGCACCCGGCGGACGTCAAATCGCCTTCATCTCCAACGGCGATGTCATCCTCGCGGACCTCGACCGCCCCGCCGATACCCGCTTCCAAAACCTGAGCAACACCCCCCTTGCCGTCGAATCCGCTCCCGCCTGGTCACCGGATGGAAACTGGCTGATATGGGCAGCGCAATCTCAAAACCTCGGCAGAAGCGGCATCTACCTTTGGGATGCCCGCCAAAAACTGCCCGCCCGCTGGATCGGCGACGGCAACTCCCCCGCCTGGAGTCCCGCCGGAGACCGCATCATCACCACCGTTCCCGCGCCAAATGCCAACTTCATCATCACCTACGCCCTCGATGGCGCCATTCTCCAGCCGCTCAAGCCCTTTCCCCTCGCAGCCAAAAGCCTGGTTTGGATTGCCGCCTCCCTGCCCAGCCCTCTGCCGCAAATGTACGCCCAAGCCGCCCAATTCACCCCGGCGCCGCTTTGGGCGGCAAACGGCAGCCCGCTCTCACAAGGCAGCGCCGGGCGCTGGTCGCTCGTAGAACTCACCGACGTTCAGGCGCCCCACCCTCAACTGCACGACCTTGCAGATGAAGCCTTCAACGCCCTGCGCCAGCGCATCCAATGGGAAGCCGGCTGGGATGCCCTCGCCAGCCTCGAAAACGCCTACGTCCCCCTCACATCCAACCTCGACCCCGGCTTCAACGAAGACTGGCTCTACACCGGGCGCGCCTTTGCCATCAATTCGCTGATGACCAGCGCCGGCTGGATGGTGGCTGTGCGCGAAGATTTCGGCGCGCAAACCTACTGGCGGCTTTACATCCGCGCTCAGGCACAGGACGGCACGCTCGGCATCCCTCTCCACGACCCGCCCTGGGACCTGCGCGCCCGCTACAACCTCGACCCGCAAGCCTACGAACAGGGCGGCACCTACACCGAAGTCCCCCCCGGCTATTGGGTGGATGTAACCTCCCTCGCCGCACAATATGGCTGGGAACGCGTGCCTGCCCTGCCAAACTGGCGCACCTACTACCGCGGCGCGCGCTTCACGGAATTTGTCCTCAGCGGCGGGCTGGATTGGTATTCCGCCATACTGCAACTGTACCCGCCCGAAGTGCTGGTCACCCCCACGCGCCTGCTCCCGCCCACCCTCACCCCCACGCGCACCCCCACCAACACCCCCACCCCAACCAACACGCGCACGCCGCGTCCCACCCGCACGCCCACCCCCACGCGTACCCCCTCCAACACCCCAACTCCTTCCTCCACACCTGTGCCAACCTCTACACCTGTGACAGTGGTGCCATGAAAAATCAACACAAAGGGAACCTGCTGCGCTGCCTCCCCCGTGGCTGCCTTGTGCTTTTCATCTTCCTTGCCGCCTGTGCGCCGCTCGCCGCCGCCCCCGGCGGAGCGGCCCCAACGTCAACGGCGGTGATTGCCGGGGAAACAGCAGCCCCGCCTGCGTCGGAGAATGAACCGTCGCCGCATCCCAGCCTTGAACCGTTTCGCTTCGTCCTCCCTACGCCGGGCGCGGAACCGGTCTCCGGCTGGCGTCCGCCGCTTTATCCCGTGCCGTGGGCGGTTTCAGCCTACGACCATTTTTACTTCACCCGTCCCATCGCCGCCGATAACGTCAACTGGCCCCTGGCGGAATACCGCTACGGCGGCGTGTTCTTTGCGCCGGATGTCGTTCACACCGGCGTGGATATAGATGCCGCCGAGGGCGCTCCCATCCTGGCGGCGGGTCCCGGCACCGTGGTTTCCGCCGGTTGGGGGTTGTTCTCTGGCGCCGCCGATAACACCAAAGACCCCTACGGGATGGCAGTGGTTATCAAACATGACTTTGGCTATAAAGGACAGGAACTGTACACCGTCTATGCCCATATGAGCGCCATCAGCGCCCTCGTGGGTCAGCATGTGGAAACAGGCGATGTCATCGGGCTGGTAGGCTCCACCGGCGCCACCACGGGTCCGCACCTGCATTTCGAGGTGCGCATGGGCGGCAACTCGTTCTATTCCACCTACAACCCTGAATTGTGGATCTCGCCGCCGCAGGGCTGGGGCATTCTCGTCGGACGCATCAGCGGCGAAAAGGGAAAACTGCTGTATTACCACCCGCTTGAGGTGCGCCCGGAACCTTCGGGCGTGCCGCTGCGCCGTGCGCTCACGTATGCTCAGGGAGCGGTTAACTCCGATCCGTATTATCAGGAGAACCTCGTGCTGAGCGATCTGCCGGCGGGCATCTATAAATTGACTCTCAACTATCAAGACAAGAATCATCAAACCTGGGTGGAAATCTTCCCCGGCCAGGTGACGTACTTCACCTTTACCGATAAGGAGGGCTTTCAGGTTGCCCCTCCGCCCGCGCCCAAACTGGATTTTCTGCCCATCACTCCAACTGTCACCGCCTCTCCCGCACCTTGACGAACCGAACATATGTGCTATACTCTCGAAACCGCACCTGTTTGGCTTATACACTGGTATTTGGAGAAATAACATGCCCCCTCGAAAATCAAAAGCAACCGCCGCAGCGGAAGAACAACCCCTCGCCAGCGAAAATGGCGCCAAGCGCGCCGTGCTGGAAAAAGCCGTCGGCGACATTCTCAAACGTTACGGCGACGGCTCGATTGTGCGCCTGGGCGAAGCCCAACACATGCAGACGGAAACCTTCCCCACCGGCTCTCTCTCGCTCGATATTGCGCTGGGCGTTGGCGGTGTGCCGCGCGGGCGCATCACTGAAATCTACGGTCCTGAATCTTCGGGGAAAACCACCATCTGTCAGCACATCATCGCTGAAGCGCAAAAAATGGGCGGCGTTGCCGCGTTCATAGATATGGAACACGCCCTCGACCCGGTCTATGCCGCGCGCTGCGGCGTGGACATTGACAATCTGCTCGTCTCGCAGCCTGATACCGGCGAGCAGGCGCTCGAAATCACCGAGACCCTCGTCCGCTCCGGCGGGATTGACGTCATCGTCATCGACTCAGTTGCCGCGCTCGTGCCCCGCTCCGAAATCGAAGGCGATATGGGCGACGCCACCATGGGCGTGCAGGCAAGGCTCATGTCGCAGGCGCTGCGCAAACTCTCCGGCGCCATCAACCAGACCAAAACCGCCGTCATCTTCACCAACCAACTGCGCCAGAAAATCGGCGTCATGTTTGGCAACCCCGAAACCACCACCGGCGGTCAGGCGCTCAAATTCTACGCCTCCGTCCGTCTCGACGTGCGCCGCATCCAGGCCATCAAAATGGGCGAGGAAGTCATCGGCAACCGTACCCGCGTCAAAGTCGTCAAAAACAAAGTGGCGCCTCCCTTCCGCACCGCCGAATTCGACATCATGTTCAACGAAGGCATCTCGAAGGCGGGCGATGTTTTGGATCTGGCAACCAAGTTTGAGGTCGTTCAGAAGCGCGGCGCCTTCTTCTCCTACGGCGATATCCGCATCGGTCAGGGACGTGAAAACGCCAAAGATTACCTCCGTCAAAATCCCGACCTGATGAGCGAAATCGAAGCCATCATCCGCCAAAAAGCGATGAGCGGCGAAATTGCCCTCCCGCTCGATATCGGCGGGGGCGACGCCAGCCTCGACGACGAAGCCTGACCCATTCCCTCACACACCGAGACACGGAAGCCCGGAACGCAGACGTTCCGAGACTCCGTGTCTTCGTGGTTTAATAGAGACATGGCGCAACGCTTCCGGCTTCACCGCAACCATCGGATCAGACTCAGGGCAAGCCTGCTCCTGCTCCTATCGGCTTTCCTCTACGCTTCAGCCTGTTCCCCCCTCCCCTCCCCGACGCCCTTCATTCCGCCCACCAACCCGGCTCCCCTCGTCTCTCCCACGCTCATCATTCGCCCCACCCCCACCGACCCGCCGCCGCTGCAGGTCATTCCGCTGCCAACCATCATCCCCACCGCCGACCAGTCGAACTGCACCAACAACCTGACCTTCCTCGCAGACCTCACCATCCCCGATAACTCCTTCATTCCCTTCGGCGCCGTCATAGACAAACAATGGCAGGTGGAAAACAGCGGCACCTGCAACTGGACGGCGGAATACCGCCTGCGGCATGTGGGCGGAGCCGCCCTCGGCGCTCCTGAAGAAATTGCACTCTACCCTGCCAAAGCCGGCGCCCAGGCGGTCATCCAAATCAATTTCACCGCCCCCTTCACCGAGGGCATCTACGAATCCGCGTGGCAGGCATTTGACCCGGCCGGTCAGCCCTTCGGCGATCTCATTTACATCCGCATTCTCGTCTCGCCATGAGCCAGGCTGGGCGAATACTCTCGCCGCCAAGAGCCTTCCTGCCAAAGGGGGCGCGCAAGTATAATCGCCCGCATGAAACAAGGAACCTTCGAAAAAGAAATCTTCATCCGCGCCGACGCGGCAACCGTCATCCGCACCATCGCCGATTACAGCCAGCATCACAAGATTCACCCGCTCATCATCAAAGTAGAACGTGCTCCCAACGCGCCGCCCGGCGTGCGCCGCTACTTCATCACCGACAGCCTGCAATGGGGGCCCTTCCGATTCAAAATCAAGTACCGCGCCGACATCCTCGCCGTCACCGAAGACACGGTTCACACCGAAGCCTATCAATCGCCGGGCACCTACGTCACCAACCTTACAAAAGTCACCCCCAAAGAAGACGGCGTCGTTTTGCACGAAACCATCACCCTCAAAGCGCCCGATCTGCTTTTCAGTTATGCCTTTCAGCAGGCAAACGCCGCCCACGAAGAAATGCTCAAGCGCATCAAACACTTCATCGAAAGCGGCGCAGCCGTCACTGAAATCAGCAAACCCTGATAGAATAGCCAGCGAAGAAGCCCTTCAACGGGCTTCTTTCATGAATCACCGCAGCGCCAACGATACTCACAAAAAGGACATTCTCATGCATTACAACTTCCGCCTGTTCTGGCGCGCTTTCTACCGCTCCTTCTTCGCATCGAAAAACACTCCCGCCCGCCTCACCAAAAAACGGCTTATCTTCCTGCTCCTGTTCTACACCGTCTGGATTCCCGGTTCGCTCATCCACTGGTTTTGCTTCTGGCTCGATGACCTGCTCTTCCCTGCCTACAAAAACCAGCCCATCGAAAAACCGCTCTTCATCCTCGGCAACCTGCGCAGCGGCTCCACTTTCCTTCATCGTTTGCTCTCACGCGATTCCACCTTCACCAGCCTCACCACCTGGGATATTTATCTTACCCCCTCCATCATCCAGAAAAAAATCACCCAATTCATCTCACGTTTAGATAAAGCGTACCTGGGCGGTTTCCTCCATCGCCTGCTCTTCGCCTTCGACCGCGCCACCCTCGGCAAAATCAAAATCCATCCCATCTCCTTCTTCCAGCCCGAAGAGGACGAAAACATCCACCTTCACATCTGGGATGGCTACTTCGTCACCTTCCTCTTCCCGTTCATGGATGAGTTCCCCAATTACCAGCACTTCGACGAAGCGCTCACCTCCGAACACAAACGCCGCATCATGACCTTTTACAAATCCATGCTTCAGCGGCACTTATATGCCGTGGGCGGGAAAAAATACTTCGTGGCAAAGAACCCGGCGTTCAGCCCAAAAATCGAAACGCTGGTTGAATTCTTCCCCGATGCGCGCATCATCTATCTTGCCCGCAATCCGCTCGATATGCTCCCCTCCACCATCTCCTGGATCAACTACGCCCGGCGTCAGTTTACCGACCCGCAAGAATCCTGGCTCTACATTGACGAAATCCTGGACCTGACCCAGCACTGGTACCGCTACCCCCTCCGCTACCTGGATTCGCATCCCTCTCCCCGCCACCTAATCCTCAACTACGACGACCTGATCCAACGCCCCGAAGCGGTCATTCGCGGCTTCTACGAACAATTCGGCTACCCCGATAAACCCGGCCTGGAGGAGATCGTCCACGAAGCGGTAAAAGAGACTCTCACCTTCCGCAGCGACCACACCTATTCCTACGAAGACATGGGATTCACCCGCGAACAAATCATCAGCATCTATGCGGATATTTTCGAGCGCTTCGGCTTCGACAAGCGCGAAGATGAAAGCATCCCTCTAAAATCTTCCCGCCGCATCCCCGCCGCCGATTAAGAACAAAATCGCCCGAACAACGGGCGATTTTGTTGAATGCCAGACGGCAAGGGGGGAACCTCACTATTTTTCCTTTGAAGAGGAGCGTCTTGCGGCGCTTCGCCGCATGTGCGGGATTTCAACTTCTTCATCCTCTTCCGCTGCGGCGGCAGCCTCAGACGCCTGCCCGGCAACGCGGTATTCTTCTTCCCAGGTTTCGGCAAATGCAAGGGGAATTGCCTTATAACGCGCCATGAGCAGAATGGCGCCGGCAACCGCCATCACGCCGGCGGCAACCATCGAATAACTGATAAGCGTATTTCCAATCTTGGGTTGATCGGGGCGGAAGAATTCAATCCACACCCGCCCAACGCCAGCCAGCATCATCCAGCCGGCAAAAATGGTTCCGGGCTTAATCTCGTCTTTGTAGCGGTTCCATAACCAGAGCAAAACTCCAGCCGCGGCAAAGTTCCAGAGCATCTCGTAGGCAAAGGTCGGGTGGAAGCGGGTGGATTCGGGCAAGTTCGCAAACTGAGGCAGGCGGTGGAGGCGGTCAATCGGAATTCCCCAGGGGAGAGTGGTCGGCGGACCGTACAATTCCTGATTGACGAAATTGGCGAGCCGTCCAATTGCCTGCCCCACCAGCAGCGCCGGTCCTGCCGCATCGAGGAACAGCCAGGGGTCGAGATTGCGGCGGCGCAGGAAGAGCAGAAGCGACACCGCCCCCAACAGGATGGCGCCATAAATATGCAGCCCGCCCTCCCACACCTTGTAAATTTGAGAAGGGTCATCGAGATAGCGGGTGTTCCCTCCCAGAATGTCATTCAGCACATACCACAGCCGCGCCCCCACGATACCCATTGGCAAAACGCCCAACGGCAACCCTAAGCGAAAACTTCCCAGCGGGGTCTTGATCGTCGGTCCAAAAGATACCCACCAGACCAGCGCATCCCAAAGCGTATCGGGGTTTTCACCGTATTGTTTGAGTTTGCGTTCCACCATCAATGAGCCGATGATGACGCCGGTCATCACAATCACCCCATACCAGCGCAGCGAGAAATTGCCAATCGTAAAGATTACAGGGTCTATCAATGCACACCTCGGCGAAGAATTTTGTTAGATTATAACACCCGCAAAACAGAGACAACCACAAGCGCCAAAAGCGGACAAAAACCAGCCGCTTTTGCATATTACATCCGTACCCTCTTCTTTGTGACAAATTGCACATCTGTACTTAACCTCAAATGCTTACAATACGAGTTAACGTTTACCTTTGATGTAATAGTTTTAACAAGGCTTCTCCCATGCTCAAAATCAACCGCCAGACCGATTACGCCGTCCGTGTCATCCTTGCGCTTGCCCAGCGCGGCGAAGGAGCGCGGCTTTCTACGGCTGAAATTCAACGGGAGATGCTGATTCCCAAAGCCTTTATGCCCCGTATTGTGGCGCAGTTGGCGCGGGAGGGACTGCTCGCCACGTTTCCAGGACGCGACGGCGGGTTGATGCTCCCCCGCCCCGCTTCGCAGATCACCCTGCGGGATGTGGTGGAAGCCTTCGAAGGACCAATCCTGCTTTCAGAGTGTTTGCAGGTGAAGGGTGAGGATGACTGTCCGTTTCAGGTGAATTGCCCGGTTCGGTCCAAGTGGGGACGCGTTCAGGCGGCAATCCTGCGGGAGATGGCGTCCATTTCCTTTGAAGACCTGGCAAAGGAGTCGCTGGGAGTTCCGCTGCTGGTGCAGCATTGGGCGTAGCATGAACGTTCCGAAGAAACGCCGCAATGGATAAACTTCGGGACGATTGTCAATTTTTCAAGGAGACTCTATGGATCCAATCACTCTTTCCCGATGGCAGTTTGGCTTGACCACTGTCTATCACTTTCTCTTTGTGCCCCTCACACTGGGGCTGGGGTGGTTTGTAGCATACATGCAGACACGCTACTACCAGACCCGCGACGAGGACTACCGCAAGATGGCAAAGTTCTGGGGGAAGTTGTTCCTGATTAACTTTGCTATTGGCGTGGTGACGGGCATCGTGCAGGAGTTTCAGTTCGGCATGAACTGGAGCGAATACAGCCGCTACGTGGGCGACATCTTCGGCGCGCCGCTGGCGGTGGAAGCCTTGCTGGCTTTCTTCATGGAATCCACCTTCCTGGGGGTGTGGATTTTCGGCGAAGGACGCGTGCCTGAAAAAGTTCACCTGGCTTCGATTTGGCTGGTGGCGCTCGGTTCGAACCTCTCCGCCCTGTGGATTTTGCTGGCAAACGGCTGGATGCAGCACCCGGTCGGTTACGTCATCAACGAAGCCAACGGGCGCGCGGAACTGGTGAATTTCTTTGCGCTCATCACCAACCCCAAAGGCTGGATGTTCTTCTGGCACACCATTTCTTCCGGCCTGGCAACCGCCTCTTTCCTCATCATCGGTGTGAGCGCCTATCACATCCTCCGCAAGCAAAACGTGGACCTGTTCAAGCGCTCCTTCCAGATGGCAGCGCTGGTGGGTTTGGTGACCAGCCTCTCGCTCTTCCTGGCAGGTCACACCATGGGGCAGTATATGTATGAGACCCAGCCGATGAAGTTCGCCTCTGTCGAAGCGCACTGGGAGACCTCCGCCCCTGCCGATTTCTCGATCATCACCATCGGCGATTTGAGCGGCAAACGCGAAGTCTGGTCATGGCGCCTGCCGCGGGTGTTGAGTTTCCTCGCCTGCAACAACTTCGACTGCGAAGTCCGAGGCGTGTACGATATCCAGGCGGAGTATGAGGCGCTGTACGGACCCGGCGATTACATCCCGCTCATGGTCGTCACCTACTGGACCTTTCGCTTCATGATGACCATCGGCTTCTTTATGATTGCCGCAACCGCGTTCTTCCTCTACCTGTCCCTGAACGGCAAACTGGAACAATCCAAATGGCTGAAGTGGATGCCCGCCATGATTTCGCTGCCCTACATCGCCAACATGAGCGGCTGGATCCTGACCGAAATGGGACGACAACCCTGGATCGTTCAGGGCTTGCTCAAAGTGGAAGATGCCGTCTCGCCCAATCTGACCGTGCTCGACTTGTGGATTTCGCTCATCGGCTACACCGTCGTTTACGGCACGCTGGCGGTGGCGATGGTTAAACTGATGAAGAAATACGCCGTTGCCGGCCCCGATGCCGCCATGCACGAATCTGTTGACGTTGCCCCTGCCCTCGTCGGCGCGGACGACTAACCCGGAGGCTCAACATGTCTTACGAATCGCTTCAAATCCTTTGGTTCATGCTCATCGCCGTCTTGTGGATCGGCTTCTACTTCCTCGAAGGCTTCGATTTTGGCGTGGGCATGCTCCTGCCCTTCCTGGGCAAAAAAGATGAAGAACGCCGCGCTATCATCAACTCCATCGGCTCAGTCTGGGACGGGAACGAAGTGTGGCTCCTTACCGCCGGCGGCGCGACCTTTGCCGCCTTCCCGCACTGGTACGCCACCATGTTCAGCGGCTTCTATCTCCCGCTCTTCCTGCTGCTGGTGGGTTTGATCCTGCGCGGCATCTCTTTCGAATACCGCTCCAAAGACGCCAAACCCGCCTGGCGCAGCCGCTTCGACTGGATGATTGCCATCGGCTCCTTCCTTGCCGCGCTGCTGCTCGGCACGGCATTTGCCAACCTCGCCAAAGGCGTTCCGATTGACGCAAACATGAACTACGTCAGCCCGAACGGCCTGGCAACCACCCTCGGCTTGCTCAACCCCTACGGCTTGATCGGCGGTCTCACCACCGTGACCGTCTTCCTGCTGCACGGCGCCAACTTCCTCACCCTCAAACTGGAAGGCGAACTGCGCGAACGCGCCCGCCTCCTCTCCAAAAAACTCTACACTGGCGCTGTCGTCCTCACCACCCTGCTGCTCATCGCCACCTACATCTACACCGACATCCGCACCAAACTCGGCATCAACCCCGGCATCACGCCCATCGCCTCCTACGCCGCGCTGCTGGTCACCATCTACTTCATCAACCGCAAAATGGAAGGCTGGGCATTCATCAGCGTTGCCGCGCACATCGTCCTCACGCAGGTCACCTTCTTTATGCTGATGTTCCCGCGCGTGATGGTCTCCAGCCTCAACCCCGAGTGGTCGCTCACCATCTACAACGCCTCCTCCTCCCAATACACCCTGACGGTCATGTCCATCGTCGCCCTCATCTTCGTCCCCATCGTGCTCGCCTACCAGGGATGGACGTACTACATGTTCCGCAAACGCATCAGCACCGACAAGAAAACGCTCGTCTATTAGAAGTCATCTCAAAAATAAGCGGTTGTCATTGCGAGGAGGGCATAGCCCGATGAAGCAATCCTCAGTTCTACGAGGTCACCTCGTTTTCAAGGAGATTGCTTCGCTTCGCTCGCAATGACGGGGCTGGTCAGTATTTTTGAGACAAGTTCTAAATATTTACACGTTTGAAGATTTGAACATTGGAAGGTTGACGGGGTATACTCGCTTCAACCTTCCATCTTTTTAACTCCACAGAACGTCCCGAAGGTTTTCTCGAAAACATTGACTTCGCCTCTCAAACCTTCGGGACGATGTACCTGAAACCTGACACTTGAAACTTGGAACTTGACACGCTAACATGCACCGCCGCCTTCTCTCCCTTACCCGCGACGCCCGCCTCCCTCTGCTCCTCACGGTTCTTTCCGGACTTCTGGCTGGACTCCTGACCATCAGCCAGGCATCCCTCGTTGCCTCCACCGTGGATGGAGTCTTCCTCAAGGGGCAAACCCTGGCGCAAGTTTCGAACTGGCTTCGCCTCATCCTGCTCGTCATCGCCGCGCGCGCCTTCCTCACCTGGGTCAACGAAGTCAGCGCCAATGCCGTCGCCGTGCGCATCAAAACCGACCTGCGCGAACGGCTCTTCAATCACATCCTCAAACTCGGTCCCGCCTACACCCGCGGAGGACGCACCGGCGAACTGACAACCGCCGCCGTCGAGGGCATCGAAGCGCTGGACGCCTACTACTCCCAATACCTCCCGCAACTGGTCATCACCGCCCTTGTCCCCCTCAGCATTCTGCTCTTCGTCTTCCCCATGGACCTGCTCTCAGGCATCATCCTGCTCGTCACCGCGCCTCTGATTCCCTTCTTCATGATCATGATCGGCAAAGGCGCCGAAATCATCACCAAACGCCAATACGAAACCCTCTCCCGCCTCTCCGCTCACTTCCTCGACAGCCTGCAAGGGCTGACCACCCTCAAACTCTTCGGACGCTCCAAATCGCACGCGAAGAACATCGCCGCCGTCAGCAACCAATACCGCGACACCACGCTGGGCGTCCTGCGCATCACCTTCCTCTCTGCCCTCGCCCTCGAACTGCTCGCCACCGTCAGCACCGCCATCATCGCCGTTGAGATCGGCTTCCGCCTGCTCTACAAAGTGATGGACTTCCGCGAAGCCTTCTTCCTGCTCATCCTCGCCCCCGAATTCTACATGCCGCTGCGCATGCTCGGCGCGCGCTTCCATGCAGGCATGTCTGGCACGACTGCGGCAAAGAGGATTTTTGAAATTTTGGATACATCTGTCGAAGAGTCAAAAGTCAAAAGTCAAATATCCAATTCATCCAACCTTCGACCCTCGACCTTCGACCTTCAACTCAACAACGTTTCCTACACCTACCCCGGCGAAACCACCCCCGCCCTCCAAAACATCAACCTCACCATCAAAGCAGGTCAGCACATCGCCCTCGTTGGCAAAACAGGCGCGGGAAAATCCACCCTGGTCAATTTGCTGCTGGGATTCATTCAGCCCACTTCAGGCGACCTTCGACCTTCAACCTTTGACCTTCAACCCCTGATCGCCTGGGTTCCTCAAAAACCCTACCTCTTCCACGATACCATTGCCGCCAACATCCGCCTCGGCAAACCGGATGCCAGCGAAGAAGAAGTCATCGCCGCCGCCAAAGCCGCCCACCTGCACGACTTCATCGAAACGCTTCCCGCCAAATACGAGACCGTCATCGGCGAAAGCGGAGCGCGTCTCAGCGGCGGACAGGCGCAGCGCCTCGCCCTTGCCCGCGCCTTCCTCAAAGACGCCCCCATCCTCATCCTCGACGAACCCACCTCCGCCCTCGACCCCGAAACCGAAGCCCTGCTCGAAGAATCCACCCGCCGCCTCATGCACGGACGCACCGTCATCACCATCGCCCACCGCCTCAACACCATCTTCCAGGCAGATCGCATCATCGTCCTCGACTCGGGCCGCATCATCGAACAAGGCACGCACAGCGAACTCCTCGCCCAAAATGGCATGTATGCAAGCATGGTCAAGGCGTATCAAGTTGAAAACACAGGGTCAAAAGTCGAAAGTCAAAAGTCCGACTGGCGACCTTCGACCTTCGACCCTCGACCAATTACCAATTCCCAATCGTCAATCGCAAATCGTCAATCGGCAATCGCTAATCACCAATCACCAGTCACCAATCGTCAACCGCCAATCCTCCTCCGCCTGCTCTCCTTCCTGCAAGGCAGTTGGTCCCTCGTTGCCCTTTCCGTCCTGCTCAGCGCCCTCACCATCGGCTCCAGCGTCGCGCTCATCGGCGTCTCGGCATGGCTCATCTCCACTGCCGCCATCGCGGCATCCGTCGCCGACCTCGGCGTCTCCGTCGTCGCCACCCGTCTCTTCGGCATCAGCCGCGCCGTCTTCCGCTACCTCGAGCGTCTCGTCTCGCACAACGTCACCTTCCGCCTGCTCGCGCGGTTGCGCGTCTGGTTCTATCAAAAACTCGAACCCCTCGCCCCTGCCCGCCTGATGGACTACAAATCCGGCGACCTGCTCGCCCGCGTCATCGGCGACGTGGAAACTTTGGAAAACTTCTACGTCCGCGTCGTCTCGCCCTCTTTGACCGCCATCCTCGTGGGACTCTTCACCGCCCTGTTCTTCGCATCGTTCTACCCGCCGCTTGCCTTTGTCCTCCTCGGCTTTTTCCTCACTTTAGGCTTGATCCTGCCCCTCCTTGCCCAGCGCCTCAGCCGCCAGCCCGGACAAAAACTCATCACCCAACGCGCCAGCCTCCACACCCAACTTGTGGACGGCATTCAAGGTCTCGCCGATTTGCTCGCCTTCGGCCGCGCCGCAGAGCGCGCCGCCCACCTCGCCTCCACAAGCAACGCCTACGGCGAATCGCAAAAACAAATGGCGCGCATCAACGGCATACACTCCGCCCTGGGAACGCTGCTCACCAACCTGGGCTTGTGGACGATGCTCGTGCTGGTCATTCCGCAAGTGACGGCGGGAAACATCAAAGGCGTGATGCTCGGCACGTTTGCGTTGATGACCTTCGCCTCTTTCGAAGCGGTCAACCCGCTGCCCCTCGCTGCGCAAATGTGGAACGCCTCGCGCGAAGCGGCGAAGAGGCTGTTTGAGGTAGTGGACGCACAACCAGTAATCAGTGATCAGTTTGCAGTGATCAGTGAAGAACATCGAGTTACGAAGTACGATGTACGTTTTACGGATTTATCCTTCACCTATCCATCCACCTCCACCCCCGCCCTCGACCACGTGACCTTCGACCTGCAACCTGGAATGTCCCTTGCCATCGTCGGTCCGAGCGGGGCGGGGAAGAGCACCATCGCCCAGTTGTTGTTCCGCTTTTGGGAGTACGAGTCGGGAGAGATCCGCCTGGGGGGAGAATCGCTTAAATTGCTGAATCAGGATGAGGTCCGAAAACGATTCGCGCTCGTCTCACAAAACAGTTACTTCTTCAACGCATCCATCCGCGAGAATCTGCGTCTGGCGCGTCCGAAGGTCACACAGGAGGAGATGGAGGCGGCAGCCCGCGCGGCGCAAATCCACGACTTCATCCTGAGTCTGCCCAAAGGATACGACACCTTCATCGGCGAACAGGGACTGCGCCTTTCGGGCGGCGAACGTCAGCGGCTGGCGATTGCGCGTGCGCTGCTCAAGGACGCCCCCATCCTGATCCTCGACGAACCCACCGCCAATCTCGATCCCATCACCGAAAGGCAGGTGCTCGAAACGCTGTTTGCCGTGATGAGGCAAAAGACCTCGCTGCTCATTACGCACCGCCTGATTGGGCTGGAGAATGTGGATGAAATCCTTGTGCTGGCTCATGGGCGCATTGTGGAACGCGGCAGGCACGCAGACCTGCTGCGCCATGACGGGCTTTACCGCCGCATGTGGAATTTGCAGAACAGAATGTTGTATGATATATCTGCGTAAGCCATGCGTTCCTTCGAACTGACCGTTTTCATCAATTGTCCCAAAGAGAACGTCTATGAGCATCTCTCGCAGCCCATCAACATGATTGGGCTTCAACCGCTGCTCACGGAAATAGACATTCTAGAAGAACGCAGAGACGCTCAGGGCATTCTTCTCAGACCGTTCTACACGGTGGAGACCTTCCGTCTGCTGGGGCTGCCGGTGTACCGCAACCGCATCTACTCGGTCATGCACCTGACAAAGCCGGGCGACGAATTGAAATTTTATGTCTACAGCAAGCCGCGCATCGAAATCATCTTTACCTATCATTTCGAGCAGGCTGGCAGCGCAACTCAAATCACCCAACACGTGGAATTTGTGAAGTTAAGCAGGCTGCTCGAAGGCTTCGTTGTGGAGCAAGCCAAGCAGGCGCAGCGCGCATTGCTCTCAAATTTGAAAATTCGTCTGGAGAAAAATTGAAGTCCCGCGCTTGCCCGGCTCTCTCGAAAGTGCTATAATAGCGGCACTCCCCAATGATTTGACAATTTTGAGTTGCGCAATCCGTTTCAAGGCGATTTACCCCGCACGGGCGGCGCGTGAAATAAACTTGACAGAATACCCACCCTCCGATAACCAATAAAACCAAGGGCAACCCGCGCCTGTTCAAAAGGCGGCGGGGGGATTAATTTTTTCACCCATCATTCCATCACAAAGAGAAACATCATGAAAATACTCGAACTAGAAAACGAACCTCTTACCAAACTGCGCGGCATGGCAAAGGCGCTCAACATTCCCAATGCCAACCGCCTCAAAAAAGAGACCCTCGCCATGATGATCCGCGAGGCGGAAGCGCAGAAAGAAGGCATTGAACTGCGCGGCGGCATCCTGGAAATTATGAGCGAGGGCATCGGCTTCCTGCGGGCAACCAACTACAGGATCAGCGACCAGGATGTGTACGTCTCGCAGGCGCAGCTACGAAGGCACGAACTCAGGGCAGGCGATCTCGTTATCGGGCAGGTACGCCCTCCCCGTGAAAGCGAAAGACATTACGGATTATTGAAGGTGGAATCAATCAATGGGCTGGACCCTGAAGAAGCAACGCGAAGACCCGTTTTCGAAAATCTCACCCCCATTTTTCCAGACAAACGCTTCGACCTCGAAACCGACCACGATACACTCGCCCCACGCCTGATCAACCTGATTGCGCCCATCGGGCGCGGGCAGCGCGGACTGATCGTCTCGCCTCCCAAAGCGGGGAAAACCACCATCCTCAAACAGATTGCCAACTCCATTTCGACCAAATATCCCGATGTGCATCTCATCGTCGCCCTGATTGGCGAGCGCCCCGAAGAAGTGACCGACATGGACCGCTCGGTGGATGCCGAAGTCGTCGCTTCCACCTTCGACGAACCGGTCACCTCGCACGTGCGCACGGCGGAACTGGCATTAGAGCGCGCTAAGAGGCTGGTGGAAATCGGGCGTCACGTGGTAATTTTAATGGACTCGATCACCCGCCTGGCGCGCGCCTACAACCTCGTGGTCAACCCCTCCGGGCGCACCCTCTCCGGCGGTATGGATCCTTCGGCGCTCTACCCGCCCAAACGTTTCTTCGGTGCGGCGCGCAACATCGAAGAAGGCGGTTCGCTTACCATCATTGCTACTTGCTTGGTGGACACCGGCTCGCGCCTGGACGATGTGGTGTACGAAGAATTCAAAGGCACCGGCAACATGGAACTGCACCTCTCGCGCCGCCTGCAGGAACGCCGCATCTTCCCGGCTGTGGACATCGAACGCTCCTCTACCCGCCGCGAAGACCTTCTGCTCGGGCCCGACCTGCTCCAGCGCGTCTGGCTCATGCGCCGCATGTACATCCAAATGGTCACACCGCAGCCGCAGGGCGCCGGCATGGACCCGGCCGTTGCCACCGAAGCCATCATCACCCGCCTCAGCCGCGCCCGCAACAATCAGGAATTTCTCGAAAACCTCGGCAGAGACGACTAACCCGCCGTGGTACAAAGAGTTGAATGAAAAAACTTGCATCGCTT
This sequence comes from Anaerolineae bacterium, assembly GCA_037440905.1. Lineage (GTDB taxonomy): Bacteria > Chloroflexota > Anaerolineae > Anaerolineales > Villigracilaceae > Defluviilinea. The sequence continues at coordinate 16,790 of JBBITE010000005.1, read as the reverse complement.
CTCAAACATAACGCGTTCAATATCATTAGTTGGGCGGTAACTTTTGCCATCGCGGGAGGAATTGTCTTTGGCGCATTCGCCTGGAAACGTTCCACAACGGTCGTTCAGGCTTCTGCCCCCATCCCCACCGCGGCTCCAGAGCAGGAACCGCCTCAGGTGGTAATGCCAGCCCTGGGCGGTCCGGAAGCATTTGCAGCCATCCCCCGCGAAATTCAACTCAAGACCAACACCCCTGCCGACAAACCGCGCTACAAAGCGGTCGAATACCGCGTGGTGCGCGGCGACTCGATCTTTGCCATTGCCGAAAAATTTCAACTCAAGCCGGAAACGGTCTTGTGGGCAAATTACGATGTCTTGCAAGACGACCCGCACAGTTTGAAACCCGGTCAGGTATTGAAGATACCCCCCACCGACGGTATTTTCTACCAGTGGAAGGAAAACGATACCCTAGAAACGGTGGCAAACGAATACAAAGCCAAAGTGGAAGATATCCTCAACTTTCCGGGGAACGATATTGACCTGACCGATCCCAAGATTACCTCCGGCACATGGGTGATGATCCCCGGCGGGGAACGCGAATTCGTGCAATGGCTCGTGCCAACCGTTGCCAAAGGCGCCTCAGGCACCGCCTCCACCAGCCAAAGCGCCTGCCCCGGTGGAGCCGTGGGCAGCGGCGCGTTCGTGTGGCCCGCCGACAATCATTACCTCTCCGGCAACGACTACTGGTCCGGTCACCTCGGCATTGACATTGCTGCCGGCGAGGGCGCCCCGGTCTACGCGGCAGACAGCGGCGTGATCACCATGGCGCAAGGCGGCTGGAACTATGGCTACGGCAACGTCATCCAAATTGACCACGGCAACGGCTACTCCACCGTGTACGCCCACCTGAGCGTGATTGGTGTGGGCGTGTGTCAGAGCGTATTTGCAGGCCAGTGGATTGGTTCAGCCGGCAACACCGGCAACTCACAGGGCGCACACCTGCACTTCGAAGTGCGTCAGGGCGGCGGGTTCATCAACCCGTGGTTCGTCTTGCCGTAAGATTGAAACGAGCGGCTCATGCATCAAAAGGAACTCGAAGAAGCGCTTGCCAATCTCCACCTGAGCGAAATTCGATACTTCGACACCATCGGCTCCACCAATGACGAGGCGCTTTCCTGGGCGCGGCAGGGAGCGCGCGACCTCTCCCTGATCGTTGCCGATGAACAAACCCTCGGCCGCGGCAGATTGGACCGCCGCTGGTTCACCCCCCCGCGCACGGCGCTGGCTTTCAGCCTGATCCTCCGCCCCTCCTACGCCGAAAAATCGCTTCTTTCACGGACCGTTGGACTCGCCGCTCTTGCCCTTTCGGACGTGCTGCAAACGCTCGGGCTTGATCCCCAAATCAAATGGCCCAATGACATTCTCTTGAACGGCAGGAAAGTGGCGGGAATCCTCATCGAAGCCACCTGGTTCGAAGACGAAGTGCAAAGCATTGTCGTTGGCGTGGGAGTCAACGTGGCAAAGGAGGCTGTCCCCGCCACCGACATCCTCGGCTTCCCCGCCACCAGCCTGGAAAACGCTCTTGGCTACGTGCCCGACCGCACAACCCTGCTGTATGCCTTCCTTGCCAATCTCATTGCCCTGCGGCCACACCTCGGCACCGATTCGTTCCTCTCGGCTTGGGAGAAAAAACTGGCTTACTATGGCCGGCAGGTGCGGGTGGAGTTGGGCGGCGAAAAATCCGTCTCCGGTAAAATCATTGGCCTGGAGAAAGATGGCAGCCTGAAAATACGAGATGATCATGGCAATATCATCCCAGTACGTTTCGGGGATGTGCGCCTGCGGCTCTTCGCATGATATACTCTGCGCCGAGGTAAACCATGTTCGATAATCTGCGCAACCTTGCCGACGATGCCTTTTTTGAAGAAGAACAAAAATCCGATACGCTTTTCGGAGATTCGGATGCAGCCGAAGCCGAACCATCCAATTCCCGGCCTGCTGCGCCCAAAAGGAAAAGCAGCAGGTTTCTTGGCATGACCGCTCCGCAGCGCTTCGTGCTTTCCCTAATGCTGATGTTCACCGTGCTTTTGCTTGGCATGTTAGCCATGTTCGTCTTCGGCAAAATGGCAGTTGTCTTCTAAGTAAAACGGCAGCCTTTGAGCAGTTTGTACAAAAACACCCCGGCCTGTTCTGCGCCGGGGTGTTCGTTTGGAAAAGGGTGTGTTCACGCGGACACAGCCCTTGCACTCCACAAGCGATAGATCATCTGCCCCACTTCAATCGTCGAAACGATGATAACGATCGTCAACACCAACAACGGAATTAAGTTCCCAAGCGTAACGAACAACTGCGCAGAATCCTGCAAAGGCGTACCAGCCAACTGCTCCGCTTTCAAAGCGATCAATGCCGGACCCCTCAACATCATCACCGCCAGCGCTATCCCTGCCACCTCCAGCAGGATATTGAGCAGCCGTAGCCCCGTATTCCACCGCCCGCAGCGCAACAAGTACACACTAAAACCGATCTGAAGCAACATGAGCAGGTTGATCCACGGCAGATAATCGAAGAACGCATCGGAGAGAATGGGCGAGATGAACACCCATTTGTTTTCATCGAAGAAACCGAAACCGATCACTTCAGGATACAGGTTGAACAAAATCAGAAACAGCAGCAGGAAAAAGATGCCCGTGATTTGCTCACCGTAACTTACGCGGTCCGGGTCAGGTTCCTTCGCCAGGTCGGCGGGGTCCCACGCTGCAGCCTCCTTCTCGAGCTCCTTTGCAGGCAGCACACGTTCCAAAATGGCAAACACCAGCACAATGTTCCCAAAGGCAGAAATCAGCCCACCGAACAAATCCAACGCCCACTGTCCAAGCGCCTTGAGAAATTCGGGCCCGCTTAGGGTGGAGCGCAGCAAACTGAACGCCAGCCCGGCAAGAGCCACAGCAAAGAGGACGGTCAGGACGATTTTGAGCACCAGTTCAAAGGTCGGGTAGAGGCGGGGACCGATCAGATAGCGCGGTCCGATATAGGACTCCTCAACCTTGCGCGGTTCGCCGTATTCCTTCAACAGAGCATTGACCGCCGCTTCATCCCTGACCGGGGCTTGATTCCGTTCCTCAAGCATATCCTCCAGCGTGGATTTCAACTCCTTTTCGATATCCGCGCGCTGGCTGCGTGGCAGGTACTTGCCAACTTCGGTTACATATCTGTCAATGAGATTCATGTCATTCTCCTTTGCGGCGTTCGCAAACGCCTTTTACATAACTGATTTACGCACCGTCTCGAAGGCGTCGCCGTGGCGACATTTAGAGCGAAAGCCAGCCTGAGGTGCGAAAGCCTTCGGAACGTTCCACGTAAGGCGAGTTACATAAATTACTTCAACAGCCTCTGCATAGTTTCCACCATGGCAGACCATTCCTGTTTGAGATTTGCCAGCACCGCTTTGCCCTGCGGGCTGATGACGTAGTAACGGCGCGGACGGGCTTCATCTACAATGCGCCAGTCAGACTGTAACAGTCCCTGCGACTCGAGCCGGCGCAACAGCGGATAGAGCGTGCTCTGGTCAATCTCCAACCCTTGCTCAGAGAGCGCCTTGAGCAGGGAGTAACCATACTCTTCCCTGTTCAACTGGCTCAACACCGCAAGAGACAAAACCCCGCGCCGCAGTTCCAACAGCATGTTTTGTACAAGTTCATCATTTTCCATAGATCACCTTACGGCTCATATAATACTATATATTATACAGTATATCAAGAACAAAAATATCGTGTATCAAAAACTTTCCGAGGGCGCAAAAACCCTCCGGGTGCTGCGGCAATATTCATTTCTTGAATGTCAATTTGGGATAAGCAGAACAATCGTCCCGAAGGTTCGAGGTTGCCGTCAAACTTGCGTTCTGTAAAACCTTCGGGACGATTCAACGATTATCTCGAATTCAGGTTATTGAGGTTTCGCTACCGTGCAAATGCCATTGCGAACGTCGCCAGAGTGCTGCAAAGCAATCCCACAGGGGCTGATTTTCACAGCATACCCGCTCAAAAAAGGGAGATTGCTTCACAAAAAACGCTTGCAATGACATCTCAAAGGGAAGTTGTATGGCAGCAAAATTGATGCTCCCTCGTTGCAAAGTAAAAGTAAGGGAGCGATATTTCTCAGTACTTCACAACAGCGAAACATGAGAGGCGCTCCCCCGGCCGGCGCGCCAGGGGAGCGTGTCCGTTACCTATCGTTTTCGTAATTACCGCTTCTTCCGCTCACGGGACCTTTCGAGCCTGCGCAGAAACCTATAGGCCGGCGGACCAACCAGCAGGACAAACAGAACAACCAGTATCAGGAACTCGCCCCCCCCAATCGCCAGGACGGGTCTGCAAGCAAGGAGTCCACCGATCAGTGTGCATACCCCTGCGATGTACCGCTTCATAAAATTCACTTCAACATCGGCATCTTGATGCCGTGACGTTTCGCCGCTTCGATGGCAATCTCATAGCCGGCATCGGCGTGGCGCACCACCCCCATGCCGGGGTCGGTCGTCAGAACCCGTTCCAGCCTGCGCGCCGCTTCGGGAGTGCCATCTGCCACAATGACTTGCCCGGCGTGCTGGCTGTATCCCATCCCCACCCCGCCGCCATGATGAAACGATACCCATGTTGCGCCGCCAACGGCATTGATCAGCGCATTGAGGATAGCCCAATCTGAAATAGCGTCTGAACCGTCTTTCATCGCTTCGGTCTCGCGGTTGGGCGAAGCGACCGAACCCGAATCGAGATGGTCGCGCCCGATGACAATCGGCGCTTTGACCTTGCCGCTCCCCACAAGTTCATTGAATTTCAGTCCTGCCTTCACGCGCTCGCCATATCCCAGCCAGCAGATTCGCGCCGGCAACCCCTGAAACGGCACTTTCTCGCGCGCCATCGTCAGCCAGCGTTTGAGGTGTTCGTCTTCCGGGAACAATTCCATAATGGCTTGATCGGTGGTGTAAATGTCCTCCTTATCGCCGGAGAGCGCCACCCAACGGAACGGTCCCTTGCCTTCACAAAACAGCGGGCGGATATACGCCGGCACGAAACCGGGGAACTCGAAGGCATCGGTCACGCCGTTGTTATACGCCTGCTGGCGGATGTTATTGCCGTAGTCGAAGACCTCGGCGCCCGCGCGCTGGAAAGCCAGCATCGCGCGCACGTGCTTCGCCATCGAATCCATGGCCATCTTCTTGTACGTTTCAGGGTCCGATTTGCGCAACTCGTTCGCCGCCGTCACCGACAAGCCCGAAGGCACATACATCAGCGCCTCGTGCGCCGAGGTCTGATCGGTGACCACATCGGGAACCACGCCGCGTTCCGCCAGTTCGTGATAAATATCCGCGGCGTTGCCGATGAGACCAACGGATTTGGGAGTCTGCTTGTCTTTGAATTCCTCGACGAGCGTCATCGCTTCTTCGAGATTATCGACCACCATATCCACATAACCGATGGCGCGGCGGCGTTCGGCTCTTTCGGGGTCAACTTCGACAATCAAGCCGACGCCTTCGTTCATGGTAATGGCGAGAGGCTGCGCGCCGCCCATGCCGCCGAGCCCGGCCGTGAGAACAAATTTGCCTTTGAGCGAACCCCAGCCTTTGAGTTTGGCAAGCGCGCCGAAGGTTTCGTAAGTGCCTTGCAAAATTCCCTGCGTGCCGATGTAAATCCACGAGCCGGCGGTCATCTGCCCATACATGATGAGGCCTTTTTTGGCGAGTTCATCGAAGTGCTCCCAGGTTGCCCAGTGCGGGACAAGGTTCGAGTTGGCAATCAGCACGCGGGGCGCGTCCTTGTGCGTTTTGAAGATGACCACCGGTTTGCCCGATTGCACGAGCAGCGTTTCATCTTCCTCGAGGTTCTTGAGCGATTCAAGGATGGCGTCGAACGACTCCCAGTCGCGGGCGGCTTTTCCCCTTCCGCCGTAGACGACGAGGTCTTCGGGCTTCTCCGCCACTTCGGGGTCGAGGTTGTTTTGGATCATGCGGTAGGCGGCTTCGCTGAGCCAGTTCTTGCAGGTGAGTGTAGTGCCCCTTGGGGCGCGGACAGTTCGAGGTCCAGACATGATGCGTCTCCTTTGCAGATAAAAAATCCCTCCCGGCAATTATACGCCGGGAGGGATGGTCAGTATTCGAAATCTTTGAATGCAGCGCTTATGCACAACACATATTTCCCATCCCAACGAAGGAGAAGGGAAGTATTCAACCTGCGCCTCAGAGACCGCGCTACGGTTCCAGCCGCTCGATCGAGTTTCCAATCTGCTTCAAGATGGGCATGAGTTCTGCGGCGAACTGCTGCGGCGTTGCCAGTTGAATCATGATCAATTTTCCCTTCACCTGAAAGAGCAGGGTGCCGGAACGCACACGGATCCTGCCGCCGGTGGCAGTGGGGGCATTTTGCTCAAATTCGAATTGGGTGAATTCCACCCCTTGCGGGTTTTTCGCAGCCGGCTCGAATTTGGAGGTGACCTTTGCGCCATCATTGATGACTGACTGCTCCATCGCACCACTGACCAAATCCAGCGGCATGGAGGACATCATTTGGTCTTCAATCGCGATGACGGTGATGTTGGTGGCAAAACCGTTGGTGGTGTATTTATTGTCCTTGTTGATTGCAATCAGGCGGATAACGTCGGGGGCCAGTGCGCTGAAGGTGTCGGCAATATCTTTGATGTTCGGATTTTCTTTGGAAAGTTCCTGAAGGATGCCTGCCAGGTCTTCGGTGATGAGGGGAATGACCACCCAGTTGGCGGGAATGATTAGTTTGAATTGATTGTCGTAATCAATGTATAGAGTTGAGCCGTCTGCCTGTTCTTCGGTGCGGATGCCGCTGGGTTTGGGTGTGGGGGTTGGGGTTCTTGTGGGGGTGGGAGTGAGGGTGGGAGTGGGAGAGGGCGTGAAGGTAGGGGTCGGTGTAAAGGTGAGGGTGGGAGTGGGCGTTGCGGTGGCAAAGAGATAAGAGATTTCCGAGATCGAACATCCCGCAGGACATGACCGTCAACGCGCCATGATGCCGATGCAGGATACCAGACGAAGCATATGCTTTCTGTCCATTGTGGCCTCTTTTCGTATTTAAACGAACATTCCTCCCGCGCAGCGAGCGCGAGAGGATAGAATGTTTATTTTTACCCCGCTTTGGCAAGTAAATCGGCGAAGTTGGTGGCTTTCAGCCGGCGCACCAATTCCTCTTGTGCGTCACACCAGACCGGTTTGATGGGGCAGTCTTTATCGAACATACACGCACCGCCATCGCCCACACATTCGTTCAATTGGATGGGACCGTCAATCGCTTCGACGACTTCCAGCAGGGTAATGTCCTTGGGGTCGCGGGCAAGCATCACGCCGCCGCGCGCACCGCGGGAAGTGTGAAGCAACCCCGCAATGGATAGCTGCGAAATGATCTTTGCCAAAAACGAAGGCGGTATGTTTTGTTCGCGGGCAATGGCGCTGGTAGCCGAACGCTCCGCCCCCCCTACCTTTGCCAGATGTAACACTGCACGGACCGCATAGTCTGCCTGACGAGTGATTTGCATGGTTGCCTTCCTTCTCTTTCGTGTCATCCTAAAAAAAAGACAATCCCTCTCCTATATAACGATTTTAGTAATGGCACGATTCATATACAAGTGATAGAGGTCACAGACGAATTATGACCTTTTACTCCAAATTAGAATAACATAAATTGAAACGGTTGGCAATCAACGGTGGTGAGCAATTGCCCGCCTGTCGCGCGTAGGGCGCATCCTCTCTCATCCGCCCGGCAACGTTGTAACTGCCTACTTGTCACTGCGAGCGAGTGCAGCGAGCGTGGCAGTCTCCCCGCAAATGCTGGAGATTGCGCCTCGGGTGAGCCTCGGCGTGGCCCTTCGGGCTGCGCCCTCGCAATGACACACAGCGGCACGTTTCTTCCCCCTTTTGGCTGTCGGTAGGTAGTTACCAACGTTAGAAAAGGCTACTTACCATTACGGCGCAAGGCGGGGGCATTCAATCATCCCGCCGGCAAAGGGGCTTGGATTTAGCAATCCAAGCCAGCACCTTTTGCTCGTGCGGCTTGTCAATATATTCGCTCGTGCAGATGATCCAATCCGCGTACGATTCGCTCGTGCGGATTGTCAAATCCGCACTACTGCGCATTACGGAAAATCACCAGGCAGTCAGGTTCGATCTGTTGTCGTCATCGGCAAAACATCTCGAAAGCGTCCCCTCTCCTGCGAGCATAGAAGAGGGAAGCAGCCTTCGAGACGATGTGTGATAGACCCGTTACCAGGTCTCGCCGGATGCGGCTTTCAATCGGTGACGGTAAGATTGCCGGCAGCCATCTTGACGATGATGATCAACGAGGGACCACTACCATCCTGAAGATAGGTACTTCCGCTTTGCGACCAGTTAGAACTGAAATTGACGTTGACCAGCGCGCCTTCCACCGTCACTTTGGCGTTCACGCCTTTGGGGATGACCAACTGCACATCCCCCGCCCCAGCCGAGAGATTGACCGTGGCGTCTCTTTTGAATTCGCCGCCGAAATCCAACAAATAATCGCCGGCGCCGCCGGAAAAGATTAGCGTGGAAAAGTTGGCGTTGGCGAGTCCGTTCAGGGTCACGTTTGAAGCGCCGGTCTCATATCGCAGCACCGACATCTCGGTGAGATTCGGCGTCGAGAACGAAAGCTGCACCTGAGCCGCTCCATCCTTGACCGTGAGGCTGGTGAGCGTCAGCCCGCCCAGTTCAAAACTGCCGCTATAAGCGCCGGCGTTGATGTTCAAATCGAGCGGCGCGGCACCCACTTTCAAATCCCATTGATTCTTGATTTGGTCGAAGTTGGGAATATTCTTCAAACTGCCCTGTTTGATTTCGACACTGCCCTGGCTCTCGATAATCTCCGGTTTGAGATCGGGGACGTTATAGACGGCTGTCCCTTCGACCAGCGATTGCGCGCCGGGCGAGAGATTCAATGTGCCGGCGCCAAACGAGAGCGTCAAACGCATCTCATCGGACCCTGAGCCTGTCACCCGTATCAATTCCTTTACCTCCGCCCCGGGTGTTACGCTTTCGGGCGGGTTCACGTCGAAACCGCATGCCAGGCTGGCAATCGCCAGCACCAGGATGGCTGAAACAATTCTTAAGTTCATGCTGCATCTCCTTCTGCGCTAACTTACGGGCGGGAAGGAGAATGGTTGCAGGGAAGCGCGAATCAGGCAATTTGCCGTCCGCGCGGCAGATCGGACGCCTTCAGCGCGGCTTGCAGCGCCTCCTGCACCGAGCGCACCTCGATCATCTCAAGTTCTTTTGGATAGCCTTCGGCTTTACGCAGCGCCTTCGGCACGATGGCGGTTTTGAAGCCTAATTTTGCCGCTTCCTTCAAACGCGCCGGCATCTGCCCCGGCATGCGCAATTCGCCTGCCAAACCAATCTCGCCGATGAGAACCGCCTCCGCCTTGACCGGGACGTCCCGCCAGGAGGAAGCGATGGCAGCCGCTATGGCAAGGTCGGCAGCGGGTTCATCAATTTGAAGCCCGCCCACCACATTGACGAAGATATCCTGTTCGCCCAGTTTGAACCCGGCGCGGCGCGTGAGCACCGCCGCGATGAGCAGCAGGCGGTTGAAGTCCACGCCGTTGGCGGTGCGGCGGGCATTGCCAAACTGGGTGGGAGAAGTAAGCCCCTGAATTTCAACCAGGATGGGGCGTGTCCCTTCCATCGTCACCGCAATAGATGAACCTGCCGCGTTGACCATTCGTTCCGCGAGGAACGCCTCGGAGGGATTCGCCACTTCGATCAAGCCGCTCTCGTGCATTTCAAACACGCCCACTTCGGAGGTGGCGCCGAAGCGATTCTTGACCGAGCGCAGCAAACGATATGCCTGGAAGCGGTCGCCTTCGAGGTACAAGACCGTATCCACAATATGCTCCAGCACGCGCGGACCGGCAATCGCGCCTTCCTTTGTGACATGCCCAATGACGAAGACCGAGATGCCGCTCGTCTTCGCCAGTTCGCGCAGCTGCGAGGAACACTCGCGCACCTGCGAAACCGAGCCTGCAGACGAATCCAATTCGGAGAGATAGACCGTTTGAATCGAGTCGACAATCAGCAGTTCAGGCTTGACTTCGGTAATATGGTTGAGGATGACTTCGAGATTGGTCTCGGTGACGAGCAGCAGGTTCTTCGGCAGGTCTTTTTTTCCGCTCAGGCGCACGGCGCGCATCTTGATTTGCCGCTCCGATTCTTCGCCTGAAACATACAACACGCGCTTGTGATGCGCCATCTCCATCGCCATTTGCAACATCAGCGTGGACTTGCCGATGCCCGGGTCGCCGCCGACCAACACGATGGAGCCGGGCACGATCCCGCCGCCCAGCACGCGCGCAAATTCGCCAATCGGCAGGTGGATGCGATCTTCGGCGTCAGCGGAGATTTCGCCAATCGCACGGGGAGCCGATCTCCCCGTCAGGCCCCGAACCGTTTTGGTCTTCTGCCCCGATTCATCGCGGACGACCTCCTCCATCATGCTGTCGAACGAACCGCACTGTGGACACTTTCCCATATACGAGGCGGCAACCCGCCCGCATTGTTGACAGACGTAACGCGTTTGTGTTTTGGGCATTTTGCTTCTCCCCCTCTCCTTGTAGGAGAGGGCTGGTGTGATGAGGCGAGGAACGGCCAGCGGACAGGCTGCTCACGCCATCACCGCATAGACCTGATTCAACAACTCCAGGAACTCGCCGGCCGGGCGTTCCTTCAAAATCTGCTTTCGCGCTTCGCGGTCGAGCGTGCGCAGCAGCAGGTATTGCACGGCATACTTGCGGAAGAGGCGCTGCCCGTCCTCCTCGCCGTAGAACTGCACGCTCTTGTGCAAATGTTCGCGCAGCGTTTCCTGCACCATCTGGGGCGGAACCTGTTCGCGGTCCAGTTGCGCAAAAATCCACGGATTGGCAATCGCCCCGCGCCCGATCATCACCGCGTCACACTGCGTATGCTGCTTCATGCGCTGGATATCGGCAACGGTTCTGACATCGCCCGAACCGACCACCGGAATCTTCACCAGCGACTTGACCTCGGCAATTGCATCCCAGTCTGCATGGCCGCTATAGCGCTGTTCCTTCGTCCGTCCGTGAAGAGCAATCAACGAACCACCCTCCTCCTCCACAATGCGCGCAATCAACTTATAGCTTTTGCAGCGGTCCCATCCCAGGCGCATTTTGCCGGTCACCGGCACCCGCAGCGCGCGCACCAGTTTGCGAAACGTGCGGGCAACCTTGAGCGGCGTCAGCATCATTCCCACGCCCGCGCCGCGGTCGGCAATGGTTTTGGCGGGGCAGCCCATGTTGATATCAATGATATCCGGGTTCAACTCCTGCACCTTCAGCGCGGCTTTCAACAACAGGTCGGGGTCGTCGCCGTAGATTTGAAACACAATCGGGCGCTCCGCCTCTTCGAAATACAACCGCCTGGTTGGCTCCTTCGAGCGGCTGAGAATCTTCTCCACCTTCACAAACTCGGTATAACTCATCGCCGAGCCGAGCCTGCGGCACAGCGAACGAAAGGGCCAGTCGGAGTACCCGTCCATCGGCGCCAGAATCGCATCGCCATACACGGGAATATCGCGCACGTAAAAAGTGGGGGGTGTCTTCACATCCATAAAGCGGACAAAGTATAACAAAATTTCTGTGATACCATTTCGCGCATGGACATTTCCCAAATCACCGATTTCCTCTTCATCGGCAGACAGCCCTCACTTGCCGATTATGACCGTCTGCGCGAACTTGGGATTCGTCTCATCATCAACATGCGCTTCCTGCGCGGACCTCAGCCTGATCCCCGTCCCCAGCCTATTTCCACCCTCTGGCTGCGCTCGATAGACAGCCCCCTCTTCCCGCTTTCCATCCAAAAACTGATTCGCGGCGCGCACGCCGCCCTCGAAACCATCCGCGAGGGAGGCAAAGTGCTTGCTCACTGCGCCTATGGCCGCCACCGCGGACCGGCGATGGGCGCCTGCATCCTCATCGCTCAGGGATACGCTCCGCACCAAGCGCTGCAACTCATCATTCAGCGCCGTCCCGCCGCCGACCCGTTCGCCTTTCACATCCTTCCGCGCATCCTCAAATTCGCCCAGGAATGGCAAGGCTAAACCCCGGCAGACCACTCACACCATTTGAACCTGCGCCCCTTTGCGGCTAATCTTCAACCGATAAATTCTCGAACTCAACCCTGCCTGGGCAAAGGCGCGCTGCGCGGCTGCGCCGATGCCCGCTTCGGCTTTTGAGGAGAATGCAATCAAACTAGGGCCCGCCCCCGAGAGCGCCACTGCCGCCGCGCCCGCCGCTTTCATTGCTTCCATGGCAGATTGCGCCCCAGGGATCAACGGGATGCGGTACGGCTGGTGAAGCCTGTCCTCCATCGCCTCGCCTAACATCTCCATATCCCCCACACGGAACGCCTCCGTAACAATGACCGCGCGGCTGATATTATAGATGGCATCACGGCGCTCGATCTGTTGCGGCAAAATGGCGCGCGCCTGGCGGGTAGGAAACTCGAAATCTGGCAGCGCCACGGTGATATGAATAGGCGAGCGCCGGCTTGTCAACGTCAACCGCAGCGAGACCACATGCTCCTCGTGGATAATGGAAGCCACCAGCCCGCCCAGCATGGCGGGCGCCACATTATCGGGGTGTCCTTCGGTCTCGATGGCAAGTTTCAGAATCTCCTCCCGCGAAAACGGACTGCCCAACAGCACGTTTGCTCCAAGCATCCCCGTCAGCATTGCCGCCGAACTGGAGCCAAGCCCCGACCCCAGCGGCACGCGGTTGAGACATCGAATATGCATCCCTGGGCAGGGCTTCCCAGCCAGTTGATAGACCTGCAGGGCTGCTGCTGCCACCGCATTGCTCTCGTCTGTGGGCAGCCGCCCTTTCCCTTCGCCTTTGACTTGAACCGTTATCTTTCCATCCCCCGTGGCGCGGAACTCAGCCTCGTTCCACAAATCGAGCGCCAAGCCCAGCGCATCGAAACCCGGCCCGAGGTTGGCTGTCGTTGCGGGCACTTTGACCTTGACTTTCATCTTCTCTCTTCCTCTGTGTACTGCGCGGCTCCATTCCACCCGCCGCTTTCACCCTAGAATCACCTCTTCCAGAGCATTCAAGCGGGGCGGCACCACCAGCGGTTTCTGCATTTCTTTCGTAATAATGTCGGGGTCTTTCATCCCATGCCCTGTGCAAATTGCAACCACTCTTTTTCCCGCCACGTTCAGCCGGCCGCTCGTCACCTCTTGCGCCAGCCCTGCCAGCCCGGCGGCGGAGGCAGGTTCCACCCAAATCCCCTCCGCAGCCGCCAACATTTTCTGCAAAGCAAGGATTTGTGAATCTGGAACGGCAACCATGGTTCCATGCGACTCTGCCACGGCTTGCAGCGCCTGTTCCCCACGGGCAGGTTTCCCAATCCGAATGGCGGTTGCCACGGTTTCAGGGTTTTCCACCGGGTGACCCAGCACCAGGGGAGCCGCGCCTGCCGCCTGCACGCCCAGCACCTGCGGCAGCCCCGTAGATTTGAGGCTATCATATTGCTTGAAGCCCGCCCAATACGAGGTGATATTGCCGGCATTCCCCACCGGCAGACATAACCAATCCGGGGCGGCTTCGAGCGCATCGCAAATTTCGAACGCAGCGGTCTTTTGTCCTGCGATGCGGTACGGGTTGATCGAGTTCACCAGGCAGATGGGATGTTTGTTCGTAATTTCCACCACCATCGCTAATGCATCGTCGAACGAACCGTCTATTTGAATCACCTGCGCCCCATAAGCGATGGCGCCTGCCAGTTTCCCCGCCGCCACTTTTCCCTGCGGAATCAGCACAATCGATTTCAGCCCGGCGCGCGCGGCGTATGCCGCTGCCGATGCGGCTGTGTTACCGGTCGAAGCACAGATGACGGTTGTAGCGCCGCGCCCCAGCGCCTCGCTGACCGCCGCCGTCATGCCGCGGTCTTTGAAAGAACCGGTGGGGTTGAGACCCTCATATTTGATGAATAACTCAAAGCCGCCGCCAAGCCAGCGGGATAAGTTGTCGGCTTTGATCAAAGGCGTGTTGCCCTCGAGCAGGCTGACGGTCCGCGTGTGAGGCGGAAGATTGAGAAGATGTCCGTATTTGTGCAGCAATCCCTGGTAGGTCATGCGCGCAAGTTTATCACAACATCTCATACCGTGTTTATGTTCACGGATATACTTCTGCAGATGAAACGGTTTCTCTTTATTTTCGCAGCAATCAGTTTATGGCTTTCTGCCTGCGGTGCAAAACCGGCTGCCGTTCCTGCGGCAACGCCCCGTCTTGCGGTGCAGGCAACCGCAACGAAACCTGTTGACTCGAGCGCAACGCCCTCTCCCCGAGCCTTTGCTTCCCTATCTGTAACATCCACTCCGCCGTTCATTCCGCCTGATGCCGCATCCTCCGATACGTCAGCCGCTGTTTTCACCAACACACCGCCTGCCCTCGCCCCCAACGATTGGAAAAACTGGCCCGTTATCCCCTCCTTTATTGACCCAAGCCTGAAACACATTTACGAATACGGGCTTTCGCTTGGCAACGACCCGCGCGCCTTCTCCATCTTTGGCGATTGCCAAACCCGCCCCGCCGAATTCTTGGGAATCTTCGAAACGGACCCCGCCTCTCTTGAAGCGCTCACCCCCGAATTGCGCGAGACGGTTGCGTACTTCAGCGGTTCGCTCAACCGCGAAGCGCCTACCGCGCAGGATGGCACCACCCCCGGCGCCCTGCTCTGGACGCAATGGCATCGCGGCGAATACGGTTGCACTTTTGCAGAGACGCCCGTCGAATGTGAACTGCGCATTCACCGCCCCTCATTCGTCATTATTCAGGTTGGCACGCACTTCGAGTCGCGCAACACCGAATATCTGCGGAAAATCATCAATCAGTTATTGGATGCAGGCGTTGTGCCGATCCTTGCCACCAAAGCCGACAACCGCGAAAAGGACGAACGCATCAACCGCGACATGGCGCTGCTCGCCGCCGAATACGACCTGCCTCTGTGGAACTTTTGGGCGGCGGTCTCCGACCTGCCCAACCGCGGCCTCTACACCCGCCCCGACCGTCCGCTTCAAGGCGACATCTACCTGACCGATGAAGCGGCGCAGATTCACCGTCTGACCGCTCTCGAAGCGCTCAACGCCGTCTGGCGTGCGGTAACCGGAAAATAAAAAAAGACCCTCCCAAGAGAGCCTTTTCACCCTTCCCACTTTCCACCTTCCACTTTC
>JBBITE010000005.1:0-1442 GCA_037440905.1 Anaerolineae bacterium | reverse complement strand
CCACTTTCCACCTTCCACTTTCTACTTTCTACTTCCACTTTCTACTTTGTTACTGCTGACTGCTCACTACTCACTCCCCCTCTCACCCCTTCAACGGCGGCGCGTCCTTATCGTACACAAACACCTGAAGATCCATCCCCTCGTTATTGAGCAAATCCAAAGCAGGCTGGAAGGTCGCATCCTTAATCGCCTGAATGTCCGCCGCAGCGGCATACACACTCAACCGCGCCTCCTCGTCGGACATCTTGACCGTCTTCACCTCCGCTGCCGCGCTGACGGCTTTGATGACTTCCGTCATTTTCTGAATGGCTTCATCCAACGTCATAGGTCTGCTCCTGCAAAATTATATCAACTCCGCCAGGGATTGCGAAGAAGCGCCGCAGCAAAGCCATCTTTCCGGCAAGAAGACTGCTTCGCCTTGACCTACCTTGCCAGTTTTGCCACCGTCACGCCCGCTCCGCCTTCGCTATCCTTTGGCTCCTCAAACGAAACCACATACGGGCTTTCCTTCAACGCATTCCGCACCGCATCGCGCATCTTCCCGGTGCCCTTGCCATGCACAATCCGCACGAACAACAGGCCGGCCGAATAGGCTTTCTCCAGATACCGTTCCAGTTCCTCCAGCCCTTCATCCACCAGTTTGCCGCGCAGGTTCAACTCCAGCCCCGGCGACTTGACACCCGCCAGCGGCTGCCTCCCGCCCACTGATGACTGTTCACTGTTCACTGATAACTCTTCACCGGACTTCCTCACCAACTCCGAGATTCTTGCCCTCACCCGCAGACTCCCAATCTGCACTTCCGCATCAGACTCACCCAGGGCTGTCACCACCCCTTCGGCATTCAGCGTGCTGACAGTGACTCGCTCCCCCAACTTCAGCGGACGCCGACTGCTCCCTGATACTTTTTCACTCTTTCTCTCAACCGGCGCTTCCACCTTCTCCGCAATGACTTCCACCTTTTCCTCGATTGCCTTCAACGCCTCGAGCGGCTGCCGCGCCTTCTTCAACTGCGCCTTCAACGACTCGATATTCTTCTTCAGCACTGCCACTTCCAGTTCGCCTTCGGCGCGCGCCTTTGCCAGCACCTCGCGGCGCTCGTCTTCGATTTGCTCGAGACGCTTTTCGAGTTCCCTGGTTTGCGCTTCCAGTTTGGCGCGGGCTTTTTCCAGTTTTTCACGTTCGCGGGATGTTCGGTTGCGTTCCTTGCGAATGTCATCGAGCAGTTTGTCGGCGCGCAGGTCGTCGGGATGAATCTCTGCTTTTGCGGCATCAATGATCGGCTGAGGCAGACCGAGGCGCTGGGCAATGAGCAGGGCGTTCGAGCGGCCGGGGAGTCCGATTTCGAGGCGGTAGGTCGGGCGCAGAGTCTTGATATCGAATTCCAAAGAAGCGTTCACCACGCCCTCGGCGGAATGAGCGAAGGTTTTGAGTTCGGGGTAAT
>JBBITE010000004.1:18509-112513 GCA_037440905.1 Anaerolineae bacterium | reverse complement strand
GTATATACCAGACCTACCGCTTTCTCAATTTTACAGAAACAAGTTTACACTAACTTCAGGCGCTCGACTCTCATTTTACTTGGTCACATTTTCCATAGCAGGTCAAGAAGTGCTACCATTCATTGGATGCGTTTTGATCCGCGTGGATCAGTTGGAGGACGTTATCTATCTAGCCCACAAATATTTTTGGTTGTAGAAGGAGAAGGATGGGTGAAAAGCAATAATCCAGAACCCATTCCGGTTATGGTAGGAGATGGAGTATTTTGGGATACTGGTGAATGGCATGAGGCTGGCTCAGAAAGCGGAATGGTCGTGATCTTGGTTGAGAGTAAGATTCCAGACCCTGTATCTTTCTCGGCGCGTTTTTGAATCAAAGTAGGACCAGCGCCTTCGATTAGTTCTATTGGTGTGCAGGCTGAATACCGATGCGTCTTTAACGATCTGCAAATAATGAGGTTTGAAAAAGTCGGGATGTGAAAATCCCGACTTTTTCATTTATTGTTTACGTGTCTACCTGTTTACATGTGACTGATGATCGCATCCCCGAACTCCGAGCATTTGACCTCGGTCGGGTTGTCCATTAATCGAGCGAAATCGTAGGTGACAGTCTTCGCCGCGATGGCGCCTTCCATGCCTTTGACGATCAAATCCGCCGCTTCGGTCCAGCCCATGTAGCGGAACATCATCTCACCCGAAAGAATGACCGAACCGGGGTTGACCTTGTCCAAATCGGCGTACTTCGGCGCGGTGCCGTGAGTCGCTTCGAAGATGGCATGACCAGTCTCATAGTTGATGTTCGCGCCCGGCGCAATGCCAATCCCGCCCACCTGCGCCGCCAGCGCATCGGAGAGATAATCGCCGTTGAGGTTCAGGGTGGCAATCACATCGTAATCGCGCGGACGAATCAACACAAACTGCAGCGTCACATCCGCAATCGAATCCTTGATGAGCAGTTTGCTCTTCCACTTGCCGCCGCCGTGCGTATCCCACAGCGCCAGCGCCTCCTCCACTTCTTTGCGGATTTCCGCCTGCTTATCGGGCGCCATCATATCGTAGCCGGGGTCAATCATGCGGGCGTTTTCTTCCACGCTCAAATTGGGGTTGGCTTCCTTGTTCCCCAAAATCCAACTCTCGCGCTCCGTCACAATCTCATTGCGGAACTCGCGTTTGGCGAGCGCGTATCCCCAATCCTTGAACGCGCCCTCGGTGAACTTCATGATATTGCCCTTGTGGACCAGGTTCACGCTCTTGCGCTTGTTCGCCAGCGCCCACTGAATCGCCGCGCGCACCAGCCTCTCGGTCCCTTCCACCGAAACGGGCTTCACGCCGAATCCCGCCGTATCGGGGAAGCGAATCTTGCCATACTCCTTCGGGAACGTTTCCTTCAACAGTTCTTTGAACTTCTTGTTCTCTTCCGTTCCCTGCTGAAACTCGATACCCGTATAAATATCCTCGGTGTTCTCGCGGAAAATCACCATATCCACGTATTCGGGATGCACCACCGGCGAAGGCACACCCTTATACCAGCGCACCGGCCGCTGGCAGACGTACAAATCGAGCAATTTGCGCAGCGCCACATTCAGAGAGCGGATGCCCCCGCCCACCGGCGTGGTGAGCGGTCCCTTAATGCCCACCAGAAACTCCTTGAACGCCTCGGTCGTTTCATCCGGCAGCCAGGTGTTGAACAACTTGAACGACTTCTCGCCCGCATACACCTCCATCCAGTGAATCTTGCGCTTGCCCCCATACGCCTTCTCCACCGCCGCATCGAACACCCGCACCGACGCGCGCCAGATGTCCCGCCCCGTCCCGTCGCCTTCCACAAACGGGATGATCGGATTATCGGGAACCTGTAACTTGCCGTCTTTGATCGAAATCTTTGCCCCGCCTGCGGGGACTTTGACGTTTTGATATGCCATCTTTCTTCTCCTTACAAAAATAATGCGGGATTATATCACCCGCATTCAGCGCGCTTCAGTGACAAATATCATGAGATTTCTCTCCGCTTCACTCTTAACGGACGGCGGATCCCGTTTCGAACAAATTTTTCCACCCCGATAATTTCCCCTCTCGCGCGTAAGGCGCATTGTCACACACCGCCTTCCATCCTCTTGACACATCCTCGAAACGGCGTAAAATTCGCCGCAATGTATCGCCTGTCCTGCTTCAAACGCTTCTTTCCCCCGCATATCTTTGGCAAAATTACTTTCATCATTTGGAAATCAGAGAGTCGCTTCCAGCGGCTCTTTTTTTTCCTTCATCTTCCTCTTTCCACTTCCCATTGTCTCCTTTCCACTTTCCACCATGCTCAAACTCCCCGGCCTGATAGACCCTCACGTCCACGTGCGCGAGCCCGGACAGACTCATAAAGAAGATTGGGATACCGTCACCCAAGCCGCCCTCGCCGGCGGCGTGACCATGATATTGGCAATGCCCAACACCAAACCACCCATCTTCGACGAATCGACCCTCAACCTCGCGCTGGATGCCGCAAAACAAAAAGCCCGCTGCGACTACGCCCAATTCCTCGGCGCGGGACCCGATAACGCAGAGATCGCCGCTTCTCTCGCGCCGAAGGCTGCCGGGCTAAAGATGTACCTCGATTCCACCTTCGGCGAACTCCGCCTCGATGACATGACGCTGTGGATGCCGCACTTCGAGAAATACCCGAAATCCTCGCCCATCGTCCTGCACTCCGAATCCCGCACCATGGCGGCAGGGATTCTCTTCGCCGCCGTCTATGACCGTCCCGTTCACATCGCACACATCTCCCTCAAAGAGGAAATCCTGCTCATCAAAACCGCCAAGGAACGCGGCATCAAAGTAACCTGTGAAGTCTGTCCACATCATCTGTTTCTCACTGCACCCTCCCCTAATTCCGCAGGAATTGGGGGAGGGCAGGGTGGGGGTCGCACCGAAGTCCGCCCGCGCCTCGCCACACAAGAAGATGTGGACGCCCTCTGGGCAAACATGGATGTCATTGACTGCTTCGCCACCGACCACGCCCCTCACACCCTCGCAGAAAAAGACTCAGAGAATCCTCCGCCTGGTTTTCCAGGGCTTGAAACGTTATTGCCCCTCCTCCTCACCGCCGTTGACCTTGGACGTTTGACTTTCGACGATATTATTCAGAAAAGCATTATCAACCCTCGAAGAATCTTCCACCTCCCCGAACAACCTGAAACCTGGGTCGAAGTGGACGAGACCGCCGCATACGAAATCAAAGCCGCCGACCAATTCACCCGCTGCGGCTGGACTCCGTTCGAGGGGTGGAAAGTCAAAGGCAGGATCAGGAAAGTTGTATTGCGCGGACAAGTCGCTTTTGAGGATGGCAGGGTTTTGGCAGAGAAGGGCTTCGGCAGAAATGTCAGACTTCCATTGCAATAAGTTGCCATTAATGGCATCTTATCAACATGAAACGGGCGGACGCAATGATACCGCTTGCCTTTCACGGCGGTACCTGCTTGCAAGCATTTGCATGGAATCACGTCGTCAACGATGTGCGTCCGTTCATCGAGCCGAGTGTAAACGTGGAAATTCTGACGCGTGAAAATTTGTTGAAATTGTTGGAGTGACATCATGCAAAACTTCACGGACGTAAAACTCGAAATCTTCGTGCCGCAGGATCACGCCCTGAAACTCGCCGACGCGCTTTCAGAGATCGGCGTGGGTGTGATTGGCAACTACGACCACTGCGTAGCGCTGACGCCCGTGCGCGGATTCTTCCGCCCGAAGGAAGGCGCCAATCCCTTTGAAGGAAAGGTCGGCGAACTCAACGAAGTAGCGGAGTACAAACTCGAAGTCAATTGCAAGCGCGAATTGGTGAACGAGGCGATCAAGGTCATCAAACGCGTTCATCCTTACGAAGAGCCGCTGGTCAATGTCATCCCGCTGGCGAATCATCTGTTTGAAACGAGTAAATAAAAGCCCGCTCTCTGTTTCGAAAGAGAAGCGGGCAAAATGCTGGATGACTGCCGCGCGGCTTATTTCTCTACCAACCCGCCGCTGACATATTTGTGCAGCACGCTCGAAATCAAGGTTTGATAGGGAATGCCCTGGCGAATGGCGCGTTTTTGCAGATCGCGGAGGTCCTTTTCCGAAATGCGGATGTTGACCCGCTTATCCTTGCGAAAGGTTGCGCGGGCGTAGGCGCGATATTGTTCTTTTTGCTCTTTAAGTTTCTTGACCGACTTCCACTCTTCGTTTTCATATGAAGCAAGAAGTTCTAATTCGTCTTGTTGGAGGTTCAAGTTGCTCATTTTGAACTGCCTTTCAAATACTTTCTGGTCGCCTTGCGGCTTGGAATGATTGTTTTCAGAAAGATTTCGCGCTCGTCCTCGAGAAACGGAACAAGATATGCATAGTCTTCGATTTCTACGACGAATATCTTTTGTCCTTTGTACTTTTCCTGGTTGGGGTGTTCCAGCACGTCCAGCAGGAAACCCTGTTCGATGTAAAAGACAACATCTTCAAACGAGATCTGCCTTTCCTCTTTCAAAAGTTCATTCTTCTCTTCGTTCCAGGAAAAGACCTTCATGTGCTGATTTTAGCATTTTGTGTGCCTTTCGGCAACACCCGCCTGTAAGCGGCATGAAGAACCGCGCACTGATGCAATCTTTTGTTTGGGCGAAGGGAAATGCCCATCGAAACGGAATCAACCTCCCCCGTAGGAACGAAGCGGACAGAGAAAGGCTGAAGCGTAGAAAAAAGTGATTCAACGGGATTCGCCATCAGCGTGCAGCCAGAGTCCCGATCAAATAACAAACGTCATTGTGAGCGAAGCAATCTTGTGTTTGCAGGTTACTTGAGATTGCTTCGTGGCGCAAAGCGCCACTCGCAATGACAGCATAAAAGGAGACTAACTTATGCCTACCGAATCTCAATCCCCCTACCTGCCCTTCGGCGAGAACAAAAACGCCGCGTGGTATGGCAAGGACATTATTTCCGTCAAACAGTTCAACCGCAGCGACCTGGAATATATTTTCGGCGTGGCGCACGAAATGCGCGGCATGGTGGAACGCATTGGCACGTTCGATTTGCTGAAAGGGAAAATTCTGGCGAACCTGTTTTACGAACCGTCCACGCGCACGTCGTCGTCGTTCACTGCTGCGATGGAACGGCTCGGCGGAAGTGTCATCCCCATCAATGAGGTGAAGTATTCGTCGGTGACGAAGGGCGAGAGCCTGACGGATACCGTCCGCACACTCGAATGTTACGCCGATGTGATTGTGCTGCGCCACCCCGAAACAGGCTCGGCGGCGATTGCGGCGAAGGCGGCGCGCAAACCTGTCATCAACGCGGGCGACGGCACGGGCGAACATCCCACCCAGGCATTGCTCGATCTGTTCACCATCTTCGAGGAACTCGGTGTCGGCGTGGTGGACGGCTTGACCGTGACCATGCTCGGCGATCTGAAATACGGGCGCACTGTCCATTCGCTGGCGCGGCTGCTGTCGTTGTTCAAGGTCAAGTTGAATTACGTCTCGCCCGATATTTTGCGCATGCCGAAAGAAGTGATGGACGAAGTCGGCGCGAAGGGCATTCCGCAAGCCGAGTTCAGCACGCTCGAAAAAGTGCTGCCCGAAACCGATGTGCTGTACGTCACGCGCGTGCAAAAGGAACGCTTCGAAGACCCCGCCGATTACGAAAAGGTCAAAGGCGCGTATGTGATTGACCCCGAAGTGATGAAAGCCGCCAAACAAAACATGATCGTCATGCACCCGCTGCCGCGCGTCACCGAAATCAGCATGGACTTCGACGACGATCCCCGCGCCGCGTACTTCCGTCAGATGGAATATGGGTTGTACGTGCGCATGGCGCTGCTGGCGATGGTTTTAGGCAAAGCCTAAAGTATCAGGTTCCAAGTTCCACGTTTCAAGTTTACCTGGAACATGGAACTTGACACTTGGAACTCTCCAACATGGAAACATTTTTTACCTTTCTGGAAAAACGTGCCGACGACTGTTCATCCCTGCTATGCGTGGGACTCGACCCGCACCTGAGCGACCTCAAAGAGCCTTCTCCCGCTTCTGCCCTCGACTTTTGCCTGACTCTCGTCCGAGCGACCGCCCCCTACGCTGCGGCATTCAAACCCAACGCGGCGTTCTTCGAAGCGTTCGGCGCCGAGGGCTGGACGGCGCTCAAGGAGGTCGTATCCGCCATCCGCGAAGAGTCGAACCGACTCGGCTCGCGCATCCCGATTATTTTGGACGCCAAACGCGGCGACATCGCCTCCACTGCCGAAGCCTACGCCAAATCCGCATTTGAAACGCTGGGCGTGGACTGCATTACGTTGAGTCCGTACCTCGGAAAAGACTCCATCGAGCCGTTCATCCAAAATCCAGAAAAAGGCGCCTTCCTGCTCTGCAAAACGTCCAACGCGGGTTCGATGGATTTGCAAAACCTGCTGGTCATGCCGATGGGCTCGGATATGCCCATGCCGTTATATATCTACGTGGCAAAACTCGCCGAGCAGTGGAACGAGAAGAACAATGTAGGGCTGGTAGTTGGAGCGACTCACCCGCAGGTCATGGAGATGATCCGCGCCGCCGTGCCAGACCTGTGGTTCCTGTCTCCTGGAGTTGGCGCGCAGGGCGGAGATTTGGAAATCGCGCTGAAAGCAGGTCTCCGCGCAGACGGCAAAGGAATGCTCATTCCCATCTCACGCGGAATCTCGCGAGCAGAGAATCCGAAACTAGCCGCGGCAGAGATACGAGATGAGATATTGGAGATTAGAGAACAGTTGAGAAGAGAGCAGTGATGCGCGCAGAATCTGTTTGGTATGGAGACTGAACATGGAAAGACTAACAACTAATCCTCTGCTCTCTGCTCTCTCGGACGGCCTTTTGTCGGCAGGCTGTATCAAATTCGGCGAGTTCACTTTGAAATCGGGACTCAAATCTCCCATCTACATTGACCTGCGGCAGATCATCAGCCATCCCAAACTTCTCGCCGAGATTGCCCAGGCCTACCTTCCGATAATCTCCAATCTCCAATTCTCCCGTATCGCTGGTCTGCCCTACGCGGCGATTCCCATCACGACGGCCATCTCGCTGGCGGGCAACTATCCCATGATCTATCCGCGCAAGGAAGTGAAAACCTACGGCACGAAAGCCGAGATCGAAGGCGAATATCACGCAGGCGAGACAGTCGTTGTCATTGACGATCTCGCCACCACGGGCGGAAGCAAGTTCGAAGCCATCGAAAAATTGACAAGCGCGGGTCTGGTCGTGAAGGATGTCGTCGTGCTGGTGGATAGGCAATCGGGCGCGAAGGAGTCGCTGGCGCAGGCGGGCTATTCCCTGCACGCGGTGTTGACGATTACTCAAATGCTCGATTATTGGGAAGAGGCGGGCAAGGTGGAGAGGGATAAAATTGAGGAAACGAGGAAGTTTTTGGAAGAAAGGAAATAACAAAGAACTCGGAGATTTGCTATATCTCCGAGTTCTGCTTTATGCGGCTGTTGACTTTACTTTCACCACATCCCAGATCACTTCGGGGTGTTTTGCGGCGACCTGTAAAAGCACACGCGCCGCTCCTTCAGGGATGCGCCGTCCCTGCTCCCAGTTTTGCAGCGTTTTTACACTGATACCCATCAACGCTGCAAATTCGGGTTGTGAGAGTTTGTAGTTGGAGCGTATCTTTTTTACGTCTGGCACTTCGACCACGAAGGAACGCGATGGCTTTGCCTTACCGCGCAGTATTCTTCCGCCTTCACGAACGCTTGCCACCAATTCATCGAACAATTCATCTTTCATTTGAACTCCTTTTCCACGATCTCGCGCAACACTTTCAACTGGTGCGGCGTCAGATCGTCCTTCTCACTTTTTGGACACATAAACAGCATCAGGATTTGATCTTCGGCGACAACCCAATAGTAAATGACTCTTACGCCGCCGCGTTTACCGCGTCCACTCATTGACCAGCGCACTTTTCGCAAACCGCCGCTCCGCGGGATGATTGCTCCCATATCAGGACGAGAAAATAAGGCAACCTGCAATTGGCTATATTCCTCGTCTGTGAGCAGGGATGTAACTTGGCGGGTAAAAATGCTGGTTTCAATGAATTGCATCGCCTTCGCAGTATACGCCAATGGCGTATATGCGTCAAGCAGGACAAGCCTTGGCGCATGTTAGAATCTTCTAAAGAGATAAACTATGCCCCAAAAACACACCTTCACAGCCACCATCCAAAACGCGGGCGGGGGCGGTGCGTTCGTGGAAGTTCCGTTCGATGTGGAAAAGGCGTTTGGCTCGAAGCGTCCGAAGGTCAAGGCGATGATCGAGGGAGTCCCCTATCGCGGACTGTTGACGCGCATGGGCGGACCGAATCACAACCTGATCATCCTCAAGAGAATCCGCGAGCAGATCGGCAAGACGTTTGGCGATCAGGTCAAAGTCACGGTGGAAGCGGATACCGAGCCGCGTACTCTTGAAATCCCTAACGACCTGATGAGAGAATTAAAGAAGGACAAGGAAGCCAAAGCTTTCTTCGACAAACTTTCCTACACCCACCGAAGAGAATATGTGACGTGGATCAACGAAGCGAAGAGGGATGAGACACGGCAGCGGCGGATCGAGAAAACGATTGAGATGCTGAAGAAGGGAAAAAGAGGCGTATGAATCTGAAAGATTATTTGACCGAACTCTACGACTACAACTACTGGGCAAACAAGCGCTACCTCGCCGTTGCCGAAACGCTGACTGAGGAACAACTCTTCCGCAGGCAGGGATATTCGTGGGACAGCGTTCACGCGACGCTGGTACATATGATGAGTTCCGAGCGGATGTGGCGTCAGCGTTGGCTGGGAGAAAAAGGTGAGTTCCTCAATGCGAAAGATTTCTCAAACGTTACTGCGATAAAAGACTATTGGGTGAAGGTCGAGAAAGACATGCGCGCCTTCATCGCCGAACAAACGGAAGAAAGCCTTCTGCGCCAGGTCACCTACACCAACCCCAAAGGGGAGACCTTCACCTTGCCGCTGTGGCAGATGATGGTTCAGCCGCCAAATCATAACACCCATCACCGCGGCGAACTGGCGGCGATGTTCGCGCTGATGAATGTGCCGCACCCGGAAGAGGAGATTGTGCAGTATTTTCTGGATAAAAGCGGGCAAAAGCGTTTTTAACCATGAAGGGCACAAAAGAAAAAATGTATTCCGTGTTGCGCCCTTTGCTTTTTTCACTTGAGCCTGAAACCGCGCATCAACTCACCCTTCAACTTCTAGGCATTGCGGGAAATTTTCCACTTTCCAACTTTCTACTCCAGCAACTCTACAAAACAGAAGCAACGCCTGTCCGCGCTTTTGGGTTGACCTTCAGGAATCCCCTCGGACTGGCGGCAGGGTATGACAAAGACGGGGCAGCCGTTCGCGGTCTCGCCGCGCTGGGTTTTGGTCACATCGAAATCGGCACGGTCACGCCGCGGCCTCAGCCCGGCAACCCAAAGCCGCGCGTGTTTCGGCTGGTGGAGGATGAGGCGGTCATCAACCGCATGGGGTTTCCCAGCCGGGGGGCAGAATATGTGAGGGAACAGTTATCGGTGATCAGTAAACAGTTATCAGTGATCAGTGATCAGGCGGTGGTTGGCGTGAATTTGGGAAAGAACAAGGATACGCCGCTCGAAGAAGCCGCAAAGGATTACATCGAGTTGATGAGGGTCTTCGCTCCGCTGGCGGATTATCTGACAATCAACATTTCCTCGCCCAATACGGTGGGTCTGCGCAGGCTGCAAGGGCGGGAAATGCTGGAAGGGTTGTTGGGCGCAATCGAGCAGGAACGTCAAACATCGAAGGTCAACCGTCCGATTCTGGTGAAGATTGCGCCAGACCTGAGCGACGAAGAACTGGAAGACGCGGTCGGAATCATCCTCCAAAAAGGCATGGATGGCATTATCGCCACGAACACTACGCTGGCACGTGAGGGGTTGAGGTCGGGGCTTCAGCGTGAATCAGGCGGGTTGAGCGGCAGCCCGCTGCGAGGTCGGAGTGAAGCGGTGTTGAGGCGGGTGGTGAATCTGGCGGGAGGGAAGATTCCGATTGTCAGCGCAGGCGGAATCATGAATCCCGAAGATGCAAAAAAGAGACTCGCTCTGGGGGCGAGTCTGGTGCAGGTATATACCGGGTTGATTTATCGAGGTCCGCGATTGGTGAGCGAGATTGTAAAGGGGCTTCAGGCGAATTGAATGCTGCTCACGGAGCGGGGCGCAGGGCAGGCTGCGGCGCCTCGCGCGGGTTTTTGAAGAATTCCGGCGGCAGGGGGAAAGGTTTGAACTGGGCGCCCGTCCCCAGTTCGCCGGCGGGGATGTAGTAAAGCAGGGTTTTGGCATCGGCGCCCAGAGCAAGGTCTTGAAAAGCCAGCAGCAGGTAAGTGCCATCCGGGCTCCAGCGCGCGTCGCGGTAGCAGCATGGACCGAGGGGAGAGTAGTGAACGCCTTTGAACACTTTCCAGTTGTAGATGTGGAGTTCGCCCCAGCCGTTGTTGCGGCGGGAGGTGTTGAAGGCAAACAGGTCGTAGCCATCCCAATCGAAATCGGGAATTTCGCGCAATTGGTATCCCGAAGGGACAAAGCGCGTGCCGGGGAAGTTGTCTTTCAAGTCTATGAGTTCCGGCTTGCAGGCAGAAATATCGAGTACGCTCACCTGCTCCGCCTGAAGGTTGGGATTGACGGCATCGTTGCCGGTAAAAAGCCATGCCACCAGTTTGTCATCCCAAGACCAGCGCGCCTCGCGCACACGGGCGATGGTAAAGGTTTTTGGCACTTGCTGCACCAGGCATCCGCCTTCCAATTGGGAAAGTTGGCGGCGGGTGGTGACGGTCTTGAGCGCAGGGAGGTTGAACGACACCACAAAAATATTATTGCTCATGGCAATCATCACCTGCTTGCCGTCGTGCGAAACGCGGAAGGCATCCAGCGAAACTTCGGCGGGGAAGTTGACCAGCGTATCCACCGCACCGCTCTGGATGTCATAGTATTTGACGATTTTGCCGGTAATAAAGAGCAGGTAGCGATAGTCGGGCGGCACCCACTGCAAGTCGGTCTTTTGTGCGCCGTCGAAGGTGACTTGCTCCAGGTTCGAGCCGTCCACGTTCATCAGCCAGATTTCGTTATTGGAGACGAAGGCAATCTTATCCGCTCCGCCGATGACGGGCGCTTTGGGCGGTTCGGGAGTGAAGGTGGAAGTCGGCGGAGGTGTGTCAGTGGGAGGAGGCAGAAGCGGCGCTTGCTGCGTAGGTTCGGGCGAGGGAGGAAGCGAGGTCGGCGGGGAGGTTTGGGTGGGAGAAATAACGGGCGCTTCTGTCTCTACGGGACGGTTGATACGGGTCAATAAGGCATAGCCTCCCCCGATCATTCCCAGCAACAGGAGCGGCACAACAATCAGCCAGAGATTGAGCGGTCGTTTGGCGACGGGCGCCGCTTCCTTTTCTACAGCAGCGACCGTCTTCGGCGCCACTTTGACCGTGCGCATCTGCGTAGGAGCATTGGAACCGACCATGCGCAGGGCATCTACCAGTTCCACGGCGGTGGAAAAGCGGTCTTCTTTGCGTTTTGCCATCGCTTTTTGGATGATGGCATCCACATCGGGCGGGAGGCTGGGGTTGGCTTCCAGGATGTGCGGTACCGGGTCGGTGATGTGTTTGATAGCCACCGCCATGGGCGTATCCGCCTCGTAGGGCTGGCGGCCGGTGAGCATTTCGAAGAGGATGATGCCGAGGGCGTAAATATCCGAGCGCCCGTCCACCGTCTCGCCGGCGGCTTGTTCAGGCGCCATGTAGGCGGGCGTGCCGATGATGGCGCTGCCGGTAACGCTGCTTGCCTGCGACTGCGACAACTTGGCAATGCCAAAATCCGAGATGTAGGGCATGCCTTTTGCATCGAACAGAATATTGCTGGGTTTCAGATCGCGGTGGACAATGCCCTTGCTGTGCGCTTCATCCAGGCCGGGGGCAATCTGCCCAAGGATTTTTACGGCTTCTTCGACGGTCATCACCTTTGTCTTGATACGCTCTGCCAGTGAGCCGCCATTCATATAACGCATGACAAAATAGGGTTGTCCGTTTTCTTCCCCCACATCGTAGACCGGCACGATGGACGGATGTTCCAACTGGGCGATAATCTTCGCTTCCCGCTCGAAGCGTAATTTGAATTGCGGGTCGGAGTGCAGCAGTTCGGAGGGCAGCACCTTGACCGCTACTTCACGCTCGAAGCGCGGATCGTAACCGTGATAGACGGTTGCCATCCCGCCGCGCCCCAACTCTGCCCGAATTTCATATCGCCCGATTTTTTCCATCGTCATAGTGAGCAAGTATACCCATCGAAAAGGGGGAATGCAAGAAATTTCGATGACAGGTTGAGGGCGGAGACAGGGTACTTTCCGGCTAATGGTTTCGTAATGACATGGCATCCGCTTTTATGGTATATTCCCGCGTACTATGGACGACAGAATTACAATTATCGAAGGACCTCCCCCCGTTTTCGAAGCGGTCAATGACGGCTGGGCGCTGGGGCTGAACGAGAGCGCCGCTCTCTCAGTGCCTGCGCTGACGCGCCTGCGGACTTTTAACGGCCCGGCGCTCGTCGAACGGTGTTATCGCGCCTGGAAGGCAAAATCTCCCATTCACCTGCACTACCGCAACGACATGGGGCTGGAACAATCCGCTCCCATTCTGGCGGCGCGCAACGTGGAGACCCCCGAAGGACACGTGCTTCTGCTGTGGGTGTACCTCGACAGCGAAAAAGTGGAATACGAGTTCGATACAGGCGAGGACGATACAGACGAAAACGACCTCGAATAACCTCAAAACAACTGCTTTTTATCATATTGACGAGATTTTGACTCTCATGTTACCCTTGCCAGGCAATTCATTCTTATTGGGTATATCAAGATGGTGAAGCAACTGGCATCTTTCGTCAATAAGCGGGCGCCCGTTCCGGGATGCCCGCTTATCTTTTCCCCATTAGCCTAATCAATATACCAGGAGAACAAGCATGTCTGAACAAATCAACGCATTCGAAATGGCACAAAAACAATTCGACCATGTTGCCGAAATGCTCAACCTCGATCCCGGCGTGCGCGAAGTCCTGCGCTGGCCCATGCGGGAATACTCCTTCCGCATCCCGGTCCGCATGGATGACGGCTCGGTACGCGTCTTCCAGGGCTTCCGCGTCCAGCACAATGACGCGCGCGGTCCCAACAAGGGCGGTATCCGCTTCCATCCCAACGAAACCTTCGATACGGTGCGCGCCCTCGCCACCTGGATGACTTGGAAATGTGCAGTCGCAGACCTGCCCCTCGGCGGCGGAAAAGGCGGCGTTATCTGTGATCCGGCCACCCTCTCGTCCAATGAAAAGGAACAAATCTGCCGTGGCTGGGTGCAGGCGATGTGGAAGAACATCGGTCCGCGCAACGACGTTCCCGCGCCCGATGTCGGCACCACACCGCAAATGATGGGCTGGATGATGGATGAATACTCCCGCCTGGTCGGTCAATACACCCCCGGCGTGTTCACCGGCAAACCGCTCGGAAGCGGCGGTTCGGAGGGACGCACCGAAGCCACCGGCTATGGGGTCATCTACACCGTGCGCGAAGCCATGAAGCATCTCAACATAGACCCCACCAAAGCCATTGCCGCCATCGAAGGCTTTGGCAACGTAGCCCAATACGCTGCCATCGGTTTCGTCGAACTGCTGGGCGGCAAGGTCGCCTGTGTCTCCTGCTGGGACCGCCACGACAAAAAAGCATACACCTACAGCAAAAAGGGCGGCATTGACCCGCGCTTCCTGCTCTCCATCACCGATCAATACGGCACCATTGACCGCAAAGCGGCTGAAGCAGCCGGCTACGAAGTCGAAGACGGCGAAGCCTGGATCGCCAAAGAAGCCGACGTCCTCATCCCCGCTGCCATCGAAGGACACGTCAACGCTGAAACCGTAAAGAAAATCTCCAGCCGTGTCCGCCTGGTTGCCGAAGGCGCCAACGGTCCCAGCACCATCGAAGCCGATGAATTCTTCAAAGAAAACAAAATCTTCAACATTCCCGACTTCCTGTGCAACGCCGGCGGCGTGACCACTTCTTACTTCGAGCAGGTTCAAAACGACATGAACTTCTACTGGACGAAAGATGAAGTGTTACAGCGCCTCGATACGAAAATGACCCAGGCCTTCCATGCCGTTTTGCAAACCGCCGAAAAACAGGGCGTCTATATGCGCGATGCGGCTTACATGGTCGCCATTTCGCGCGTGGTCAAAGCCATGGAACTGCGCGGCTGGCTCAATGCCACTTGGTAAGTTCACTGGACAAGGAATCAACAGTACAGTAAAAAAGACGCGCCTTCACGGGCGCGTCTTTTTTTTATTATTGGATTTCCCGCTTCATCCCCCGCCGACAGCCGATTCTGTTTCAATCAGCCTTTGTGCCCCTCCAGGCAGACCACCCCCTGCGCCCCCACCACCGCATCGTGGACGGTGCCGGCAGGCAAATCGAGGCGGTCACCGGCATGGAGGGTGAGGCGCTGCCCCAATTCCGGCAGACCAAACGTGATCGAGCCTCGCACCACATAAATGACTTTGTCGTAGGAGTGGGTGTGCGCCGCATACACATCATGCGGACCGTTCGACCAGGTATAAGGGCTGAGACCCTCCTCCACCATGCGCTGCCACAGCATGGATTCGGTTGGGGGTGTGGAACCAGCCCAGGGGGCGACTCGAGGCGAAGTTGTCATTGCAAAGGCGTGTTTACCTGTGTACGTGTTTATCTGTATGCCAATTCACGCTCTACAACTGGCAATACCGATCCACGCGCTTGCCGATGATGGCGAGGCTGTCTGCCCAGAATTTTTTAGTGCGGATGTTGATGCCAAACTTATCGGCAAGGTCCGCTGCGCGCGCTTCGCCGGTGGTAGCGAGCAGTTCCTTGTACGCCGGAACAAATTCCGAACCGCGTTTCTGGTAGATGGCATACAAGCCCGTGGCAAAGAGCAGACCAAAAGCATAGGGGTAGTTGTAGAACGAGAACCCGCTGGAGTAGTAGTGCGGTTTCCACGTCCACATGAATTTTTGCAGGTATTGCTCATCCAGCCCGTCGCCGTAGGTGGCTTTTTGGGCGCGCTCCATGATGTCGCACAACTCATCGGCGGAAAGTTCAGATTTGGCGCGGCGCTCGAAAACTTCTTTTTCGAACAGATAGCGCGAGTAAATATCCACCACCACCTGCGAGGCGTTGTTCATCTGCGCTTCGAGGATGGCGAGCATTTCCTGGGAGTCGGTGGTCTGCTCGAGGGCGGCTTCAGTGACGATGGTCTCGCACATGATGGAGGCGGTTTCCGCCAGAGTCATGGGCGTATTTTGCTGAATGGGCGTCTTGCCTGCCTGCCAGGCGCACTCGTTGTGGAAGGCATGACCGAGTTCGTGCGCCAGCGTGCTGACCTGGTCGAACGAACCGTCGAAGTTGCTGAGGATGCGGCTTTCCTTCACGCCTTCGACGCCCATACAAAACGCGCCGCCGCGCTTCCCTTCGCGCTGCTCGCCGTCAATCCAGCGATTGTCGAAGGCGCGCTGGGCAAACGCTCCCAGTTCGGGAGAGAATTTGTTGAAGTTGGCAACGATGAAATCGCGCGCTTCGTCCCACGAATAGACCTTGTCGGTCTTGCCCATCGGAGCAAAGACATCCCACCAGGCGAGCTTTTCCGAAGGGTTGCCGAGCAGTTTGGCTTTGTGCTTGAAGTAGCGGCGGAACATGGGGAAGGAATCTTTCATCGCGCCGAGCATGGCGTTCAGCGTGGCGCGGTCAATGCGGGCAAAATCGAGCGAGGCGTGGATGGCGTCTTCCCGACCGCGTTTTTTATCGAGCGTAAGCGTTTCACCCTTGACCCCGTTCATGCACGCCGCTAAAACCTCCTTGACTTCCTCCCAGGCTTTGTTCTCGGCTTCGTACGCGCGGCGGCGGGTGGCTTGGTCGGGGTGGGAGCGCAGGTTGATGAGAGCCGGCATCGGCAGTTTTTGCATCTTGCCGTCCAGTTCAAAATCCACGGTCATTTGCGAGGTGACCGTTCCCTGAAGCTTGCCAAAGGCATTGCCGCCGCTCAAGGTGAGTTCGGCAGCCAGCGCTTCTTCGGCTTCGCTCATCAGATATTTGGATTGTTCGACACTCTCGAGCAGGGCAAACTCGTGCGCCTTTGCCGAGGCGTTCGTCCGCGCGGCTTTCTTGACGGCGGCTTTGCCCAACTTGCCCACCCACGCCTGGAATTTGGTGTTGAGAATATCACGCTTGACCGACATTTGCTCGAATTCGGAGAGGGCGCGCATGGCTTCTTTATCCCGCGAGTCGGTGGAAACGAAAGAGTAGATGTAAGGGCTGATCGTTCCCGCCAGTTCGAGCAGGGCGTTGAAGCGGTCTACGGCTTCGCCGAGCAGTTTGCCGAGTTTCTTCGGGTCGGTTTGAGCGGTGGCTTTTGCAGCCTTTTTCAGGAAGGCTTCCAGTTCGTCGAGGGAGGACTGGTATTTTTTAATGGCGTTCTTGTATTGTTTGGAACTGAGTGAGGGATAGACGTTGGTCAAATCCCAGCGGGGGGCAGAAACGGTCATGGGAAACTCCTCTCTGGTGAAAAGATAGGGTTAGTATACCGTGATTGAAAAAACGGAGGGAAACTTGGGATGTTCGATTTTCGTCAAATTGGAGTAAAGTTAAATAGATTGGAGGTCTCACCATGAAACAGGATAAATTTCTGACCGGCATCCTCATCGGCATCGGCGCGCTCATCCTGCTGGCGCTGGCGTTGTTCTTCACGCGGCAGGACAGGCGCGCTTACGTTGCCGATACAACCCCCGACGGCGTAGTGCATAACTACGTGCTGGCAATGTTGAACAAGGACTACCAAAAAGCCTACGGCTATCTCGCCGACCTGGAAAACAAACCCACTTATGAAGAATTCCGCCGCTCCTTTTTCGAGGGCACGGTCAATCCCAACAGTGTGGGGATAGAAATCGGCGAGGTGGAAACGCACGAAAACGAGGCGATTGTTTCGCTGACCATGTATTACTCCAACACCGATCCCTTCTCCACCCGCTACGGGAGCCCCGACCGCGCCCTGCTCGTCAAGCAAAATGGCGCGTGGAAGTTGAATTCCATGCCGTACAACTTCTGGGATTACCGTTGGTATCAGGAGCCGTATAAACCATAAACGTACTGCGGCATTATGAAACTTGAAAAAAACAATTCGGTATTTTTCCATCTTCGGCGGGGGGATCAATCCCCCGCCTCAGTCCATGCAAGTCGGCTGGAAGCCGACTCTGAATCCGCTTATGATTGTTACGAAAATATTTCCGTAATGCTCGCGTAGGGCGCGTTCTCCCTTCGGCAGGCTCAGGGCAGGCTTACGCGCCCGTCGGCGTAACACTTGCCATCCCGCTCCGCTTCGCTGCGGGGACGATGTGGCGGGCAAGCGCCAAGGGAGAACGCCGACTGCGCAGTTACTGAATTAACTGATGTTACGCACCGTCCTGAAGGGTTTGAGCGAAGGTACACCTGATTGACGAGAACCTTCGGGACGTTCCGCGTAAGGTGAGTTAAATACTGTAGATTCGCCTTTTTATGGTTTATACGAAAGATGGTGCTTAACAAGGATTTTAATCCCTCACGAGAAAGCGTATTGGGCGTTCTCTAACGCCGAATTTGCGCAAGAGAGCGCAAAGTACGCAGGGTTTTCGTGATCCACGAAAATTGGCGAAAGTACAGTAAATTATTAAGGTTCATGAGCGGATTTCCATGCCCTGAGCAGGGGCTTGAGCCCCAGCGGATGGGCGGCGCAGGCAGCCCGGGTTTGGCGTTTCCTTCGCTGCCTGGAGACGAGCTGCTAAGAACGAGATCACCGAAATAATTTGTTAAGCCTCATCATGTCGCACTTGCCTTGTCGTATTATGATCGCAACATGAATGTTGCAGCACAAAGGACATAACCATGAAAACCATCCGTCGTCTCTATTTTTACGCCGTCGCCTTCATCAGCATCGAAGTGGTGCTGTGGGGCATTATCGGTCTGCTGCGTTCAATCTTCCATGCGCGGGAGGTGGCGGGCAGCGCGTCCACGCTGGCGCAGGCATTGTCGCTGATTCTCGTGGGCGTGCCGATTTTTCTCGTCCATTGGCTGTGGGCGCAGCGCACCTCGGCGCAGGATGCCGAAGAACGCGCATCCACCGTCCGCGCCGTGTTTTTGTACGGCATTCTGCTCGGCACGCTGATTCCGGTTGTGCAAAACACGCTGGCATTGATTAACCGCACTTTCCTTTCCGCCGCCAATCTCTACACTGACCGCGCCATCGTCGGCGGCACGCAAACGTGGGCGGATAACCTCATCGCCATCGTCATCAACCTGCTCATCGCCGCCTACTTCTGGAACATCCTCAAAGGCGAGTGGCGCGCGCTCTCCGAAACCGAAAACTTCGCCGAGATCCGCCGCCTGTATCGCTTCATCTGGATGCTCTACGGGCTTTTGATGACCGTCTATGGCGCGCAGCAGGCATTGGATTACGCTTTCACATTGTCCGTTGGAAAGGTGCTGGGAAGTATTGGACGAGAGACCGTGGTCAACGCGATTGCGCTGCTCGTGATCGGCGCGCCGATTTGGTTTTCCTCCTGGCGCATCTTACAAGACGGGTTGGCTGATTCGGCCGAAAGAGAGTCGTATCTCCGCCTGGGCATTCTCTACCTGCTCTCGCTGGGCGGAGTGATCCTCGTCCTGGCGGCCGGCGGCACACTGATTTACACCATCCTCATGCAACTGCTCGGCGAAGAGCGCACGTGGGCGGAATTTCTGCAAGACATCGGCGGTCCGATTTCGATTGGCGTGCCGTTTGGGGTAATCTGGGCATATTATGGAACGTGGCTAAATCGGCAATTTACCTTCGACGAAAATGAACCGCGGCGGGCGGGCAAGCAGAGGTTGTATTTTTACATCCTTTCCCTGGTTGGTCTGGCGGCGACGTTTACAGCCGTTTCCAGCCTGCTTTCGGTGGTGATTGACCTTGCTAGCGGTGCCGTATACCTGGGCAGCGCGGGATTCCGCGCGCCCGTTTCGGGGGCGCTGGCGGCGCTGGCGGTGGGGCTTCCGCTGTGGCTGATGACGTGGCGCCCAATGCAGGCACAGGCGCTGGAAGAAGGCGCGGCTGGCGATCATGCCCGCCGCTCGGTGATTCGCAAAACGTACCTGTATCTGGTTCTCTTCGCTGCGGTCATCGGCGGGATGGTTTCGGCGGGCGGCTTGATCTTCACGCTAATCAATGCCGCGCTCGGCGGCGAGACGGGCGATTTCGGGCGCGCCATCCTGGATACCTTGCAGTTACTGATTTTGTGCGTATTGCTGCTTTTGTATCATCTCTCCGCCCTGAGGAGAGACAGCGCTGCACGCGCCGATGCACTGGAGGAAAGGCAGGCGCAGTTCCGCGTGCTGGTCTTTGATCACGATGGAAAGTTCGGCGAGGCGGTGAAAGCCGCTTTTGCCAAACGTGCGCCCAAAGTGCCATTGACGGTGGTGAAGGCGAACGAAGCCCTCCCCGACGATGCACCAGCCGGCGCCATCATCTTACCCGCCTCGCTGGCGGTGACCCCGCCGGCTTCGCCAAAGGTCGAGGCGTGGATTCGGTCGTTTCGCGGGAACAGGCTCTTGGTCAGTGATGAAGCGGCGGGCGTGTTCTGGATGAATGACATTGGGCAGGCAGCGGATTCCGCGAAGGCATTGGCGGAGGGGCAGGAAATCCGCCCGCCTTCTTCCAAACGCACCACTTCCGTCTGGACTTATGTGGCGTATGTGTTTGCGGCACTGTTTGCCTGTCAGTTGTTGTTTATGCTGACAATGCTCGCTGTTTCGCTGGTGACGGGCTTCTAAACGTCAGATAATGATGTAAAATACAAGGGTCATTATCCACTGAGGAGACACATCATGAAAGTGACCGTGCTTCAGGAAAATTTAGCCCGTGGGTTGGGGGTTGTTTCGAAAGCCGTTTCGCCGCGCAGCACGCTGCCGGTGCTGGCGAATGTGTTGATTGCTTCCGATGAAGGGCGGTTGCGTCTTTCTGCAACCAATCTTGAGTTGGGAATTACGTGCTGGATTCCGGCGCGCATTGAGGAGGAAGGTTCGACAACTGTGCCGGCGCGGACGTTCAGCGACCTGGTGAGCACGCTGCCGGCCGATCAGGTCAGTTTGAAACTCGATGTGCCAACGCAAACGTTGAATGTACGCAGCGGTACTTCCACCAACGATATCAAGTGCATTGATGCGCAGGAATTCCCGCCGCTGCCTGTGACGGATCTGGAAGGCGCGGTGCAAATTAATTCGGGCGATTTCCGCGAGATGATTCATCAGGTGGCGTTTGCGGCTTCGAGCGATGAGGCGCGCCCGGTGTTGATGGGCGTGTTGATTCAGGTGGATAAAGATAAGATGACGATGGCGGCGGCAGACGGTTTTCGTCTTTCGGTGCGCAAGGCGGTTCTTGCGGCGCCTGTGCCTGCTCCCGTTTCGGCGATTGTCCCCGCCCAAGCCTTGAAGGAACTGGCGCGTGTGGCGGGCGATGGCGAAGAGCCAATTTACATGGTGCTGCCAAAGGGACGCGGACAGGTGATCTTCCGCGTGAAGGATGTGGAAGTGGTGTCGCAATTGATTGACGGGACTTTCCCCGATTTTCAGCAGATTATCCCGCGTTCGTACAAGTCGCGGACGCTGGTTTCGACCGCTGCGTTGTTGAAGGCGTGCAGGCAGGCGGAGATTTTCGCACGTGAAGGGTCAAACGTGGCGCGGTTGAACATCAAGAGCGCACAGGGAGATTTACAGCCCAGCGAGGTGGAAATTTCCGCTATCTCGGAGGAAACCGGCAAAAACGAGACGATTGTGGAAGCAACGGTGGATGGCGGCGGGCTGCTGATTGCGTTCAACGTGAAGTTCCTGCGTGAAGCGCTGGAGGTGATTCGCACGCCGAATGTGGCGCTGGAGACTTCTGCGCCGAATGCGCCGGGGGTCATTCGCCCGGTGGGTGATGAGAATTTCCTGCACGTGATTATGCCGATGCATTTGGGATGAGCAGAAGCAGGAATCAGGGAACCGTGAACAGGGAGCAGTAAGCGCCCGTCGAGAGACGAGGCGCTTTTTGTTGCGAAATGAATAGACGTTATTGGAAATAACGTGAGATACCGTCCCGAAGGTTTGGTAATTTGAGCGCTGGGCAGCAACCTTCGGGACGTTTTTCCTAATTACCGATAAAGTCTAATGTCAAGTCAGGCTTTGGGCAATGTGACTTTGAAGGTTGAGCCTTTGCCAAGTCCTTCAGATTCCGCCCAGATCTTTCCTCCCTGTACTTCGATGATGCCTTTGGCAATGGTCAGCCCAATGCCAAGACCGCCGTAACTGCGCGTGTTGGGCGGTTCGATTTGGTAAAAGGCTTCGAATATCTTTTGCAATTTATCCGGCGGGATGCCTTTGCCCTGATCCTGCACCCAAACGAGGACCGTATCTCCCTGTTCCACCGCGCCGATGACGATGCGGCTTTCTTCGGGCGAAAAGCGGATGGCATTGTTGAGCAGGTTGACGAAGGCAAGAGTGGTCTTCTCCTGGTCAACGTGAACATAGAGAGGATCGCTGCCGAAGGCGTAGGTCAATTCCAGGTTGCGTCTTGCCGCGGGGTAGGCAATTTCCTCACAGGCAAAAGACAAAATCTCCTGGATGGAGATTTTTTGAGGGCGCATTTCCAGTTGATCCGTTTGCAGGAGGGTCAGGTTGCTCATCTGGTCGAGCAGGGCGCGCATTTGTGAGGCGGCGTTCAGCACATGGCGGACATGCTCCGAAAGTTCGCCTTTTGCCTCTTCCTGCAAGAAGGTAGCATAGCCGATGATAATGCCCAGCGGCGTGCGCAATTCGTGAGAAGCCAGAGTGAGGAAGTTATCTTTGATTTCGTTTGCCTGCTGGGCTTGCTGCAGCGCTTGGCGCGTGGCTTGAAGCAGGCGGGCATTGTTGATGGCAATGGCGGCATGCGCAGCCGTGACGGAAAGAATTGCCACGTCGCGTTCGGTGAAGTTGCCGTTTCGTTTGTTGACCGCTTCCAAAACGCCTACGATGCGGTCCTTGATGGGCATGGGGACGCCGAGAAGTGTCCGCGTTTTGAATTTGATTTTGTCCGCCACCAGGGAATAATGGCGCGGGTCCTGCTCGACGTTGTTCAGGATCATCGGCTGGTTGGTGCGGAAGATGGTTCCCGCCAGGCTGCCTTCGATGGGAACGGGGATTTTGGCAAGTTCGGCCGGGTCGGAGCCGGTGGCGGCGGCGAAATACAGACGCGGGTTTTTCTCGTCATAGAGCAAAATAGACGAGCCTTCGCAATCCAGTAGTTCAGTGGCGGTGGCGGTAATTTTCTGGAGCAGTTCGTCTAAATCGAGGGTGGAATTGAGAATGACGCTCAACTCCACCAGGCGCAGCAGTTGGTTTTGTTTCCCCTCCAGGTCGTGCAACTTGCCTGTAGTGGTATTCATGAATATAGTGTACCGATTTTGGATGGGAGATTCAAGCGTCAGTTTGGTTTTTCCACCTCGTAAAGGATGAAGCGGCGGTTTTCGTACACGTTTTTCATGGGCAGATTGCAGTCTTGTATATCCCCCGGCAGGATCTGGCTGTACTCCCAGTTTTTATGAAGGGCGACATAATCCCCAAGCAGGAGACGCTCGCATTCGATGGACATGATCGAATCACGGTCAGTGAACAGACGCAAAGCGCGCGGTTTGAAGAAGACAATCACGCTGTCGGGCGGAGTCTCGGCGCGGATGTAGTTGTACAAGTCATAACTAAACGCATCGAAAGGACCGTTGATCTTTCGCTGTTCCCTGATATTTGTGTAGGCTTGAGAGGCAGACTGGAAAAGAAACATCCCCGCCAGCCCCAGCGCACCAAGCGAAACCAGCCATCGAGCAGGAAGTTGGGTTCCTGCCGGCGCTCTGGCAAGAAGGACATTCGCCCCCTGAAAGGCAAAATAGAAAAAGAGGGGCAGCAGCGGAAAAATGAAACGAATTCCCTGCCATTCGGGCCAAAGGAGCATCATGGCAAAATAGAAGAAAAAGAAAAGGATCAATACACGGTCGGTGTTCCAACGCGCCCACACGCCAACCAAAAAGAGGACGACTAACGCATAGTAGAGATACTTCCATGCGGCGGCGGGAAGAGGAGCAAAGAATTGCACGAAGAGAAAAAAGTAATCGTGAACGTTTTGCAAAAACCCATCAACGGTCAAACCGGCAAGTTGCTGGAGATAAGAGCCTTGTCCGTTTGGAAAGATGAACGATGAAATCAACCAAAGCGCAAGAAAGACCCCGATAACCGCCAGCGATCTCCACAAAACAACGCCACGCCTTGTTCGGTCACCGGCAAAGGTCAATGCCTGGTGAGCCAAAAAGGCTGCCAGCATCACCACCCCGGTAGTGCGGATAAAGAAAGCCAGGAAAAAGAACACCCCCAAAAGAGCATACCGGCCTGTGTTCCATCGTTCGCTATGTACTGCCAACAGCAAAGCCAAAAACACCGAAAACAAAAAAGGAATATCCGACAGGATATAGTCCAGGAAGCCGACCAATACCGGGTTGAAGGCAAACAGAGCAACAAGCAGCAGGCTTTCGGTCCGTGTGAGGCGCGGTTCGGTCAGCAGATAAAGGCAGATGAGAAATCCTGCAAAGAAGAAAAGTCCCGGCAGTTTCAATACCAGCGCATTCACACCCTTGAACAGCAAAACAGGCGTGAGCGCCAGCGGGTACCCCCAGGGATACGCCACCGGTCCGATCTGAACCGACGACTCGAAAATCGTAAACGCATTGCGCTCGACAAACTCATCCATGGTGCCGTTCAGAATACTTTGCGCCTGCATCACATAAGACGCCCAATCGTCGCCCCATTCATGCCCGCGCGTAAGAATCGAGGCACCCAGAACGATACTCAACAGCAAAATGACCAGCAGGAAGGGATCGCGTAATCGTTGCATGCGGTAATTGTATCTCTATCGGACAAAAAAATATCCGCCCATTTCGAGCGGATATTTCTACGCTTCGCGCCAGACCGAGACTCGATGTCCCTTCCCAAGCCGTTTTCTACGCTGCCGCCGTTCCCTGCTCCGCTGCGGCATCCATCGAAAACCACGGACGCATCGCAAACAAAATCCCCAGGCTGACTAAAGCCATAAGGCCGATGATGCCCTCCACAGCCAGAACGTCAATGTTTTGGACAAGGTACACCGCCACCGCATCCACCAGGGCATGCCAGAGCAGCGCCAGCCAAAACCAAAGCGGACGGCTGTATGCAATTGCATACAACACCATCACTGACAGACTGAGATGCAGACACATGGCAAAGACGCGCTCCACAAACCCCAGCAGCGCCACATGCGGCGCCGCCGACCAATAGGCTGCAACTTGTTGCTTTGCCAACTCCAGTTGGTCGGCAGTAATGCCCGGCAGAGTGGACAAGTCAGTATTGCGATATATGGTCATATTGACAAAAGCCAGCGCAGCGAGAATCCCCAAAATGACCGCTTCCGTACCGCCGTGTCCCAGCCCAACCAGCACTCCCTCCTTCCAGGTTCGCGCTTGTTTGAGAAAGAACTTGAACAAAATATAACGGGCAGTCTCTTCGAAAATACCCGCCAGCAGCCCCAGAATCACAGCGTTGAGCCATAAAGGAGACGTTTGCAGGAAAGACCCCATCCCCGCCACCAGCGGCACATGAAGCACCTGCGAAGCGATAAAAGTCACACCGCCGGCGAGAATCAATTTCCACGGCAGCGAAAACCTGCGCCGGAAATAAATCCACGCTGCAATAGGCAGCAGGATCATCCCCAAAAAACTAGCGATATAAGCAAGTGAAAGCATTCTGCATCTCCTTTTTTACTGATAGGACGGCATGGACCTCATTCGCCGCGTCCGCTCCGTCAGCGGTCGTTTGGCAACGATGGTGACCTTGCCGCTTCCGTAAGGCGTGTACACGCTAACCGCCTCCCAGCCCTCCGCGCCCCACTCATCCAATGTCATCTCGATCAATTCATCCTTTGTACCAAACATGCTGCCGATGGTCTGAACACGATATTCCCAAAGTGTATATTCTTCTGTCATTTTTGTCTCCTACAACCTTGCAATCAACGAACTGCGCTTGAAATTACGGGACCCTAAGTAGATGAGGATTGCATCTACAATCCAGATCAAGGTTCCAACGAGCATGACCGTTCCCACACCGAGGTACAGGACACCCGTGGCTTGACCAACCACCAGCGC
Organism: Anaerolineae bacterium; assembly: GCA_037440905.1. Lineage (GTDB taxonomy): Bacteria > Chloroflexota > Anaerolineae > Anaerolineales > Villigracilaceae > Defluviilinea. Next base: position 87,232 of record JBBITE010000004.1, on the reverse strand, counting down.
CAAAACAAGTACGACGAGCGAGCCGCTCAGTTGATAGGCTTCCATGAAGGTTTTGACGCGCGCCGAGATCATCACGGTCGCAGAAATGCCCAACAGCGCAAAGGCGGGCGTCAGCCAAAACATCAGAGGCCACCATGTCGGGAGGGGAAACCAGATGCGCTGAAACAATCCATAACTCGCAAGATTGACCATAATGATGTAAACGAGGTATGTCAGCCACGAAAGCGCGATGGCTGGAATCACCGCCGCCAGCACCTTACCGAGAAACAGTTCCATATCTGTAACGGGGGAGTAGAGCAGCGCCTCCATCGTTTTGCGTTCGCGCTCACCAACGAATGAATCCGCCCCGACGACAGACGAGAACATCAAGGGCAGGATAAGGAATAGCGGCGCGAGCATGAAAGCCGTCATATATAATACGAACATTTGTTCTATTTTCAACCCATCGAACAGAGTTTGGATGGATGGCGGCAATTTTTTCAACAGAGTTTCTATCTCCCCCAGTTCACGCTGAATATCATCCACAGGCAAGACCTGCGGCACCACCGAAAACAGGATCGGCATGAGAATCGCAAAGATCAACGGGATTGCAATGGCAGGTTCCCACGCGACCTTGTTCTGCCGCACTTCTTTCAAGTCCTTGCGGGCAATTGCCCACATCGAGCGCCAGTTCATGCTCCACCTGCCTGCAACGCGAAATAAATTTCTTCCAACGTGTGATCGCGTGGATTGACTCTCAGAATAGATGCACCCTGTTCGACCAGGAGACGAACCACTTCGGGGATTACATCTTCATTCTCCACTTGGACAGACAACGCTTCATCATCCGCCGATACCTGAATCACATCGCGAAGAGTACGGAGGCTCCCCGCAACATGCTCCGGCGGTTTCACGTGAAACACGATATCCACCCACGTCATGGGCCACAACCTGCGGGACAACTCCTTGAGGCTGCCCAGCGCCAGGATTTTTCCTTTGTTCATCACCGCCACACGGTTACACAAACGCTGTGCTTCAAAAAGATTATGGGTTGCCAGTACAACGGTCTGACCATTGGCGCGGCTCAGGCTTGCAATCAAGTCGTTGACCTGTTGTGCCGCTTCGGGATCAAGCCCCGACGTCGGCTCATCAAGAAACAACAGGGGCGGCTGATGAATAAGGGCGCGGGCAAGCGCCAGGCGCTGCTTCATGCCTTTGCTGAAGGTTTCCACTTTATCTTTGGCGCGCGAGGCAAGTTCAAAAAACTCGAGCATTTCATTCACGCGGCGGTTCATGTCGGGGGCGTGAATTCCCTGTAGGGTGGCAAAAAACTCCAGGTTCTCCCGAGCAGATAATCGTTCATAAAGCGCGGGCGTCTCGGTGAGAACGCCCGTCCTGCGGCGGACGTCCTCGCCGCACGTTGTTGGATCCAGCCCAAAGACACACATCGTTCCTTCGGACGGCGGCAGGATTCCGTTAAGCAGCCGAACCGTAGTCGTCTTGCCCGCGCCGTTCGGACCGAGCAGCCCAAAGACTTCGCCCTGTTCCACGTGAAACGTCATCCCATCCACGGCGCGGTTCTGCCCGAAGATACGAACCAGGGAGTTGACTTCGATGACGGCGTTCACGGATTTTCACGTCTCCAGAGGAGGTAGGAGTAGATGATTGGCGCAAAGGCGGCAATCATGACGCCAACCAGGATGAGCCAGACACCGTTCTCACCAAGAAAGGCGGCAAAGATAGTCAGTACGCCAGCCAGCATGAAAAGTTTGGAGCCAAGTTTATGGGTCTCATCCCAAACCGTTTCGCTGGAGAGCGTCCATGGGGTGCGAATGCCGATGAAGAAGTTGCGTTTGGCTTTGCCCATCATGTAGCCTATCCCAATGAAGAGCAGACCCACGACCGGCATCAGCATGAGGGTCATATTGAAGGGTGTGCCGAGTGCGGCAAACAGCGTTAGGGCATAGACGTAGAGCATGTACGCCACAAACGCAACAATGAATCCGTTGAAGATGCCGCGAAACTTGGCAATGTTGGCTTTGAGCGGGTCAATGTGCGGGATGGCCAGAAAGAGCAGCAACAGCGCGATGGTGATGAGCGGCATCAGAAAGACGCCCCAAAATTTAGACGTGTAACCGTCAATCTCGCCCGCGGCGTTCCAGTGCGATGGCATGGGGTCGGGCAGGCGGTTCCAGAGCAGGAGACCCGCCAACAACGCCGCTGCAATCAGGATGAGAGAAACAATTGTAGTAGTACGAGCTGTCATTTTTTTTCTCCTTATTCAAGCGTCCCACAGGTCTCTTCGCTGCCAGGCGGGCGCGAGGCTCACCTGCGGGACAATATTTGTCGGTTATTTGTCTTCCCTGGGTAAATCACCCTGCGCTAGGGAGATCACACCGCTGAGGCCGCCAAGGTTCATCGTATCTACTGCCGAACTTGGGACGATGACCATGGCGCCTTTTTCCTTCAAACCTTCAAAGAGCATGTTCATGGCGCGCAGGTGAAGCGCGGTGGGATTGTTGATGTAAGCCTGGGAAGCCTCCGCAAAGGATTCGGCAATCTGCTTCTCGGACTCGCCGAGGATGACGCGCGCCTGGCGTTCGCGTTCCGCCTGCGCCTGGCGGGACATGGCATCTTCCAAATCCTGCGGGATGACAATATCGCGGATTTCGACCGATTGCACGGTCACACCCCAGGGCGTGGTACGTTCGTCAATGACCTGCTGTAATTCCTTGTCAATGACGCTGCGCCCGACGAGAATATCCGCCAGCATCATGCGCCCGATGATGTCGCGCAGAGCAGTCTGTGCCGCCCAATCCACGGCAGCGCGGTAGTTCTCGACCTCCAGCGCGGCTTTTTCGGCATCCCACACGACCCAGAACAGTACGGCATCCACGTCCACAGGGACAGTGTCTTTGGTAAGTGTTTTCTGCGCGGCAAATGGCGTAACCATCACGCGGTGATCAATCCAGGTCGGCGTGGTGTCAATGATGGGGATGATCCAGAACGGGCCCGGACCTGCCAGTTTCATGAATTTGCCGAGCCGCAAAACAACGACTTTCTCCCATTGCGACGCCACTTTCAGCGCGAACAAAATGTACGTGCCGATCAGCGTCCAGACAATGACCCAGCCGCCGAGAACGGCGTCGTTGAATTTTCCGTCACCCCAGGCAGCCCCCAGCACGTCAATCAGCAAACATATACCGAAAATCGTCGCTGCAATGGGCGAAATGTGCGGGTCGGGGTTGGATGTTTTTCTTCTCTCTAAAGTAGACTTGATGAGTTTACTATCCATGACATTCTCCTTTATCGTTATTCTTTTGCGAACTCTTGCGCTTCAGACCACACTTTGAGTTGATCGTTCACCATCTGCCGTATTTCACTCTTGGAAAACTCCAGACGCAAGGCTTCGCTGATGTAGCGCTGGGTTAACTCTTGCAGTGCCTCGCGGCGAAGTTTTTCGCTGAGCTGCGGCGGGGGAATTTCAGTGATGTATGTACCGCGTCCTTGTTGCGTGGAAATGATCCTTTCCTCATCCAGGATACGATACGCCCTTGCCACCGTATTGAAGTTAACACGCAATTCCTCTGCCAGCGCTCGCACAGTAGGAAGCTGGTCGCCCGGCTTGAGGATGCCGCTGGCAATCTGCGCCTGTATCTGATTAACAATCTGGGCATAGATGGGCAGCCCCGACCGAAAGTCAATCCGGAGGATGAGTTTCTTGTTTGTCATAAATTGTATCTTTGTATCATTATAACAATTGTATTATTGTAATAATTGTATCTAACCAGCCCATTTTGTCAAGAGGCAAAAAACTGGTGATTGCCCATATCTTGAGGGCAGAGCGTATTCTCTAAAATTACGATGTACGTTTAGGTAAACGCTTTCGAGCGCTCTGCCAGTAAGGGGCTTGGATTTGGCAATCCAAGCCAGCGGTGTCCAAGCCGCCATCTTTTTGCTCGTGCGGATTGTCAAATCCGCGCATGCCTCCCTTGTGGGCAATCACCAGTATGAAGCGCGTTGTCCTGCGTGGTAGAATCTCGAACGCACAATTCATCTAATTTACAGGATGACCGCGTATATCGCGGAATCAAGGAGTGAAAAAATGGAAGTTAAAACTGGTACCTGGACTGAGAAGAAGGGGCTGGCGCAAATGCTCAAGGGCGGCGTCATCATGGACGTGGTGACGCCCGAACACGCAAAGATTGCCGAAGATGCCGGCGCCTGTGCAGTGATGGCGCTCGAACGTGTCCCTGCCGATATTCGCGCACAAGGCGGTGTAGCGCGGATGAGCGACCCGGAATTGATTTTGAAGATCATGGACGCGGTGTCCATCCCTGTGATGGCGAAATGCCGCATTGGGCATTTTGTGGAAGCGCAGATTCTCGAAGCGATTGGGGTGGACTACATTGACGAATCGGAGGTGCTGACGCCCGCCGATGAGGCGCATCACATTCTCAAGCACAACTTCAAAGTGCCGTTTGTGTGTGGGTGCCGCAACCTCGGCGAAGCGCTGCGGCGAATTGGTGAAGGCGCGGCAATGATCCGCACGAAGGGCGAAGCAGGCACGGGCGATGTTGTCGAAGCGGTGCGTCATGCCCGCGCGGTGATGGGTGAGATTCGCCGTCTTACCACCATGGCAGATGAAGAACTGATGGCATACGCCAAAGAAATCGGCGCGCCTTACGAACTCGTGAAAGAGACCAAAGAACTCGGACGCCTGCCTGTGGTCAATTTTGCGGCGGGCGGAGTGGCAACGCCGGCAGATGCAGCGCTGATGATGCAGCTCGGCATGGATGGGGTATTCGTTGGGTCGGGCATTTTCAAGAGCGGTGATCCTGCCAAACGCGCTGCAGCAATCGTCAAAGCGGTGACACATTACCGCGACGCATCGATTCTTGCCGAGGTGAGCAAGAATCTCGGTGAACCAATGGTCGGGCGCAACGTTTCGCAGATGCCGGAAGCCGAACGCATTGCGGGGCGGGGCTGGTAACATCCTCGCAGGTGGCGGTAGCGGGCCGACCGCTCACCGCCGCCCATTGATGGCTCACTTATGAAAATCGGTGTACTGGCTTTACAAGGCGATTTTGCTGAGCATATCGCCATGCTCAAATGCTTGAAAGTAGAGGCATCCGAAGTCCGTTTGCCCGAGCACTTGAACGGACTGGACGGTCTTATCATCCCCGGCGGCGAATCCACCACCATCGGCAAACTTGCCGTTGCTTATGGCTTGATGGAACCTTTGCGGCAATTCGGGCAGCGCCATGCCATTTGGGGGACGTGTGCGGGCGCTATCTTCCTGTCGAAAGATATAGGGCGCGATCAGCCCCTGCTGGGCCTCATGGATATCAAGGTGCAGCGCAATGCCTTCGGCCGCCAGGTGGATTCGTTCGAGATAGACCTCGACATCCCCGAACTCAAACGCGCCACCGCATCGGACGCGCCATATCATGCAGTCTTCATCCGTGCGCCGATTATTGAGTCGGTGAGCGGCGATACAAAAGTCCTCGCTTCAATTCCCGACGGGAGGATTGTCGCCGCCCAACAAGGGCATCTTCTCGCCACATCTTTTCACCCGGAACTGACCAACGACACGCGCTTCCACGAATACTTCCTGACGTTGGTAGATTAAGAGAGCGTTTTAAAACTACCTCTACTGCGCGTAAGCGACGTTCTCTAACGTCACTGGATGCGCTAGAGAGCGCATCCTACGCATTTTGGAAGAACAAACAAGGACTTTAAAAACACTCTCTAAGAGCATCTGACGGCGGCAGGTTTGAACGCTGCCATCTGGAGCGTATCAACCTGCCCGCCTGTGAATTGACAAACAACCATGTCCGTCCGCCCTCTTGCTCTGCTGGACCTGCCTTATATTTACGGTTTCCGAGATGAGGCTGTGGGGTTGGATACCACTCGCCTGCTGACGCGCGGCAATCCGCTGGGGGCGGCGGGATTGATGTCCTACGTCAACCCGGCGCGGCACATTTATTCGGCGGTTGCCAATGGAGAAGAGGCTTTTGTGCTGGGGGGAATCATTCACACGCGCGATGAGACGTTTGCAAAATTATATTATCTGGCTCCCGCTTCTCAACTCGACCACCCTCTGCTGCCAGACTTGATTGAAAATCTTTCGGCTCAGGCTGGGGCATGGGGAGCATTCCACGTGATTGCCGAAGTAAATGAAAACAGCAATGCCTTTGCCTCACTGAGAAAGGCTGGTTTCTCGGTATATGCGTGGCAAAGGATGTGGGATATGTCTGAGAGTGCAGGATCAGGTTCGGGGTCCGCCTGGATGCGGGTGAGGCAGGTGCATCTTCCTGCGATTCAAAGTCTATATCACCAAATCGTACCGCCGCTGCTGCATCCGGTCGAACCGCTGCCAAGAAAGCCGCTGGGTTGGATGTGCAACGAGGGGGCAAAGTGTTATATCAGCGCTGTGCACGGTATCTATGGAATTGTGTTGACGCCGCTCATTCATCCCGAAGCAACAAGCGTAAGCGAAAAAATTGCAGCGCTGATTGGCACGCTGCCCGACCGCCGCAACAGGCCAATTTACGTTTGTGTGCGCTCTTATCAGGCATGGCTCGAGCCGGTATTGGAAGATTTGGGCGCCAGAGCAGGCGAACGTCAGGCTGTCATGGTCAAGCATTTGGCGCGCGTGGTTAAAGACGCAGCGGTGGCGCGCACGACTCAGCCGGCGGGGGTAAGTATTCAACCTTCGAGAGTAAGCCGCATAGACCGGGAGGGTTGAGCGGGCTGCTTTTTGTGAAGTATGCTATTTGGGGCAAAGGGGGTAAAATTATATATAATTCCAGCAGGTATATCAGACCACACACCATAGACGATAGACCACAGACGATGGACAATGGTCTATGGTCTATCGTCCATATTCAAGAGGATTTCCATGCTCAAACTCAAAACCACTCCCTTCCATGAACGGACTTCCGCCTTGTGCCAGCCGCAAAACTGGCGCAAATGGGCGGGGTATTTCGTAGCCGGTTCGTATGAGCATGTGTTGGACCGCGAGTATTGGGCAATCCGCAATGCGGCGGCGTTGATAGACGTTACACCGCTGACCAAGTACCTCATCACCGGAAAAGATGCGGCGGCGCTGCTGCACCGCGTCACCACGCGCGACATTTACAAGATGAAAGTGGGACAGGTCTATTACACCGGCTGGTGCGACGACGACGGCAAGATGATTGACGACGGCACCGTTTCGCGCCTCGCTGATTCGACCTTTCGCCTGACTGCCGCAGAACCGAACTTACGCTGGCTGACGATGAACGCGGTGGGCATGGAAGTGAAAATTCGAGAAGTCACGGATGAGATTGCAGCGCTCAGTTTCCAGGGACCGAACACGCGCAAGGTGTTGAACCTCGTCTGTGAAACAGCAGTGGATGAATTGAAGTACTTCCGCTTGATGAGCAACAGGATCAAAGGCGCGGACGTAACCATCTCGCGCACTGGGTATACGGGCGACCTCGGTTATGAAATTTGGATGGACAACAAAGACGCATTAATGATCTGGGATACATTGATGGAGGCGGGAGTAAATTATGGTATTACTCCCGTTGGCATTTTAGCAATGGACATGGCGCGCGTGGAAGCGGGGTTGTTCATGCTCGAGGTGGACTACACCTCCACCACACACGCCTGGATCGAAGCGCAGAAGTCGTCGCCTTTCGAACTGGGGTTGGATTGGACGGTTGCGCTGGATAAACCGGGTTATTTTGTTGGACGCCGCGCGCTGGAGCGAGAAAAGCGCGAAGGCTCCGCGTGGAAGATGGTGGGCTTGGAAGTGGATTGGGATGGAATGGAAAGGCTGTTCGGCAAAGTCGGTCTGCCGCCGCAAATCCCCGGCATGGCAGTGCGGGCAAGCCTGCCTGTGATGGCTGGCAGCCTGCAAGTGGGCTATGCCTCCACGTCCACCTGGTCGCCGCTGCTGAAGAAGTATATCGCTCTGGCTCATTTGCAGCGTCCGTACTATGAAATCGGCACGAAAGTACGTCTGGAAATCACAGTCGAGCATCATCGTCAATATGCACCGGCAAAGGTGGTCAGCCTGCCGTTTTATGAGCCGGAATGGAAGAAGAAATAACTTGTGTCATTGCGAGCGATGGTCGAGTAGCCCGAAGGGCATATCGAGACCGAGCGAAGCAATCTCAACTAACAGGTAAACACGCGATTGCTTCGTCGCCTTGGTCTCGATACATGCCTCGCTTTGCTTGGCACACTCGACCAGCGGCTTCTCGCAATAACATTTAATAAGGAATTATTTATGACATCAAATACTTATGATGCCATCATCATCGGCGGGGGGCATAACGGCTTAGTCGCAGCCGCATATTTGGCAAAAGCAGGCAAGAAGGTTGTCGTGCTGGAGCGGCGGCACATCGTCGGCGGGGCGGCGGTGACGGAGGAGATTTTCCCCGGCTACAAGTTCACCGAGTTTTCGTATGTAGTGAGCCTGCTGCGCCCGGAAATCATCCGCGAGTTGGAATTGCCCAAACACGGATTGAAGATTCTGCCCCTGCCTTCCACCTTTACCCCGATGGAAAATGGCGACTATCTCGCCGCGTGGGATGACCACGACCTGACCCGCCGCGAACTATACCGCCACTCGCCCAAGGACGCCGAAGCCTACGACGAATATGCCCGCGTCATGGCGCGCGCCGCGAAAGCCATCAAACCCATCATCAACCTGATTCCACCCGACCCGTCTTCGCTGCATCCACGCGATTTGCTGAACCTGCTCAAACTCGGTCAATACGCGGCATCGCTCTCCGAAAAAGAACTGTACATGATTGCCAAACTCGTCACGCAGTCTTCGGCGGATATGCTCGAGGAGTGGTTCGAGACCGACGCGCTCAAAGGCACCAAAGCCGCCAGCGGCATCATCGGCACGTTTCTCGGTCCGCGCTCGCCGGGGACGGCATACGTGCTGCTCCATCACTACATGGGCGAAATTGACGGCGCCTTCCGCGCCTGGGGCTTTGCCAAAGGCGGCTCCGGCGGAGTCAGCGGCGCGATCGCGAACGCGGCGCGGTCGCTTGGGGCGGAGATCAGAGTCAATAGTCCGGTGCAGCAGGTCAAGGTCAAGGGCGGACGCGCTGTGGGGGTTGTCCTCGAGAACGGTGATGAGATTGATTCCAAAGTCGTGATGTCCGCCGCAGACCCGAAGCGCACGTTCCTCCAGTTTGTTGAACAAAAATATTTTCCCGATGAATTCGTTACATCTATTCAAAATTTCCGCGTGCGCGGCTCGTCGGGCAAGGTCAACATCGCCTTGAGCAGGCTGCCGCGCTTCACCGCGCTGCCCGATGAAGCGGCGTTGTATCGCGGCGCGGTTTCGATCAGCCCGAGCATTGACTACATCGAGCGCGCCTACGACGACGCCAAGTATGGGCAAATCTCGAAGCGCCCGTATCTCGACATGATCTTCCCCTCGATGATTGACCCCGATATGGCGCCGCCCGGTCAGCACGTGCTTTCGTGTTTCGTGCAGTATGCGCCGTATGACGTGGAAGGCGGCTGGACGGATGAAAAGCGAAACGAACTCGGCGAAGCGGTGATTTCGACCATCGAGCAATACGCGCCCGACATCCGCGAGTGCGTTGTGGGCATGCAGGTCATTTCGCCGAAGGATATCGAAGCCATCGCAGGCATTACGGGCGGCAACATCTTTCACGGCGAACTGTTGCTGCATCAAATCTTCTTCCTGCGTCCCACGCCCGGATGGGCAGACTTCCGCACCCCGCTCAAAGGCTACTACTTCGGCGCGAGCGGAGCACACCCCGGCGGAGGCGTGATGGGCGCGGCCGGGATGCTGGCGGCAAAGGAGATGTTGAAGGATGGGTTTTAGTGGAAAGTAGAAAGTGGGAAGTGGGAAATGAGCGCCGCTTTCCACTTTCTATTTTCCACTTCTATTTTCCAACTTCTACTTCCTCCCTCCAGCAGTATAATCACCCCATCGTCGTCCTCACCCGCCAAAGGAGGCTCACGTGTCTTTTCAGCTCGTTTACTATTCCCAACAAGACCCGCAATGGAAAGCCGATAAACTCGGTTTTGGCAGCCAGCCATCCGATACCATTGGCTACATCGGCTGTGCGCTCACCAGTGTAGCCATGGTGCTAAGCGGGCACGGCTACACCGTCACCCCCAAAACCCTCAACCAAAAACTGCAAGGCATCAACGGCTTCGTGGGCTCGGGCATTCGCTGGCACAGCGTCACTCAACTATATCCCCAAATGCGCCTGAACTCCATCGTCAAGTGCAACGACACGCCTGCGCCTCTCGATCTGATTGATGCCGCCCTTGCTGCCGGCCAGCCCGCCATCGTCTGTGTGGATAGCACCCCGGCGCCCGGCCTGCTCACGCACTACGTGGTGCTCATTGCCCGCAAAGGCAACGACTACCTCATGCTCGACCCCTGGCCCTACCAGCCCGACGTCACCAAAGAGACCTACCTCATGCCGCGCTACAGCCACGGCAACCCGCTTCAGCGCTCCATCGTCCAGATTGTTCTCTACGAAAACATCAACGCCGACGGCAAGATTCAATTACCCGGACAAAAAGCCCCCTCCAGCAGCACGCCTCAGACTCCGCCCGCGCCTGCTCCCGTTTCGACGGCTGGACCCAAAGCCCGCGTCAAAGCCGACGTGACCCTCGGCTTGAACATCCGCACCAGCGAAGATACCTCCTCCAAAGCCAACATCGTAGACGCCGCGCACGCCGGCGACCTGTTGACCATCATCGAACCAAACGGCTGGACGAAGATTGGCGCCATCAACCAGTGGGTGAGAGTCCGCACGAAGAACGGCAAGGAAGGTCTCGCGGCTGCTTGGTACCTGGAAAAGGTTCCGGGGGAAGTGTATCCGTCGCCGGCGGAGCCGGCTTCAGGTCCCGGTAGTGAAGCGGGAGTTCCCTCTCCGTCTGCGCTGGTAGTCAGAGTCAAAGCGACCATCAGCAAGACAGGGCTGAAGATTCATGAAACCGCATCCGTCAAAGCGAAAGTCCTTGCCAGCGAGCCGGTCAAGGCGCGCCTGATCGTGCTGGAAGATACAAAGGCGGCATCAAAGAAAATCGGCGTCGCGGGAAAGTGGCTGTTCGTGCAAAACGAGGGCGGCGTGCAGGGTTTTGTTCAGGCAGAATATGTGAAGAAGGTATAACCCACGCCGTCAGTCGTATTCGTTTTTGATTTGAAAGCAAGAAACACATGAAAAGCGATCTGAAGATCGTGTCGGAACAAAAGCAAGCCCGTGTGCCGGTGACTGTTTTCCACATCAGCGGCTGGCTGGATGCACAAAGCGAGGCGCAGTTCCTTGAAACCGCCCGCCTCGCCCATGACGAAGGGGCACGTTACCTGCTGATAGACATGAGTGATCTTGATACACTCACCAGCGCCGGAATGCGCGCCATCCAAATGGTATATCAGATATTCACACCGCCGGGGGAAGACAAGATGGCGCACTTGAAGTTGTGCAATGCGCCGCCGCAAATCTACAATGTGCTTGGGATTACCGGATTTTTACAGAATATTCCCATGTATGAGAACATGGAGTCGGCGCTGGAAACGTTTGGAGTGGAATAGACTTTATCTGAAATAAGAAAATCTCCACGAAGAACTCGACGTTCACGAAGATGAAAAAGAAATTCGTATTTCTTCGTGAATTGCGTGGATGAAAAGGTTAATGCGGATAAAGTTTAATAAACCGAATGGATATTAACAAGCAGGGCTCGCTGTTATATGAGTGAGCCTTGTTTTTTTGTTACGCACAGCAACGCTGCGATAGAGCGCGCCAGGCAGCCAGATGGGTGAGATACTCTGCCTGCACCCTCCATGCCGGATGGGGGAAATTCCATACCATCGCATCTTGCACCATAACAAAGTAAAATACAAGGAGGATACCTGCCCGCAAGCGGCAGGCACAACCCGATTATGTTTCAGTTACATCCCTATGTCTTCATCGTGACAGTCTCTGCCCTCACTACATTGACGGTGTTAATTCTTGCCTGGCGCAGAACCGCGCCGGGGGCGTTGGCGTTGAAGAGCATACTGCTGGGGATGTTTATTTGGGCGGCTGCCTATGCAATGACCTGGGCGGTTGTTCCTCTGGCGCAAAAGATTTTCTGGCTGAAAGTGATGTATTTCGGTGTGACCGCTGTGCCGGCAAGTTTTCTGTTTTTTATCCTATCCATCACACAACGGGAAAAATGGATTACGTTCCGAACCATCGTTCTGATTTCGATTGAACCTCTTCTGACCCTGCTCATTCTCTGGCGGATGCCCGCTTATATCTTTCCATCCATCCGCGCAGACATTTGGAATGGGTATGCCTTCATGGTCGTCGAACGGGGCGTCTGGTTCTGGATCAACCTGGTTTACGCTTACGCGATCATCCTGCTGGGAGTTGGGCTGCTGCTGGAAAGCTACCGCCATGCAAACACGCTCTTCAGGGCTCAATACCTGATGATTTTGCTCGGCGCGGTTATCCCGTTTCTGTTTAATGCCTTTACGCATTTGCGGGCGGGCAGTTCCGCCGAACCTGATTACACCCCTATGACCTTTGGCGTGGCGGGCGCCATCTATGCCTATGCCATCTTTCGCCACAAACTGATGGACCTCGTTCCTTTTGCACGCAGCCAGCTAATCGAAAAAATGAGCGACGGCCTGCTGGTAATTGACGCACAGGGGCGCATTGTGGATATCAACCCTGCCATGAGAAATTTTCTCGATACCGACCCGCCTGCCTGTCTGGGAAAACACATCTCTGAGATTCTCGCCATGTGGAACGACCGCTTTGAACACCTGATGAGCGATCCCGAAGCACGCATGGAATTGAGACTGCCCCACAGACCGTCTCGTTACCTGGACCTGCGAGTGACGCCCCTCTTCGACAGTGACCAACACCTGAGCGGACGCATCATCATCTTCCGCGACATCACCGACCGCAAGGAAGTGGAAAAAGACCTGCGCCACGCCATGGACCGCATGCAGACCCAGTTAATCGAAATCGGTCTGCTGCAAAGTCAACTGCGCGAACAGGCAATCCGCGATGCGTTGACCAATCTCTTCAACCGCCGTTACCTCGAGGAGACTCTTGAACGCGAACTGGCGCGCGCCGCCCGCGAGACTTATCCGTTATGTATTGTGATGATGGATATTGACCACTTCAAGGAAGTCAACGACACCTACGGTCACGAAGCGGGAGACCTTGTCCTCAAAACGCTGGCAGAGAAGGTCACCAGCCAGAGCCGCCAGGGAGATTTCGTCTGCCGCTATGGGGGAGAGGAGTTTGTATTGGTCATGCCGAACATCAATCTGGAGTTTGCGCGGGAGCGGGTGAACGCGCTGCACCGTTCGCTTTCGTCGCTTTACATTCCGTTTGGACGTTACAGCATCCACGTGACGGTTTCCATGGGCGTCTCGGCTTTTCCGCTGCATGGCGAAAAAAAGGAAGATCTGTTGCGCGCGGCAGACCGGGCGTTGTACGCCGCCAAACATGGCGGGCGTAACCGGGTGATGGTGTATCGGGAAATGGAAAAAAGCGGGGAATGAATGGGCGCCTAATAGCGGGCAAGCGGGGGTTTTCTCATCCGATTTTCAGCGTTTGGTAATCTCGGTGTAAGAAAGTTTTCATACAATGGCCACATCAAAAGTCGGCATAAGAAGTTAGAGGTAAATCGTATGAGCAGCAAATTCAAATCCGTCCCTGTCAAACCCTCCGAGATTACGCCGTACTCACAATATCTCTCGCGGCGGGAGTTTCTCAAAGCCGCCAGCATTTTGAGCGGCTCGGCGCTTCTCGCGGCGTGTGCGCCGTCGGTGGTTGATTCCGCCGTCCCTGAGTCTGATGCGGTGGTTCCGTCCTCCGCGGCGACCGACGAGTCGGGTGATCCTGTCAACTCCTATGAGGACATTACCAACTACAACAATTACTACGAATTCACCACCGATAAAGAAGGGGTCGCCAAACTCGCTCAAAAGTTCAACCCCGCGCCCTGGACTGTGGAGGTGTATGGGCTGGTCAACAAACCTAAAACCTACGGCATTGAAGATTTATTGAAGCGCTTCCCTCAGGAAGAGCGCATTTACCGCCTGCGCTGCGTGGAAGCGTGGAGCATGGTCATCCCGTGGACGGGGTTTACATTGGCGAGCCTGCTCAAAGAGGTGGAACCGACTTCTGATGCAAAGTACGTGCGCTTCGAAACGGTTTATCGCCCGGAAGAAATGCCCGGTCAAAAAAGCCCCTTTTATCCCTGGCCCTACCAGGAAGGCTTGCGGCTCGACGAAGCCATGCACGACCTGACCATCCTTGCCACCGGGCTGTACGGTCAGCCCATGCCTAATCAAAATGGCGCGCCAATCCGCCTGGTGGTGCCGTGGAAATATGGTTTCAAATCCATCAAATCGGTGGTGAAGATCGAACTGGTGGCGGAACAGCCATCCACATTGTGGAACACGGTGGCGCCAAACGAATACGGCTTTTACTCGAATGTGAACCCGCAGGTCCCGCATCCGCGCTGGTCACAGGCGACGGAACGCCGCATCGGTGAGTTTGGGCGCCGCCCAACGCTGATGTTCAACGGCTATGCCGAAGAGGTGGCGCATCTCTACGCCGGTATGGATTTGAGCGTGTATTATTAGGCGGGTGTGCGCTATCGGGCAGCATTCCCACCCTGTCGGAGACAGCCGGCGCAGTTGTAATAAAACGATGAAAAACCTTCTTTCCCGCTACTCCCCGCTGCAGATTGCCGTGCATGGATACGCCTGGTCGGCGCTGGTCATCCTGTTCTTCCAGTTCATCACCGAGAACCTGACCGCCAATCCCATTCAGGCATTGGAACAGCGCACCGGGCGTCATGCCATCACATTGCTCGTTTTGTCACTGGCTTGTACGCCGCTCAATACGCTCATCAAATGGACGGAACTGATTAAGTACCGGCGCGCGCTGGGATTGTATGCCTTTATGTACGCCGTCCTTCATGTGCTGATTTTTTTGCACCTCGATTATGGCCTGGCGTGGAGTCTGATCGCACAGACCATCTTTGAAAAGCCGTTCCTCATCGCAGGCGTGATTTCCTTCCTGCTGCTCATTCCCCTGGCTTGGACCTCCTTCGACATTTGGAAGAAACGCCTGGGGCGGGGTTGGAAACGCCTCCATCAGATGATCTATCTCATCGCCCCGCTGGCGGTTTTGCATTATGCCTGGAGCAAAAAAGGGGACTTCTTCGCCTTGCAGGGTGAAATCGTCCGCCCGTTGATCTACGGATTGGTAATCGTGCTGCTGCTGGTGCTGCGCGTCCCAGCGCTGCGGCGTACCATCGCTTCATCACGGGACCGACTCCTGTCTCTGTATCGAAGAAGGAACATCCGCCCCAGGAACCCTTTGATTGAGACTAAAAGATTCCCTTGATAAAAAGCAACAGCCCAATAATCGCCAGCGGAATGCCGATAATCGCACCGATGACCGTCAGGCTGATGAGAGCGCCGGCAATCATCAGCACCATGCCAAGAATCATGGCAACCAGCCGCCCGGTCATCTCGACGATGACGGCAAGCAATTTCCAAATTGCAGCCAGGGGCCACAAAACCCAGGGAATTGGTTTTCTCTGTGCGCTCATTTCTACCTCCGGTAACGTTGTGATAATACTCCTCAATACAAGTATACGCACTTTACGCCTCTAAAGTTAGCGGGGGAGCGCGCATGTTATAATGCCGGCTATGCCTACAAAATCTACACGCGCAAAAAAGACAGCCGAAGAACCGCTCATCGAAGCGGAATTTTTGGCTGAATCGCCTTCCGACGCGGAAGAAACCTTTACCTTCAAACGCAGTCATTTCTACGCCCTGATGACCGTGCTGGCTTTTGCCGCAGGGATACTGGTGGGGTATGCCGTCTGGGGGTTGAATGCGGGTGAGAAAAGCCCGCTCAAGGCTGCCCAGGCGGCAGGTCCGGTAGTAGAAGCGCCCGTTACGGCGCAGCCGCAGTTTATCCGCTACGAAGTCGCTGCAGAGGGCTTTCCCTCCATCGGACCGTCGGACGCTCCCATCACCATCATCGAATTCAGCGATTATCAATGCCCTTACTGCCGCCGCTGGCATCAACAGGTCTTTCAGCCGTTGTTCAACGCTTATCCGGGCAAAATCCGCCTGGTGTATCGCCACTTTCCGCTCACGTCCATCCACCCGGATGCCTTCCCCGCCGCCGAAGCCGCCATGTGTGCCGGCGAGCAGGACGCCTATTGGCAATTCCACGAAAAACTTTTCAGCAGCAGCGCTCTGGGTGAGGAAATCTATTTGCAGTATGCCAGAGAACTGGGGCTGGATATGGAAATGTTTACCTCCTGCATTGCAGAAGGCAGATTCCGGGAGGCTGTGCAGGCTGACCTGGATTTTGCCGCGAACCTGGGCGTGCGCTCCACCCCCACCTTTTTTATCAACGGGCTTGCCATTGTCGGCGCGCAGCCGGTGGAGATTTTCAAACAGGTAATTGATAAAGAATTAGCCGGGGAAATTCCCTGATTCATATTTATACATTTGGAGGAGAAAATGAAGAAATATGTTGCCGTAGCGGGGAATATCGGGGTGGGAAAATCCACGCTTGTGGAACTGCTCTGTGTCCGCCTGGGGTGGGAACCGTTTTACGAACCGGTCACCGAAAACCCCTACCTCAAGGATTTCTATCAGGATATGAACGCCTGGGCGTTCCATTCGCAAATCTTCTTTCTCACCCACCGCCTGCGCTCTCATCACAAACTTGGTCAACACCCCGGTTCAGTGGTGCAAGACCGCAGCGTGTACGAAGATGCGGAAATTTTTGCCTACAACCTTTTCCTTCAGGGATACCTTAACCAACGGGACTATCAGACCTACCGCGACCTCTACGAAACAACCTCGCGCCTCCTCCCGCCCCCGGACCTGGTCGTTTATCTCCGGGCCTCTGTTCCCACCCTGCTTAACCGCATCGCCCGCCGCGGACGGGACTACGAGCGCACCATCTCGCCCGAATATCTCCACGGTCTGAACCGATTGTATGAAGAATGGATTGATAACTTCACCCTGTGCCCGGTGCTGGCGGTCCCGGCGGATGATTTGGATTACGTTTCGCACTCCGGTCACTTGAATCTGATTGTGGAAAAAGTACAGCAAAAATTGACCGGCAAGGAGGAGGTCGTCTTCGAACCGGAAGAGGTTGCCCGCGCCGCAGCAGATGATTAACCTCCTCAATCAAAAAGCCCCGCCGTTGCAGCGGGGCTTTTTTGTCAGCACTATGAGGGGAGTTGATTGTTGATGTTGCTGAACGTGTTGCCGACCTTGGGTCCGATCAACCGAACAACGGCAATCACCACGATGGCCACGAGAGCGAGAATAATCGCATACTCGACAAGGCCCTGACCTTTTTGTTGGGGAGCAAATAACATAATACATTCCTTTCTGAATAAAAATTTTCTCCAAGGAAGTTCCTTGGCTCTGCCCGTATTCTATCTTCCTCTCCAAATTTGTCGAGCGCGCTGCTGGCTCATTTCATTAACACTCCTGATAACTGCATATCTCAGCTGCTGAGTATTGACAACAGGACGATAACGCCCGGCGAAGGTTACGCAGCACAAAATGAGTTCACATACAAGACTCATTTTTTCTTATTACAATCCCAGCCATGCTAAAACGGATTCTTCGCTGGGTGTGGCGCATCATCCTGTGGACAGGGATTCTGGTCAGCCTGGGGTTGCTCCTGCCGCGTCTCATCACCACCCTGTACGCCCGCAGCAAAATCTACACCGCGGCAGAAGCCCCTGCACGACGGGTGGCTATTATCTTTGGGGCAGGCCTGCGGCGGAATGGAACCCCCACCACCGTCCTGCGTGACCGCGTGGAGACCGGCGCCCGTTTGTATTTCAGCGGCAAAGTGGAAA
Organism: Anaerolineae bacterium; assembly: GCA_037440905.1. Lineage (GTDB taxonomy): Bacteria > Chloroflexota > Anaerolineae > Anaerolineales > Villigracilaceae > Defluviilinea. Next base: position 69,334 of record JBBITE010000004.1, on the reverse strand, counting down.
AACTCCTGATGAGCGGCGACAACCCCTCTCTCAACTACAATGAACCCGGCGCAATGCGCCAGTATGCCATCTCATTAGGGGTGCCCCCCGAAGCAATCGTGCTGGATTACGCCGGCAAACGCACCTACGATACCTGCTACCGCGCCAAAGCCATCTTTGGCATCGAACATGCGGTGCTGGTAACACAGCGCTTTCACCTTCCCCGCGCGTTATTCATCTGCAATGCGCTGGGGGTTCAGGCGTTCGGCGTGGAAGCCAACAACTTCACCTACCGCCGCGCCTCGCTCGTTTTCTGGAACATCCGCGAACAATTCGCTACCCTCACCGCCTTTTTGGATATCTTCTTTCAAAAACCTCCCACTATCCTGGGGAATGCAGAGCCGATCTTTGTGGACTGAGCCTTGCTCAAGGAAAAGGGGGCTTCGCGCCCTTTTCCAAAATTGCTGAATCGCCCAATCTACGCCCCTTGTGTGGACAATTGAGAGCGTCTGCCCAGCCTTTCGCTACAATTTTTATCCACAACGATAAAAACAGACGGCACATCCCTCCCCCCTCAGTACCAGAATCATGACCAGATTTAGGGGATTTACCCCTTGCAGAAATGATTGTCCAAACAACCCGACTGTGGATAACCCGCCTCTAACTGTGGATAAATGCCTCTCCCTGTGGACAAGTGGGGATTTCTGACAAAATTTTCGGTTCAAAGCCCCCCCATATATGGGGGGTGTTTTTGTATATTGTCAAAATATAGAAAAGACAAAAAAGCGGATTTTTCTGTGGATTGAATGTGGAAAAACCATCCCGAAAAATTCCACAAGCATGGAAAAAAACACCATCTAAAAAACCCCCATATCTGGAGCAAAACAACACCTCAGCACCCCATATCTTCTGGTTTATCAGGGCTGTCCACAGTATCCACAGACTCTACTGCTATTACGAATCCATATATCCGGTTAACTACATCCATGATTCACTTTTCAGATTCCCATCACACCCCCACTCAAACAAGCCAAAAGAAGTACCGCAAAGTTCGCTGCGCTTTCCAAATGCAAGCCAGCCTGCAGCATTCCGCCTGTATAATCGAACCATGTCTCGCGGGATTCGTCATACGCTGATCCTCGTTTTGCTCCTGACCGCCATTTCTGCGCCGCTGGTTGTATCCGGTTATGCAGAGATTGATCACGCCTTGCACGCTGCTTCCCCCCTCGAAGCGGCGGAACATTACCAGGCTGCCGCCCGCCGCCTCCCCTGGCGCCCCGATCTCTATGAACTGGCGGGGCATTACTTCTATCACGCCGGCGAATACACCCGCGCACAGGATGCCTACCGCCGGGCATTCGAACGGCATGCGCTTTCGGGGGATGGCTGGGCGGCTTGGGGAGATGTGCTTTACCTCGAGGGAGATGTCTCTGCGGCGGCTGAAATTTGGGAGAAAGGTCTCGAACAGGCCGTCTTCTCGCCAAAACTCTATTCACGTCTGGCGGAGATACGCCAGCAGCAAGGGGAGTACGCCCAAGCCGCCGATTTTCTTCATAAATATGTTGAAGCCTATCCGGCAGACGCCCCCGCTCATTACCGCCTGGGATTATTACTGACTCTCTCCAACCCTTCTCAGGCAGTGACCGAACTCCTCTACGCTTCACAACTCGACCCGAAATTTGACTCTGCCGCCCAAACCCTGCGCACCGCTGTAAACCTATCTGCATTGGCTGAATCGCCCTCGAGCGCGAAAGTCATCATCGGGCGCGGGCTGGGGCTCGTGGAAGAGTGGTCTCTGGCGCGCGCTGCCTTTTCGGATGCAGTGACGCTGGATGAGAAAAACGCCGAGGCGTGGGCATGGCTTGGAGAGGCAGAACAGCATACGGCGGGGGATGAAGCGTTCGCTCATCTCGAACGGGCGCTGACGCTCGACCCAAATTCTGCGGTGGTGCGCGGGCTGCGCGGGCTGTACTTCCAGCGCATTGGCGATGCGCGGCGGGCGTTGATCGAATTTCAAGCCGCCGCCAAACTCGAACCGCAAAACCCCGCCTGGTATGCTTCGATTGGCGAGCAGTTTGAATCCCTGGGCGATTTGATTACCGCGCTCGAAGCCTACCGCTATGCAACGACGGTAGCGCCGCAGGATGTTCATCCCTGGCTGCTGCTGGCGGAGTTTTGCGCCCGCAACGACGCCTACGTGAGAGACGTAGGGATTCCCGCCGCACGCAAGGCTTTGGAGTTGAAGCCCAACGACCCGGCCGCGCTCGATGCCCTGGGCTGGCTGATGCTGCTGGATGAACGCTACTACGAGGCGAAGTGGTACCTGCAGCAGGCGGTCAATGCAGACCCGCAATCGGCTTCGGCGCATTTTCATCTGGCGCTGTTGTATTTGCAGACGAACGACACCCAAGCCATGTATGAGCAGTTGATCCGCGCCCGCGATTTGGGCAGCGCCGAGGCGCAGGTGTTACTCGCGCAGTATTTTCCGTAACTCTGATACAATCCGCCGCATGAATAAAGCACCCTTTATCGCTCTCCTGTTTGTTTTGCTCCTTGCCGCCTGCCAGCCCGTTGTCACCGCCGCGCCGGTTATCAGCGGCGCGCCCGGCGAGGTGTTATACCGCGAGGACTTTTCCAACAATACCTCCGGCTGGGACCGCGTGTTGAACGACGGCGGAATCATGGATTACGACAGCGGCGGTTACCGCATTCTGGTGCGGGGCGCAAAGATGAACTTCTGGTCCACGCCGCCGGGCACCTTTGGCGATGTGCGGGTGGAAGCGGATGTGACGCGCTTGAACGGTCCGATGGAGAATCGCGCCGGGCTGCTTTGCCGTTATCAAAACGGGAATTACTACTTCTTCATTATTTCCAGCGATGGGTATTACGCCATCGGCAAATTTTCCAACGGGCAGGCGCTTCTCATCGGGCAGGAGATGATGGTGGAGAGCGATGCCATTCGCGCAGAGGGCGTCAATCACTTGCGCGCCGACTGCGTCGGTGAGACGCTGGCGTTTTATGTCAACGATACGTTGCTTGCCTCGACGCAGGATGCCGAATTGAGCAGCGGCGGCGTGGGGGTGCTGGCTGGCGCCTTCGAAGAACCCGGCGTGGATGTGCTGTTTCAGAATTTTGTGGTGATTCAACCGTAAGAGGTCAAATCGCTTTATGAAGGTTTATCTCGATACCGTTGGCTGCCGCCTCAATCAGAGCGAAATCGAAAACATGGCGCGTCAGTTTCGGGCGGCGGGACATGAAATCGTCGCTTCAGCCGAGATTGCCGATCTGGCAGTCGTCAACACCTGCGCGGTGACGAATGAAGCAGCCGCCGATTCACGCGGCGCCATCCGCCGCGTTGCCCGCGCCGGCGCAGCCGAAATCATCGCCACCGGCTGCTGGACGACCCTCCAGCCCGATCAAGCGCTGGCGCTGCCCGGCGTGAAGCGCGTCGTCCCGAACGCGCAAAAAGACACGCTGGTCATTGATCTGCTTCGTGATTCTTCCGCCGCGGCGGACTCCATCTTCGACCTTGAACCCATTGCCCGCGAACCGTTGCCCGGCCTGCACCGCCGCACGCGCGCCTTCATCAAAGTGCAGGATGGCTGCGACAATCACTGCACCTTTTGCGTCACCACCATTGCGCGCGGTGAAGGGCGCAGCCGCCCGCTTGCCGAGGTGCTGCTGGATATCCAATCGGCGCTCGATGGCGGCGCCAAGGAAATCGTCCTGACGGGGGTTCACCTCGGTTCGTGGGGCAGCGATCTTTCGGATTCGCTCAAGCCCGCTTCCCGTTTGCATCTGGCGGATCTGGTCAGAGCCATTTTGCACGAAACGGACGTTCCCCGCCTGCGCCTTTCCTCGCTCGAACCCTGGGACCTCTCGCCGGCGTTCTTCTCGCTTTGGGAAGACCCGCGCCTCATGCCTCACTTGCACTTGCCTCTCCAATCGGGGAGCGCCGCCACCCTCAAGCGGATGCTGCGCAAAACCACGCCGCAATCCTTCCGCGAGTTGACGGCGTATGCACGGCAGGCGATTCCCGATGTGGCAATCACCACCGACCTCATTGCCGGCTTCCCCGGCGAGACGGAAGAAGAATTTGCCGAAACGCTCGAGTTTGTGCGCGAGATGCAGTTTGCCGGCGGGCATGTGTTCTCGTTTTCGCCGCGTCCTGGCACCGGGGCGGCAAGGATGAAGGGGCAGATCAAGCCCGAGGTCAGAAAGAAGCGGAATCACATCCTGCAGGAGGCAATTGAAGAGTCGGCAAAATCCTACCGCGAGCGTTTTCTCGGCAGGCAGATGCCGGTCTTGTGGGAGACTGCCTCGGAGTTTGGCGAGTGGGGCTGGAAGATGGAAGGGTTGACGGGCAATTATCTGCGTGTGATTGGTTTTGCGCCCTCGCCGCGCTGGAATGAGATTGACCTGGTGATGCTGGAACGATTCGAACAGGGCAGAATGAAAGGCGTAATCTTGAATCGGGGATGAGTGTCACTTTGTGGAGGGCGGCGCGGGGTTGTACAATGAGGCTATCTTGAATAAGGAGAACAGGCATGACCGCTCAAATTATTGATGGAACCGCCATTGCGCAGAAGGTACGCAATGAAGTGAAGGAAAAAGTGGCAAAACGGATTGCCGAAGGCAAGTCTCAACCGGGGCTGGCAACCGTTCTGGTGGGCGACCGCATTGACTCGGCGACGTACGTCAGCATGAAGCAAAAGGCATGCGCCGAACTTGGGATGACCTCCTTCCATCACCCGCTGCCGGCGGATGTTTCGCAGGAAGAACTGGAAAATCTCATCCGCAAGTTGAACGCCGACCCAAAGGTCAACGGTATTCTGGTGCAGCTGCCCCTGCCTGCTCATTTGGATGAGGAGCGTGTCCTTTCGTTGATTAGCATCGAAAAAGATGTGGACGGCTTCTCGCCGCTCAACCTGGGCAGGCTGGCGCAGAAGGGACGCGAGCCGCTCTTTGTGCCGTGCACGCCGTATGGGTGTATTTATCTCCTCAAGGAAGCCGGGGTGCAGATTGCCGGGGCAAACGCTGTGGTGCTGGGGCGCTCGAACATCGTGGGCATGCCCGCCGCGTTGCTGCTCATCAAGGAAAATGCCACGGTCACCGTGGTACATTCGAAGACCAAAGACATCCCTGCCGCCCTGCGCGATGCGGATATTATCATTGCGGCAATCGGGCGCGCTCAAATGGTGCGCGGCGATTGGATCAAACCCGGCGCCGCCGTCATTGACGTGGGTATCAACGGCGTCCCTGTGCTGGATGCCAACGGCAACCCGGTCATCAACGAGAAAACCGGCAAGCCCAAGCAAAAACTGGTGGGCGATGTGAACTTCGAAGAAGCGAAAGAAGTGGCCGGCTTCATCACTCCTGTGCCCGGCGGCGTGGGACCGATGACGATTGCCATGCTCATGGCAAACACGCTGCGAGCCGCCGAAATTCAGGATCAATAACCCCAACCAACATCAGGTTCAACGTCCCGCCGCCCAGCGGGACTTTTCTTTTTGGGATGCTGTGTTGCAAACATCCTCATTGTTTGTCACTGCGAGTGGTGCCTTGCGCCACGAAGCAGTCTCCTGTAAGGTGGGGGATTGCTTCGCCGCTTTCAGCGTCTCGCAATGACAGTGGAAACAGGAGATTGCAACAGAGCATTTTTGGGACTTAAGGGTGCGGCAAAATGCTCTCATCTCCCTGCAATGCTTGCGTTATACTTGGGCAAATGCTACCGGAAACCATCGGCAGATACCAAATCAAGGAAGAACTCGGGCGCGGTCAGGCAACCGTGGTCTATCGCGCGTTCGATACCGAAGCCAACCGCGAAGTGGCGGTCAAAGTGCTGGCGGTGGAACAAACGCCGGATATCAGCCAGCGGGCACACTTCAAGCGCGAACTTAAGATGATCGCCTCGCTCGAACATCCTGCCATCGTGCCCGTTTACGACGTGGGAGAACAGGACGGCCAGCCGTATTTCGTCATGCGTTACATGGCGGGAGGTTCGCTCACGCAGTTGATTGCCCGTCAGGGCAGGCTCTCTTTGCAGGAGACCGCCCGCATCATCGAGCGCATCGCTTCCGCGCTCGACCATGCTCACAAACAGCACATCATCCACCGCGACATTAAGCCGGATAACATCCTCTTCGATTTAGACGGCAACCCCTACATCTCCGATTTTGGCGTGGCAAGGCCTGCCTCCGGTGACGCCTCTCCTTCTGAAGGGCAGGTGGGAACGCCCGGCTACATGAGCCCGGAACAAATCCACAACGAAACAGTGGACGAGCGCAGCGACGTGTACAGCCTGGGCGTGGTCATCTACCAAATGCTGACGGGCAGAAAAAAGTCGCGCCTCGAGACGAAGACCTCCCCTCTGCGAAACCGTCCCTTTCCCCAGCCAGCCCCAGATATTCTGAGTGAAGTCCCCGAGCTTGCTCCCGAAGTCGGCGAAATCATCAACATCTGCCTGGCTGAAAACAAGCACGAGCGTTACGTGTCCACCCTGCACCTGGCGCGCGCCCTCAACAAAGCCGCCTTTGGGGATGAACGCCCCTCTGTTGTTCCCGAACGTTACGGCAATTGGGCGGCGATTCGCACCACTCTGCTTTGGACAGCGGGAAGCGTTCTCTTTTTGGCTGCCGTTTTTTGGATGCTGGCACGAGGCGGCTCGATTCCCTTTCTTTCCATCGCATCCACCCCGACCTCCAGCCCGGCGCCCTCCCCTTCGGCCGTTCCCGCCACCCCAACCTTTACTGCCATCCCTCCCACCGACACGGCACTGCCCCTGCCGCCTCCCGTCATCACCCCGCAGCCTAGCGCCACCCCTGCCGGCGGCGCAGACCAGATCGCGCTACTCTCCGGCAACGACCTCTACCTCGTCAACACCGACGGAAGCAACCTTCTCCAAATCCGTTCGGAGAACTCACCCAAAACGCACCTGCAATGGATTGACCACAACCGGCTGATTTACCTTTCGCGCAACTGCGTTTACTTGCTCAACGCCGAAACCAAACAAACCAGCATCCTCCTGTGCTTCAATATCAACGAAGACCTGGAAGGATTCAGCGTATCGCCAGACGGTAAATTTGTGGCCATCAGCATCCAGCGCACGTTGAACATCGTGCCTTTCGACATCGAAGCGCTGCAAAACATCACCTCCAGGTTCGAATTTTCGAAAGTGGGGAGATACTGTTTCTACAATCAGTTCCCCTTCCGCGAGGTGCTTTGGGGGAAAGACCCGTCGGTTGTGCGCTTTGCCGCCCACGTCATTGATACGCGCCTGGTCAACTCCGATCAGGTCTTTCTGCTGAACGCCGATCTTGATAACTGTGCCAATGTGGCGCTTTCCCGCCTCGATACCATCCCCGGCGTGCGGATTGCCTTCGAAAAAGACAGCACAAAACGGCTCGGCAGTTTCGACTGGGACGGAAAGAACCTCTTCCTGCTCAACGATGCCATCCGCAACGACGGGTTTGGCAATCTGTATCTTTACAACAGCGAGACGCGCGAATCGGTGAAACTCAACCCCATCAACGGCGAATGTTGTTACCGCGATGTGCGCTTTAGCCCGGACGGTAAATACGTGATCTTTGCCTACCAGAAGTTCGACCGTAGCGACATCGCCCTATACTACATCCCCCTTGCCGACTTGCAAAGCGGCGGTCCATTTGCGCCTATTCCTCTGCCCACACGTTTCTTCCCCACCGCGCGGGAAAACCCGCAGCCTGCCTTGCGCCCGGCGCAGTAGAAACGCAGCATCAGAGCATCTCTTTGAGAAAGGGCATTCGTCAGCGCAAAGTCTCAGGCGGCAATTGTCATCCCTCTTCGTTTAGGGATGATGTGCGGATTTGACAATCTGCATGAGCGGAATGGTATCAAGCCGCAAAAGCAGCCATCACGCTGGCTTGGATTGCGATAGTGCAAGTCTTTTTCTGTAAAAGTAATCTGGCATTCTTCGGAAGCGAGTTTGACGAGTACTGACGTTACTCTTTCGTGGAGCCATAGCGGGTCGTGGGGGACGAATGAATCTCAGGTCAGCGGTTTTCCTTTGCCCAAATTACCAACTGTTCGGCGACGCTTTTCATCACCTCGTCCGGGACTCCATCCACGGCTTTGGATTGGATGCGGGTATCTATCTGGTCATTGACGTAATCTACGGCGAGGAAGTTTTCGTGGGTGAGGGCGATTTCGGTGGTGAACCAATGCAGGCGGCAGATGGAGGCGATGCAGCGGGTGATGTCGTACAGGGGGGAGAGGTCGTAACGATGTTCTTCGGCAGGGGTGACTGTGGCAAAGACGTGCGTCAGCGGATGCCACCAGCAGGGATAGATTTTGCCAACAGAGTAAAACACGCGAAACCAGGCAGGGCGTCCCTGAATGGTGCGCGGCGTGACGGTGGCTTGCAGCAGGTATTTTTGTTCGGGAAATTCCATGCGGGCGCGCAGGACCTGATCGAGAGAAGATGCGCCCAGGATAACTCCGGCGCTGCCGCCCTCGTTGGATGGCTTGATGACGAAGTAACGTCCCAGCGGAGTTAAATCCAATTCCGGCAGCACGGGTTGCTCAAGAAACGGCGGCAGGATGATGGTGTAGGGGGTATGGATTCCCGCGCTGATGAGTTCGAGGTGCATGGTGGCTTTATCTTCCGACCATTTAGAGAGTTCAGGCGGGTTGATGCGGAGTTTGAGATGTTCTTTTGCCCAGTTGTTAATGGGAAGAAAGCGGTCATCGCCCTGGGCGCGGTCGAGCAGGGTGTTAAATGAGCCTTCGCCTTTGTATAAGGCGTTGATCGATTCGAGCAGGTTATCGGGCGTGATTTGCCAGAGGGTCAGTCCTTGTTCGCGGCAGGCGTTCTGGACGAAGCGCACGAAGTCCACATCATATTCCCAATACCAGGGAAGACAAAGGTCGAAGTGCATACTTCAATTGTAAAGGAAGAATGAGGAATTGCAGTGACCGCTGTGCAGTTCACTGGTACAATGCACGCATAAGCGGTATTTCACGAAGACGCGAAGAACGCCACCCTGCAAAGAGTTTTCGTGATTTGCCCACTACTAAAGAAAGGATGAAACAATGAGTAAGGATACAGTGCAGGACGGCGTGGTGGTCTCGATGGAGTACACGCTCCATGTGGACGGTGAGTTGTTGGATAGTTCCGAAGGTCATGGTCCGCTGCAGTTTTTGGCTGGATATGGAAACATTATCCCTGGCTTGGAAAAAGAAATGATGGGGATGAAGGTGGGCGAGAGCAAGGATGTCGTTGTGGCGCCGGCGGATGGTTACGGTGAATATGATGATGAGGCTTATTTGGATGTGCCGCGCGCTCAGTTCCCCCGCGATATGCCGGTGGAAGAAGGTGTGGAGTTGACGGTGCGGGACGATTCGGGACAGGGACGATATGCGCGGATCGAATCCGTCGAAGGCGAGATGGTGCGGTTGAACTTCAATCATCCGCTGGCGGGCGATGAACTGCATTTCAACGTGAAAGTAGTCGGGCTGCGCGAGCCAACAGAGGAAGAGTTGGCGCACGGGCATGTGCATCAGGGCGGGCATCATCATTAGAAAGTGGAAAGAGGGGGGTGAAACGGGTTTATGTGACAAAATGAAAAGATGGATACGGAGGGTTGCTCCACATCCATCTTTCTTTTTGTTACGGCTCTACTGTTTTTACGGCTGGTAGGTCACGTTGACGGCAATCCAGTCGAGGTAGAAGTCGCGGGCGGTGTTGCTGGAAACGTCAATGACGCGGACGCGGAAGTTGGCGTTGGTGAAGTCGCTGGCGCTCCAGGTGCGGCCCCAGGTGTTGGTGGTGCCGCCGAGGATATAAGTGGCTTCGCTGGTGCCAAGGTTGCCGGTGCTCAGGGCGGTCGTCCAACTGGTTCCGCCATTCCACGAGAATTGGACGTAGATTTGGCGGGTGCCGGAGGCGCGGTCGGCGCGGGCATCCACGCGAACCTGAATGCCGGTGATGGTTGCACCAGAGGGAATGTTGAAGCCGTAGTTGTAGAAGATGTGGCGGTCTTTTTGGGTGCTGGTGTAACTGGTGCTGGTGCCGCTGCCGCTGTTGAGGTCAACCGCGAAGACGGAATCGTTGGCGTAGGCGTTGGCGGGGTTGCTCGCGTAGCCGTTGTTGTCACCCGAGCCGGAGGTTACCGCGGCGTTGGCGGAGGGGGAGAGATAACCGGTGCTGGTCACGGGGGCGGGGGTATTCGTCGGAGCGGGCGTATTGGTGGGGGCGGGGGTGTTGGTCGGTGTGTTGGTAGGACCAGGCGTCGGCGTCGGTGATGAAGCGAAGGTTCCGCCATCCACCACCAGCGCGAATTTCTGCGGTCCGTTGGGGATGTTGTAAGCGCTGACGGTGATGGTGTACGTCCCTGCAGCGGGGTTTTGGATGTATACGTTTTCGACGTTGTTGCGGCGGTCTGCCGAGCCGCCGGTGGCGCTCCAGCCGCCGGAGAAGACGTTGCCGCGGAAGGTGCCGCTGGGACCGGAAACCGTGAGGTCAAGATCGTTGATGAGGTTGATGGCGGCGGTTTCGGTGGAGGGATAATCGGTCCACACCAGGGTGACTTTGAGCGGTCCGCCTGTGGTGGTGACGCTGAAGTTCGCGCTTCCGCCGGTGCTCAAGCCTGTGCCTTCGTCCACGAACTGGATCGTCCCGTCGGTGGCGGCATCGAGGTTGATGCGTCCCCAGCCTTCATGAACGTTGGGGATGGGGTAGTCGTTGTCGTTGACGCCGTCATTGTTTTCGTCGAGCATATCTACGGCGGAGTTGATGATGGTGGCTTTGACGAGTGCGGCGGAGGCGTTGATGCCGTGCGCTTTGTTGTAGTAGTCTTTGACGACGGCGGCGCCGCCGGCGGTGAGCGGGTTGGACATGGAGGTGCCGCTCAGGTATTTGTAGTATTGATCATAGGGGAAGCCGTAGCCGTCGTATTGCCAGGCGTTGTTGCGCGGGTTGGGCGAGGCGTCGTAGCCCTGCTGGTACATATCGGAGTAGGTGGAAAGAATCCACGAGCCGGGAGCAACGACATCCGGTTTAATGCGGTTGTCGTCGGTGGGTCCGCGGCTGGAGAAGGCAGCCATTTGACCGGCGTTGTTGGCGGAAACGTCATCGCGGATGGGGTTGGCGGGGTAATCGGAGGGCCACGCCGCGCCCCAGGTGAAGATGTTGTTCACGCCGCCCTGCGAGGCGCAGGTGGTGTAGGAGAGGCTCGTATCGCAGGGGTAGCCGTCGCTGCGCTGGTTTTCGCTGGCGCCCACCGTCAGGACGTTTTTGGCGGTGGCGGGAGAGCCCATCGAGTCGCTGTCAATCACGCCGTCACTGTTGGCGTCTATGCCTTCGTTGCCCGCCGAGAAGGTGATGAGCATGTCGCGGTTGTTCCAGATGAAGGTGTCGGACTGGGCGGATTCGGCGGTGTAATCGCCTGCGGCAGCAGAACCCCACGAGTTGCTGTGAATGCGCGCGCCGGCGTTATAGGCTTGCTGGTACAACTGATTCAGGTCAGCGGGCAGGCCGGTGAGATAGTAGCCATTGGGATAGTACAGGGCGCAGATGCCTTTCATCGTTGCCCAGTTTTCCACCGCCTGGAAGACCAACTGTGCAGCAGGCGCCGAGCCTTTGCCGATTCCATTGGGAGCGCCGGCGCTCAGGACGGAGCCGGCGGTGTGGGTGCCATGGCCGGAATCTACGTCCACTGCGCCGTCGTCGGTGATGGTCCAGCAGCTATCGCTGACGCCGGGCCAGTTGTAGATGGCGGCAACGCGCCCGTTGATGTCGCGGTGGGCGGTGGTGGGGGTGCCGCCGCCGAGGCCGGTATCTGCCACTGCCACAATTTGAGAAGAGCCGTTGTATCCGCGAGCGTGCGCCGCTGTTGCGCCGATGATGTTGGTTACAGCGTAGTCATTGGCTTTGGGGGCGGCGGGAGAAGCGAAGGTTTCATACATCATGAAGTTGCTGATGGAGGCAACATCATCCAACTGGGCGATTGCATCCACTAGGGCGCTGTTGGCGGCAACGATCAGCGTGTCGCTCTCGGCATCCAGCACTTCTGCGCCGCTTTGAGCGACAAGGGCGCGAAGCAGGGCGGGGTTGATGCCTTTTTCGATGCGGACACGATAGAGGTTTACCTGCCCGTCACGCTTCAAATCGGACTTGAGCTTGAACTCCGGACGAAAAGCCGTCACTGCGCTGACGAAGTTCAACTTTGCCACGCGGCTGGCGATGCCGGGGTTCATCCGCACTTTGAAGGCGAAGTCCGGCAGGTAGTAGAGAAATTCTGCGCCTTCGGCTGCCACGGCGTCCTTCCACGCCTGCTGGACCGGCCCTGCAAACTGAACAATATAATATTTTTGACTCCCCTGTGCATTATTGCTTTGTGCAGGAATAAAAGAGCCGCTCTTCAAATGCACGGCGGCATCTGAACGCGCGGCTGGCGCCATTGCCATGGACCCGAGCAGCAGAGTCATGATGACGATGGCAGAAAAGAAATACCTAAACGCCTTATTCATATTCACTCTCCTCTGAGTGGGGTATTATAAAACGCCGACTCTCGGTGAGTCAGCGTTTTGCACGGGGGAATATGGCTGCGTTGTTAGTTTGCAGGTTAGGCGGATTGTAATCCCGTTTGGGAATATGTCAATGAATTTTTGTGTAAGTTTCGGAAATCTTTTTGATTGGCTGCTGTTGTGCTGGCTGTTTTGCTGCAGGTGGACAAAAAACCGATGGACGGGTTTCTCCATCGGTTTCTTGTTTTTGGCGGTTAGGGTCAGGCAGGTTGTATGGCTTTGGGTGCGGGAGAAAATTCAGGTCGGGAACGGAGGCGAAGGTGAAGCAGATAGTAAGCGATGGCTGAAAGTCCGCACAAGGCTCCGCCGATGAACCAGAGCAGGTTCGGGTTGAAGTGGTCGAGAATATATCCTGCCGCGCCGGGCCCGATGGTGGAGGGAATTGCCCATGAGAGACCAAAGATTGCCATGTATCGTCCGCGCATGGTTTCGGGAGCGAAGTTCGCAGCGATGGACTGGCTGGTTGGCACGACGATCATTTCACCGATGGTGATGATGACGATGTTGAGCATAAAGAGAACATACGCAGCGACAATCCCAAACAGTGAAAAGCCAATCATGTAAAAGAGTGTGCCGAACGCCATCATCAGGAAGGGAGCGCGGTGTCTGATGAGGCGTGACACCCAAAATTGAAAGAGCACCACCGTGATGGCGCTGGTGGTCATCAGAAAGCCATAGCCGCTGGGAGATGTGCCGTGATTGTCGCGCAAGTACACCGAGAGCGTGCTGTACATTTGCTGATAGACAATCAGCATGAGCATGCCGGCCACCATGAACGCCATGAAGGCGGTATCTTTCAATACGATGCGGTAGCCGCTCACGGTCTGCCAGAGCGATTCGCCGGCGGCGTGAGCGTGCGCTTCGGGTTTTGTTTCCGGTATGGTGCGGAAGATGATGACAGCGACAAGGCAGCTGATGACGGCATCTATGACGAAGAGATAGAAGAAGTTGATATTTGCCACGATGCCGCCGATGGTGGGACCAATCATCCAGGAAAGGTTACCAACCACGCGCAGAATGCCGAAGCCTTCCTGCCGTTTATCCTCCGGCAGAATATCTGCGATCATCGCATCGTGTGCGGGATGCGCCACGCTCGACAGCAAACCAACGACAACCATAAGCGGATATAAGGCGCTGAGACTGTTGACCAGACCGAAGGTCAATGTGCTGAGGGCGCTGAAGACAAGCCCGAACAAGATCAGTTGTTTGCGCCCGAATTTATCGGTCAGCGCGCCGCCGACCGTTGAGCCGATCAGCCCAAACAGCGAAGACATTCCAAGCAGCACGCCCGCCTGAGTCATGCCGACGTTGAATTTTTGGGTGATGTACAGCGCAAAGAAGGGAAAGAGAAGGGTGCCTCCGATGCGGTCTATGAAACTGACGACGACCACTGCCCAGAACAGGCGCGGAAACTCATGATAAATTTTTTTGAGACGGGTGAACATTTATTTCCTTTCAGATGGGAAGATTAAATTACAGCACAAATGTTCCAATTTTGGAAGGCTTCACTTTACGCAAATCGTCCCGAAGGAGGGCATTCCTTCGGGACGGTGGATGTCAGCGCTTCATTCCTGAGGTCAGTGCTGCCCCAATGTTCCCAGCCGGCGCACTCTCCGCTCAACGCGGTAAAACACCTGCGCGCCCACCCACAGCATGACGAACATGGAGAAGATGAGAATGGCGATTTCGGCGGGGATGGGCAGGAGGGTGTTGGTCTTGAGTAGAAAACCACGAACGGCATCGAGACCGTAAGTCAGCGGAAGCATGAGCGAGATGGGAATCAGCCAGTAGGGCAGGGATTGCACTGGAAAGTTCGTGCCGGAAAAGCCTTGCACGAGGAAACTGCCCACATCTACCATCGTGTTTGCCTCGCGCATGAGAAGCACAATACCGGCAAAAGCGAAGCCAAAGCCATATAAGCCAACCAGCATGGGAATGGCGGTGAGAAGGGCGGCGAAGACGCTGCCTGTAGGTTTGAAGCCAAAGAGTAGGGCAGCCAGGAGGAGCATAGTAGCCGAGGTGATGGTGGTGGTCAGGATGCTGGTCACAGTGCGGCCGACGAGGATGAGCAGGCGCGGGACCGGCGTGAGCCAGTTCGATTCGAGCACGCCCGCATCCATGTCGTTTTTGAGGGCATAGCCCATGCCCCAGAACACTGTCATGATGAAGTTGGTTAACACTGTGCCAAGCAGGATGTAGGACATGTAATCGCCGGTGCCGCTATAAGCGGCAAAACCGGTTGCTTGCCCGTTGATGCTGAAGGCTTTCCCCATGAAATAGACGGGAGTGATCCAAATGATGGGTTGGAACACACTGGAAACTGCATTCAGCGGATACCGCCAAAAGACTTTCCAGTCCTTGTGGGCGATGACGAATAACGCCCGCAGTTGGGTTTTGAGGCTGGGTTGGGAAAGGGTGGTAAATGACATGACTAAAATTCTTTCGATGGTCGAGTAGGCGGCGGGATCTCGGTACGCCCTGTCGGGCTACTCGACCGCCGCCGTATCGAGACCATTAATACTGCCCGATTGCGCCAGTCTTACGGGCGCGGCGTTCCATCCAGAGAAAGGTGAAATACCCGACGGCAAGCCAGAAAGCGCCGAAAGAAAGCAGGGGAATCAAGTCTGGCAATAACTCTTGGATGCCCGCCTTTGAGAACGCTGCGGCGCGCATTCCGTGAATCAGGTAGGTTTGCGGAAGCCATTGGGCAAAGGATTGCATCCAGCCGGGCAGGATGGAGACCGGGAAAGTAATCCCGCAAAAGATCATCACCATCCCGCGAACGAGAAAGACAAACGCATTCGCTTCCTTTACCGTAATTACCAGGCTGGCAAATGCAAACCCCAGCCCGTAGATGGCAGGGATTGCCGCCAGCATCATCAGCCCAATCATCCACACGCTGCCGTTCAAACGGACGCCGAACAACAGCCCAAACTCCAGCGCCGTAACGCCCACAAACATCAACATCGAAACAATCTGCGGTCCCGTCTGTCCGAGCAGGTAGGAAAACCTCCAGGTGGGAGAGAGCCAGTTCGATTCGAGTGTGCCGCGCATCTGTTCATTGCGCAGCGCAAAGCCCACATCCCATAGCACGATGTTTTGCCACATCCAGACCGTGGTGCCCACAATGATATAGCCGATATAATCGGTTGCGCCGGTGGTGGCGATGAAGACCGCCAGCCCGCTTCCATCGGGACCTGAGAGAGCGCGCGCGGTGAGAATGTACATCATCGGGAAGATGAGCGGCCAGATGAAGAGCGCAATAATCCAACTGGGGTAGCGCGTGAAGATCGTCCATTCACGGCGGGTGACCGCCATAAACGCGCGCATCTCCGAGAAAAAGCCCGGCTCACCAAGCGAACGGCGGGGGAGAGTAGTTTCCATGTGCGGCTCCTAATCGCGCAGCGCTTTGCCCGTTAGATGGATGAACACATCTTCCAGCGAGGGCTTGACAATGTTCATATTGACGAGCCGCGTTCCGTTCTGACTAATATTCTCCATCAATTTGGGCAGTACCGCTCGGCTGCTGGCTGCCTGCAGACTCACTTCCCATGTATCGGCTTCGTTCTGCCGGCGAACAACGAGGTTTTCCACTTCCTGCATCGCGCGCAGCCGCTCGCCGATATATTCCTGCCAGCCGCTGACCTCCAGGCGGATGATTTCCTTTTGCTCGATGCGGCGTTTGAGTCCTTCGGGCGTGTCGAGAGCGATGATTTTCCCATCGTCAATGATCCCGATGCGGTCTGAAAGTTGGTCGGCTTCTTCCATGTAGTGTGTCGTCAGCAGGATGGTATGTCCCTCCTGCTTCAGTTGGGCGATCAGTTCCCGTAAGTTGCGAGCCGCCTGAGGGTCCAGACCGAGCGTGGGTTCATCCAACAGCAGGATGGGCGGGCGGGCAAGCAGAGCTTTCGCAATTGCAACGCGCTGGCGCATCCCGGTCGAATATTTTTCCACGAGTTCATTGGCGCGGTCCTTGAGTTCCATGCGTTCGATGAGTTCATCAACGCGCTTCTTCGCCACCGCTGCAGGGATGTGATACAGCGCCGCGAAATATTCCAGGTTCTCGCGGCCGGTCAATTTCCAGTAAATGCTGCGTTCACCCGCCAGCACTGTACCAAGGCTGCGCCGTACATCGTTTGCCTGTTTGACGATATCGTAACCGTTCACGCGCGCCGTGCCGCTGGTGGGTTCGAGTAAAGTACACAACATGCGAATGGTGGTGGACTTGCCCGCGCCATTCGGACCAAGCAAACCGAAGATTTCGCCATACTGGATTTGCAAATCAACGCCGTTGACGGCAGTGAACAAGGCTTTGGGTTCCTTCTTCCAAAACTGCCAACGCTTCTTTTTTGGACCTGAGCCTGCTTCGCCCTCTTGAGCCTTATCCCCCGTCCCTGGCCGCGCAGGGAACTTTTTGACCAGTTGATGGGCTTCTACAGCAAATTGGGACATGGGCGTCTCCTCTGTAAGGTTGATTTCAATAAACAGAAAGTTGAGTTTGAATAAATTTATCTTTCTTGCAATTTACTTTTATATATTACAATAAACTTTTATAAATGTCAATAGTTTGTTTTGGAATATTGAGACGCGAGTCAATATTCTTAATGCCCTGCTCTATTGCAATGATTTTTCCCAAAATTTCTCGCTTTATGGCAGCACGTGCGGGGCAAATGCCGATGGCTGGGATAAAAAAATCCCGCTGGATGGGCGGGATTTTATGATTGGTTTGTAATGAAAAAACGGCCTGCCGGTTAAGCCTTTTTTAGGCGCAGGAAGAACTTTGTAATCTCCTCGGCAACCGCAGGCATGATCGCCAGGCTGAGAACCACGCTCCATTCGCGCAGGCTGAGGAAGTGGGTGTTGAAGATGGGCTGCAGGAACGGCACGGCACACACCAACAGCAGCAATGTGATGGAAAGCCCCACGGCATATTGCATGTAACGATTGGAGAAGATGCCGATGGTAACAATGGAGGCGCGTTCCGAGCGGACGGTGTAGGCGCGGAAGAGTTCAGCCAGCGAAAGAGTGACGAACGCCATTGTTTCGGCGGTTTGCACATCCACGCCCTGCCAGTTATGGTTGAGAATGTAGGTGATGGGGTTTCCAACCAGCCCCGCGCCTGCCTCTAAATGCCAGAGCAGCCCCAAGCCGAAAGCCGTCAGCACCGCGCCGGTTTGGGCAATGGTTTGCACGACAAGACCGACGGACATGGAGCGGTTAATGATTGGTTCGTCTTTGGCGCGCGGTTTTTGCTGCATGATATCCGGGTCGCCTTTTTCCACAGCCAGCGCCAGCGCAGGCGCGCCATCGGTGATGAGATTGAGCCAGAGCAATTGAATAGCGGTCAGCGGAGAAGGGAGTCCTGCCAGCGTGGCAAGGAAGATGATCATGATCTCGGCGATGTTGGACGAAAGCAGGAAGAACACAAACTTGCGGATGTTCGAGTAGATGATACGCCCCTGTTCCACCGCAGCGACGATGCTGGCGTAGTTATCGTCGGTCAACACCATGTCGGCGGTCTCTTTGGCGACATCCGTGCCTGTGATGCCCATCGCCACACCGATGTCGGCGCGTTTGATGGCGGGAGCATCATTGACGCCGTCGCCGGTCATCGCCACCACCTCGCCGTTGGCCTGCAGGGCATCTACGATGCGCATTTTATGTTCAGGCGAGACGCGCGCAAACACCGAAGTCTTATTGATTTCTTCCCGCAGGCGGTCGTCGGAGAGCGCGTCGAGCTGTGCGCCGGTCATCACGCCACGCCCATGTTTCAGCATGCCGATTGTTTCGGCAATGGCGCGGGCGGTGTTGGGATAATCGCCGGTAATCATAATCGTGCGGATGCCCGCTGCGCGCGCCTTTTCGAGCGCCGGCTTGACCTCGGTGCGCGCCGGGTCAATCATGCCGATTAGCCCCACAAAGATCAGGTCTTTTTCCAGTTCATCGGTCTTGATTTCATCGGGGTTGTCGGGCACATCCTGCACCACGCGGTACGCAACCCCCAACACGCGCAGGGCATCGCGGGTCATTTGCTCGTTGGCTTCCAGGATGCGCTGACGCATCGTATCGTCCAACGGACGGGGGGTGTCGTTGATGTCCTGATATTGTGTGCAGAGGTCCAGCACAATATCGGGCGCGCCTTTCATGACGATAACATCCCAGTTTTTGAATTTTTCCTCGTAAAAAGGCGAGAAGTCATTCGGATCGGGCTGAAGCACATCATGGATGGTGATCATGCGCTTGCGTTCCGAATCGAACGGAACTTCGCTCTCGCGCGGGTATGCCTGTTTGATTTCCACATACATCGCGCCCGCTTTGGCTGCGGCCACCAGCAAGGCGCCCTCCGTCGGGTCGCCGACGATGCGGTAGGTTTGCTGCGAATCGTTTTCGCCGGTGATTTCGATGGAGGCGTCGTTGTTCAATACTCCCAGCCACAGGGTAGTTAGCAGAGACGGATATTTTTTGATGTCCACCGGCTTGCCGTCCACAAGAAACTCGCCTTTGGGAACGTAGCCGGTGCCGGTCACTTCCACAAATTGACCATCTGCCCACAGGCGTGTAACGGTCATTTCGTTTTGGGTCAGGGTGCCGGTTTTGTCGGAACAAATCACAGTGGCGGAACCCAGCGTCTCAACGGAAGCCAGCCGGCGGATGAGAGCGTGGCGTTTGATCATCTCGCGCATGCCGAGGGCGAGGGAGATGGTCACTACGGCGGGGAGACCTTCCGGCACTGCCGCAATCGCCAGGCTGACGGCAACGATGAAGACCTCTGTAATGGTGGGGGCGAATTCCCTGATGTAATTCAGCGGGGCGGTGAAGAGTTCGTTGATGTTGGTGTAATTGATGAGCGCCACAATGAAAACGATGGCTACCAGGAAGAGCGCCGCAACGCTCAGCGTTTTTCCTAACTGGTCGAGGCGGCGCTGGAGCGGGGTTTCTTCGGCTTCCACATTCTGGAGCATGGCGGCG
Source organism: Anaerolineae bacterium (assembly GCA_037440905.1). Lineage (GTDB taxonomy): Bacteria > Chloroflexota > Anaerolineae > Anaerolineales > Villigracilaceae > Defluviilinea. The sequence goes on along the minus strand of JBBITE010000004.1, from coordinate 49,822 downwards.
ATGAGACCCAGTTGCGTGCGCATGCCGGTACTGGTGACCACGCCGCGCCCGCGTCCATAGATCACCAGGGTGCCCATGAAGGCAGTGTTTTTGCGGTCACCCAGCGGGACGTTTTTCTCCAATACTGTCGCGGCGTTTTTCTGAACGGGGAGCGATTCGCCGGTCAACGACGCCTCTTCCACCCGTAAGTTGACCGCCTCCAGCAGGCGGATATCGGCTGGGACGAAATTCCCCGCTTCGAGAAAGACAATGTCGCCGGGCACCAACTCATAGGAGGGGATGGTTTGGCGGTGTCCGTCACGGATTACCTGGGCATCGGGCGCAGCCAGTTTTTTGAGCGCAGCAAGCGCTTCCTCAGCGCGCCGTTCCTGCACGATGCCCAAAATGGCGTTCAGAACCACGATTGCCATGATGGCGGCGGCTTCCACGTAATCGCCAAGCGCAGCCGAGATTACCGAGGCGACAATCAGCAGAATGACGACAAAGTTGTTCAACTGGTCCCACAACATTTGCAGGAAGGTGGGACGCGGGGCTTCTTTCAACTGGTTTGGACCGTATTGTGCGAGCCGTCTCTTCGCTTCCTCGGTCGTCAGACCGTTATCCTGAACTTCAAAATGATTTAAAACCTGTTCCGCGCGGAGCGTGTGCCAGTCGTGTTCGTGGTCTTTGAAGTTTTCAGCATGCTGGGACATGTATGTGTATCTCCTAAAAGGTGAAGCAGGCAGCCTGGCGCTTTGCAAACTAAAGCGAGACCACCGTCTTCTTTATATGGTCTCGCCAAACGCCGCAAAAGTGTTTCGGGGCGCTGTTGAGGCGCGCAGCGTGTCTTGTTGGGGTGATTCCTCTTGTCCGACACATCAACACGCCATGCCTGCTCCCCAACCGCGGGTAAGTGTAGTACTTCGCTACAGGCATGTCAAGCCTCACCAACCAGATTAACGAACTCATCTTACGCACCCTCTCCCCCTCCCGTCTGCTCCCGTCAGCGGACCTCCCGCTGGGAGATGGGTGGAGGGGTGATGGAGAACGCACTGCGTAACATCAGTAATGAAAGAGAAGAGGTTCTTGTTTTTTTATGTCCAGGTCATTATACTGATTTTCAAGATGGTATATACAGGCAAAGGAGGTGTATGAATGACGCAGGAAAATCCAAAAATAATAACTCTGCTTCTAGCCGACGATCATCCTATAGCACGAGAGGGTGTACGAGGCATTTTGTCGAGTGCTCCCGATATGCAGATCGTCGGCGAAGCGGAAAACGGGGATGGCGTAAAAGAATTGCTGCCCACATTGCGCCCAGATGTTCTGATTCTTGACCTCAAGATGCCTGGAACGGATCCAACCGAGATCGAAAAATGGGTAAGGGAGAATTATCCTGAGACAGTCACGCTGGTCTTAAGCGCCCATGACCGCGATCATTACCTGGCAGGCATGATCGAGGCGGGGGTGGCAGGCTATCTTCATAAAAGTGAACGAGCCGAAAATTTGATTGCCGCCATTCGCCGCGTTGCACACGGGGAATATCTGATTACAAACGAACAACTCATCAGGGCGAGAAACTGGAAGAAGGAAGCAGGCGAAAAATGGGGGAAATTGACCGAACGCGAGCGTGAAATCCTTCTGCTGATAGAGCAAGGCTTGAGTAACAAGGCAATTGCAAAGCAATTAGGCGTCACGCCTAAGACGGTTGCTTACCATATTTCAGCCATTTTCGACAGATTGAATGTCGCATCGCGGCAGGAAGCAGTGGTGTGGTATCGCAAATACTTTCCGAAGGACCTGGAATAAATACCAGGGGAAAGGCTGGTATTTATTCCAGTGACAAGAAACTCCAACATGAGTAAGGTAAGTCCGTTATCCAAATTCACCAAATAGGAGTTGTACACTATGAAGAAGCAAAGTTGGTTATTGTCACTGCTAACAATGTTTTTCATCTTTGGTGTTGCGGTGTTCGTTCGGTACTCAGGCGTTAATGCGACATCAGAATTGCCATCAGATGGTGAACCGCCTCTAATTGCTCAGGCACAGAATGTCTTGCCAGAGAGGGCGCAGGAACAACTTGCTTTATCTGAACAGGTCCATGCGCTTTCAGATAAATGGGCAAATATGTATCAAAAGGCCGGCTGGATCCATGTAGTAATGCATCAAACTACTGATTACGATACGGAAAATATAAGACCTGATGGCCAACCAGCGCCCAATGAATTTTTAACGGAAGATTGGATACTCCTGGATGACAAAGGCAGGGAAGTAAAAGGCGTTTTCCTCCAACTGAGTATTAGTGGTGAGATCATGCAGGTCTCTGTTTTGAGAGACAAAGCCTGGTTCAATCTCACCTTTGGCAACATAATTCCCGCCCCGGATGATTTGATTTACACCCTCGATTTTGGCTTTCCAGAGGTTGCCGATAGGCTCCAAAATGAATTGAAGAAAACCACTGAAAACATAAATGGCAAAGAACTTATTAAGTACAGTGCAGAAGAAAAATATACAAGACCCTTTAAATTTTTAGAGTTCAATAATGAGGTTATTTCGATTGACACTCAAGCCTTTTATAATGAGGATGGACAGGTTGAACTATATCAAACTATAGTTAATTTTCAGGATGGGTCTCAACGCAAGAGCAGTATGGTGGAAGTTTTAACCTTTGAACAGGTTGCTGCTCCTCCTTCTGAAATCTTGGACTACCTGGATCGAGAGGTGCAAAAATGAGAACAAAAGCCAAAATCCTTATCGGTCTTGTGGTAATTCTTGCATTTAGTATAACGAGCATATATGTGGCAAAGGCAGATGATTTCTGTTATCCATATACCAGTAATTGTTTGACATATGCGAGAGGCCTTCATAACGTTGTCAATAGCCCTGGATCGTACTGGTCTCCCACTGTTACAAGCAAAACTGTAGACCCAGCCACAAAAATGGATGATATTGGCTATGGCTGGTGGAATGCCCAACATTTCTGTAATGGTACTGTGTTGTGGGGAACGACGACCTACGGCGGAGTTGTACACTATACATCCTTATACTATGCGGCAATGACTAAACTGAAACCACCTTGCACTCCTGCTGGCGGACGGGTTGGTTATTCGGGTGGCAGCCATGATTTTTATAAGTGGCCATACAGTCATATGTACTTCAATACAGGCGTCTATGGTGGAATACCTTAAGTCAAGCAAGATTTGTTTCCAGTCCTTTAATTCATAAACAATACGTCCTCCTTCAATGAGGGAGGACGTATTGTTTTGCATATCCTGTAAGTACCGAGAAAAGAAATCAAACTCTCATACCCATCGGGGATGACAGTTTGAAGCAATTTTTCTCATCCCGGCCTAATCCTCGTTCCTGGGGGAATCTCGGTATCCTTGGCGATGACCACGATGCCGTCGCGCACGTAATAGAAATCGCCATCCACATCCCTATGTCCGCGCGGGAAGGGCAGAATCTGCACGCCGTCGCCGATGCGCACATTCTTGTCGAGGATAGCCGACTCGATATAACAATTCCGCCCGATGCCAATGGGGAGATTTCCGCGCGGCTTCTCATCGTCGTAATAATCGGCGCCCATCACAATACTGTCCCGAATCACCGTTCCCTCTGCAATCTGGCTGCGCAGCCCAATGACGGAGTGCGTGATCTCCGCCTTGCGGATGCGGCATCCCTCCGCCAATAACACGTTCTGCAGTTTGCTTTCCTCCACGGTCGAGCCGGGCAGGAAGCGCGCGTGCGTGTAGATCGGCGCCTTCACGTCGTAGAAATTGAACGGCGGCTCGGAACTCGTCAGCTTCAAATTGGTTTCGTAGAATGAACGAATGGTTCCGATATCCTCCCAATATCCCTCAAAATTGAAGCCGTACACCTCGTGCGATTGAATCGATTCGGGGATGATGTCGCCGCCAAAGTCGTCGTGCCGCAGGTGATACGTCAGCAATTCAGTCAGCACCTTTGTCTTGAACATATAAATCCCCATCGAACCCAGGAAGGGACGCTGCGGGTCTTCGCGGCTGATGAATTTTTTCTGGACTTGCGGGTCTTTGGGTTTTTCGACAAACGAAGTGATGCGTCCATCCGCCTCGACCTTCAACAACCCAAAACGCGACGCATCCTCCCGCGCGACGGGCTGGACTGCCACCGTAATATCGGCATTCTTCTCCCAATGGAACTCTGCCATCTCGCGGTAATCCATGCGGTAGAGATGATCGCCTGCCAAAATCAACACATACTCCGCCCCCGTTGCCTGAATCTCGAACAACTGCTTGCGGACGGCGTCCGCCGTGCCCTGGTACCAGTCCGCGCTTTGGGGAGTCTGTTCCGCCGCCCAAATCTGCACCCAGCCGGTGTGGAACACGTCGAAGTTATAGGTTTGGGAAATGTGGCGGTGGAGCGACACAGAATTGAACTGTGTTAGCACCGCCACACGGTAAATCCCCGAGTTGATACAGTTGCTGATGGGAATGTCAATGAGACGATATTTGCCTGCAATCGGGACGGCCGGCTTGGACCTCAATTGGGTCAGCGGGTGCAAACGCGTCCCTTTCCCTCCGCCCATGATGACCCCCAGCACATCGTTCATTGATTTCATACCGGCCTCCTCTGCAGCGTGTGATGACGGGGATGTTATCTCTTAAAATGCAGGAACTTGCGAATTTTCGATGCGATAAAAATGAACGGGTAAGCCAGCAAAATCAGAATATCAATCAGGATGAAAAACAGATGGAGTTTCATCTCTTCCTCCTTTCCAGTTGAATCGCCGTAAGCGGTTTGTTTTTCTTAACACCCATCTACGGGGAGAGGTTCTATAAGGAAACCTCGACACTTTGCACGCAGATCCGGCAGTCGGCGTCGCCTGCCGCGGCTGGAGGATAGCTATCCATGCCGGGGAAATCCTTCCTTGCACCTTTGATTTGATTGTACAGCCTTGAAAAGCCAAAGTCAACGATGCCGGGCGCTCCTCTGACAAAACACCTACGACGGCAAAGCGGCGGCTTTCCGTCTCCAACACACTTCTTATGCTGCACTGACAAACCCTCGGCGCGCTTTTGTTATAATGCCTTCTACCACTTGGATCATAGATAATAGACCATGGACGATAGACCACAGAGGGTCATCGTCTATGGTCAGGAGAATACCATCATGATGCGATTTGACCGTTTTACAGAGAGGGCTCAGGAAGCCGCCCAACGCGCTGCCGAAATCATCCAGCGCTACGGCCATAACCAGATAGATACTGAACACATCCTGCTGGCGTTGATCGAACAGCCCGGCGGGGTTATCCCCCAAATCCTCGAAAAACTGAGCGTCAGCCCCGAAGCGCTGACCGAACGCCTCGACGCCACCCTGCGCGCCAGCCCCAAAGCCAACATCTTTGGCGGCGGCGCCGGGCAGATCTTCATCACCCCGCGCGTTAAGCGGATTATTGACCTTGCCAACGAGGAAGCCAACCGCCTCAAAGACGAATACATCTCCACCGAGCATATCTTCCTCGCCATCCTCACCGAGCGCAACACCCCTGCCGCCCGCATTCTCGAATCCGCCGGGCTGACGCGCGACCGCGTCTATACGGCTATCCAGGATTTGCGCGGCGGGCAGCGCGTCACCGACCCGCAGGCGGAATCCCGCTATCGCACGCTCGAAAAATACTCCCGTGACCTCACCCAACTTGCCCGCGAAGGCAAACTCGATCCGGTCATCGGGCGTGACAATGAAATCCTGCGCCTCATCCAAATCCTTTCCCGCCGCACCAAAAACAACCCCGTGCTCATCGGCGAAGCCGGCGTCGGCAAGACCGCCATCGTCGAAGGACTTGCCCAGAAAATTGCCAATAACGACGTGCCGGAGATTCTGAGCGGCAAACGGGTGGTGGCGCTCGATTTGGGTTCTATGATCGCCGGGTCCCGTTTCCGAGGCGAATTTGAGGAGCGCCTCAAAGCCGTCATGGAAGAAGTCCAGCGCGCGCAGGGAGATATTATCCTGATGATTGACGAACTGCACACCGTCGTCGGCGCGGGCGCTGCCCAGGGCGCGATGGACGCCTCGAACATGCTCAAACCCGCCCTGGCGCGCGGCGAACTACAGTGTATCGGCGCGACCACGCTGGACGAATATCACAAATACATCGAGAAAGACGCCGCCCTCGAACGCCGCTTCGCTCCTATCTACGTCGAAGAACCCAGCGTGGAAGACACCATCAAAATGCTTCAAGGCTTGCGCGACCGCTATGAGGCGCATCACAAAGTCCGCTTTTCGGATGATGCGCTGGTGGCGGCTGCCCGTCTGGCAGACCGGTACGTCACTGACCGCCGCCTGCCCGACAAAGCCATTGACCTGATGGACGAAGCCGCCGCCAAACTGCGCGTGGCGCTCTATTCCATGCCGCCCGACCTCAAAGCCATGAAGACCGAAATCGAAAAACTGCACGCCGAAGAGGAACAGGCCGGCTTGAATCGCGACTACGAACGCGCCGCCCAGAAAAAGTCTGAGCGCCTGCGCCTCGAAGAAGAATTCAACGCCCGCCGCGACAAATGGGAAGCCGAACACCAACTGGACGAAGTAGTGGATGTGGATGACATCGCTGCCGTCGTCCACCAGTGGACGGGAATCCCCGTCAGCCAGATGATGGAAACCGAAGCCGAAAAACTCTTGCACATGGAAGCCCGCCTGCACGAACGCATCATCGGGCAGGAAGAGGCCATCCATGCCATTTCCGACGCCATCCGCCGCGCGCGCAGCGGTTTGAAAGACCCCTCCCGCCCCATCGGCTCGTTCATCTTCATCGGTCCCTCCGGCGTGGGCAAAACCGAACTTGCCAAAGCCCTTGCCTGGTTCATGTTCGACGATGAGGACGCGCTCGTGCGCATTGACATGTCTGAGTATCGCGAACAGCACACCGTATCGCGTCTCTTCGGCGCGCCGCCCGGCTACGTTGGCTACGAGGAAGGCGGTCAACTGACCGAAGCGGTCCGCCGCCGCCCGTATCGCGTCATCCTCTTCGATGAAATCGAAAAGGCGCATCCCGAAGTTTGGAACGCCTTGCTGCAAATTCTGGATGACGGTCACATGACCGACGGACAGGGCAACGTGGTGGACTTCCGCAACACGGTTCTCATCATGACCTCGAACCTGGGCACCGAATACGTAAGAAAAGGCGGCGCCCTGGGCTTTGTCCAATCAAAAGCCACGGATGAAGAACGCGAGGCGCATGCCAAGATCGAAAAAGCGCTCAAGAGCGCCTTCCGCCCGGAATTCCTCAACCGCATTGACGAAATCATCATGTTCTCGCCGCTCTCCATCGAACAAATGGAAGAGATCGTCGTCTTGCAAATGAAAGAAGTGCAAGACCGCCTGAACGAACACAACATCACCGTCGAACTGACCGATGCGGCGCGCAAATGGCTGGCAAAAGAAGGGTACGACCCGGCCTTCGGCGCGCGTCCCTTGCGGCGGGCAATCCAAAAATACGTCGAAAGCCCGCTTTCGCTGGAACTGCTGGCTGGCAAATTCAAAGACGGCGCCGCCGTGCGGGTGGACGTGGACCCCGAAAAGAATACCCTCGTCTTTACCGCCAGCCAAGCCGCCGCCCCCAAGCGGCAGAAGAAAGAAGCGGTCTCTGCGTGAATCACAGAAACCAGGTTTCCCCCGGAACCTGGTTTCTGTTTTGTTTTGAATGAAGCGCTCACTCTCCCTTGGCGGTATCGTCAAATTTCTCGCAGCGTGGACGATCCTCTCGACCCTCTTTATCCTGCTCATCGCCATTTTCTTCATGCCGCCGAATGACCGTGCCGTGATCTTCATGGGCACGGGACTCGTGCTTCTTTGGATCGTTCTCGGCGGCGCGCTGATGTGGACGATGCGCGAACGTATCCGCGCCTTTGTGCTGAGAATCCGCCTGCCGTGGAAGGTGACCTTCGTCCTCTTTTGCACGCTTCTTGCCATGACCGAGGAGGCGGTTACCGTCTCGATGACCAATCTCGCGCCGCTCTTTGGCGTTCCCATCGGCGCGGCGTATATCACAGCCTCCACCAATTACTTCGATGTGATTGCCCTGCACAGCGTCGTCGTCTTCGTTCCCATGTTCATTGGCTGGGCGTGGATGCTCTCGCGCTGGGATTTTTCCCCCGCCGAGGTGTTTCTACTCTTCGGTTTCACGGGCTTTCTGGCTGAAGCGCAATTTTCGGGGAGTTTCAACATCGCACAGGCGCCGTTCTGGATTTTCGTCTATGGGCTGATGGTTTGGCTGCCCGCTTACAGCCTTCGCTCTGACAGGGAAGCGAATAATAAGCCAAAATGGTGGACCTATCTCCTGGCGATTATCCTGCCTTTCGTATTTGCCATCCCTGTTGCCGCGCTGGTGAGTTTTTTGCACCCGTTCAACATCCACTTTTGACCCGTCACGAATGCCCAACATGTCCTACTGCGGTTTTCGCTGAATCGGGTTATCATAGCGCGCAATTCACCGAGGAGCCCCCCTATGCAATCAAATTCTGAGTCGTCTTCTATTGTCCCAAAAGTTGTCGCTGGCATTGTTGCCCTTTTACTGTGCTGCGCCTGCAGCGTGATCCTTGCAGCAGGATACATCATCTATCAGGCAGCCCGCCCTGTGCCGGCGGGGGATACTTTCACCCCCTCGCCGTCCACCGAGATGCCCACCTTTTCTGTTCCTACCCTCACTTCGCCCTCTTCTGCCACCCCTGCCCCAGAGGAGAATGTCACATCCTACACGCTCGATGTGTTGAACCAGACCCTCGTGCCGGAAAATGACCCCTATGAACTTGCCTGCCGCTTGAAGGGCGTGTGCGACGTTCCGCGCACCGTTCCAGCCAAAACCTACAAAGTGGGCGATACCGAACAGTTTTGGGTCAGCAACAGCGATACCGCTCAACACCGCCGCATCACCGCGCGGCTGGTGTACATTACGCCCCATTCCTACTTCTGGGCGGAGGAAGGCACGAAGTACCGCGAAGCCGATGTCAAACGCCTGATGGATACCTTCGAGAATAAAATTTATCCCACCAACCGCGAATTCTTCGGCGAAGAATTCAACCCCGGCATAGACGGTGACCCTCACATCTATGTCATCTATGCCGACGGACTGGGGAGCAGCGTCGCCGGCTACTTCAACTCCTCCGATTCCTTCCATCCTCTCGTCAAGGAATTTTCCAACGCGCATGAGACCTACATGCTCAGCGCCACCCAGGATTTGCGCGATGAATATACCTATGGAGTGCTGGCGCATGAATTCGTTCACATGATTCAATTTCCCTCTGACCGCAACGATGTTTCCTGGCTGAGCGAAGGGTTTGCCGAACTGGGTGTTTTCCTCAACGGCTACGAAGTGGGCGGCAAAGACTGGTTCTACACCCTCGACCCCGATTTGCAACTCACCACCTGGAACAACAGCGCCGCCGACAACGGAAGCCACTATGGGCAAGCCTTCCTCTTCTTCACCTATTTCCTAGACCGCTTCGGCGAAAAAGCCACCCAGGCGCTCAACGAAAACCCCGAAAACTCCATCTCCAGCGTGGACGATACCCTCGCCGACCTCCAAATCAGCGACCCCGTGCGTGGCAGGCTGATGACCGCCGACGATGTCTTTATGGATTGGGCGGCGGCGCTTTACCTCAAAGACGGCAAAATCGGCGACGGGCGTTACACCTTTAACAACTATCCCAATGCGCCGCGTACCTCCAACACCGAGGTGATTACTTCCTGCCCGCAGGCTCCGTTGGAGTTCACCGTCAACCAGTATGGCATGGATTACATCAACATCTCCTGCAGCGGTTCGTACACGCTGACCTTTAGCGGCTCCACCTCCATTCCCTTGCTGCCTGCCGAGGTGCATTCGGGTCAATATGCCTTCTGGTCGAACAAGGGCGATGAGTCGAATATGACGCTCACGCGCGAGTTCGATTTCAGCGGCATCAGCGCGCCCATCGCCATCAGTTATTGGACGTGGTACGACATCGAGGAAGACTGGGACTATCTCTACCTCGAAGCCTCCACCGACGGGCAGACCTGGGAAATTCTCAAACCCCCCTCCGGCACCGATTACAACCCCTCCGGCAATGCCTACGGCTGGGGCTACACCGGCAAAAGCCGCGGCTGGATCGAAGAGACAGTTGACCTTTCCAAATTTGCCGGGCAAAAGGTTTTTCTGCGCTTCGAATACATCACCGACGCGGCGGTCAACGGAGAAGGCTTGTTGCTGGATGATGTTCGGGTGGAGGCAGCCGGCTATCGGTCCGATTTTGAAGCGGACGACGGCGGCTGGGTTGCGGAGGGCTTTGCCCGCATCCAAAACGTTCTGCCTCAGACCTTCCGCCTGTCCCTCATCCTCAAAAGCGATTCCACCACCGTGACCGACATCCCGCTCACGCCCCATCAGACGGCTGAAATCCCGCTTTCTCTCAAGCCCGGCGATGAAGCGATTCTGATTGTGGCCGGCACGACGCGGTTTACCACTATCCCTGCTGACTATCGTATCGAGGTGAAGTAATGTCCACTGCGCCTGTTTCTGAAGTGTTGCCTCTGGCAGACCTGGTGACCTATCACGAAGGTTCCGTCGTCAGCCGGCAAATCACAAAAGCCGAAGCGGGCAATGTCACGCTCTTTGCCTTCGACCAGGATCAGGAACTCAGCGAACACACCGCGCCCTTCGATGCGCTGGTGCATGTGCTGGAGGGTGAGGCGGAGGTTCGCATTTCGGGCAAACCGTTCCATTTGAGGAGCGGCGATGCCATCATCATGCCTGCCAACGAGCCGCATGCCGTGCGCGCCCTCACACGCTTCAAGATGTTGTTGACGATGATACGAAAGTGAGGGATGAAAACATCCCGCCGGCTGCTCGCCGCGCGGGATGTTTTTTTTCAGGCGGGAACGCTTGCCGGCTTTTTTCTCACCCAGGTCAGCGCCATCCACAGCGGTATGAGCGCAACGCCCCCCGCTGCCAGCGAAATGACCGTGTAACTGGATGCCGCGAAAACGATTCCGCTCCCCAAACTGCCGGCCGCCGAGGCAAGACCCACCATCAGGTCGTTCATGCCCTGCGTGCGCGAGCGTTCCAGCGGCGAAAGTTGATCGGCGAGCAAAGCCGAGCCGCCCACAAAACAAAAATTCCAGCCGAGCCCCAAAAAGAACAGCGAGACCGCCAGCGGCAGCACATCTGGCGAAAGCGGCGCTGTGACGCATGCCAGCAGCAGCATTATCGCGCCAGCCAGGATGACCACTCCGCGCCCCCATTTATCGGAAAGGCGCCCTGAGATGACCGAAAACGCATACATGCCGATGGTGTGCGCCTGAATGACGTGAGCGATGTCGGTCAAGCCATGTTGATGGCGGTTCATGTGGCGGGAGGTGATGACCATGATGGCTACCATCACCACCTGCCCCAGCACCATCGCGGTCACGGCTGTCAGCGCTGCGGGCTGACGGAAGATTTCACGCACAGGGCGTAACTGTCCTGCCGTGGCGGCGGAGGGGTAAAGTTCGGCGATCTTTTTCCCCAGTTCGCCCGGGTCGGGGCGCAAACCGCCAAAGATGAGCAGGAAGACCACGATGAGTAAAACCAGCGCGGCAAGGTAGGGACCTGAAAGTTCGTTGAAACCGAAGCTGCTCACCAGCCTTCCCGTGGGCGCTACCAGCATTGGACCGAAGACTGCGCCGAAGGTGCCTCCCCACACCACCAGCGAGATTGCGCCTCCGCGCCGCTCTGGAGGGTTTACCTCGCCGGCGGCAAAACGTGCCAGCACCACCGCCGCATTGGTTGCCCCCACCAGAACCATGCCCGCCAAAAGCATCAACATGGTTTGTGTACGAATCGCAAGAACAATCAAGCCGTTGCCGAGCATTCCGGCGAACAGACCGAGCAAAATCCCATTGCGTCTGCCGAGCGCGTCCATGATGTAGCCCCAGGCAGAGGCGGCAAACGCCGAACCAAGCAGATAGACGGCAGTCGGTACGCCGGTCCAATAATCGCTGCCGCCCAGCAGCGAACCTACAATTGGGTTTACCGTTGCCGAGGCGATATTGCCTGCGGAAACCAGACTTTGCGTGATGAATAAAACGATTGTGATTTTGCGGGCGGATTTTATTAAAATGTCTGTCATGGATGTGTCCTCTCGAATTGGGCGATTATACGCCCGGAGAGGGTGAGTGGTGGTCTCCCCGCTCGAATTTTGTAGTGAAAACGTAACATAACCGTCGGACGCTTTACCGCAAGTGGCAGTATAATCGCTTTTGCCCATGGTCAATTCCCTCGTCCAAATGTTCGATCTCTTCACCCAACCCACAGGGAGCGTCATTTACCATCTGGTGTTGGTCTTTTCCATCGTCAGCGCCCTTCAGTCTTCCATTTTTCACCTGCGGGCAAGCGGGTTTCCTCAGGCGCGCCGCACGGTCTTTGGTTTGAGTTTCCTGTTTTTGGCGCAGATTGTGCTCTTTGTGTTGAGCATTCTGGGCAATGAAGGGTTTATCAACCTGCGCTTGTTCCTCCCGCCGGTAGACCGCGCGCTGACGCTCTTTGCGCTCGTCTGGCTGATTTGGCTGTGGACTTTCCCCGAACCCAGCCGGGCCGCCGATACGGTTGCGGCGCTGTTCAGCCTGTTGGCGGCGGCGGCGTTTGCTGTAAGCCTCATCTCTTATTCTCAGAATCCATCCATCCCCTATAACCTCAACTTTTTCGATAGTTACTGGCAAATTGGAAGCCTCGCCATGGCGCTCTTTGGCTTGTTCATGCTCCTCGTCCGCCGCCCGAACGGATGGGGGAACGGCATGGCGGTCTTCCTGCTTGCCTTTGCGGGACATCTGCTGCACCTCATTTTCGGGCGCACCGAAGGCGACTTTCCGGGCGCCGTCCGCCTGGCATACATGGCGGCGTATCCCGTTTTGATGACGCTTTCGCAGCGTTTCCCGGCGCCGGCGCCGGTGCGTACCGCCATCAAGCCCACCGCCCCCTCCGAAGAACGGCGGCGCTACAGCACCGACCCGAAGACCTTCCACGCCTTGCTGGTGCTCGCCGCCGAAACCAGCGTGGACAAATTAAGCCAGTCCATCACCCGCGCCATCGCCCAAACCCTGCTTGCCGACCTCGCCTTCCTCATTTACCTCACCGACAACAACAACCAGCTCCATATTGCCAGCGGCTACGACCTCATCCGCGAAGAACCGGTGGAAGGCGGAAGCCTCAACAAGAATATGATTCCCATGCTGACGAATTCCATCCAGCGCGGGCGTCCCTTGCGGCTTCCGTCCAGCAGCACCTCGGCAGATATCAAAGGCTTGAGCGCCATGCTGGGACTCAATACCCCGGGGCATATCATGAGCGTTCCCATCATCACCCCGGAGAAAGATGTCATCGGCGGCTTACTCGTGCTTTCCCCTTATTCCAACCGCGTGTGGAGCGCCGAAGACCAGGCTTTCCTCTCCAACATTGCCGCATCATTAGTTCCCGTCATCCAGCGCGGGCAGAGAATCAGCGCCCTCGAGCATAAATCCGAGCGCATTACCCAGGACCTCGAAGCGGCGCAGGCGCGCATTGCCGAACTCGAAAAACGCAACGCAGACCTATTGCAGCAAATCGAAACCATCCGCACCGAGGCGCAGCAGGGGCTTGCCCAGGCTGAAAGTCTGGCCGAATTGACCCGTATGCAGGAAGAAGCGCAAAAGGTCATCGAAAAACTCAAAGCCGAGAACGAATCCCTGCGCGCCGCTCAAAACATCAAGACATCTCCCAGAGCCGATGCTCAGATCGAAGCCGAACTGCGTGCCACCCTCAAGGAAGTTGCCCGCCTGCAAAACCTGCTTGCCGAAGCCAACATGCGCCTCGTGCAGGCGGAAAAAGGCGTCTCCGCTGCCCGCGCCACTGAGCAGGCGGAAGTCATTGCCTCCATTGCTCAGGAACTTCGTCAGCCCATGTCGTCCATCGTGGGCTACACCGACCTGCTGCTGGGCGAATCCGTTGGCATCCTCGGCGCCTTGCAGCGTAAATTCGTCGAACGCATCAAAGCCTCCACAGAACGCATCTCCAACCTCATCAACGACCTGATCCAGATTACCACCCTCGAAACCGGCCTCGATGACCTCAAACCCGAACCGGTGGACCTCGACCTCATCATAGATAACGCCATGTCCTACACCAGCAGTCAGGTGCGCGAGAAAAACATCTCCATTCACCTCGACCTGCCCAAAAAACTCGAACCCATCTACGCCGACCGCGAAGCCCTGCAGCAGATTTTGATTCACCTCCTGCAAAACGCCGGCGCCGCCTCGCCCAACGAAGGCACCGTCCACCTCCGCGTCAAGACCCACTCCGAAGGCGGCAAAGACTACGTCTTGATCCAGGTTTCGGATACCGGCGGCGGCATCCCACCCGAAGACCTGCCGCGTGTCTTTACCCGCCTCTACCGCGCCGACAATGTCCTCATCCAGGGCGTTGGCGATACCGGCGTTGGGCTCTCGATTGCCAAAACCCTCACCGAAGCCCAAAACGGGCGCATTTGGGTGGATACCCAGGCCGGAGTCGGCTCCACCTTCAGCGTGCTCCTGCCCGTAGCGACAGGAAAACCCCACACGGAGGGTTGACATGAAAGCCCTGCGCCAGATGGGCGGCGGATTCTTGATTGCCGTCGTTTCCATCCTGCTGGTCATCGGCGGCATCTCCCTCTCTCTGGCAGAGACCTTTGCTCCTTCCATCCCGCCCACCCCTTCGCCCTTGCCCACCACCTTTGCCGTCGAGTTCGCATCGCCGCTTCCTTCCCCCACTTCTCCGCTTACTCTTCCTACGAATACCCTTGCTCCGGCTCCTACCGCCACGATCCAAACCGTCTGCATCATCCCGCCTGGCTGGGTGCCTGTCACTGTCGGCGCAGCCGACACCCTCTACACCATCGCCGAACGCTACAAAACCACCGCCGAAAGCCTCAACCAGGCTAACTGCCTCAACAACCTGCCCCCGGCAGCGGGAACCACTCTTTACGTCCCACCCGTTCCCACGGTTACCGTCATCCCCTGCGGTCCGCCGCCCGGCTGGGTGAAGACCCACCTCGTCAAACCCGGCGAAAACCTCTATCGCATCTCCCTGCTCTACCGCACCACCGTGGCGCTGCTTCAATCTGCCAACTGCATGGGCACCTCCACCCTCATCCATGTGGGGCAGGCGCTTTGGGTGCCGAATGTTCCCACCAGCACCCCCGCTTTCACTGCTACACCGCTCAGCACAAACACCTTACTGCCCTCCACAGAGACCTCCACCCCCACCATCACCCCCGACTTCGGCACCCCCACCTTCACCCCTTCGCCTACGCCCTCCATTACCCCCTTCCCCTCTTCCACTCCCTCCCAATGAAATTTCTCCAGCGGCTCGTCCTCCTCGCCGTCTTTCTGCTTTCCGCCTGCGGCGCCAACGCCCCGGTTGTCTCACAAGCCCCTGCCTTTCTGCTTGTGACCTCTGCTCCCAACCCGACCCCCACGCCCACCCCCTTCCTGCCCATCCCCTGGACGCCGACCGGAACGCTTCTTTCCCCGCCGCTGGCTGATTCCTCCTCCCCGGCCGCTCCGCCTCCTTTGCCGACTCAGACCGAGGTCCCGACGCTTGACCCGAACTTCCTCATCAACACCGTTGCGCCGCTCCCCACCATTGACCCATCCTTCACCAACGGCCACGAGACCGTCAACTTCCTGCTCATCGGCTCCGATAAACGCTCCGGCACATCCTTCCGCACCGATACCCTCATCGTTGCCATCCTGCGCCCGCAGGAAGGGCAGGTTTCGCTCATCTCCATCCCGCGCGACCTGTGGGTTTCGATCCCCGGCTGGGAAAACAACCGCATCAATACGGCGTATCAACACGGTATTTCCGTCGGCTACCCCGGCGGCGGGCCGGGCTTGCTCAAAGACACCATCCTCTACAATCTCGGCATCCGCATAGACCATACCGCCATGGTGGACTTCGACGGCTTCCGCAAAATTGTGGATACGCTCGGCGGCGTGGATGTTCCAGTCTCCTGCCCCTATACCGACTGGAAACTGATAGACCCCAGTTACAACCCTGAAAACGAAAAGAACTGGTTCCTCTACACCGTCAATCCCGGCGTCGTCCACATGGACGGCGACCTCGCCCTCTGGTATGCCCGCTCGCGGCAAAAATCCAGCGACTTCGACCGCGGACGCCGCCAGCAGGAAGTGCTGCGCGCCCTCTTTTCGCAGGCGCTTCAAGCGGGAACGCTGACCCGCCTCCCCGAACTTTACAGCGACCTCAGAGACTCGGTCGAAACCGACCTCGGCTTGGGCGACCTGCTGCAACTTGCCCTGTACGCCCCCAAACTAACCAACGCCGACATCCGCAGTTATTACATCCGCCCGCCCTACGTTACCTCATGGATTACCAGCGGGGGAGCGTATGTGCTCTCGCCCAACCAGGAACTGCTCTCGCAACTGCTTGCCGAAGCCCTCTCTCCTTCGGTGCGCACGGTGCAGCGGCAGTCGTTCCTCATCGAGGTCATGAATGGCACCACCATTCCCGGCTACGAGACCCTCGCCTCCAGCCGCCTCAACTACGCCGGTTATGAAACCCGCATCGTCCCTTCCGACCGGCAGGACTACGCCTACTCGGTCCTCATAGACAAATCCGCCGCGCAGGATCGCTCCGTGAGCAGTAACATCCTGAGCGTGATGGGCATGCTGCCGGGCAGCCTCATCTCTGCACCGGAGCCGAACGCTTCCGCCCATTTTCTCTTGATCCTGGGGTATGACTATCAGCCGTGCTTCCGCCCCGAAAAGTTGACGGAATAACGGAACCTGATGATTGCCCATAGTGCGTGGGCAGCCTTCTCCCTGAACTCTCCGCCAGGACAGGCTAACGCTGCCAGGCGCAAACGTTGACACCGCCTGTTTTTACCGCTAAACTATACGAAGCAGGAGAAGCCATGCCTGAAAACAAAATGACTTCACATCTAACTCAAAATACTCCCCTTGCTTCCGCCATCCACTCGTGGGAGATGTTCCTCGCAGACCAGGGGCGCTCGCCAAACACCCTCAAAGCCTTCCTTTCGGACGTGCGCCTGCTTGCCTCCTTTCTCCCTGAAGGGATTGTGCTTGGCAAAATCACCACCAAAGACCTTACTCGTTTCTTCGATTGGATGGAAAAAGAACGCGATGTGCCGTGCAGCCCCAAAACGCTGGCGCGGCGCATCACCTCGGTCAAAGCGCTGTTTCGCTGGCTGAGTCAATACGGCGTGCTGACCGTTGACCCCGCCGAGAAAATCCCCCAGCGCCCGGCGATCAGTCCCCTGCCGCTGGTGTTGACGCCGCGCGAGTACGACGATGTGCTGCTTGTGGCAGACCGTCACCGCCGCGCCGCCAAACCCGATGCCCGTCCGTATGCGCTGGTCTATCTCCTGCTCACCACCGGCATCAAAAAGAGCGAGACGCTGGGTCTCCGCCTCGAACATGTCGAACTGGATGCCCCCACCGGGCCGCAGATTTTCATCAAATATCCCACGCCGGCGAATCGCTACAAGGAACGGAAACTGCCTCTGCCCGAAGATTGGATTCCCGTCTATCAGGAATACCTTGCCCAATACAACCCTCAGGAGAAACTTTTCCCCTGGTCGCCGCGCAGGTTAGAGTACCTGCTGGAAGACATCGGCAACGAAGCCGGGTTGAAAAAACATCTCTCCTTCGATATGTGCCGCTGGACGTGCGCGTTGAATGACTATCGCGCCGGCGAGGAGCCGGACAAGATCCGCCAGAAACTTGGCGTTTCCAAGATTCAATGGAGAGAGTTGTTTATCAAGTTGAAGCAGTTGAGCGGGGGGCAGGAATAGTCTTCCCCCCCCATCGGAAATAACGGACAGACACCGTCCCGAAGGTTTGTTTTCGAGTAGGTAACAACCTTCGGGACGTTTTTTGCTTACTGAGAAAGTCTATAAGAAACAATCTCTAAAACAACTCGCGGTTTTCCTTCACCCATTGCACCAGCATCGCAATTCCCTCTTCCAGCGAAATGCGGGGCTCCCAGCCAAGTTCGCGCTTTGCCTTGCGCGTATCGGCATAGAAGACGCGCTGGTCGCCGGGGCGCCAGTCGGCATAGGCAACTTCGATTTTTCTGCCCAGCAAGCGCTCAAGGAGGGGACCAAACTCCGCCCAGACCGCCATCACATTGCGCGCGCCGCCGCCCATGTTGTAAATCTGTCCTTTTGCAATCTCGATCTTTTCGATGGCGGCATCGTAGGCGTTCAACAGGTCGTCCACGTGCAGCACATCGCGCACCTGTTTGCCGTCGCCGTAGATCGTGATCTGGCGTCCGGTCACGGCGGCAATGATCATCCACGCCAGCCAGCCCTGGTCTTCGATGCCGAATTGACGCGGTCCGTAAATGCAACTCTGACGAAAGACGACAGACCGCAGCCCGTAAATGCGCGCATAATCGCGCACGTACTGATCGCCGGCGCCCTTGCTGCAGCCATAGGGGGAATGAAAATCAATCGGCTGTGTTTCGGGGCAGCCATGTTCCAGTTCGACGTAGCGCCAGCGGGTCGCCTCCTCGGTCACCTTTACATCTTCCATGCCGCCATAGACCTTATTGGTGGAAGCGTAAATGAACACCGGGTCGCGCCCCGAAAGGCGGGCGGCTTCGAGCGCATTGAACGTCCCCAGGGCGTTCGCCTCGAAATCTTCTCTGGGGTTTGTGACGGAAGTCGTCACTGCGACCTGCCCCGCTAAATGGACGATGACATCCGCCTCCCGTGCCGCTTCTGCAATTTGGCTGGCGCTTCGCACATCTCCGACGATGAGGCGGAAGGCGTCTTCCCCAAACTGACTCTTCAACCAATCCACGTTGCGCTGCGCGCCGGCGCGGGAGAGGTTGTCGAAGATGGTGACATGTTCATGGCGTTGAATCAGCCTGTGGGCGTAGTTCGAACCGATGAATCCCGCCCCGCCGGTGATAAGGTAGTTTTTAGTCATTGCTCTGCTTGTTCCTCAAATTCATCAATTGCTGGTACACCCCGGAGAGGGTTTGCCCCTGAATGGACAGACCGATGGCGCCCAGCACCATGCTGTTGAGATAGTTGTAAAAGCGGGTGGTCAGCGCCACCGCAAAGGAAGTCGATTCGTCCCCGGAGAGGACGGTCATGGCATAGGTGTAAACGCCCTCAAAGGTGCCAACGGCGCCCGGCAGCGAGGGAATTGCCCCGCCGAAAGCCGCCATGCCCAGCCCAAACATCGCCCAAACCGCGTTTGCCTCGGGGAAGAACGACGAGATGATGAAGTAATACGAAACGATGGCAGTCCCCCAGTTGACCGACATCCAGAAAAGAAAGCGCAGGAAGAGCCAGCCGTCGGTAAGGACGCTCAGCCCGGCAAAGAACGACTCGAGGAAACTTCCGCCCACGCGCTGCAAAAGGGGCCAGCGCGCACTGAGTTTGTGGAAGAGATCGAGCGCCCATTGATGGGTGCGCGCCAGCACGTACATGGCGAGCAGCCCCGCCACCACCACCGCCCCAACGATGTACGCTGCACGGTCGGCTCCTTCCACGTTGACGACGAAAGGCAGCGAAGCCAGCAGCAGCGCCGCCGAAAAGCCCAAATCCACCACGCGTTCGATGACCACCGTCGGCAGGATTTCCATGAATTTCAGGTCGGTTTTGCGGCTGAGCAGGAAGGCGCGCCCCAATTCACCGAGGCGGAAAGGCAGGACATTGTTCAGCAAATAGCCCGCGCTCAGTGACCAGAATACATCTCTAAAGGCGCCGCGGTTGCGCAGGAGAGTCCACCACACCATGCCGCGTATTGCCATCCAGACGAAACCGATTGCCAGCCCAATGGAGAGACGCACATAGTCCGCGTTGCGGATGGCGGTCACCATGGCTTTCAAATCTACCACCGAAAGGATGGCAATGATGAGGCCGATACTGATGACGGCTCCGGGAAGCCAGCGTTTCCACTCTTTCATGATTATTCCTCTTTTTTAACCACAAACGCCACCAGATACACGAAAATCCCTGGAAGATGCTTTTCACCTCTTGCTCTTCCAACTTTCGTGCGCTGCATGTCCTTCGTGGTGAATGTGTTATTCTTCATCGAGTTTCAAGACGGCCATGAAGGCTTCCTGCGGGATTTCCACATTGCCGACCATCTTCAAACGTTTTTTACCCTTCTTTTGTTTCTCGAGCAGTTTCTTTTTACGGGTGATGTCGCCGCCGTAGCATTTTGCCAGCACATCTTTGCGCGCGGCTTTGACGTTGGCGCGTGAAATGATGCGCCCGCCTGCAGCGGCTTGAACCGCCACATCGAACAACTGGCGGGGGATCAGGTCTTTCAATTTGGTGATGAGGCGTTGACCTTTGTGGTAGGCATCCTTTTTGTGAACGATGGTTGCCAGCGCATCTACAGGCTCGCCATTGACCAGGATTTCCAGTTTTTGAAGTTCGTCCGGGCGGTATTCGAGAAATTGGTAATCGAGCGAGGCGTAGCCGCGCGTGCGCGATTTCAGGTCGTCGAAGAAGTCCACGATGATTTCAGAGAGAGGAATCTCAAAGTCAAGTTGGACGCGGTGCGGCGCGGGATATTCCTGTTTTTTGAAGATGCCGCGCCGTTTGGTGACCAGTTCCATGATGGGACCATAATATTCGGTGGGGGTGATAATTTCGATGGTCATCCACGGTTCGCGGATTTCGACGATTTTGGATTCGTCCGGCAATTCGGCGGGGGAATCGACCGGGACGACAGAGCCATCCATCAACAGCACCTGATATTCGACGGAAGGAGCGGTGAACAGCACATCCAGGTCATATTCGCGTTCGATGCGCTCCTGAATGATTTCCATGTGAAAGAGACCGAGAAAGCCGGCGCGAAAACCAAATCCCAGCGCCTGCGAAGTCTCGGGCTGATAGGTGAGCGAGGCGTCGTTGAGCTGCAATTTTTCGAGCGCGTCTCGCAGGTCGGCATAGTCATCGGCTTCCACGGGGTAGATGCCGGCGAAGACCATCGGCTTGGGGTGGCGGTAACCGGGCAGCGGGTCGGAGGCGGGAGCCGCGGCGCTGGTGATGGTATCTCCCACGCGGCATTCATGCACGGTTTTGAAGCCTGTGGCAATGTATCCCACTTCCCCGGAGCCCAGCCTTTCGACGGGCGTCATGCCGGGGGCAAAGATGCCAATCTCCACAGGTTTCATATCGGCGCCGGTGGCGAAGAGGCGCAGGACGTCGGTCGTTTTGAACGAGCCTTCGAAGACGCGCACGTAGGCAATGACGCCCTTGTAGGGATCGTAATGCGAATCGAAGACGAGCGCGCGCAGGGGGGCGTCATCTGCATCTTTGGGAGGCGGGACACGGGTGACGATGGCTTCAAGCACCTGCTCGACGTTGAGCCCTTCTTTTGCCGAGATGCGGATGACCGATTCAGGCGGGACCCCCAGCAGGCTGCCCACATCTTCAGCCACTTCGTCGGGACGGGCGGAGGGCAGGTCAATTTTGTTGATGACGGGGATGATGGTCAGATCGGCTTCGAGCGCCTGATACAGATTGGCAAGGGTTTGCGCTTCGATGCCCTGCGAGGCATCCACCACCAGCACGGCGCCTTCGCAGGCTTTGAGGGCGCGGCTGACTTCGTAGCCGAAATCTACGTGACCGGGTGTGTCAATCAGATTGATTTCGTATTTTTGCCCGTCTTTGGCGGTGTAATACATGCGCACGGCAGAGGCTTTGATGGTGACGCCTTTTTCGCGTTCGAGGTCCATCGAGTCGAGCACCTGCTCGGTCATCTCGCGTTCGGAGATGGCGCCGGTCAGTTGCAGCAGGCGGTCGGCAAGGGTGGACTTGCCGTGATCCACGTGGGCAATGATGCAGAAGTTACGGATGTGATCGGTCATAAGTTATGCGTGCGGAAGTATAACCGATTCCAAACTAATAAAAAAAGAGACAGCGCTCCATCTGTGCGCTGTCGGCTTGGCTATGCCCTGCTTCTCGAGTGTGACGATTTATTTGGCAGGCTTCGTTTGGGATTCTTCGCCGGATGACTCGGCGGCCGGCGGACGTAAAAATTGGATCAGTTTATTCGCTTCCTCCATAAACCGATCTGCCATTGACTCGCTAATGAAATCGGGCACTGGCAGGAAGAGAAGCGTTTGCATCATGAAAATGGTCAATTCAAGCATCGAATCCGCATCGCCTTCGACGAACGGTTCATCCCCGTTGTATTTTTCCAGACGGACGCGGATATGTGAGCGCTTGTTGATGTAATCGTAATGAACGTCCCGATAGAACATTTTCCAGTTGTTGGGGAGTTGGTTCGAAGCCAGATAGGCATTGGTCAGTTCGGGACCATACAGCGAGATGATGGTGCGCAGAAAATTCATCACGTCGTGCGGGGCAATATCCTGTATATCCTGCAGGTTGCTTGCCTGATTGGACTGCGCTACGTTCATCACCAGATCGGTACACTCCTTGCCCAGATAATTATCCAGGCTCGCCACGATGGCTTTCCATGTGGCGCCGTCTATTTGGGCAAGGCGCTTGTCCAAAATTTCGCGTACGTGGCGTTCAGCAGCGGGGTGGGACTTAAGAAAGGTCTGCAGGGATACAATGCTGGCAGAAACCCATTCCGGCAGAGGGGCAGGGGTCACATTGTTCATTGGTTCATTCTCCTTTGTACAAGACAATGGTTCAGGGGTTATCAGGAAGGCATCTGCCTGCTTTGCGCGGTTGGAGGGGGTTCTCGATGTCCCTCAGCAGGCATTGACTTCGTTTGTAATGAATGAGAAGGGGCAAGAGTGGTTGGGGTTTCAATTGCGTCTGCTCCTCTTTTTGCCCGGTCTTCGTTGTGTTTGAAGATTTCGTCAATCAATTCATCAATCTTTCCCAGGATAATACGTGCAGATTCCCTGCATTGCTTGGCGATCAGATCGGCAGCCGCAATTGCTTTATCCATTTCGCCCAAAGCGCTGTCTATGGAACGGTCAATATCCAGGCGGCTGAAACTATCGGGGGATTTGGCTATCTTCTCCACCTCTTCAAAAACCTTTCCCAGCGCTTCCTTGAAAATATCATCTTCTTCAAATTCATCAGCCAGCGAGCGGGGGACGATTTCAGTCATCTTGACTTTGACCAGATGGCTCTTGATAACGTTCCAGTAATCGGCGCTGGAAACATCCTGCCTTTTCTTTTTGCCGTCATCCAATTTGATGTGAGCTTCGTTACATGCCACCCATTGCTCACGCGACCGGATGTAACCATTGACATAGGCATCCAACTTGCTTTGATGTTTTCGTATCTTCTCCAGCAAATCCCGCCCAACGCTGATCAAATCTACAGAGGTTCTTTCCCGTGAGGGGCTCTGAAGGTTATATACTTCGGTCTCTCTGCCGGGGGAAGGCCGTAGAGATGCTTCCTCGCCGCCTCGTCGGGTGATGACAGTGCCTGTCTGTTCTTCCGGCAATATCTCCCGCAGGCGGGAGAGAATGTCTGTGGGTAAATCGGTGCTTTTTTGGGTTAACAGGTAATTATATAAATCGCGTACAAGCGGAAAAAGCTCGATTTGACAGTAGGTCAATACCGAAGAAGAATCTTCGATATATCTTTTGCGCTCACCGGCAAGCACGGGGTTGGTCCCAAATTCATCCCGTTTGTCAACATCCTCCTGCCCGAAAATACTGGTACGCAACTTTGTCATATTTTCTTTGAGTTTGTTGCGAAATACTTCCTGGCGGGTAAAGTCCAGAGGAGAAGGCAAGTCAAGGCTGGATGATGTGAAGGCGGAATCATGAGAGAAGAAGTTATAAAGCTTCTCCATCTTTTCGAGATACCCCTTTATCACACCATAATTGGAGGACATAACAATCTCGCTTCCGGGGGTAGATCAGGGAATGGGAATGCCCAATACGAGACCCAGGGCTTTTGCTAATGTATATGCCTTGGTAAAAATTGCGCCGGCGCGCGCAGCCTGTTCCACGAATTGACTTGCAGAATCCAGAACTTTTTGCACTGTCCAACGCTCGCCGGGCGGAGGGGGCGGCAAGGCTTTCTCGTCCACCTGTTCCGGCGGGTTTTGTTTGCTTTTTTCCACCACCTGTCTGGTCAGTTTTTCGAGGGCGGGAACAATATCAAATTCAAAATCAATCTTCGTGGTCTCGATTTGCTTGATCAATTTGTAGCGCTGATTCGCCAGGGTTGGGTCGGTTTTGAACGGATCTTCCTTTTCAAGATTCCCCAGAGCCTCAAGGTTCGTTTTGATGTTTACCAGCATTTTGCGCACATTTTTTCGCAGTTCCGCCGCCCCCTCATAGAGTTGGTTGAGTTTTTCGTTCCCCAGCAACACATCCACCTGCTGAAGTGTCTTGGCAATCTCTTCGGCATCGCTTTGGGAAGATTCCAGATAATCGCTTGCCACGCCTCACCTCCTCGGTTTTGAAAAAAAATGCAGGGTTTACGCATACAGCGCGCCGAGAAACGCGTTCTACGCGAAGTTCTGCGTAAGCCCTGCAGGGAACGAACTCAATTATCAACCTATAAAACAGATTAAAAAAATTATAACCCACAAACCTTCGAGAATCAATCAGCACTTTGTCACTGATGTTACGCGGTTCTCGATGGCTGGCAGTTCAAACCGCATCTGGCAATCACGAAATCAGCCTTCGCTGACTTGAGAGTCTGCGCAGGCAGGCTTCGCGAGGTTGAGCCGCGACTCCCCCGCCAACAGCATGCGGGGGAGAGGTCACTTTAGAAAGGGCAAGTTACGTCAACCGCTTGCGCACCTCGGCGCTGAGGAAGTCCATCGCCCAGACGACGATGACGATTGCCCAGATGGCGGTGCCGGCCTGATTCCACTTGAAGTCGTTGATGCTCAGGTTGAGGTAGTAGCCGATGCCGCCGCCGCCCACAAAACCGATGATGGTGGAGATGCGGACGTTGATGTCCCAGTGGTAGATGATGTAGGAGATGAAATCCGGCACGATTTGGGGGACGACGCCATAGCGCACCGCGTGCAGAGGCGGCGCGCCGGTGGCATTGAGCGCCTCCACGGGGCCGGGGTCTATGTTTTCGACGGCTTCGGAGAAGAGTTTGCCGAGCGAGGCAATGGTGACCACCGTGAGAGCCAGAAAGCCGGGGAAGGGACCAAAACTCAGCCAGAAGCCGAAGACGGTCGCCATCACCAGCGGGTCGTAGGAGCGCATCAGGTTGAAGAAGGAACGGAAGAGGTAATACACCACCGTTCCCACACAACCCTTGCGGGTGATGTTGCTGGCTGCCAGAAAACTGAGCGGCGCCGCGATGATCGTTGCCAGGGTGGTGGAGAGCAGCGCCATGAAGATGGTGACGAACATGTTGTCCATCACATCTTTGAGCGCCTGGCTGGGCTTCAGCCCGCCGACCGGGGTGAGGGTATCCACCTCCAGGCGGCTGGGAACGCCATCTACGCTGGATTGGATGGGGCGCGCCTGCACGTCGTAGGTGAAGTAGCCGTTTGCATCGGTCTGGGTGCGGATGGCGGTCATGGTGCGGCCATCGGGCAGGCGCCAGCGGATGACGACTTCGGAGTTGGGCTGCAGCTCGAAGCCTTGCAGGGTGAACGTTTCGAGCGGCGCGGCGCAGTCCACGCTGGGGAGGAGACGCGGCCCCTCGGACGGGAGCAGGCTTTCGGTCGGGGCCGAACCGCAGGGGATGGGGAAGGCAATCGAGATGGTGCGAGTCTCCACCTCGCGCGTGAAGACATCGGGCGTGAGGAAGGCGGTCAGCAGGTCTCTGCCTTTGGGCAGGTCGCGGAACAGGCGCGGGAAATCAGCCTCGGTGACGCGCAGGGAGATGGCAAAGGCGGCAATGACCAGCGCCGTGATGAGGGTGTTGCGAACGATGCGCGCGATGGGCATGTCACACCAGCCTTTCGCGCAGTTTGGCGCTGACATAATCCAGCACGATGACGATGAAGGCGATGGCGATGAAGACCGCGCTCACGCCGCGCATGTTGTTGACGCGGATGAGTTCGATGAGCAGGAAGCCGATGCCGCCGCCGCCCACCAGCCCGATGACGGTGGCGGAGCGCACGTTGATGTCCCAGCGGTAGATGGTGAAGGCGGTGAAGGGCGGCACGATTTGCGGGATGACCGCGTAGCGCACCACCTGCAGCCAGTTGGCGCCCGTGGCGCGGATGGCTTCGATGGGGCCGGGGTCTATGCCTTCGATGACTTCGGAATAGAGTTTGCCCAGCGCCGCCACGGAGTGCAGGGCGAGCGCCAACATGCCGGCGAAGGGTCCCAGCCCGACGATGACGACGAAGATAATGGCGATGATGAGCGACTCGATGGAGCGCAGGATGTTGAGCAGGGTGCGCACCACCACATAGATGGCGTAAGTGACGGGGTTGCCGCCCATCAGGTTGCGCGCCGCCAGAAAGGAAAGCGGAATGGCAAAGAGCATCGCCAGCCCGGTCGCCAGCAACGCCATCGAAACGGTCGCCAGCGCGCCTTTCAGCACTTCGTTGCCGATGAAGGAAAGTTCATAGCCGCCGGTAGGGCGGTATTGTTCGAAATACACGCGATGGAACTGCGGCAGGGTGGGGTCGGGCGCCGCTACCAGCGCGGTGGACGGTACGCGGATGGCGGCAGTGACGGCGCCGTTTTCATCGCTGGTGAGGGTGAGCATGGTGATTTCGCCCTCGCCGAGCATGAGCGGGTTGCCGATGGGGTTCTGCCAGTAGATATTCGTCTCGGCGTTGGGCCACAAGCCGCTGGCGCTGACGATGAGCGATTCTCCCACGCCGCCGCAATCGGGCATCACAAAGGCGGTTTTGCCCTCGTCTTCGCGGCGGGCGAGGGGCGGCTCGCTGGAACAAGGCACCTGCACCGGCACCCACATTTGATTGACCTCGCGCCGCGGCTGCACGAAATCGGGCTGCGCCATGGGGCGCAAAATGGCAAGGGCGCGGTCAACGTTGGCTTTGCTGAAGTCAATTTCCACCACCTGCCAGCCAATGCCGTAGGCGGCTGCCAGCCCAAAAGCCAGCGGCAGCAGAATGGAGCGCACCCGTCCGCCTGCCAGGCTGACCGCATCCCAAATATTCCAGACCCAAATCAAAATCGGCGAGGCGTACCAGAGCGGCTCGCCATACCAGGCGGTTGTTCCCAAAAGGAGCAGAAACCCCAGCAGGATACCGACGCCGCGAGTGCGCTCACCCAGCAGGAATTGCCCCAGCCCCGGCACGAACACAGACGCGAGTCCGCTTCGCGCGACGGGATGGCTGTTTGCTGTTTCCCTCGGCATGTCCCACCCCTCTCACAACGAAGCCGCGCGGACTTCCTGCGCCTCTTCGCCGTAGATTTCCTTGAATTTGGCGCGGTCAATCTCCTGCGCCGTGCCTTCGAAGACTTTCACGCCGTCTTTGAGCGCCACCACGCGCGTAGCGTAGCGATGAACAAGGTCTAAAAAGTGCAGAGAACAGATGACGGTGATCCCATCTTTGTTGAGTTGTTCGAGGTATTGCAGAATCGAGTGTGAGAGAACCGGGTCGAGGCTGGCAACCGGTTCATCGGCGAGAATCAGTTTCGGGTCCTGCATGAGGGCGCGGGCAATTCCCACGCGCTGCTGCTGACCGCCGGAGAGGGCGTCGGCGCGGTTGTGGGCTTTATCGGCAATGCCCACGCGCTCCAGCGCTTCGAGGGCGCGCTGCTTCTCTTCGGCGGACCAAATGCCGAGCAGGCTCATCCAGGGATTGACGTATCCCAGCCGCCCGGAGAGGACGTTGGTCATCACGCTGGAGCGTTTAACCAGATTGAATTGCTGAAAGACCATGCCGATTTTGCGGCGGATGTTCCGCAATTCGGCGGGCGGCGCGGCGGTGATGTCCACCCCGTCCCAAATGATTTTGCCCTCCGTCGGGTCAATGAGGCGGTTGATGCAGCGCAGCAGGGTAGATTTGCCCGAACCAGAGAGACCGATGACGACCAGAAACTCGCCGTCTTTTACATCGAAGGAAATGTTTTTGAGCGCTTGCGTGCCGTTGGGGTAGGTTTTGGATACGTTTTGAATTTGGAGCATGGGTGCCTCGGTTTACCCCCCTCGGCTCTTCGAGCCACTCCCCCCATTTTCCCCGAAAATGGGGGGAGACGGAGGGGGGTACGGGTGAAAAAAGAGGGAGGACAAACTGTCCTCCCTCTCGGTTTCGAGATGGCTTACTTGAAGAGCGTGGTCGGGTCAATGCCGGAGGCTTCGAGGTAGAGGCGATACTCGTCATAGAACGTATCGTCCACAACCTTCAGACCTTCGATGCTGTAACCGCCGCTCTTGAGCAGGGCGCGGCCTTCTTCGGTGTCAGCCAGGCCGAGCAGAGCCTGAGTGAGTTTCTCACGCATATCCGCCGGGACGCTGGCAGCGTAGGAAACGTTGTCGTTCGGGATGAACGGCTCGGAAACCCAGACGATGATGACCTTGTCATTGACATCCGGGAAGTCGTTGACAACGTTCGAGCGCGCGTCAATGAAGGTGGCGCCGAAGTCACAGATTTCACCCTTGGGGCTGAGGTAGACGGATTTGATAACGGTGGGGTGACCCTGAACGAAAGCACCCGTCTTTACCTTGATGCCATTCTGCGCCAGCACGCCGGAGGGAAGGACGTAGCCGGAGGACGAGAGCGGGTCAGTCCAGCAGGGTTTCTTGTCGGCGAATTGGGCGAGGGCGGTGGCGGCATCGGCGGTGGATTTGCCGGTGGCAGGATCATAATAGGAGGTGAATCCTGCTTCAGCATTGGCAACGAACTGGAAACCATAGTGATCCGAGCCAAAGCGGATGGTGGCAAGCGCCACATCGGCATAGCCCTTGCCATGCGCCACTACGTATTGGGTGGGAGCAAGCCAGCCAATGTGAGCCTGGCCGGCGCCCATGGCTTCGATCATCGCGGCGTAGTTGGTCGGCACAACGGTCTTGATGGTGTAGCCGGTCATCTCGCTCAGTTTGGCGGCAATCGCCTCACCACCGGTCTGGAGTTCCTGGGTGGTGGCGGAGGGAGCCAGCGCCATGATAAGCGGGTTCTCGGGCGAACCAAGTTCCGGGGCGGGGGCTTCGGTGGGTTCGGGGGCTTTGGTGGGTTCAGGGGCTTTGGTGGGGGCGGGTGCCGGTGCAGCCGGCTCCTCCGTGGGGGTGGCGGCCGGTCCGCAGGCGGCAAGCGCCAGCGCAAAAACCGTCGTCACTGCAAACAATAGATAGAGTGACTTCTTCATTTTGACTTCTTCTCCTTATTAGTTATTTTTTGAACCATGAAAGGGTTCTCCGCCGCACGATAATACAACCCTTTTGGCATAATGGCAAGTGCCGATTGTTAAGAAAAGGTTATCGCCCGCTCAGCAAGGCAGCCAAATCCAGGCCGGCCGCTTGCATAAACGTATGAAAATTGCGGAAGTCTTCATCGCTCACTGTCTGAACTTCTTCCAAGCCATACGCCGTGTGAAATGCAGCCCATCCCGCCTCAGTTTGCCGAATGGCGGGAATTAAGTCGCGGAAGAGCGCGCGCATCGGTTCCGGCATCCTTGTCGAAAATGCCACCACCTCATAGGGGATCATCTCCTCGGAACGCCAGATCACCAGCACCTGCTCGAACAAATCGGGCATCGCATCTTCCAGCGAGGGGAATTTACGCACATCCACGTACCCCGCTCCAAAATCGCAAATACCGCCGGCATACAACGACCGCACCACCGTTGTTTGACCTCCCACAAACGCAGCGGGTCGAGTTTGGACCTGAGCCTGCTTCAACATCCCTAGCGGAACGATATAGCCCGAGGGCGACTTCTCATCACTCCAGCACGGCTTTTTATCGGCAAACTGAGCCAGCGCTATCGCCGCATCCGCTGTGTTGACTCCGATCTCCGCGTTGAAGTACGGTTTAAATCCGCCCCGCCGCGGCGCAAGGAATTGCGTGCCATAAGCAATCTTATCCTCGCGCACCACTGCAAACTGCGCCCGCACCAGGTCTTTTTGATAGGCAAGCGCATATGAAAGCGGGTCGAGCAGCGCAATGTGGGCATTGCCCAACTCCAGCGCCTGCACCAGCGCCGCATACGACTCGGGCGCAGTGACAACCACCACATAGCCGGTGCGTTCGGTGAACTGGGCGGCGATCTCGCGCGCCGCATTGACCTGCTCCGACGAACTCTCGCTCGAGGGCGGCAGGGCAAGAATGATGGGGTTTTCTGCTAGCCCCAATTCTGCCGATGGCAGCAGCGGAGTCTCCTCCACCGCTGGCGTCACAAGCGGAACGGAATCCGCTGCGGGGGGTTCCGAAATAAGGCGCGGCGGCATGCAGCTTGCCACTAAACATGCCGCCACGGCAATCAAGACTGGAACAAAGAAACGGGATTTCACGTTGAAGATACCATGGCACGGTTTATGCAACACGCTGCAACAAACATCTCTGCCGCGCGGGAATGCATAAGCCCTGCGGAGATTATAATACGAGCATGAAAAACAACAGCCTGTTCTCGATCTTGATTCTGATTGTGCTGGTAGCGGGAGTCTATTTCATCGTCCAGACCGTGCGCGAAGCCTCCCAAGCCGCAGCCGCACCGTTTCAGCAGGTCAACCAGGCAAACCAGGCATTGCAAACACAGGTTGCCAGCCTGCTCAACCCCACCCCCACCATCATCCCCGACCCGGTCACCTACATCAACGAAATCCGCGCCCTGGCGCGGCTCGAAACCATCCAATACAGCGTGGAAAAGGTCATCACCGGGCAAACCGGCGGAGGCACGTTCGAAACGCTGTTTGGGGATAAGATTCTTTTCGTGGGGCATGGCACGGTCATCGCCGGCATAGACATGGAAAAACTCCGTCCCGAACACCTGCGCTATGAGAACGGTGTGCTCACCGTCAACCTGCCACCCGCCGAAATCTTCATCGCCACCCTCGATAACGAAAAATCCTATGTCTACGACCGCGACACAGGCTTGCTAACCAAACCCGACCCCAACCTCGAAACGCTCGTGCGCCAAAAAGCGGAGCAGGAAATCCTCAAAGCCGCCCTCGAAGATGGCATTCTCGAACAGGCGCAAATCAACGCCGAAGCCTACCTGCTCAAATTCTTCGCCGCGCTGGGTTTTCCCAACACCATCTTTGTCAGTGATCAGGGCTAGGGTCTGTATGCAAATACTTTTGAAGGTGGTCGAGTAGGCGGCGGGGTCTCAGTACGCCCTTACGGGCTACTCGACCATCGCCGTACCCAGACCACAACCAGAATTTGCATATACACCCTAAGACCTTATCCGAAGCACCGCCCAGACGTGAACGTCCGGGCTGCTCAAACAAAGCCGCCTGAAGACGGCTCAACCTGCAAAACGGGCAGGC
>JBBITE010000004.1:11985-18409 GCA_037440905.1 Anaerolineae bacterium | reverse complement strand
CGGGCTGCTCAAACAAAGCCGCCTGAAGACGGCTCAACCTGCAAAACGGGCAGGCAAATCAATTTTCGGATAGATCCTAACCCCGTTCCGTCCACGAGGGATGATCGTATTTCTCCCGCACCAATTCATCCGCCCTTCTGGATTCGGAGTCAGACAACTCTCCCCGCTCGAACCTTAATCCCAACTCCGCTTCAAACGCCTCGACGAAAGCCTGCGCTGCCCTCTCCCAACTGACCCTGCGCCCCAACACCGATTCAACCGTCGCCGCCCGTTCGAGCAGCCGTCTTGCAGCCTCTTCCCGCGCTGCTTCGTCCTTGAAAACCAGCGCCTGACAAATGCGCGTCAGGTCGCCGGTCAACGGCAGCGAACCATGTTGCAGCACACCTTCCTTGCGCCGCGCCTGTGCCGAGCCGATGAGTTTTTTTCCGCCTGCTGTAATTTCATACGTAGACGGCACCTCAAAGCAGACCGGATTAGGCGTCCCGCCGCCGTTGACTTTCCCCTCTTTCATCTCTACCGCAACATCCAGGCTTTTTACCGCTCGCAGCAACCCGCGCGCGAGACGGTTGTAACTTTCCAGCACGCTGCCTTCCACGCGCGGTTCATTGGCAGGCGCGATAACGGAGTACGTCAATTCGTCGGTATGTAAAATGGCACGCCCGCCCGTCGCGCGGCGGACGACCTCCCAGCCGCGGGCTTTGAGGCGCGCTGTGTCCACATCGGCAAAGGGCTGGGCATGTCCCAGCGAGAGGCAGGGCGGAGACCAGGCATACAGGCGCAGGGTCGGGAGAGATGCGCCGCGCTCAACGTGTTCGAGGATCGATTCATCCACCGCCATATTCCACGCGCCGCGCGCAGGGGGGGTGAGGAGAAGCCGCCAGAGAGTCATGGGGTTATTGTATGCCGTTCAGAAGAGTCTGCCAATCTATTTGAGCGGTATCTGGCTTGCCTTGTCGAAGAGAAAATCGAGCAGGTAATGATTGACCGCCTCCGCCTCGTCGTGCTGGACCCAGTGGGTGGCTTCGGGAAAGAAGATAAGGCTGCCGTCGTCCACGTAATCCATGCTGGGACGCGCCATGCGGTGACTGAGGGCAACATCTTTCATCCCCCACAGCATGAGCGTGTGCACCTTTACGCGCGGTTCTTTCGGCAGTTTGGGCATGTGACGGATGACCGCGCGATACCAGTTGAGCATGGCGGTCATGGCGCCCGGCTGCGCCCAGGCTTCTTTATACTTGGCAATATCCTCCCTGGTGAAGGTGTGAATTTTGCCGCTGCCGCGCAAAGCGCTCACCGCTCCGCGCCAATCCCTGGCGGACATGAAACGTTCGGGAAGCCAGGGCAATTGGAAGAAGAAAACATACCAGGAGCGGCGAATCTGCTCGAGGTCGCGCGTCAGGAAGCGGCGCATCACAGCCGGATGCGGAACGTTCAGGATGGCCAGCCGGTGCAGGCGCTGGGGGTGAAGAATCGCCAACATCCACGCGATTATTGCGCCCCAGTCATGCCCTACCAGATTAACCTTTTCGTACTCCAGCGCGTCAATCAAGCCGAGGATGTCGTCAACCAGAGCAAATACATCATAGTTTTTCACGCCTTTCGGCTTGTCGCTCATGTTGTAACCGCGCTGATCGGGAACGATGACGCGGCAGCCCGCCTCTGCCAGCGCCGGTATCTGCTTGCGCCACCCATACCAAAATTCGGGGAAACCATGCAAAAGTATGACCGGCGCGCCGCTTTGCGGTCCCGCCTGCACGACGTGGAGTTTGACGCTATTGGTTTTGATGGTGCTGTGTTCAAGTTCCATGTTGTATGTCCTCCAAAACGAGGCGGGATTGTACCAGAGATGAAAGGATGCGAAAAAACTCTCAGTGACTTTTCAGGTTGTTCGCAGGTTTTGCAGGGCAAGCGCATGGAAGAGATCGAAAAAGAACAGAAATCCGCCCTGAATCATGATTCCAATGCTGTGCCCCCGCCAGAGGGGGTTGTCTATGCCCCAGGTTTGCATCAGCCAGAAACCGCCGAGAACGTAAAGGACATCCAAACCCGTGTTAATCCACAGGACACGGCTCAGCCAGCGCACCTCCATTTTCTCGACCTGACGGCGTTCGGCTTCATTCACCTTTGCTCTTTTGCCTGCCGAAGCCCGTGCACCGAAGAGGGCGATGGCGCCGTCAATGACGCCCCAGACGAAGAATTGGATGGCGAGACCGCGCAGGAGGGGCTGGGCAAGAAAAGCCGTCAGCGAGGATAAAAGAATGCTCAACGCTGACCAGATCAATAACCGTCGTGTGAGGCGGGTTGAGAAGTCCCAGATGTTCATTTAGTAGGAAGCCTTGAAATATGCTGCAATCAGGTCTGAAATATCCGCCGTGGTATTCTGCCTCGCCACCGCGAAGAAATCATACCCTGTGGCGTGACCGCGCCCGTAACGCCCAGCATACTCCTGCAAGAAGGCGTAGAAGGCATCGTCGCCCATGCGGTAGTTCAACGCCTCGAGGAAATTCGCGCCGTTGAGATACGCCGCATTGACATAGGCGCGGAAGGTCGGCGCCTCGTACACGCTCGTATCCACGTATCCCGAGGGACCGAAGTAATTCACCCGAAACTGCCACCACCAGTTGAGCGAATTGGGATAAATGTATTTGTAAAAAATGGCTTCGCTGTACACACACAGCGCCTCGTCGAGCCAGGGTTCCAGCGCCTGGTCGCTGCCCACCAGTCCAAACCACCATTGATGCGCGATCTCATGCACGCCAATCGTCACCAGGTTGCTGCGCGCCGAGCCGTTGTACTCGTTGTAGAACTTGGTTGCCAAAAACACCAGCCCGTCATACTCCTGCCCGTCGTTCAAATCTGCCTGCACAATGCTCAGGCTGTCATACGGATACGGCGCAAATTTGACGGAGTACAAATCCACCGCGCGGACCGCCGCATTCAGGATTGCCAGCGCCTGCTCCTCGTATCCTGCGTAATAGTAGGAACGGATCTCCGCCCCGCCCGCGGTTGCATCCATCACCCGCAACTGGTCGCTGGCTGAAAGTGCAAACGTGCGCGCATCATACAGGCGGTAACGCGTCCATTCGCCGTTCGGTTCAGCCACTCCGCTGGCCGCAAAGACGATGTTGCCCTCCGTGACCTTGAGGTTGACCTCGAAATCCGCCGCATCATAGACAAGATGCTCGCCGAGGGAGGAGTCATCGTGCAACACCCAGCCGTCTCTATATGGCACGATGAAAGGGAACCAGTCGGTCAGGTTGACCTGGTCCACATCGTAGCCGTAGGGGTCGTCTTTTATTTTGGCGGGGAGGGTCATGCCAAAACGCATCGCCAGCGTGACTCGCGCGCTTGGCTGGAGCGCCTGCGGCAGATAAACCGTCATGCGGTGATTGCTGATGTCGAAATTGAGCGGATTACCATCGAGCAGAATGTGTTCCATGCTGAATCCGCCGCGATGCATCGGTTCGACCGCCATGACCAGTTCGTTCAGCGCCACGCCGGTTTGGTTGGTGTAAGTAACGGTCTCATCCACGGCAAGTTGGTGACCGTAATAATCGAGCAGGGCGTAGAGCGTGTATTGCGTCCGCGCTTGCAAGGGAGAGGCGGTGGGAGACGGGAGAGGCGTGGCGGTAAATTCTAGGGTCGGCGGAGGAGTGTTGGTTGGCGGGAGAGGGGTGAAGGTGTAGGCAAGGGTGGGGGCGTTGACGGGGATGTAATTCGAGTCGGAGGGTTGAAAAGGCGTCGGCGTGGGAGAGGCGTGGGGGTTCGAGGTGACAAGTATCAGCGTGGGGTGAACCGTCTGCGTGGGCGTGGAAAAGGTGCAGGAGGTGAGAAAAATCAAAACGAAGAAAAAGGCTGCTCGAAGAGGAAGTCGCATGAAAATATTTTTCCCTGCTCGGTGGTCGAGTGCTGCGAAGCAGCATATCGAGACCACCAGTAATAAAAATACTTTGCTTACATGCTGGTTTCGATACGCCCGCTACTCAACCAGCGGGATTAGTACGTCTTCTGAAAATACTTTTGCATCAGGTCGGAAATATCCGCCGCGGAGTTCTCGCGGAAGACGCGGAAGAAATCGGCGGTCGTGGCGCGTTTGCCGGCGAACTGGGAGTAATAGTCCCTGAGGAAGGTGAAGAAGATTTCATCGCCCACGCGCTGACGCAGGTCTTCGAGGAAGCGCGCGCCGGTCAGGTAGGTCTTGTCCCAATACGGGCGCTGACCGCCGCCTTCATAAATGGGCGTATCCACAAAGCCTGCTTTCTGGAACTCAAAATAGCGATAGCCCCACCACCAATCCACGAGATCGGGGTGAATGGTTTCGTAGTAGATGCGCTCGCTGTAGGTGCAGAGCGTTTCATCGAGCCAGGGTTCGAGCGCCTGGTCATCGGCAACGGCATCGAACCACCATTGGTGGGCGGTCTCGTGCGCGGCGATAATGACGAGGTAATTCTTGGGCGTGTTGTCGTAGAGGTTGAAGTAATCGCGGCTGATGAAGTAGAACGCCGAATATTCCATGCCGTCGTTGAAGTCGCCCTGCACGGCAGTCATCGTCTTGTGGCGATAGGGTCCGAATTTTTGTATGAAGACCTGCAGCGCTTCGACGGTCGTCTGGAGCATGGCTTCGCCGGGCGCATCGTAGAACGCGAAATAGTAAGCGAAGACGGTCACATCGCCGACCTGACGCTGGGCGACCTTGTACAAGGTGCTGATGGACAGGGCGAATGTGCGCCCCGCTTCTAACTTAAACCGACGGCTGGCCGGTGACCCCGAAGCCACTTCTGCCCCGGAGGAGGCGATCTGCGGGGTCGAGCCGTCTGTGAAGGTGACGGTCACGTCGAAGTCGGCGGTATCGTACACGAGATGCTCGCCGTAGAACCAGGGGTTGTGTAAAATCCAGCCTTCGCCAGGTTGGTACGGCACAATGAACGGATACCAATCCACGAGGTTGAGTTGGCGCTCAGAGTAGCCGTAGATTTGCGGGCGGATTTCGTTGGGGTTGGAGTACGCCTGCATTTGCGGCAGGATGAGTCCGTAGGTCATGGTGAGCGAGACCGTCCCGCCGGGGGGCAGGGGGCGGGGGAGGGGAATCTCAAGCCGCTGGCTTAAGTTCTCTAATTGGTAATTGGTGATGGGTTGGTTATCAACAGCGAGGGATTTGAGGCTGAATCCACCGCTCCACAGGTTGGGCTGCACCGCAAGGACGAGGCTTGTCAGGGTTTCACCCGTCCAGTTGGGGTAGGTGATGGATTGATTGACCGTGGCGGCTTTGGTGGTGTAGTTCACCTGCAGGTCCATCACGTACTGCGGGCGTTCGAGGGCTGGTTGAGGCAGCGGGGTGGCGGTGGGCGTTTCGGTGGGGAGAGGAGTCTCTGTGGGGGAAGCGGTTTCGGTCGGAAAGATGGGCGTTTCGGAAGCGGAAAGCGCTTCGGGGACGGAGGAGGAACAGGCGGTAAGAAGGAGGATGAACAACAAAAGAAGCGCGAGTGTTGCGTTATGTTTGTGCATGGGAAGATTCTAACCGAGAATGAAATGGTTCCCGCTTTGGACGAGGGAATCCCCCGCCAAGTTCCACAACAGAGTTTTATGCGCCTTTGAGTTTCTTCCACCCAAACGCAAGCAGAAAGAACACCGTGGCCGTCAATACGATCGCCGCGCCGGAAGCAATGCTCAGGTAAAACGAAAGATACAAACCGATGACGCCCGAAAGCGAAGCGAAGACCGCCGCCAGCGCCATCATTGTGGACAGGCGGTGCGTGAGCAGGTAAGCGGTGGCGGCGGGGGTGACCAGCATGGCAACCATCAACGCCACGCCGACGGTTTGCAGCGAGACCGCCACAGTCACGGCGATGAGGGTTAGCAGCAGGTTGTTGAGCATTCCCACCGGCAGGCGCAAGGTGGCAGCAAGCAGCGGGTCAAAGGACAACGCCATGAACTCTTTGTAAAAAGCAAACACCGTCAAAAGGACCAGACCGCCAAAGATGACAATCAACCACAGGCTGTGAGACGAAACGCTGAGCACGTCGCCGAAGAGGAAGTGGGTCAGGTCCACGGCGTAGGATTTGACGGTGGAAATTAGCGCGATGCCGAGAGCGAACATCCCCGCAAAGATGACGCCGATGGAGGTGTCCTCCTTGATCTGGGAATTTTTGCTCAATGCACCGATCCCCAGCGCGGCAAGGACGGCAGTCACCAGCGCCCACCAGAACAGCACATCCCTTGCGCTGCCGCTGATGAGATACCCCAGCGCAATGCCGGGCAAAATGGTGTGGGCAAGCGCATCGCCAAAGAACGCCATGCCGCGCAAAACGACGTAGGTGCCGATCACCGCGCAGACAATACCGACCAAAACGGCCGCCATCATGCCGCGCAGCATAAAAGCATAGGAGAGGGGTTCAAGGAGAAAAGACATTCGATGTACGATTTT
>JBBITE010000004.1:0-11885 GCA_037440905.1 Anaerolineae bacterium | reverse complement strand
TACGATTTTTGATTTGCGATTTCCATCAATCATGCTCGCCGTCGCAACAATCATCCACACTCAACATGGTCTGCCCGTCCACGGGTTTGAGTTTGCCTCCATACACGCGCAGCAGGTTTTCCGTGTGCATGACTACGCCCGGCTCCCCAAACGCCACCAGGCGGCGGTTGAGCAGCATCACACGGTCAAAGTACCGAACCGCCTGGTCGAGGTCGTGCGTGGCAACCATGACAGTCACCCCTTCTTGTTTGAGCCGCTCCAGCAGGGCAAGGATGCCATCCTGCGAAGGCGCATCCAGGCCGCTCAAGGGCTCGTCCATCAACATCAATTCCGCCTGCTGGGCGAGGGCGCGGGCGATGAACATGCGCTGCTGCTGCCCGCCCGAAAGCTGACCAATCTGACGCTGCGCCAGCGGGACAAGGTCAACCGTTTCGAGCGCGTGGCGCACCACTTGCCAATCGCGTTTGCGGGGCCACTTCAGCGGACCGAGTTTGGCGAAGCGCCCCATCATCACCACATCCGCCACGGTCACCGGGAAGTTCCAATCCACCTGCGAACGCTGAGGGATGTAACCGATGCAGACATGCCTGCCCGGCCGTGAACCGAAGATGCGCACCTCGCCCGAGGTCGGCGTGAGCACCCCCGCCACCGCCTTAAAGAGCGTGCTCTTGCCCGCGCCGTTCGGCCCCACCACCGCCACGCGCTCGCCGGCGTGCAGGTGAAAGGTCACCTCCTCCAGCGCCGTGCGCCCGTTATAGCGCACGGTGAGACGGCTCACATCCAGAATCGGCTGATCGGTTTGATGATGGGTATGCGGGTACATAAAATCCTTTTCTCACGGCGGGGTTCACGCGGCACTGCGAAAGCGCTGCCCGCAACGACCTCTATTTGAGCGACTCGACAATCTGCGATACATTATGCCTCATCATATCAAGATACGTGCCAGCCGGGGCGCCATCCGTCAACGATTCAAGATGCAGGTCGGTCACCACTCTTACGCCGCTCTCTTCGGCAATC
Organism: Anaerolineae bacterium; assembly: GCA_037440905.1. Classification (GTDB taxonomy): domain Bacteria; phylum Chloroflexota; class Anaerolineae; order Anaerolineales; family Villigracilaceae; genus Defluviilinea. Next base: position 10,868 of record JBBITE010000004.1, on the reverse strand, counting down.
TGACGGGCGAGCGCCTCGTTGTCCGAAGCATCGAGGAAAATGGCAGGCGCGCCGCTGGCTTTGATCTGCCCGATCAAATCTGCCATCTGCCCGGCCGAGGGCGACGCCCCCGAACTGAAACTTTCGATCACGGTTCCAACAACGGTGAAACCATAACGTTCGGCAAAATATCCCAGCGCCTCATGGTTCGTCACCAGCAAGCGCTTTTCGGGTGCAATTTGCGAAACCTGCTCCGCAATCCAGCGATCCAACGCCTGCAGATCGGCAATATACGCCTCCGCATTCGAGCGGTAGAACGCCTCTCCCTCTGGGTCGAACGCAATCAGCCCATCGCGGATGTTCTCCACATAGCGGATGACAAGATGCGGGTCCAGCCACATGTGCGGATCACCCGCTTCATGTTCATGACCTGAGCCTGTTTGCTCCTCCCCAGCCTGTTCCTTCGCGTGAAGCGCTTCGAGCCCGTCTGAAGCGGTAATCAAGGTGTAGTCGCCGCCTGCGTTTTCCAACAGTGACTCGATGAAATGCTCATACTCCATACCGTTGACGATGAGCAGTTTGCTGGCGGTAATCTTTGCCGTATCCTGCGGGGTTGGCTGATAGGAATGAGGGTCTGCGCCCACAGGCAACAGCGATTCAACACTCAGGCGGTCACCGGCCACGTTGCGGGCAATATCTGCCAGGAAGGTGGTGGAGGCGATGATGACCGGGCGGGAGTCGCTGCTTGGGGAGGCGGTCCCGCATGAGGTCAGGAAAAGAAGCGGCAGAAGAAGTAATCCAATGATGATATTGATAATCTTTTTCACTTTGAGCCTCAAAAAATTCCCCTCTCCAACGGCGAGAGGTGATGGAATGGTCACTGGCAGTTGCGGCACAACCCGAACAACTGCAGCCAGTGTTCTTGAATCTGATAGCCAGTGCGCTGGGCAATGGCGTTGGTGAGCGCCTCGAGGTCGTCGCCCTCGAAGAACTCCACCTGCCCGCAGTTTTGGCATAGCAGCAGGTGTTGATGCCCGCTGCCGGCAGAGATGAACGCCTGGCAGCCGTGCGGCTGATGCACGCGCTGGATGAGGTGCAGTTCCTCCAGTTTTTCGAGGGTGCGGTACACCGAGACCAGCCCGAGGGCGGGGTATTTTTTCCGCGCCATATCGAAGACCTGGAGGGGGGTGAGGGCATGGGTGGAATCTTGAACGGTTTCCACCACCGCCCGCCGCGCTTCGGTCAGGCGGTAGCCGTTTTCTTGCAGCAGGGTGAGCCAAGAGGATGTGGTCATGGTTTTTATTGAAATTGATTTTCAATATCAATTATAAGGATGAGATACCTGTCTGTCAAGGGCTTTGGGAAAAGAAAGGCATGGCGGCTATCCATGCCGCTCACTGGCACGCTGTATAGTTGGCGCTTGGCAGTCTTTCTCAGTCTAATTCAAAAGGGCGCTCTCCCGGCGCCCTTTTGAAATTTTTGTAAATCTGTTTCCGCCTGAAGCGGCTGGGAGATCAAATCACTTGACAATCCAGGTGCCCGTTTCGCCTTTGAGGGCGCGCCCGATGTTTTCTGGGTTGGTGATGAGCGCCTGTTTGCCGCCGTTTTCGAGATACCAGATAATCGCCTGAATCTTGGGCGCCATCGAGCCTTTGGCGAAGTGTGTGCCTTCGGCAAGATAGGCTTTGGCCTCATCGAGGGTCATTCGATCCAGCCACTGCTGGTTGGGTTTGCCAAAGTTGATGGCCACCTTTTCCACGGCGGTGGAAATCAGGAACAGGTCGGCTTTGAGCAGGCGCGCCAGCAGCGAGGAGGCGTAGTCTTTATCAATCACCGCGGCGATGCCCTTGTATTCATGGTCGCCAACGTCAATGACGGGGATGCCGCCGCCGCCCACGGTAATGACGACTGTGCCGGCGTTCAGCAGCGTGCGAACCGCCTCCAACTCCACCACTTGCTTTGGAAGAGGCGACGCGACGACTCTTCTCCAGCCGCGTCCCGCATCCTCCACCACCGACCAGCCCATCTCTGCCTGACGCCGCTTGGCTTCGGCTTCATCCATAAAGGAGCCAATGGGTTTGGTAGGATTCTTGAAGGCAGGATCGTTCTTATCCACCAGCACCTGCGTCACGACTGTAGCAACCGGTTTTTTGATGCCACGGCGATAGAGTTCGTTCTGAAGATTTTGCTGGAGGGCATAGCCGATGGCGCCCTGCGAATCCGCGCCGCAGACATCGAGCGGGACTTCGTGCATTCCCTCGACCTTCGCGGCAATTTCCGAACGCCTCAGAATGAACCCAACCTGCGGACCGTTACCGTGACCGATTGCCACATCCCAGCCCTGCTCGATCATATCGGCAATGTGGTAGGTCGTCTCCTTTGCGGCCTGGTATTGATCTTCGACTGTCTTGCGTTTTTCGTCCTTGATAAGTGAATTACCGCCGATGGCGATTACTGCTAATTTGCTCATATAGTCTCCTTTGGATAGGGTAGACAGGTACACAAGTACACACGTAAACACGTAAACACGTGCGCGCGACTTGTGTACTTGTCTACGTGTGTACTTAACCTACGCCATCGTCAACGCCATCACTGCTTTCTGTGCGTGCAGGCGGTTTTCGGCTTCATCGAACACGACCGAATGCGGACCGTCCAGCACGGCGCTGGTGACTTCGATGTCGCGGTCGGCGGGAAGCGGATGCATGTAAATGCAGTCGGGTTTGGCGACTTTGAGTTTGGCGTCATCCATGATCCAGTTCTTGAACGAATCCTGTAGTTTCTTGCCTTCGGTTTTGTCGTTGGTGGTGAGCAGCGGACCCCACGACTTGGCGTAGATGACATCTGCATCCTTGCAGGCTTCGGTCATACCGTCGGCGTCTTCGATGATTTCAAAGGCGGTGCCGGCGATCTTCGCCTGTTCCTTCGCCTGTTCTACAATATCGGGCATGAGTTGGAAGCCGGGCGGGTAAGCCAGGGTCACGTCCATGCCAAAGCGGGGCATCTGCAGAATCAGAGATTGAGGAACAGAAATCGGTTTAAGATACGAAGCGGCGTATGCCCACGAAACGACGATTTTCTTGCGGCGCAGGTCGCGTCCCTTCTTCTCCATGATGGTCATCAAGTCGGCGAGGCATTGGAAGGGATGGTAGATGTCACACTGCATGTTGAGGACCGGCGCGCGCGAGTGTTTGGCAACTTCGTTGAGGTACTTGTTGCCGTCGCCAAAATCGCAGTGACGGATGGCGATGCCGTCGAAGTAGCGTCCGAAGATTTCACCAATTTCCACCGGCGTATCGCCATGTGCGATTTGGGTGGTGTTGCTGTCAATGAACGCGGCATGACCTCCCAACTGCGCCATGCCGGCTTCGAACGATCCGCGGGTGCGGGTGGAGGAAAAGAAGAACAGCATCGCCAGCACCTTGTCGCGCAGGTAGGGATGCGGCTCGCCCAGGGCGCGTTTGCGCTTCAAATCCCAGGCTACGTCTAAAACAGTTTCGACTTCTTCTTTGGTGAAGTCAAGGTCGCCGATAAAATCTCGGCCTCGAAAATTGGTTTGCATTGATTGATACTCCTTTTGTTATGGTGGGCATAGGGACAGGTATACAGGTATACACGTACACGGATACAGGTACACAGTACACACGTCAATACCTGTTTTCTTGTCTACTTGTCTACTTTTTTACCTGTCTACCTGTTTATTCATCTATTCACTTACTACTCCATCGCTCCCAGCACCAGCGCCAGCAGCGCCATGCGCATTACCACGCCGTTGAAGGCTTCCTGCCAGTACCGTGACCAGCGTGTAATATCCACATCGGTTGGGATTTCATCCATGCGCGGCAAGGAGTGCAGGAGGATGGCATCGGGTTTGGCTTTGGTTTCCAGCAGTTGGCGCGTAATTTTGTAGTTGGCGGGGGTCAGCCCCACTTCTTTGCCGGCGCGTTCATCGCGGCTCTTGGTGTAATCCGGCTGAACAACGGGTTCCACCAAAATCACATCCGCTTCTCCAATCACCTGCTCCACGTGATCGGCTTCCTTGAAATTCACGCTGTATTGCCTAAGTTCCGCCTTGAATTCCTCGGTCAGGCTCATTTCCGGCGGCGAGACAAACGTAATCGGGCAGTCAAACTGACTCAGGGCATAGCCAAGCGAGTGCATGGTGCGCATTCGCATATCGCCCACCGCCAGCCACTTGAGGCCGTCAATCCGTCCCTTCTCACGCAGGACGGTGTACAAATCGGTCAGGATTTGCGTGGGGTGTTCGCCCCAGCCGTCGCCGCCGTTGATGACCGGCACACTTGCCCATTTGGCGGCTTCGTGCGGCGCACCCTGCTGGAAATGACGCATCACGATTACATCGCCGTAAAACTCCAGCATCTTCACCGTGTCTTTGATGGATTCTTGGTAGAAGTCGCCCGCGCGCGTCATCTTGGCATCCGAAAATCCGGTCACATGACCGCCGAGACGGTGCATGGCGGCTTCGTGCGCCAGGCGTGTGCGCGTGGACGGCTGGTAGAAGGCGGTGACCAGCGTTTTCTCTTTGAGCAAATCCACGTTCTTGCGCGACCTCGCAATGGGTTCCATTTTCGAAGCCACCTCGAATACATGGAAGAACTCGTTGCGCTCGAAATCCTTGAGCGACAGAATATCTCGACCGGCAAAACTACGCATACGGACCTCCTTATCCAATCGTTGCAACGGCTGACTGCCTTACCTCCTTTGCTCCGGGAAGTCTCTTTGGCGGTTCTTTCTTCACCGACGACTGTCTCTGAGAAATCAGTTTTACTTCGCCTCAACCTCCTTCAGGATTTTGGGCAGCAGCGCATAGAATTCTGTGGCTGCCACCACCTCATCCAAGGGAACATTTTCATCCTGCATGTGGGCGGTCTTTTCATCTCCCGGCCCAAACCCGATGGATGGAATGCCAGCCTTCCCCGCCCAATACGTGCCGTTGGTGGAGAAGTCCCACGTTCCCAGCGGACGCTTTTTGCCCCACAACCTTTCGATGGCAGATTGTCCTGCCTGAATCAACGGATGGTCATCTTCCAACACCCAGGCCGGATAATATTTGGAGACCGGGAAAACAAACCCAGTGTAGGACGGTTCATCGTAGAACAATTCTTCCACGTGAATTTCATTTTGCAGATAATCGGGGATCAGCCCCTTGATTTGCTGAATGACCTGCTCGCGCGGTTCGTTGGAGGTAATGCGGCGGTCAATGTAAATGGTGAACTGATCAGGCACGGCATTGATGGAGGCGGTGCGCGCCAAGACATCGGTCACGGCAATGGAGGGATGACCTTGAATTGGATGCGCTCCCATCCCCAGGCGGAAGCGGCGGTCCAGTTCACGAATCTGGGTGATGATGGACATCATCTTGTACACTGCATTATCGCCCAGGTAATGCGAGGCAGCGTGCGCCGATTTGCCGATTGCCGTAATTTTTAACTCGATGCGTCCCTTATGACCGCGATAGACCTGCATCTTCGTCGGCTCGCCGATGACTACAAAATCGGGTTTTACTTTAGGGTCGGCTTCCACAAACGCATTGGGGGCGATCCCGTCGCACCATTCCTCCATGTTGCCGAAGTAATAGGCGGTGTATCCCTCCAGCAGCCCCAGGTCGCGCGCAATGGCAAGTCCATAAACCATGCCCGGCGTGGAGCCTTTCTCGTCGCACGCGCCGCGCGCATACAACCGTCCGTTTTCGATTTTGCCCTTGAACGGGTCCCAGGGCCATTCAGCCGGGTCGCCCACGCCGACAGTATCTATATGCGAATCGAAGACAATCACCTTGTCGCCGCTGCCGATGCGTCCGATCACATTGCCCATCTTATCGAAACGCGTCTCATCGAAGCCCAGTTTGTTCATCTCGGCAATGATGCGCTCACCCACTTCCTTCAACTGCCCATTCATACTAGGAATGGCGACGATTTCGCGCAGAAAGTTGATGATGTTTTCGCGATTGTGTTCGACTCTTTTCTTGATTTCCTGAACTGACATGATTACCTCGTTATGGGATTGAATGGGGTAAAAAAATAAAGGTTGACAGATTGAACCTGAAAACCTCTACACATACCTGTTATTTTTTTTTATTTGCCAATCCGCCGGACAACATGAAAATGGAAATACCCGGGGATGAAATAACTCATCGTAAAATCCACCACCTTGCCGCTGTTATCGTAAATCTGCGAGACAAATTGCAGCAAGACATCGCCGCGCTGAATTTCGAGCGCCTTTGCCACGCTGGCAGTAGCATTCGTGGCGCTGATGGCAGCGCGGGAGACGGTAAGGGCGTCGCCGCGCGCCAGCATAAAGTCCAGCACCGAGCCGTTGAAGTGTTCCGGCAACTCTTCTGGTTTGAGCAGGCTTGCAGGCAGCGTATCCACCAGGTAGGCAACAGGGCGTTCATCAGCGCACATCACACGGCGAACGCGCGTCAGGCGGGTCTTTTCCCCCACGCCAAGCCCCTGCGCTGCTTCCGTATCTGCCTCTACCTGTTCGATGTGTAATTCTCCCACCGTCACCGAGAGGTTCATGCGGCGCGCCATGGTATCGAGGCTTTCCAGCACTTCCAGGCCGGCGTCAATCACCGGCACCTTGCCCACCACATACGTGCCAGAACCCTGACGGCGGCGGATAATCCCCTGCGTTTCGAAGGTGCGCATCGCTTCGCGTAAGGTTGCGCGCGAAACGCCCAGTTGTTTTGCCAGTTCAGGCTCCGAGGTCAGGCGTTGACCGGGCGGCGTTTCCGCTATCAGGCTTGCCAGGTCTGCCTGTAATCGCTGAAACGGGAAATTTGCCATTATTCCTCCACCACCGGAATGAATTTGAATTGCGTCACATCCACAAGCCCCTTATCGGAAAGGCGCAATTCGGGAATGACCACGAGCGCCAGCAGCGATAACTGCATGTTCGGGTTATTGAGCGTGCAGCCGCATGCGCGGAACCCATCCAGGATGGTCTGCGCTTTACGGGCAACCACCTCTGCCCGCTCGGTGGACATTAACCCCGCAATCCTCAACTCGACCTTGCCGATGACCTTGCCGTCCCGCACCACCACCTGACCTCCCCCGCTTCTTGCCAGACTGTTGCCTGCCGCCGCCATCGAAGCCTCATCCGTCCCGACGATGATCATGTGATGCGAGTCGTGCGCCACCGTGGAGGCAATGGCACATTTTTCGGTGAACCCAAACCCGCTCACCAGCCCCACTGTTATCCCCCCTGTGCCTTTGTGACGTTCGACCAGCGCAATCTTGGCGATGTCGCGCTGGATGTCGGCTTTGATTTCGCCGTTTTGCGGGGAGATGTCAAAGGTCAAGTGCTGTGTCGGCGCCTGGTTCTCAATCACGCCAATCACATTGGCTCGAACCGTTGCGCCCCGCCCGTTGACCTGTAATTTAAAGTCATCCGCCTTCAACTTCCTCTTCAATTTGACGGAGTTCTTCACCCAGGCAGGGTAGGAGGTCTTCGGCAGGTTCACTTTCCACTTCCCGCCTTCCGCTATCACCTTGCCTTTTGCAATCACCATCTCGGCTTGGAAGTGGTTCAGGTCTTCCACCAGCACCACATCCGCCCAGCGGCCGGGGGCAATCATGCCCATTTCTTTGGCAACGCCGAAATGTTCGGCAGTGTTGATGGTCATCATCTGAATGGCAGCCATCGGCGCCAGCCCCTGTTCGATGGCATGCCGCAGCACGCGGTCCATGTGACCTTCGTAGGAGAGGGTTTGTGCGTGCGAGTCGTCGGTGACGAGAATGAAATGACGCGGGTCGAGACCCCTTTCCGTCACTGCCCTGACCTGCGAGGCCACATCCAGCCAGGCAGAGCCATAGCGCAGCATGGCTTTCATGCCCTGCCGCACACGGGCAATTGCATCTTCCAGGCGCGTGCCTTCATGATCATCTTCTGCGCCGCCGGCGGCGTAGCCGTGGAAGGGAAGCCCCAGGTCTGGCGATGCGTAATGCCCGCCAATGGTCTTGCCGTGGGCGTGGGTGATTGCCATCTCTTCCAGCATGTTGCGGTCACCCATGAACACGCCGGGGAAATTCATCATCTCCCCCAGCCCGATGATGCCTTTCCATTTCATCGCGGCAGACACTTCCTTCGGACCGATGGCGGCGCCGGGCGTTTCCAAACCGGGGGCAGAAGGCACGCAGGAGGGCATTTGCACCCACACGTGGATGGGCTGCTTTTGCGCCTCGTCCACCATCAATTTGACGCCTTTCAACCCAAAGACATTGGCAATTTCATGCGGGTCAATAAACATACCGGTGGTGCCGCGCACCGCTACCGCGCGCACGAATTCCGTCACCGTGACCATGCCTGATTCAACGTGCATGTGACCATCGAGCAAGCCGGGGACGAGATAACGCCCGTTCGCCTGGATGACCTTTGTCTTTTTCCCAATCGTATGACGGGCGCTTTCCCCCACATAGGCAACACGCCCGTCTTTGATGGCGATGTCGGTATGGGGGATGATTTCACCCGATTGAACGCAGACCCACTGACCGTCAAGAATGACCATGTCGGCAGGGGTGCGTCCCATGGCGGTATCTACGAGAGAACGGGCGAGTTTGGAGGAAGCGGGCATAAGAAGGTCTCCAGTTGCGAATGTGTTCAGGCGGCGGCAGAAAAACCCTTGGGCTTACAGAAAACTTTGCGCAGAGTGTGTTCCAATGGCGACTGATGCTGAAGCGTTTATTTCGGCAGAATGAGCGGGAATTTCACCACGTCAATGAAGCGCATGGTCTCGGTGCCGGTGTTGTGAAATTGGTGACTTTCATGCGGAGCGATATACAACACGGCGCCTTCGGCAATCGGATGTATTTCATCGTCCGATTCCACCTCGCCCCTGCCTGCCAGCACGAAAATCTCATGTTCGGTATCATGCTGGTGCATAGTGGAGGATTTACCGGGCTCCAGGTCGAGGATGCGCATGGCAAAATTGCTTGCGCCCTGCGAGGCATTGATTGCCCAACGCACGTTCAAGCCGTCCACGCCGCTGGGTTCAACGGGCAGATCACGATAATCCTTGATATACATTGGGCTCTCCTTTCGTGAATTGAAGCGAATACCAACGCGGAAGGATTTCAACCTTCCATCAGCCGTTTTGCCGATTTGTTATGCTTTTCGATTAACTTCCCTTCGTCGAGGGACACCACGCATCCCTCCTTGACGATGAAATTGCCTCCCACCACCGTATAGTCCACGCGGACGGGCTGCCCAAAGACGATGGCGGCAACGGGGTCGTGCATGCCGCTGAATTCGATGCGGTTCAGGTTGACGGCAAAGAAATCGGCGCATTTGCCGGGGGCAAGCGAACCGATGTCGCTGCGCCCCAGCACGGCGGCGCCGCCGCGCGTGCCAAGATACAGGGCTTCGCGCGCCGTCATCAGTTTTCTGGAGGGATCGTTTGACAATGAATACCCCGTGATGCCCTCTTTGATGCGTGACAAGAGCATGGCATTGCGCACTTCCGCCAGCAGGTGCGAGCCGTCATTGGAAGCGGAGCCATCCACCCCCAAGCCGACGTTCACGCCCGCCGCGCGATATTCCTTTACCGGCGCAATGCCCGAAGCCAGCCGCATGTTCGAGGTGGGGCAGTGCGCCACGCCGCAGTTGTGCCTGGCAAAGACTTGAATTTCCTCGGCGTTGACCCACACGGCATGCGCAAACCAGACATCGCCGCCCACCCATTCCACCTCCTGCATGTATCCCACAGGGCGGTGACCAAACCTGTGCAGGCAGAATTGTTCCTCGTCTTCGGTTTCGGCAAGGTGGGTGTGCAGGTGCACGCCGTATTCCCGCGCCAGCCTGGCAGACTGTTTCATCAGGTCACTGGTGACGCTGAAAGGGGAACACGGCGCAAGGACGATTTGCACCATCGCGCCGGGGTTGGGATCGTGGTATTGCTGGATGAGGCGCTGGGAATCTTTGAGGATGTTTTCTTCGCTGTCCACTACACTATCGGGAGGCAGACCGCCTTGCGATTCGCCCAGCGACATCGAGCCGCGCGAGGCGTGCAGGCGAAGCCCCACCTCGGAAGCGGCGGCAATTTCGTCGTCGAGGCGTGAACCGTTGGGAAAGAGGTAGAGGTGGTCTGAGGCGGTGGTGCATCCCGAAAGGGCAAGTTCGGTCAGAGCGGTTTGAGCGGAGATGAAGATGTCTTCGGGCTGGAGGCGCGCCCAGATGGGGTAAAGGGTCTTGAGCCAGTTGAAGAGATTGGCGTCTTGCGCTGCCGGGACGGCGCGGGTGAGGGTCTGATAAAAATGGTGATGGGTGTTGACCAGCCCTGGCGCCACGACGTGACCTGTCAGATCGAGGACTTCATCAGCGGCGTTGGGTAAATCGGAGGTTTGTCCCACTTGTTCGATAAAGCCGTCGCGGATAAAAAGACCACCATCCGAAAATTCGGTTTGGTGGTCATCCATGGTGATAAGATAGGCGTGCTTAATGAGTAAGGTCGCCATAAGGGTGCTTGGGGTGTTTGTGACTTGATCTGACTAGACTACATTTGTCTGACAAATATAGTCTAGCAGAAGAGCAGGCGGATGTCAACGTGAAAAAAATCATCGAGCGCCTGCAAGTAAAAGGGCTTGGATTTGACAACCCAAGCCAGCGCTTTTTTGCAGCGGTTATCAGTAATTCAAGCCAGCGCGGCGGCTGTGATTCTGCGGCTGCTCCTTTTTGCTTGCTAGAAACGAAGCAGGGACAGTTACAGCGTCATACTTTGCACTGCTGCCCCTTCTCGTTTTGGGAGCGGCCAATTTGGCGGGCTTTCCAATGGATTTCACCACGGAGTTCACAGAGATTCTTCGTAACTGCCTACCTGTCACTGCGAGCGAGCGCAGCGAGCGTGGCAGTCTCGCCGCAAATGCTGGAGATTG
>JBBITE010000003.1:17944-117547 GCA_037440905.1 Anaerolineae bacterium | reverse complement strand
CGCGCCCTACGCAAGCATTACGGAAATATTTTCGTAACAATCATTATCTTGTGCCCTTTCACCGGCGAGTATTACTGCACAAAGTCCGAACTTGAACCTGCCTTTCCTCTTTGCTTATCGGATGAGGCGCGGATTTGACAATCTGCACGAGCAAAAAGTGCTCTGCTGGTTTGGATTGCCAGATCCAACTCCCTTGTTTGCGGGATTTCAAGAACGGCTGCCCAACCTTGTGCTGTGCAGTCTTATGCAATTTGAGGTGAGAGTTCGTGCGGCGGCAGTGACTCCATGCCAGCCTGATGAGCAAGGTCAAGGACGAAGGCGTGGAGCCGCTCCACTTTGGCAGGATCAAGCGTCGGCGGGGTGAACGAAGCGAGCAGTTCCTTTACGCGCAGTTTGGCGCGTCCGAGGGTATCCAGTCTGCCGGTTTCCTTCCAGCCGCGGATCGAATCGCGGTCAATGACGCTGCTGGGCAGGTGCTGTTCTTTTTTGAACAGTTGCATGGTGATCTTTTGTTTGAGAAAGTCTCCGCCCTTGAAGTTGATTTCGCTGTCGTAAAAGCCGGTGGCGAGCGTTTCGGTGTGGATTTTCATGCCCGCGATCATGCGCTTTGCCATGGCGATGCCTTCCGCGTCAATCACCAGTTTTTCGGCGCTCTGGCAGAGCAGCGAATCGAGCATGCCTGCGCCGGAGATCATGTTGATGCCGCTCAAAGCGCCAATCAGGGCGCCCATGCCGCTTTCCAGGCCGGCCTGCATATCGAGGATTTTCGATTCGGTGGCGCCGAGGTAGGCGTGTGTGGGCAAGCCGAGCGATTTACCAACCTGGGCGTAGGAGGAATCGATCATGGCGGTTTCGACTGCGCCCATCGGCGTGCCGCCTTTGCGCATGTCGAAGATGGCAGGCGCGCCGCCCCAAACGATGGGTGCGCCCGGCTGCGCTAGTTGATGGATGGTGATGCCGGAGAGACATTCCGCTGCGTGTTGCGTGACAGCGCCCAGCAAGGTGACCGGCGCCGCCGCGCCTGCCAGCGGCATCGAAACGATTTCGGCCGGCACGCCCGCGCGCGCCAGCGCGATGAGGTTGCCCGCGCCAAAGTTCGACCAGATCAACGGCGGCGAAGGGCACACATCGAAGACGGCGCGCGGTTTTTCTCGCAACGCCTCGCGCCCGCCGGCGAAGATGGCGAGCATTTCGATCATGTGATGCACCGTCTTGTTGGTGAACGCGCCGGTGACGATGGGCTTCTTTGAATACAGTATCACCAGGTACAGCCGGTAGAGGTCCTGCAGTTCTTTGGGAACGTCATCGCAGACCACCATCGTGGATTGGGCGTCGTATTGCGGTAGTTGTTCGGCAACCTTGATGAGTTTGATGAGGTCCGGCGTTTCGGTGGTTTTGTGTTCGAACGTATCGGGGTCGAGGATGGCAACGCCCGAAGAGCCCGGGTCGAATTGGACGGTATCGCCGCCATATTCGACCGCGGGGTTGCCGTCGTAATCGTACAGATGAAACTTCTGCGGGACGCTGCTCAGCGCGGCTTGTACGATGTGCGCGGGAATTTTGACCACGAACGTTTCTTCATCCACCTCTGCGCCTGCGGCGGCGAGCAGTTGCCGCGCCTCGGCGTTCATGACCTTGATGCCCGGCTTGAGCAGGAGTTGATAGGCTTCCTCGATGATGCGCGGAATCAGGTCATCGGACAGTAAAGTAAGTTTGGGACGCATACGGCACCTCCAGTAAAAACAATCTCTCTCTGGCTAAAGACACTCTGGTTGCAATTGAATCGTCCCGAAGGTTTTACAGAACCCAGGTTGGACGGCAAAGCCGAACCTTCGGGACGTTTTCCTAAAGGCCGATAAAACCTAATATTCGTGTTCTACTGCCAATTCGTTTTCCAGTACGTCAATCATTTTTGTCATCTCTGCGCTCAATTTCGGGTCGAGCGGTTCGGGCTGATGTTCCTGTAAAATGCGCCTGGCTTTGGCGAGCGCCCAATCGCGCGCGTCATCTTTCTTCGTTTCCCATTCGCTGTATGGGCGGCGGTCCATGAACTCAGGGCGGAAGATGTCGCGGACGTGCTGGCGTGTGTGCTTCTGCGCCAGAAAATGACCGCCCGGCCCCACATTGGCAATGGTCTCCAGCGCCAGCGTTTCCTCGTTCACTTCGATGCCTTGCATCATCTTGTGGACGATGGAGAAGATTTCACAATCGAGCATCATCTCAGCGTAAGACCAAATGCGGCTGCCATGCAGGAACCCGCAGCCCAGCAGCATGTCGGACATGGCGACGCTTGCCATGAAACTGGAGAAGGCACCCTCCACGCCCGCCTGCCAGTTGGGTTCCTTGGCGCCGGTAGCAAAGGCGCCCATCGAAAGCGGAATGTTGTAAAAATCTGCCAGGGCGTTGGTCGCCGCGCCGAAGAGGAAATCTTCCGGGCCGCCGCCGGTGTAGGAGCCAAATTTGGGGTCTGCTGCGGTTTGGGCGGCGGCGTAAAAGACCGGCGCGCCGGGGTATGCCAGTTGCAGCAGGGCAGTGGCGGCAATGACTTCCGCGTTGCCTACTGCCAGGTTGCCTGCCATCGTGGCAGGACCGGTCGTCAGGCAGGAAGCCATCGTCATGAAACCGGTTGGCACGCCGTGTTCGGCTGCAATCAGCGCCGCATCCAGGCTGCCGCCATCGTGACCGAGCGGGGAGGCGGTGCATTGCATCAGCGAAAGCACGGGACGCTTGCGTAGTTCATCCTTGCCGCCGGCGATGAGCGCCGCCATTTCCATCGCTGTGCGGGCTTCGGCAATGCTATAGATGGACTCGGTCTGCACGTGCTTGGTGGAGTTTTCCCAAATGGTTTTGATTTCGTGCAAACCGCGCGTTTCGGCGGGTTGATCCTGCGCGGAGACGGCCACCCAGTGGAAGCCGACCTCCGGCGTGGCGTCGGCGACGCGGGCGATGTCTCGCACATCGCTCAGGCGCGAGGTCCGTTTTTGACCCGTTTGGATGTCAATCACTTCCACGCCGCAGCCATCCGTTCCCAGAAAGACGTGGTTGCCGTCGAGCGGGCAGTCCTGCGCCGGATTGCGCGCTGCCAGCGTATAAGCAGGCGGACATTTCTTCAGCGCTTCTTCAATGACCTGCGGCTTGACGCGCACAATCTTGCGTTCCCGATCCACGCTGGCGCCGTTTGCCTGCCAAATTTCCAGCGCCCGCTGCGAGGGGAATCTCACACCGACATGTTCGATGATCCAGAGGGTCGCCTCATGGATCTTTTGCACCTCCTCTGCGGTAAGCACTTCGAGCCGCAGTTTGGGGTTGCTGATAGATTTGATGCTGGTAGACATAGTGCCCTCCCGAGGCTATGTCTCTACTCTCTCTTCATTGGTCCTGGGCTATTATGTTCTCGCAAAAATGCTGGGTTCTTCAGGGTTGTGCGGACGTGGAAAATGGCTTACTCTTTTCCGACCAGTTTCTTCGCCAACTGCACCGCACCGACGGCGTCTTCCGACGTGCCATCTGCTTTGATTTTTTCAGCCCATTCGCGGGTGATGGGCGCGCCGCCCACCATCACCTTGATGCGCGGACGCAAGCCTTCCTTATCCAGTTCCTCGATCACTTCGCGCTGACGTACCATGGTCGTCGTTAGCAGCGCGCTCAAGCCGATGATCTGCGCATCTATTTCAAGCGCCTTGCCGATGATTTTCTCCGCCGGCTGATCCACCCCCAGGTCGGTCACTTCAAAACCAGCCGCGCTCAGCATGGTGCCAACCAGCGTCTTGCCGATTTCGTGAATATCCCCTTCCACCGTGGCGAGCACCACGCGCCCCATCATCTCGCGCGCCTCGCCGAGTTTGAGCAGTTCCGGTTCCAGCACGGCAACGGCGGCTTTCATCGCCTCGCCTGCCATCACCAGTTCGGGTAAAAACGCTTCGCCTTTCCCGAATTGGTCGCCAATGTAATTGACGCCCACCACAAAACCATTGGTAATGGCATCCAGCGGCGGAATGCCTAACTCAATGGATTTTTGCGCGAGTTCAATGGCGGTCTCCTTTTCACCGTCAATGATGCTTTGCGCCATCTGCTTGTAGAGTTCCTCGTGCATTGCAATGCCTCCTAGATGAGTTATAGTCCCAGCGGACCCAATTTTCGTTCGAGTAATTCTTGCGGCACACCCAGGTACCGCACAATCTGCCTGCCAATATCCACAATATGTTCCTCGGCGCGGCGTTCAGCGAGAGCGGCATCCTGCGCTTCGATGGCTTCCGCAATGGCGAGATGTTCCTCGTACTCTTCTTTCACGCTTTGCTCCAGCGCTTCCGGGTGTTCGAACATCGCCTGATACAGCATCCAATCGGGGAAGGAATTTGCCGCCACCTTGTACACGCGGATCAACGTCGAATTTGCGGTTGCCTCGGCAACGGTGAAATGGAAGTCGCCGCTCAGTTTGCGGGAGGCGGGCATATCCTCCAGGCGGATTAATTTGCGTGATTGAGCCACAATCCGCTTCAATGCCTCGACGTGAACCTGCTCCCGGTTAAGAGCCGCTGCCCGGCTGACGGCTTTTTCCAGCAGCAGCCGCGTGACGTAGGAGTCTGCAATCTCCTCATGCGTTGGCTGAGGCACGCGCACGCCGCGATACGGCACGCGTTCGGCCAGCCCGGCGGCATCGAGCAAATCCAGCGCCTCCCGCACGGGCGTCATGCTCACTCCCAGTTGCGAGGCGATGTCTTCCTGCCTCAACCAGGTCCCCGGCTTGTATTGACCGGAGATGATTTTTTCCACTAGCGCTTCAAAAATATCTTCCTTGAGAGGTCTTTTGGCGGCAGATTCGGCTGCTTCTTTGACGGGGAAGGGAAGGGTCATTGGCACCTCTTGAAACTGAATTCATTATAAATTATATATAATTTTTTGGGCAGGGGAGATGTGCGTGTTTTGTATCATCAAAAGAGAAAGGGAAGCAGAGGTTTTTGAGCGCACGGCAGGCAAGTGGCTTGGATTTGGCAATCCAAGCCAGCAGTAATCCAAGCCGCCTTTTTTTTTTCTCGTGCGGATTGCCAAATCTGCACATGCCCTCTTGTGGGCAATCACTAAAGATCATTATCTGGTGTCACCGCTGTATAATTGCATTGACGCTGTTCTCGAAGATGCGGTGTGATGTCAGCCGCCGGACAAAAATCACCGCCGGCAGGTGACGATTCGGACAGGTCAAAACAGCGCTGAAAGGCTATACTCAATAGGTCACAAAACTGATGCGAAAACGCGCATTTGTGAAGCGTTGATACTCAAAACTTGAAGGAGTTGGTAATGAAACATTTTCTCGCCGTATCCGATCTTTCGTCTGAAGAAGTGCAGGATTTGCTCGACCTGGCAGTCAAATTGAAAGAGGAGCATTTCAAGAAAGGCAACCCGCCTTATTTCAAAGGCAAGGTGTTGGGGATGATCTTTCAAAAACCCAGCCTGCGAACGCGCGTCTCCTTTGATATGGCGATGCGTCATTGCGGCGGCGATGCGCTCTACCTCTCGCCCAACGAAATCGGGCTGGGCAAGCGCGAAGCCATTTCGGATATTGCCCGCGTGCTTTCCGGTTATGTCCATGCTTTGATGGCGCGCGTGTTCGACCATGCCCATATTTTGGAACTGGCGACATGGTCGGATATTCCCGTGATTAACGGCTTGAGCGATTTCAATCATCCCTGCCAGGCAATGGCCGATGCGCTCACCATTCAGGAGAAGTTCGGCAAGGCAAAGGGATTGAACGTCACGTTTGTGGGGGACGGGAACAACGTGGCGGTTTCGCTCATGCACGTCTGTGCAAAACTGGGCTGGAACTTTACCATTGCCAACCCCGAGGGCTACGATATTGCCCCCAAAGCCGTTGAAATTGCTCAGGCAATTGCCAAAGAAACCGGCAGCAAACTCACCTTCCTGCGCGACCCGCACGAAGCGGTCAAAGGCGCTCACGTCATCTATACCGATACGTGGACTTCGATGGGGCAGGAAGAAGAAACCGCCAAACGCGAGAAGGTCTTCCCGCCGTATCAGGTCAATGCTCAATTGGTCAGCGAAGCGGAGAAGGACGTGATTGTGATGCACTGCCTGCCGGCGCACCGCAACCAGGAATTGACCGATGATGTGGCGGATGGTCCGCATTCGGTCATTTTCCCGCAGGCGCACAACCGCCTCCACGCGCAAAAGGCAATTTTGGCAAGGTTATTTGGCGTGATGTAATTTCACGCAGAAAAAACTCAAATACAGGTGATGAATGAATACAAAAGACTTTATTGCGTTGGAAGAACAATACGGCGCGCATAATTATCATCCGCTCGATGTGGTGATCGAACGGGCGGAGGGGGTGTGGGTCTATGATGTAGAAGGGAAGCGGTATCTCGATTGTCTTTCCTCCTATTCGGCGGTCAACCAGGGACATGTTCATCCGCTCATTCTGCAGGCGTTGCTCGACCAGGCAAAGCGGGTGACACTGACCTCCCGCGCCTTCCGCAATGACCAGTTGCCGCTGCTTTACAAGGAACTCTCCGAAATGAGCGGCTATGAAATGTCGCTGCCGATGAACAGCGGCGCCGAGGCGGTGGAGACGGCGATCAAACTGGCGCGTAAGTGGGCGTATCAGGTCAAAGGGGTGCCGCGCCATCGGGCGGAAATCATCGTGGCGGATGGCAACTTCCACGGCCGCACGGTGACCATCATCTCGTTTTCCACCGAGCCTTCCTACCGCAACGATTTTGGTCCCTTCACGCCGGGCTTTGTGGTGGTGAAATACGGCGATGCCGAGGCGCTCGAAAAGGCAATCACTCCCAACACCGCGGCAGTGATGCTCGAACCCATTCAGGGCGAGGCGGGGGTCATCGTTCCGCCGGCAGGATATTTGAAGAAAGCCGCCGAAATTTGCAAACGAAACAACGTGCTCTTCATCGCCGATGAGATTCAAACGGGTCTGGCGCGGACGGGGAAACTGTTTGCCTCGCAGCATGAGGGAGTCCGCCCGGATATTACGATTGTGGGCAAAGCGCTTAGCGGAGGCTTCTACCCGGTTTCGGCAGTGCTGGCAGACCGCGCAACCCTGGGGTTGTTCCAGCCGGGCGAGCATGGCTCCACTTTTGGCGGGAATCCGCTGGGGGCGGCGGTGGCGCGCGCGGCGCTGCGGGTCATCCGCGAGGAGAAACTGGCGGAACGCGCGCAGGAACTGGGCAATTACTTCATGGAGCAGTTAGCCGAAATTTCCAGTCCGCACGTCAAAGAGGTGCGCGGGAAGGGGTTGCTGATTGGCGTGGAGTTGAAGCCCGAAGCCGGCGGAGCGCGTCGTTTTTGTGAGGCGTTGCAGACGCGGGGTATTCTGGCAAAAGAGACGCACGAGCATGTCATCCGCTTTGCGCCGCCGCTGGTGATTGATAAAGCCACCATTGATTGGGCGCTGCCGTCCATTCGTGAAGTGTTGAATATGAAGTAATATCCCTCGCCCCTCCTTCTCCGGTGGGAGAGAAGATGGGACGATGGCGGAGGTATTCTATGAACATAGGGATTCCAAAAGAAAGACGTCCGTTTGAGTTTCGGGTGGGGCTTTCGCCGGCCGGGGTGGCGATCCTGACTCAGAAAGGGCACCAGGTTTACGTCGAGCATGAAGCGGGGGTAGGGGCGGGGTTCAGCGACCTGGAGTATGAAAAGGCCGGGGCGCGTCTAGTGTATTCATCAGATGAAGTCTTTGGACGCGCCGATTTACTGCTCAAGGTTGCCCGTCCCACAAAAGAAGAGATCGAATGGCAGCGCCCCGGTACCACAATCGCCGGACTGCTGCATCTTGCCTCCACTCAGCGCGATAAGGTGGACCTGTTGCTGGAGAAGAAGATTACCTCGGTGGCGTATGAGCAGATAGAACTGGCGGATCATTCGCTGCCGGTGCTGCGCCCGTTTAGCGAAATTGGCGGAAGCATGTGCGCCACCATTGCTGCGCGCTTCCTGCAAAACAACCGCGGCGGAAAAGGAATTCTGCTGGGAGGCGTGCCCGGCGTGCCGCCCGCCGAAGTGGTGATTTTGGGCAGCGGCGTGGTGGCTACGTATGCCACGCGCGCCTTTTTGGGGCTTGGCGCCCATGTGACCGTGATTGGCAATGACCTGGCGGGTTTGCAAAAATTGCATGAGCGGTTCCCCGGCGTCGTCACCATGATTTCCACCGAACGGAACATCGAAAAGACAACTGCTTATGCCGATGTGGTGGTGGGCGCAGTGCTGGTCACCGGTCAGCGCGCTCCCATTCTGGTCACCCGCAAAATGGTGCAGAACATGAAGCCGCGTTCGGTCATCATTGACGTGAGCATTGACCAGGGCGGCTGTGTTGAAACCTCGCGCCCAACGACGCATGAACTTCCCGTCTATGTGGAAGAGGGCATTACCCATTATTGCGTGCCGAATATGCCCAGCGTGGTGGCGCGCACCGCTACCCATGCCTTTGTCAACGCCGCCATGTCCTACATCATCGAAATTGCCGATAAGGGAGTCGAAGCCGCGGCTGCAGCCGACCCTGCGCTGGAAAAAGCCATCAACACCCATCAGGGGCGGCTAGTGCATTTGAATATCTTCGAGGAGACGGCGTATGGACTGGACTAGCATTTACCAATCGCGGATTACCACCCCCCAGGATGCCGTGCGCGCCGCCATCAAATCGGGCAACCGCGTCTTCCTGACCGGCAACGTCTCCGTCCCTCAAAAGGTACTCGCCGCTCTGGTGGAGTACGCTCCGAATCTCAAAGATGTTGAAATCTGCCAGGCATTGACCATTGGCTCTGCCGATTACGTCAAGCCCGAAATGGAAGGTCACCTGCGCGTCAACACCATGTTCATCAGCCACAATGTGCGCAAGGCTGTGCATGAAGGGCGCGCCGATTTCACGCCCGTGCTGCTCTCCGAATTTCCGCTGTTGTTCAAGCGCGGTTACCTGCCGCTGGATGTGGCGATCATTCACGTTTCGCTGCCGGATGAGCATGGCTTTTGCAGCCTGGGCGTGGAGGTGGGGCTTACCAAGTCGCCGGCCGAATCGGCAAAAGTCATCATTGCCGAAGTCAACCAGCAAATGCCGCGCACGCTGGGCGATTCGTTCATTCACGTCAGCCGGCTGAATTACATCGTCCCGGTAGATTACCCGATTGCCGAAATGCCGATGAGCGAAGAAGGCAACTCCGAAATCGTCGAACGCATCGCCGGCTATATCGCCGAACTGATTCCAGACGGCGCTACCATGCAGTTGGGCATCGGCGCCATCCCCGATGCCGTGCTGAAATATCTCCGAGATAAGAAAGACCTCGGCGTTCACAGCGAATTATTCTCGGATGGCGTCATTGACCTGGTCAACGCCGGCGTGCTGACCAACGCCCGCAAAACCCTGCACCCCGGCAAAATCATCGCCGGCTTTATGCTCGGCACGCGCCGCCTCTATGAATGGTCCGACGACAACCCGATGATCGAGTTTCACCGCACCGAATACGTCAACGACCCGTTCATCATCGCGCAAAACGAGCGCATGGTTGCCATCAACTCCGCCATCGAAGTGGACCTGACCGGCCAGGTCTGCGCTGACAGCATCGGTCCAAAACTCTACAGCGGCGTGGGCGGGCAGTTGGATTTCATCTACGGCGCCTCGCGCGCCAAAGACGGCGTGCCCATCATTGCCCTGCCAAGCACCACCACCCTGAAAGACGGCACGCCCGTTACCCGTATTGCCGCCATGCTCAAACAGGGCGCCGGCGTGGTCACCAGCCGCAACCATGTACGTTACGTCGTCACCGAATACGGCATTGCCGACCTCTACGGCAAGACCATCCGCCAGCGTGCGCGTCAACTCATCAACATCGCCCACCCCGATTTCCGCGCCGACCTCGAAAAACAGGCAAAAGAATTGCATTACATCTAAGGTATCGCTCCCTGGCGCTTGGGCAAAACTCACCGCAGACAACGGTGTTAACCTCCTGCGGTGAGTATAATTTTAAAAAACAAGGATGTTACGCACCGTCCCGAAGGTTTGGGTTGCAGACAGACTTATTTTGAGAGAACCTTTGGAACGTTCCGCGTAAGGTGAGTAATTTAAAAACAAGGATTTTTCTTCAATGAACCGTAAAGCCAAAATCGTCGCCACTATTGGCCCTGCCAGCCAGGATGAAGCCGTACTCGAACGCCTTATCGAAGCGGGCATGAACATCGCCCGCATGAACTTTTCTCACGGCACTCACCAGCAGCATGCCGAACGCATCGCCCGCATCCGTCAAGTCTCTGCCAGGCTGGGCAAGGCGGTGGGCATCCTTCAGGATTTGCAGGGACCCAAAATCCGCGTTGGGCAACTCGACTCGCCGCTGCAACTGACCGAAGGCGAACAAGTCATCCTCTACGTCAGCGGGACGACGCCCTCCGGCAACGGTGAGAAAAAGATACCCGTTGACTTCCGCCAGCTTTTCGATTCGGTCCGCCCCTCCGACCGCCTGCTGCTCGACGATGGGCGCCTCGCCCTCGAGGTGGTCTCCCTCAAAGACCGTCACCAACTCACTGCCAAAGTCATCGTCGGCGGTCCGCTTTCCTCCCACAAAGGCATCAACCTGCCGGGCGTGCGTCTGCGCATCTCCGGCTTTACCGAAAAAGACGAAGCCGACCTTGCATTTGGCATCGAACATGATGTGGATGCCGTAGCCATTTCCTTTGTCCGCACGGTGGATGACGTCAAAAAAGTGCGCTACGCCATGGAGCGTTTTGCCAAAGGCGGGCGCATGCCCATGCTCATTGCCAAACTCGAAAAACCCGAAGCGCTCGACAACCTCGACCAAATCCTCGAAAACGTGGATGGCGTGATGGTGGCGCGCGGCGACCTGGGCGTGGAACTGCCCCCCGAGCGTGTGCCAGCCCTGCAAAAACACATCATCCGCACTGCCAACGCCCGCGCCAAACTGGTCATCACCGCCACCCAAATGCTCGAATCCATGATCACCAATCCGCTTCCCACCCGCGCCGAAGCCTCCGACGTTGCCAACGCCATCTTCGACGGCACCGATGCGGTCATGCTTTCCGCTGAAACCGCCTCCGGCAAATATCCCGTCGAATCGGTTCAAATGATGGACCGCATCGTGCGGGAAGCCGAAGCGCACTTCTTCGAATGGGGGACGGAACAGGTTGTGCAGGGCTTCGAACAGAGCGATGCGGCTTCGATGGCGCGCGCCGCACAAGCCCTCGCAAACGACAAAAACGTCAAAGCCGTGGCATGCTTTACCACTCAGGGACGCACCGCCTGGCTGATGTCCAAAATCCGCCCGCGCGTGCCCATTATGGCATTCACCCCCGATCCTAAAACCTACACCCGCATGGCGTTCATGTGGGGCGTCCGCCCCGAGCAAGTGCAGTTTGCCGCCTCCCTCGAAGAAATGCTCGACTACGTGGATACCGCCCTCATGCGCTCCGATGTCGTCCAGCCGGGAGACCAGGTCGTGCTGATTTGCGGATTCCCGGTGGGCGCCGTGCGACCGCCCAACATGGCGCTGCTGCACACCGTGGGGGAGATGTGACCCTCCCCCGCCGCTTCATTCTTCGACCCGCTGCCTGAGCGCCACAAAATCGAGCGCTTCTACCCTCCAGCCTTCTCCTGCCACGAACTCGCTGCGGCCATGCAGCCGTTCCCAAACGCCGGCAAGAGCCGCCACGTGCTGCACGCGCTCCGAAAAATTTGCCAGCACTGCCAGGCGTTCCGTTCCATCTTCCCGCAGAAAACCCAGCACATGCTCATTCCCCGTTTGCAGCACTTTGAGCGGACCGCAGCCGAAGGCGCTGTGTAACTTGCGCAGGTGAATGAGTTCCTGCAAGCCGCCGAAGACGCGCCCCTCGATGGTGGAGGGGTCGTTTCTTTTGGCGTACTTTTGCGGGTCCGCTTTGGGGCGGTGAACCCAGCGGCTGTCGTTTTGGTGAGCCGGGTCGTCGCGGTACCTGTAATCGTTCAGCGTGCCGATTTCATCGCCCAGGTATAGCAGCGGGATGCCGCCTACGGTCAAAATAATGCCGTGAATGAGCAGGATGCGGCGGATGGCAAAATCCACTTCCTGCGGTCCTTCTTCCGTCAGGGCTTTTTCCAATCCTGCCAGCGAAGCGCACGTGCCGCTGATGCGGCAATCGCCGGTTTTGGGGTTTTCCTGAAAAGGCAGCCCGCGCGCAAAACTGCCCGGAAACCTGCCGCGATAAAACTCATTGAGAAAATGGCGGTGGTCTGCCGCGTTGATGCCCAGCACGGCTGCATCTTCATCGGAAAACGTCCAGCCGATATCATCGTGAACGCGCACATAATTGACCCAGGCAGTCTGTGGGTGGATTTGAAAGCGCTCTGCCAGCGCCTTCGAGAGCAGCCTCACCTTGCGCGTTGCCAGCGAATTCCACAGCAGCGCCATGAGCAGGGGGTTGTAGGAGAGTTGACATTCGGACGGGTCAATATACTTCACCACATCATCGGGGTGAACAATCGCTTCGGATTTGAAGAGCAGGGAGGGGGCGGCAATGCGCGCCGCAGCATTGAAAGCCTGAATGAGGAGGTGGGCATTGGGCAGGTTCTCGCAGTTGGTGCCCATTTCTTTCCAGATGAAGGCGACGGCATCTAGGCGGAGGATTTCCACGCCCTGGTTGGCGAGAAAGAGCATTTCCTCCACCATGCGGTTGAAGACGACGGGGTTCTCGTAGTTGAGGTCCCATTGGTAGCGGTGGAAGGTCGTCCACACCCATTTTTGCATTTGAGGGTCGAAGGTGAAGGCGCCGGGGTGTTCGTCGGGAAAGATTTCGCGCAGATGCTGCTCGTAGAGGTCGGGCAGGCTGCGGTCGGGGAAGATGCGGTAGTAGTGCTGGTATTCTTCGTCGCCGGCGCGGGCTTTTTTCGCCCACTCGTGTTCGTCGGAGGTATGGTTGAAGACAAAGTCCACCGCGAGGCTGATGCCTGCGCGGCGCAATTCGCGCGCCAGGGAAGCGAGCTGCTCCATTGTGCCGAGCGAGGGCGTCACCTTGCGATAGTTGCTCACGGCATAGCCGCCGTCGTTTTCGCCGGCGGGCGCGTCGTAGAAGGGCATGAGGTGCAGGTAGGTGAGACCAAGTTCGCGGAAGTAGGGAATTTTGGAGCGCAGCCCTTCGAGACTGCCTGCAAATAAATCCACGTAGCACACGCCGCCGAGCATGGTGTTTGCCTGAAACCATAGAGGGTGTTTTTCGCGTTCACGGTCGAGTTGGCGCAGGTCGGCGGGTCTGGCGAGCCAGGCGCGGGCGAGGGTGGTGAGCAGGTCTTCGGCGTGGAAGAAGTAGTCATAGCGGCTGCCGTAGAGGTGGAGGTGCAGACGGAAGAGGGGAGCGAAGCGTTGATGGAGGCGGGTTTGGAACTCTTGCCAGCCTTGCGGGTCGTTTTCGATGTGTGGTGTGAGTTTTTCCTGCAGGCGCGGCAGAAGGCGGGCAAGGGTGCGCTGCGCTTCTCGTTCGTAAGAGATCACGGGGGGCATGGGGTTCATTTCGTGGTGAGGAGCAGCCAGCGGTATTGCAGGGGAGCCAGCGAATGGATGCTGCTTGCAATGCTTTCGCCTGTCAGCAAGTCTGTTCCGCGAAAGGCGAGGTTGATTTCTGCAGGCTGGTCTGTGAGGTTGTGCAGGGCAAGGATGGTTTCGGTTGGCACTGTTCGCAGATAGGCGGCGACGGCATCGGTGCCTGCCTCCACCCATTCGAAGCTGCCTCTGCCAAAGGCGTGATGTTCCTTGCGCACGGCAATCATCTTACGAAGGGTGTGCCACAAGGAATTGGGGTCTTGTAATTGAGAGGCGACGTTGACTTGCGCCGGCCCGTAGGCGGCATCTTCGATGAGGGGGCTGTACCAAGAAGCGGGCGGGGCGGAGGAGAAGCCGGCATCGGGGCGGTCGTTCCATTGCATTGGGGTTCGCACGCCGTTGCGGTCGTGCAGCCAGATGTTATCGCCCATGCCGATTTCGTCGCCGTAGTAGATGATAGGGGAGCCGGGCAGGGTGAAGAGGAGCGAGTACGCCAGTTCGATCTTTCGGCGGTCGTTATCCAGCAGGGGCGCCAGGCGGCGGCGGATGCCGAGGTTGAGTCTCATGCGCGGGTGAGGGGCGTAGTGCTGCCACATCCATTCGCGTTCCTGCGGGGTGACCATTTCGAGGGTGAGTTCATCGTGGTTGCGCAGGAAGGTGCACCACTGGCAGGTTTCGGGGATGGGCGGGGTGCGGTTGAGGATTTCGACCATGTCGCTGCGGCTGCCTTTTTTGAGCGCCATGTAGATGCGGGGCATGATGGGGAAATGAAAGCCCATGTGAAATTCATCGCCGTCGCCGAAGTAGGGGCGCACATCTTCGGGCCATTGGTTCGCTTCGCAGAGCAGGATACGGCCGGGGTAGTGTGCGTCCATGAAGGCGCGCAGTTTTTTGAGGTAGGCGTGGGTTTCGGGCAGGTTTTCGCAGTTGGTGCCTTCGCGCTCGAAGAGGTAGGGGACGGCATCGGCGCGGAAGCCGTCAATGCCGAGGTCGAGCCAGAAGCGGGCGGTGTTGATCATTTCCTGCTGCACGGCGGGGTTGTCGTAGTTCAGGTCGGGCTGGCTGGCGTAGAAGCGGTGCCAGTAGAATTGCCCGGCTTGTTCGTCCCAGGTCCAGTTGGAAGGTTCGGTGTCGAGGAAGATGATGCGGGCGTCTTTGTATTTGTGGTTGGTGTCGCTCCAGACGTAGTAGTTGCGGTAGGGGGAGTTTTTGTCGGCGCGGGCGGCTTGGAACCAGGGATGCTGATCGGAGGTATGATTCAGCACGAGGTCCATGATGATGCGGATGCCGCGCTGGTGTGCCTGTTGGAGCAAGGTTTTGAAGTCGTCCAGTGTCCCGAAGGTGGAAGCGATGTTGTAGAAGTCTGAGATGTCGTAGCCGTCGTCTTTGAGCGGCGAGGGGTAGATGGGCATGAGCCACAGGCAGTCCACGCCGAGACTTTGGAGGTAGTCGAGTTTTTGGATGAGGCCGCGCAGGTCGCCATGACCGTCGCCGTTGCTGTCGCAAAAGGCGCGGACGTAAACCTGATAGAAGACGGCATCTTTGTACCAGAGGGGATCGTTGTGTGTTTTATCGGGCATTGTACTTTTTTAGTTTGTTGTGGAATGGGATGAAGGGGTTGAGTATTTGAGGAGAATCACGAGCGTCAGCCCGGTCCATGCGCCGGGCAGGGCGCCGGAGGAAAGCAGGCCGGGCAGGAGGGTTAAACCGCTCGTCCAGCCGATGATGCTCATGGGAATCCACCAGCCCGCCCAATGGACTTCTTTTTTGAGGATGAGCCATTGCGGGATGCCGAGGGAAACGCCCATGAGCGGACCGAGTAAGCCTGTGTTGTGGACGGGGAGGAGGATGGTCAACAGGATGTATGCCGCGCTCCAGCCGAGCGTGCTGAAGACGCCCCAGCGCCATGCGTTTTTGATGCGTCCGTGCAGCACGACTGACTGCAATGCGGCAATCGCGGCCCCTGCGATGACGATGGGAATGCCGCTAAAGAGCAGGTGCGCCGCAGCCCAGCCGAAGGCGGAAGCCATGATCCATGAGAACCAGAGCGCCCAATCCATTGAATGCGAGGGTCGGTTGTGGATGGTTCAGGCGTGTCGTTCCGCAGGGAAGAGCGCCTGTTTATCCTTTGACCGAGCCAGCCAGCAAGCCGCGCACGAAGAAGCGCTGCAAGCCGAAGAAGACTGCGAGCGGGAGGAGCATGGAGACGAAGGCGCCTGCGGTGAGCAGGTGCCAATCCTGCCCGCGCGCGCCAACAATCGCCGCCATGCGCTGGGTGACCAGTTCGAATTCGGGGTTGCCGCCGAGGAAGATGAGCGCCACGAGGTAATCGTTCCAGACCCACAGGAATTGGAAGATGGCGAAGGAGGCAAGGGCAGGGACGGAAAGCGGCAGGATGAGGCGGGTGAAGACGGTGAAATGAGAGGCGCCGTCAATGAACGCCGATTCGAGAATATCGCGCGGGAGGGAACTGATGTAGTTGTAGAGCAGGTAGGTTGCCAGCGCCAGCCCAAAGCCGGTGTGCGCCAGCCAGATTGCCAGAAAAGTGCCGTTCAGGTTGAGCGCGCGATAATCCCGCAGGATGGGGACGAGCGCGATTTGCAGCGGCACTACCAGCAGGGCAACAACCATGATGAACATGGTGCGCCGACCGGGGAAGTTCATCCAGGCGAAGGCATAGGCTGCAAAGGCGGCAATGAGGATGGGGATGACAGTGGATGGGACGGCAACCGCCAGGCTGTTGAGGAAAGCGCCAGCCATGTTGTCGCCGGGGACGACCTCCACTGTGCCGTCGGGCCTTCTGAATTCGAAGTTTTGACCGCCAAGTACCTGACGGTAGTTATCGAGGGTGAAATTCCAGGAAACCGTCCATACCTGTTCCTGGACTTGAATACGCCCGATGCGTTTGTTGCCCACCCACAGCAGGCGTTCGCCGTCTGGCGTGGTGAGCCCTGTTCTGAATTGGTCGAAGGTGCCGCGCACGCCTTCCACTTCCATCACGCCATCGGGGTTTAGGCCGGCGGCGATTGGGTCAATTTCGCGGGTTACTTTCCATTCGCGGTGGGGCAGGACATTCCACCAGCCGGAGACGGCGATGTCATTGCGGTTGCGGAAGGAGGAGACGAAAATTCCCATCGTCGGCACCGTCCACAGGATGACGAGCAGCAGGAGTGTGCCGTTGACGAACAGGCTGCCGAGCAGTTTTTGCTTTTTTCCGCTGGCCATTAGAATGCCTCCCGTTCTCTGAATTGTTTCAGGTTGTAATACATGACTGGAATGACCGCGATGAGCAGGACAATGGCAATGGCGGCGCCGAAGCCTGAGTTGCGGTTGGTAAACGCCTGACGATAAAACTGAGTGGCGATGACGTGGGTGCCGAATTGTCCGCCGGTCATCACCCACACCACGTCGAAGATTTTCAGGGTGAAGATGACGATGGTCGTCCAGACCGAGATGATTGTGCCGCGAATGGAGGGAATCATGATTTTGAAGAAAATCTGAAACTCGTTTGCGCCATCAATGCGGCTGGCTTCCAGGATTTCTTCCGGGATACCCTTCAAAGCGGCGGAGAACAGCACCATGGCATAGCCGGCTTGCAGCCAGATCACGATGACGATCAGGAATAGGTTGTTCCAGGGGGAAATAGCCACCCATTGGGGCCAGGCTTGCGGCTGCCCGCCCAGGCTGGTGATAATGGCGTTTAGCAGCCCAACCTGCGGCTGACCGGCCGGACGGTATTCATAGATAAAGTTCCAGATGATGCTTGCGCCGACAAAGGAAATTGCCATCGGCAAAAAGATGAGCGACTTGGCGGCTTTTTCGATTCGGCTGCGATCTGCCAGGACGGCGATAATCAGCCCAAAAACGACGGAAAACGTGCTGCCGAAGATGATCCATAACAAATTGTTGCGGAACGCCTCCCGCATCAGACTTTCGGTGAAGACTGCGGCGTAATTGCTCAAGCCGACGAACGAATCGCTGGCGAGTTGTTGAAACAGGTTGAGCCCTTCGGGCGGACCGTTGCGGTCGAACAGGCTGATCCAAAAGGTGCGCAGGGTGGGAATGGCAAGATACCAGGAAAGGATTGCCATGGCAGGTCCCACGAACACAAACGGCAGCAGGCGGCTCTTCCACGGGTCGGGCAGTCTTTCGACCAGGTCGTTGAACACCCAATACAGCACAGCCACTCCGCCCACTCCCCATACGATGGCAACCAGGGTGATAACGCTGCGCGGGGCGTTGCTGTCTCGAAGGAAAATGAAACCCAGGTAAAGCACATAAAAGGCAATGAGCGGAATGCCCGCCGCCAGGGCGATGCGTCCTGCCAGCGAGAGAAGACCGGCTCCCAGCGATAGTCTTTGCGGTTTCGTATCTTTTGTAGAGGTCATACCTGCTCCTTGGGAACGATAGTGGGACGAAGACGCCCCGGTTCACCTGTTCGAAAGAGTCCGATAAAGAGAGCGCAGGGAATTTGCTCAAACGTTACCCTGCTGAAATTTTACAAATAAACGCCTGAGCCGTGCAGCGGCTTCAGGCAAGGCGGTTGTGAATGTGAAGTTGCAGGAGGTGGAGAGTTGAGAAGGGTGGACGGCGGCTGCCGTCCACCCTGATTTGAACTACTGTGGATGCTATTTGTTGGGCCAGGTGGCGTCAATGGCTTTCATGGCGGTATCCAGGTCTTCCGAGCCGGCGACGTAACTGGAAATGTGTTCCCAGAACGAACCCGCGCCGACCTCACCCGGCATCAGGTCTGAACCGTCGAAGCGGAAGCTGGTTGCCTGAGCGACGAGTTCGGCAATGCCGCGTTCCAATTCTACACCATACATATCGGGTGTAGCGGTCTGATGCGCGGCAAGAGCGCCGCCGCCTTCGAGCCAGCCGCTAGCCGATTGCGGAACCGTGAAGTATTCCATCAGTGCGCGCACTTCGGGGCGGTCATTGAACATTACCATCACGTCGCCCGCCACGAGGAACGGTTTGCCGTAGGCGGGGTCAACCGGCGGGAGATAGAAGAAGCCGTAATCCACGCCAGCCACTTTGCCTTCGGGGAAGAAGCCGGTGATGAAGTTGCCCTGTTTGTGCATCCAGCACTGAGGCGGATCCTGGAACATCGGGGCGGGGGCATCGCCGAAGAAGGTGGAGACGATCGAGGAGCGTCCGCCGAAGACGTAGGCGTCATTGAACCAGATTTGGCTCCAGGTTTCGATGGCTTTCTTCACTTCGGGCGAGTCGAAGGGCAGTTCGCCGGCTACCCACTTATCGTAGTTTTCGAGCGAGGTGGTGCGCAGCATCATTTCCTCGGTCCAGTCGGTGGCGGGCCAGCCGGTGGCAGCGCCGGATTCGATGCCGATACACCAGGCAGTGTCGCCGTCATCAGCGATTTGCTGGGTCAGCGCAAGCAGTTCTTCCCAGGTTTGGGGGATTTGATATCCAGCCGCATCCCAGGCTTTCTTGGGATACCAGACCAGGCTCTTGCCGTTGAAGCGGTGGAACACGCCGGCTTCCACACCGTTGATGGTCGCCATATCGCGCCAGCTCTGGTTGTACTGGCGGCTCAGCCACTCTTCCGAGATGAAGGTCCTCACATCCACCACTTTGCCGGCAGCCACGTATTGCGCTGCTTTGCCCGGCTGCGGGAAGTCCGCAATGTCGGGGGCATCGCCGGCGTCCACGCGCACCGAGATGGTGGCTTCGAATTCTTTGTTGCCGATGTAGTTGACCTTGATGCCGGTTAATTCTTCAAACTTGGCAACCGATTGCTTCATCTTGATGCCATCAGGGTCGTTGCCTTCGAACGCGCCGTCTACGGTGACCGTTGTGCCTTTATAGGTGCCCTTCAGCGCCTCTTCAAGAGCGCCGCCGGGCATCACATCGAAGCCGACTTCAGGCATGGCAGTAGGTTCGGGCGCTTGTGCGGGGGCCTCTGTGGGTGCTTGTGCGGGGGCCTCTGTGGGCGCTTGTGCGGGGGCTTCTGTGGGCGCCTGTGTGGCTTGAGAACCGCAAGCCGCAAGCACCATGGTCGCCATAACCAGCAGGCTTAACAATGTCACTGTGAAACGTGATTTATTCATATTCTCCTCTTTTTGAATGTAGATAGTTGACGGATAAAAGTTTCAAATGGGTTTGGTAGGGTCGTTTCTTGAGCAACCACCTCCTTTGTGGTGAATTTCGGTTTCGGTCATTGCCGCGCCTTGCACGATTTGCGAACAATGAGTTCCGTTTCCAGAATGATGTGATTGTTTTCCCAGTGTTCTTTTCCTTGAATCAGTCCCAGCAGCAGGTTGCATGCCTGTTGGGCAAGCGCCTCCGCCGGCAGCCGAATGGTCGTCAGCGGTGGGTCGGAATACATTGCCCAGGGAATATCATCGAAACCCATCAGCGAAACATCATCGGGAATTCGCAGACCGGCTTCGCGCAGCGCGGCTTTGGCGCCGATTGCCACATTGTCACTGGCGACGAACGCCGCTGTGAACCTCTCACCGCTTTTTAGCAATGCCTTCATGCAGTTGTAACCGCTCTCCGGGGTGAAATCGGCGTAACAAACCAGCCGTTCATTGACCGCAATTCCCGCTTTTGTTAGCGCATTCCGAAACCCTTGCACGCGTTCCGGCGCCGCCGTATATTCCGGTGGAGCGTTCGAAATGCAGGCAATTTCCCGATGTCCCAGTCCTACCAGGTAGGCTGCGGCTTTTTCGGCGGCTTGCACGTTGTCCACATCCACAAAAGGAAGCATGGACCCGGCAATACTGCCCATCATCACGGTGGGAACCTCGGCGCTTTCGAGCGCTTTGATGGCTGCATCATCCAGGCGGGGGGTGGAAAGGATCATCCCGTCAATGCGTTTGGCGCGCGCTAGTTCGAAGTATGCTGACTCCTGGTGCTGCGTCTCCACCCAATCAATCAAAATGCGGATGTTGTGTTCCCGGGCAGTTGTCAGCAGCCCGCTGATGATTTTGGGCAGAAACGCATCGGTGGCAATGTGATGATGAGTGCGCGTCAGAACCAGACCGATCGCTTTGGTGCGCCGGCTGACCAGCGCCTGAGCCATGGCATCGGGCACATATCCCAGTTCGTTTGCCGCCTGAATGACTTTTTGGCGCGTCTCCGGGCTGATTTGAATCCCCTGGACGTTGTTTAGCACCAGCGAGACGGTTGTGCGCGAAACGCCAGCCAATTTAGCCACATCGCGGCTTGTGACACGGTTGCGGTGCAAGGGCATCCTTTTCTACTAACACGTGTTACTAACTCGTGTTAGTAGTGTAGCATTTTTCCCGCCTTCTTGTCAACAGCTCCTGTAAATTTTTAAGAGAAGCGTCGTATTACGGCTGGCTTGGATTGCCCAATCCAAGACCCTTGCCCGGCGCTCAAGGCTGGGTTTCGTTTGAAATCACCAGCCCCACTCCAATCAACAGCCCGCCCAGCAGAAACATGGGCGTAATGTGTTCCCCCAGGAAAAACCACCCCAGCAGCGTGCCGACCACCGGCTGAGCAAAGAACGTCAGCGAGGCGGCTGCTGCGGGCAGGGTGGCAAAGGCATAATTCCAAAAGAACATCGCCAGCGCCGTGGAGATAATCCCCAAAAACAAAATGCCGCCCCAAATGCCGAGGGTGATTTCCCCTATCCCTGTGCGGTTCATTTCGAACGCGCCGAGCAAAACGCTCGTGGGCAGCCCTCCCGCCAGCATGACCGCGCTGGAGGCAACCAAATCGGCAGATTGCGTCACTTTTCTCACCAACACCGAATACAGCGCCCATGTCAGCGCCGCCGCCAGCAAACAGAGATTTCCCACAAACAGCGAAGAGGAGAGGTCTGCCGTGCGCGGGTCAATGACGGCAATCACGCCGAGGGTCGAAACCGCCAGCGCCAGAATGCCGCGCCAGGTTGCCCGCTCTCCCAGCAGGCGCGGGGCAAACAGCAGCACAAACGCCGGCGTTGCCGAGGTCACCAGCGCCCCGTTCGATGCGGTGGACAACTTCGTCCCCACAAACTGAAACCCCAGCGAGATGCCATAGCCCACTACCCCCACCAGGAAACTATCCCGCATCTGCCGCGGCGTGAGCCTGCTCTTCCTCGAAAACAACATCACCACCCCCAGCGTTGCCGACCCCAAAATCAAACGGGTGGCAAGCAGGCTGAACGGCGGAATGACCTCCAGCACCACTTTGCTGACCACATACATCCCGCCCCAAATGGATGCGGCGCTCAAGCCGCTGATGAGACCGATGACTCTGGTATTCATAGAGCAGGGATTATACCTGCGAGGGGGGTTATTCGTAAGAACGATTCCGCCGGCTGCGTTTGATTTCACCCCGCTGTTTTTTCTCTTTCAGGCGTTTTTCGCGGGAGGCGGCAGTGGGTTTGGTCTTTTGGCGTTGTTTAGGCGGGACAGCGGCTTTTTGCAGCAGTTCCACCAGCCGGCGAAGCGCATCCGCACGGTTTGCCTCCTGGCTGCGGAAACGCCGCGCCTCGATCACCAGCACGCCCTCAGCGTTGATTCGCTTTCCCGCCAGGCGTATCAGGCGTCCCTTTAAGTCCGAAGCGAGCGAGGGGGAGTGCGTCACGTCGAAGCGCAGCTGCACCGCCGTCGCCACCTTGTTCACGTTCTGCCCGCCGGGTCCCGAAGCGCGGAGATATTCGAAGTGCAGTTCGCGTTCGTCCAAAGAAAGGGTGGGCGTAATTTCGAGCATAGAAAGAATCATCCCCCATCCACAGCGGGATGGGGGATGCCGAGCGTTAGAACATCAAACCGTTGATTTTTTCCAGCAGTTCGGGGGCGGGGCGCAGGTCTTTCTCGGTCAGACGGTTGAGAGGTGTATCCACCAGATTGAACGTTTCATCGAGCGAGGGCTTTTCCGTGTTGACGTAAATCAGACCGGTGATAAGCCAGTTGTTGCGCTGCGCCTCTTCCAAGGCGCGCATGGCTTCGAAGCGGTTGGTGGGGTCGTAGCCCCGTTCCAGGTTTTTGAGAATGACAACCGAACCGTCGTGCATGGTTACTTCGCGCACTTCGCCTTCCTGCATTTCCTGTTCGAGGATGATTTCGCTGCGCGGGGCAATGTAGGTAATATCGTGCAGGGGTTCTTCGTGATCCTTGCCCCAGGTGTAGGAATGGTAGGCGTTGGTCTGGTTGTTGAAGGTGACGCAGGGGCTGATAATATCGAGCACGGCGATGCCCTTGTGGGCAAAAGCGGCTTTGAGCAGCTCCTTCACCTGCTTGGGGTTGCCGGCAAACGAACGCGCCACAAACGTCGCATTCGAAGCCAGCGCCTCCATGCAGATGTCCACCGGCATGTAGGGGTTGGTGCCTTGCTTCTTCAGCGAAAGCCCTTTCTCGGCAGTGGCGGAGAACTGTCCTTTGGTTAGCCCATAGACGCCGTTATTTTCCACAATGTAAATCATATTCACATTGCGGCGCATAATGTGCTTGAACTGACCCATGCCAATGCTGGCGGTATCGCCATCGCCCGAAACGCCAATGCCTTTCAATGTGTGATCGCCAAACAGCGCCCCCGTGGCAATGGAGGGCATACGTCCGTGCAGGCTGTTGAAGCCGAACGAACGGTTCATAAAATACGTGGGGCTTTTGCTCGAACAGCCGATGCCGCTGAACTTCACCACCTTTTCGGGCAGCACGCTCATTTCGTACATGGCGGTGAGAATTTGATTCGAAATCGAGTTATGCCCGCAGCCCTGGCACAGCGTGCTGGGGTTGCCGCGATAATCGTTCTTGGTCAGTCCAGCCAGGTTCACATTGGCGGGAGCGCCCGCCATGGGGAGTGGTTGAGTCATGGGGAAATACTCCTTTCGTCCTTATTTCTTCCTGCTGGATGTTTTCTTCTTCTTCGCAGGGGATTTTGCCGAACTCTTCTTCGTCTTTACAGCGGACGCTTTTACCGCTTCTTTCCTGACTTTGCGCCGGGGCGCCGCCGCCTTGACCTTTTTCTTCGCTGCGGCCTCTTTCGCCTCATACTTTGCCAGGATGCCTTCGCGCACCCATCGGGCAGAGGCGGGCATACCGTCGCCATACGCCACCGACTTGAGCCGCGCGGCAAATTGCGGATACTCGATACTCAGCAGTTGCTTCATCTGCCCGTCGCGGTTCATTTCGACGACAAAGACCTGTTCATGCTGCGCAAGGAACGCTTCCACTTCTTTTGTGAAAGGCAGCGCGCGGATGCGTAAAAAGTCCGCTTTGATGCCATGTTCGGTTTGCAGTTGGTGCATGGTTTCGAGGATGGCGGCTTCGGTGGAGCCATACCCGATAATGCCAATGGTGGCGCCTTTGGTTTCGCGCAGCAGCGGCGCCGGCACGTATTGACGCGCTGTTTCGTACTTCTTCTTGAGACGCTCCATGTTGGCATGCCACACATGCGCCTCTTCGCTGTAGCGGGCATGTTCATCGTGACCGGTACCGCGCGTGAAGTAGGCGCTCATAGGATGTTGATTCCCCGGCACGGTGCGGTAGGGGATGCCGTCGCCGTCTTTATCCAGGTAGCGCGCCCAGTTGCCTTTCAATTCCTCCAGGTCTTTTTCCCAGAGAATCTTGCCGCGATCCATGCGCGTATCGGGATATTGGAACGGCTTGCTCATCCACTGGTTCATGCCCATATCGAGGTCGCTCAGCACAAAGACCGGGGTTTGCAGGCGTTCGGCAATGTCGAAGGCTTTCCAGCCATACTCAAAGCATTCGTACACATCGCCGGGCAGGAGCGTGACAGCCTGTGTATCGCCATGCCCCATGAAGTTGACGAAGGTCAAATCGCCCTGCGAAGTGCGCGTGGGCAGCCCCGTGCTCGGACCGATGCGCTGCACATCCCAAATCACCACCGGCACCTCGGCAAAATAGGCAAGCCCGGCAAACTCCGTCATCAGGCTCAAGCCGGGGCCCGAAGTGGAGGTCATCGAGCGCAGACCGCTCCAACCAGCGCCAATTGCCATGCCGATAGCCGCCAGTTCGTCCTCCGCCTGTATCACCGCGTAGGTGTGCTTGCCGTCTTCGCGCCCGCGAAGCATGGGGAAGTAATCGTTCAGGGCTTCGGCAAGGGATGAGGCGGGGGTGATGGGATACCACGCCGCAAACTGCAGCCCGCCGAAGATGGAGCCAATGGCGGCGGCGGTATTGCCATCTGCCATGATCATGCCGTGGGTTTTCTCCATCGGTTCGATGTAGAAGGGGTCTTTCTTTTCGAGGTTGGCTTTTGCCCATTCGGCGCCGGCGCGCACCGCTCCCATGTTCATGGCAATCGGTTTTTGCTTGCCCTTGAAGTGGAATTCCAGCGCGGCTTGAATCTTGTCCACGTCAATGCCAATCATCTGCGCCAGCACGCCCACATAAACCATGTTCCCCACCAGTTCGCGGAAATCGGTCGGGATGTTGGGGTCCTCGCGCACGATCTTCTTGACCGGCATGGGGTAGATGGCAATGTCGGTGCGGTTAATGGGCAGTTTGATGTCGTCGGCGTAGAAAAAGGCTCCGCCCGGCGCCACCGAAGCCAGGTCACGCACGAACGAATCGGGGTTCATGGCGACGACAATTTCGTTGATTTCGCGGCGGGCGGTGAATCCATCCTTGCTGACGCGAATCGTGTACCAGGTGGGCAGCCCCTGAATGTTGGAGGGGAAGAGGTTCTTGCCCGAAACCGGCACGCCCATCTTGAAGATGGCGCGCAGGATAGTATTGTTGGCGGTGGAACTGCCGGAGCCGTTCTTGGTGCCAACAATAATCGAGAAATCATTGACGATTTTGTTCATAGGTCTCCTGAATGGTTTTGCCGCAGGGATGTATCTCTCCTGGCGGCAGCCGAATTATGGTCTTTGATAGAGGAGGTCGGTATGGGCAATCAGCGCCCGGTACCCTTCCTCGTAGTTGCCGTTGCAGATGGCTTCCACCATTTGCTGGTGGTAGCGCCAGACTTCCTGTAAATACTCATAACCGCCGGTGAAGACATTCAGCCCCACGGTTTCGTAGGCATCCCAGTAGGCTTCCAGGATACCGGTGACGAAGGGGTTTTCGAGGCGTTTATAGATGAGCAGGTGCAGAGCGCGGTGTTCTTCGTGCGGCACGCGGATGGGCGAGCCTTGCAGTTTTTCGAAGGCGCGCTCGATGAGGGAGCGCAGTTCGTTTTTATCCCCGTCGTTGAGTTTTCGAACCGCTTCGTGCCAAAACGCGGCTTCAACATGGTTGCGTAAATCGGAGTATTTGCGGAAGTGTTCGCTGTTGAGCGCCAAAGCATAACCGAGGCTTTGACGAACCGCCGGCGCGAAGGAATATTCTTTGCGCCTCGTTCCCAGCCGCGGCTTGACCTCCACCAGACCGAGTGCGCGCGCCACTTCAAGTTGTTCCCGCAAACTGCCAATACTGACCCCCAGGTCTTCGCTGAGTTTTTTGAGCGGCGGCAAACCGTTTTCCACTTCCTGATGGGTGGCAAGGTAGTACAGAAACTCGGAAATTTCAAGGGAGGTGCGGTCTCTGGTCGCCATAGGTAAGATTAATCAGATAAATCGGAGTATATGACGGTTTCCAGTATAGGTCAAGGGGGAAAAGAAAAACTGGCGCGGGGTTTCCTGCGCCAGTTTTTGATCTTTGGCTGGTTTTGAGGGGTCAGGCAGCGGCGGGTTTGCGGAACCAGGTGCGCCACTCTTTGTTTTCCCACAGCACCAGGATGGGAGCGGCGATGAAAATCGAGGAATACGTTCCGCTCAGCAGACCGATGAGCAGGATGCCGGCAAATTCGCGCAGGGTGATGCCGCCGAACATGGCGAGCGCCAGCAGCAGGAATTCCACTGTCATCAATTGGGTGTTGATGGAGCGCTGGAGGGTTTGCACGATGGAGTGGTTGACGAGCGTCTCGAAATCGAGGCGACGGTAGATGTTGGAGTTTTCGCGGATGCGGTCGAAGACCACGATGGTATCCTGCATGGAAAAGCCGATGACCGTCAGCAGGGCGGTCAGGAAGAGTGAATCGATCTCCCAGCCCCACAACAGGCTGCCGATAGCGGTGGCGCTGAAGATGATGGCGACATCATGAATCATGGCGAGGATGGCGCAAATGCCGTAGCGGAAGGCGTGCGTCACCCCGCGGAATGACCAGGCGATGAACAGCACCACCAGCAGGGAGGAAACCACTACCGCCAGTGTGCCGCGTGAGGTTACTTGTTGACCGATGCTGGGACCGACGCTATCGAAGCGAACCACCTCCACCGCGCCGATTTTCTCGTTCAGAGCGGCAAGCACGGCGTCGCGGTCGCTGTTTTCGAGGAATTGCGAGCGGATAATGTAACTGCCGGTGTTGCTGGCTTGTACCTGTACATCGTTGATGCCGGTTTCGTCATACACGGTGATGATTTCACTGGTTGATGGCTGCTGCCCGGTGAAGCGGACTTCCAGCAGGCTGCCGCCGGTGAAGTCAATCGAGAGTGGGATACCGCGAAAGATCATGATTCCCAAACCGACCAGGATAATCAACAGGGATAAGCCGAAGAAATAGTAGCGTTTTCCGAGAATGTTCATATCGTCCCACTTTCCTAAATGCCAAACCAGCGTTCGAGGTTTTTCGGTTTGAAAAGGTCGAGGGCAAGCGCCAGCAGGGAATGTGTGATGAACAGCGACGAGAACAAACTGATGACCACACCAATTGCCAGCGTGAGCGAGAAGCCCTTGACGATGGTTGCGCCGAAGGTGCTGCCAAACCAGAACAGGATGGCAGCGGTGATGAGCGCAGCGATGTTCGAATCGCGGATGGAGGGCCAGGCGCGGCTCCATGCCTGACCGAAAGCCTGTTTCATTTGCCGCCCGGCGCGCAACTCCTCTTTGAATCTTTCAAAGACGAGGATGTTGGCATCCAGCGCGGAGCCGGTGCTGAGCATAATGCCGGCAATGCCGGGCAGGGTCATGGTGACGCCAATCAATTTAAAGACGGCGAATAGGATAACCGCGTACATCAAAATGGAGAGGTTGGCGGTAATACCGGGCAGACGGTAATAAATGCCCATGAACAGCAGGACGATGGCAAAGCCGATCAAACCGGCTACCAGGCTGCGCTGCAAGGAGTCCGCGCCGAGGGTGGGACCGATGATGCGTGTTTCCACCACTTTGAGCGGGATGGGCAGCGAACCGTAGCGCAGCTGCACGGCGAGGGCATTTGCCTCGTCGGCGGTAAAACTGCCGGTGATTTGCCCGGCGCCATCGGGGATGGCGGAATTGATGCGCGGCGAGGAGATGACGCGCTTATCGAGGGTGATGGTGAGGAATTTGCCAACGTTGGCGGCGGTGTGATCGCCGAAGACTTTGGCGCCTTCAGAGGTGAGCGTGAAGTCAATGGAATAGTTGGTGCCGAGCGTATCCGGCGAGACGGAAACGCTGCGCAGGTCTTTGCCGGTCATGACGGTGTGGTAGATGGGCTGTGCATTTTCGCTGTTTGCCGGCGGAGCAGCGGTTGGATCGAGACCATAATCGGTTTGCAGGATTTCGCCTTCCTGCGGCTGGAAGTCGCCCGTATCCACAAATTCGAGCAGGCCGGTCTGCTGGATGATGTCGAGAATGGCGTCTGAGTTTTCTGCGCCGGGGAATTCGCCGACGATGCGGCGTTCGCCCGCCACCTGAATCAGGTTTTCGCTTACGCCAAGCGCGTTTGTACGGTTTTCAACGATGGTACGCGCCGTTTCCATGTCTTCGGCGGTGATGCGGGTGGTTTCCGGTAAATCGGCCTCCAGCAGAACTTGCAGACCGCCTTGCAGGTCCAAGCCGAGGCGGGCGGTGGTGTTCAACTGGAAGAGGGGTGAGCCGCCGCGCGGGTTGGGCAGAGTGATCTGGTCACTCAGGTCCACCCACAGGGCAAGTCCCACAATGACAAGAATGAGAATGATGCGGTTGGTCAGGTTGCGTATCATGCAATGGGTTCTCCACTCACAAAAATGCCAGCCTGCGGCTGGGCGGGATGATTATACTCCTGTTGAAGGTGAGCAGGAAGATGTAACGGGGAGGGGCGGCAGTGGGAGGCGAGGCAGGCTGAAGGTCAGGGAAGAAGCGGCGGTTTGGGCGAGCCGAGGAGTTTGTTCAGGGAGTCTAATGCTCTTTCGAGTACCTGGCTGGGCGTCAGGGTGTCGGTGTCAATGAAGATATGGGCATGTTCGCGGGCATGGGCGAGGCGGCGCAGTTGTTCGTCGTATTCCTTGGGCTGCCAGTTGAGTTGACGGCGGGCGGTGCTGACGGGGTAGGAGGCGTGGAGGTAGATGAGAATATCGGGCTTGGCGATGATGTGCCACATGGCGGGGACGTAGGAATGTTCCTGGGCGATGTGGCGGCAGGGATAGCCGTTTCGTTCGAGACCCGCGATGAGCGTGGATTTGCCAGAGCCGCACGGTCCGACCACGCCAATCAGCGGTTGCTTACTGGGAGGTTCCATCAGCCGTTATCCTGTACCAGTTTTGCAAGTTGCGCAGGTGCGCCCATCACTGCCAGAGTGTCGCCGGGCTGGAGCGATTGATGGTCGGCGGGCGGCATTTGGCTTTGGCTGTTGCGCCGCAGCAGGATAATATGCAGGCGGTATTGATCTTCGATGTTGCCCACGGTTTGATGGGCAAATTTAGCAGAAGGGGAAATTTGCAGGCGCGCCAGGCTAAGCTGCTGACCTTCGATCGAGATGGGGTTGGTTACGTCGGCGCCAGCCGCGGCGGCAGCGAAGACCGGCGCCGCCATTTCGGTGGCGCTCAGGGCTTTGAAGCCGAACTGGTCGTGCAGAGCGTGGGCAAAGTCTTCATCGAAGATGCGGATGACCACCTCCAGGTTGGGGTTCAGCCCGCGCGCTTTGAGGGC
The DNA here is from genome assembly GCA_037440905.1 of Anaerolineae bacterium. GTDB lineage: Bacteria > Chloroflexota > Anaerolineae > Anaerolineales > Villigracilaceae > Defluviilinea. The sequence continues at coordinate 88,194 of JBBITE010000003.1, read as the reverse complement.
GATTTGCAGGTTCATCGAGTCGTTTTGGCTGGCAAGGATGATGGTGCGCGCGTCTTTGATGTTAGCGGTTTCGAGCGCGATGGCGCGTGTGGCATCTTCCTGAATGACCGGCACGCCCATTGCCTGCACGGCGCGAAACGCATCTATAGAAGGATTCTGTTCGATGACCGCCACTTCCCGTCCCATCTGATGCAGCTGCTGGACGACACGATAGCCGAGATGCCCCAAGCCGACGAGGACGATGTGATGTTTCATGGTGGAGGCAACAGCCATTTCCCACTCCTTACTCCGCGCGCGGCGGTTGAACAGCAGGCTGCCAAAGTCGGCCAGCCCCTGCGCCAGGGTGATGACGCCGATGAGCGGCATGAAAAAATAGAACGATTGCAGAAGGATGTGTTTGGGAAAATCGCCGACGACCTGTAAAAATACCGCGCTGAGGATGATGAAAACCGCTTCGCCCCCGCCGGGAACGGGTTCGCCAACCCAAGCCGCCAGCACTCTGTAGGCGTATCCGCCGCCGACTACGACGGCGGTGAACACAATCAGCGGCAGGCGGAATTCCCTGAACAGGATGAGCGTATCGCGCCAGCCTGCCCGCCATCTCCGCCAGCGCTGTTTCATGGCGATTTGAATCCTTCGATGGGCAGCCGCACAGTCATGCGGCGGACATTGTCGCCGCTGAGCCGCAGGACTTTGAGTACCACCACGCTGATGTCATCGGCGGGGCGGTTGTCGTCCAGCATAACAGCGTGGGCGAGGAGTGCATCGGCGATATTTTGAGGGGTGGGGTCCTGGTCTTCGAGGAGAGATTGCAGGACTTCCATCGCGTTCATCGGCATTCCGCGCCGTTCGCCGGCGTGAACCAGGCCGTCGGTGTAGAGGATGACCGTCAGCCCGGGTTCGATTTCGATTTCGGTGATGGAGGGGCGCACTTCGCGCGAGACTCCCAGGGGCGTGCTTTCGGAGTCGATGCGGTCAATCTGCATGTTGCGGCAGATGAACATGGGTGAGGGGTTGTTGCGGGTGAGAACGATGGTGCCGCTGTGCAGGTCAATGGAGGCGATGTTGAGGGTGCAGATGACCTTGCCGCGTTTGTCGGTGAAGAGTGCGTCGGAGGCGGCGCGGGCAGCGGCGCCGTCGCGCACGCCTTCAGCGAGCAAGCCAATCACCTTGCGGACGACCATTTGGGAGATGGCTTTGGCGCCCCGTCCCGAGGTCTGCCCGTCTGCCAGGACGACGGAAAGCCCGCCGTTCGGGCGTTCGATGACTTCCAGGGTGTCGCCGCTTTCGGAGGTGGCGTATTTGTTGACTTTGGCAACGGCAATTTGAACTTCCATGCCCTCATTTTACTATGGAGTCTGTTTCTCCCCGGGGGCTGATGCAAAATCTGTGTGCATGAGATGATGTGCGGATTTGACAATCCGCACGAGCACAAAACGCTGGAAAAGGTAGTTAGCCGCTGATTTTGTGGGGCAGGGATGATTGGTAGGCTTCCCGTATTTTACGCCGGCTGTTTTCATCCAGTTTTTTATCCACCGCTTCAAGGACTTCGAGCAGGTTGGAGAGGCTGGTTGTGCCAAACACGCAGCTGGCGACTTTTTTGTTTTCGAGAACGTAGGCAAAGGCGGCTTGCGCCGGGGACATTTCGGGAATGGATGCCAGAACGTTGCGCATGTGACGGGAGTATCGGGCAAGGTGGCGGCTGGAGGGTCGCAGCAGGGAGCGCGCCAGGTACCAGAAAAAGGAACCGCTGCTGATGGAGCCGATTTTGCTCCTCACCAGATGTCCCTGGGCGAGGACGGTGCCGGCGACAACGCCAATGCCTGCCGCGTGCAATTTGTCTATGACCGGTTCGCGTTCCAGTTGCAGGACGTTGTAGTCAATCAACACCATGTCGAAGATTTCCGGGTGCTGGGCAATGAACAGCATATCGGCTTCTTTGTGGGTGTTGACGCCGAGATATTGGAACAATCCCCTCTGTTTCATTTTGGCTAAACGCTCGAGGAGCGGTTCGCTCATTTGAGCCTGGGTGATGCCGTGCAGTTGGAAGATATCCAGGTAGCCGCAGCCCAGGTTCTTGAGCGATTCGATGCAGGAGCGTTCGATGGCGTCGGGGGAGAAATCCTTTTGTTCGGTTCGCCGCAGGGAAAAGACCGGGCTGACGCCTGCCAGCGTGCCGCCTTTGGTAGAAATGATGATGCGGGATCGGTCGCTGCGGGCCAGGATTTCCCTGAGGATGCGTCCCAGGCGGGGTTCGGCGTTGAAGTTCGAATAGTTATGCCCGGTGTCGAAGAAGTTGATGCCGCGCTCGAACGCTTCATGGATGATGGCGGCGGCTTTTTTTTCGGGAAACAGTTTGTTCCCCCAATAGGCGGAGCATCCTATTGCGATTTCGGAGACTTTCAGGTCTGTTTTGCCAAGTTGACGATAGTTCATTGCAGTTTATGGGGAGAGAATTTGTTTTAGGGCCGGCAGGTGAAGGGACAAAGAAATGACAGCCATGACAAAGCCTGCTATCAGCAGGAACGGTGGATCGAAAATGACGCCGGCAATCAGCCCGGCAATCAGAATGTAGGCATGGGTGAGGGTGGGAATCCAGAACGTCAGCGAGGGGATGGGTTTGAGAAAGAACCGCGGGCGGAGAGAGATGATGAACGCCAGTGCAGCAAGCAACAGGGCGGCGGCTGTCAGACCGTGATATTCAAAAGGGATGCGGAAGGCGATGAGCGCGTTGGTTCCCAGCACGCCGGCGAGCCCGACGACTAGCGCAAGCAGGGACGAAACCCATACGCCGATCCAATCCTTGCGCCGCGCGAAGAGGCGATACCCAAGCGAGAAGAAGAAGATCACCCAGAACCACGCCCAAAAATTGGCATACGGCACGCCGAAGTATTGAAACTCCAACCCCTGGCCCCAATCCCAAAACCCGAAGCGGATGGCAACGGCATCGAGGGCGAGGTCAATGTTCAGGGCGAGCAGCGCGTCCAACACAGGGCGCGCTGCATACGGCAGGCTGCTTCCGTCCGAAAACTCCATCGAGGCGTAGAGGATGCAGCCCCAGGCAACGCCGATGCACAACGGCACATCCAGGATCATGATGAGGAATTGACCATACTCATAGGCGTTCAACTGGCGGATGGTGGCGAGTTCGAGCGAAACGCCGAAGAGGATACCTGCCAGCAGCCGCAGGCGGTTTGCCGCGCCATGCTTCCATGCGTGATGGAGACAAAGTGCAAACTGAATGTAGATGATGAGTTCGAAGAGAATGAAGTAGGGAGATGGCATAGTATCCGTTCAGCTGCCTTGATGCTCGCGCGGAAGGTTGTGACGGGTCATTTCCATGGGTTTAATATTTCGATCCCTGTTCCTTTGAAGTCGGTCTCATTTCGAGTGACGAGGATGAGGTCGTGTTCCAGGGCTGTTGCCGCAATGAATGTGTCAAGGACAGGCAATCTCTTTTCACTGCTTTCAAGCCGCGCGTTCAGTTTTCCCCATTGGATAAGAATGTTTACATCGAGCTCAATCAGATTATCCTGAAAGCGGATGAGTAACTCATTTTCCAGCCAGTCCTTTAATTCCTGTCTCCGTTTTGAATTTGGAAGTTTTTCTATGCCTTTGATGATTTCCCCAACTGTGATGACGCTTAGGTATATGCCGTCTTCATCAATCGTATCTATCCATTCCAACACGCCAGGATTGGGCTGTTTTGCGATCAATTCCGAAATGACGCAAGTATCCAGAAGATACTTCATAATTTCGCATCTTCGCGGGGAAGGCTTTTGTCGCGTTTCAGGTTGAGGTCAACTTTTGTCAGAGGTGAGGCGCGGAAAAACTCGGAAAGTTTGATTTGAGACTGTTTCATCCGCGCATATTCTTCGTAAGAGATGATGATGACCGCCTTCTTTCCTCGGCGCGTGATGAGTTGCGGTCCATGGTTGAGCGCGCGTTCAATGACTTCACTAAATTTATTTTTGGCGTCCTGCAGTTGCCAGATTGTGTTCATGTGAACTCTCCTGTCTAGTCTGGCTAGATTATAGCCCCGCCATCTTTGGAAGTCAATCGAACGACGTTGAGGTGATTGCCAGCATTGCGCCTGCGGGAGATGTGAGCAATTTCCACAACGAATTTCACATCCCCAGCCACCTTGCCGCTTCGCGCGGAAGATTTGCTGCGGGTCCCTGGCGGGCGGTGCAGGGAGGCAGGGATTCGAGGAACAAGCGGCCGTATTGTTTGGTCAGTACGCGGCGGTCGAGGATGGCGACCACCCCGCGATCGGATTGGGTGCGAATGAGACGCCCAAACCCCTGGCGAAATTTCAAGATCGCTTCGGGCAGGTAGTATTGGTTGAATGAGTCTTCGTACATTTCGGAGCGCGCCGCAATGAGCGGATCGGTGGGGACATCGAAGGGCAGTTTGGTGATGACGACGATGGAAAGCGCCTCGCCCGGTACGTCCACCCCCTCCCAAAAGGACTTGGTGCCGAGCAGCACCGCGCGCTCGGTGGCTTTGAACGATTCAAGCAGGGCATTCGGCGAGGCGCCGTCGCCCTGTTCGTAGACAAAAATTTCCTCGCGCGCCAGCGGAGCGGTGATGGCTTGTGCGGTTCTCTTCAGGGCTGCATAGGAGGTGAACAGCACCAGCATCCGCCCGCCGCTGGCTTTGGCGGTGTTGAGAATGGTTTTGTTCAGGATTTGTTCGTAGCCGTTCTGATTGGGTTCGGGGATGTCATTGGCAATGTAGAGCAGGGCGGCGCTCTCGTAATCGTAGGGCGAACCCAGCTGCATTTCGTCTGCTTCATCTGCGCCGAGGGTGTTGCGCAGGTATTGGAATTCTCCATGCGCGGTCAGTGTGGCAGAGGTGAGGATGATGGAGCGTTTTTCGTGCCACAGGTGTTTTTCTACCAGCCCTGCCACGCTCAGAGGTGCGGCATTCAGCGAGAGGCGGTTTTGGCTGGGCTGGACTTCGATCCAATACACCATATTCGCGGCAGGGTCGCTGATCATGCTGCTGATGTTCGTCTCGGCTTCGGTCACTCGGCGGATGAGGTTTCCAAAATCGCCGATCACGTCTTCGAGTTCGTCGTGGCCGTCTGCATACAGGTCGCCGATATTTTTTTTGATTTCGCCCAGGTCGGTGAGCAGGTTGCGCAGGGTTTCACTGGTGGCATCCCACGCCATTTCCACTTCGTCCCAGTAGGGCAGGGCGCGCGTGGCAGGCAGAATGCGCATTTGCCAGGCGTAATTGGACTGCGGCTGTCCTTCGCGTTGAATGCGCGCAAACTCGCCCAGTACGTTGAAGAACTCGCGGTTCATCTGTTCGATGCGGAAGGCTTTGTCGGTGGCGCGGCTGATTTTTTGCTGAAGCAGGCCAAAGTCGGAGGGGCGAAGCGTTTCGTTCGTCTCGCTGAGCACACGTCCCAGCACACCGCTGTTCGTCCCGCCAATTTCCTTCATCATGCGTTCCAGGTCGAGCAGACTCAGGCGGAACGAGAGCGCGTTGGTGGTGGCTGATTCGAGGTGATGACCTTCGTCAATGATGAGGTGCGAGTATTCGGGCAGGACTTTGTTTTCTGTGGCGACATCCGAAAGCAGCAGGGCGTGATTGACCACCAGCACATGAGCCGATTGAGCAGCGGTCTTTGCGCGGTGAAAGGGACACGCGCCGCCTGTGCGTTTGATGCACGTTTCGGCAGTACACGCATCATCCTCCGCTGACAGCCGGTTCCACACCTCGCGCTCGATCGGCCCCGTGAGATTGATCTCGCTGCGGTCGCCGCTCGAGTTGTTTAACTGCCATACCAGCACTTTTGCCAGCACGCGCATTTCATCGGCGTTGCGCGGACCGAAGTGACGCATGTTTTCGAGCCGCCGCGGACAGAGATAGTTCGAGCGCCCCTTCAGCACCGAGAACCGAAAGTCGAGGTCGAGCGCGCGGCTGAGGTTGGGCAGGTCGCGTTGAATGAGTTGGTCTTGCAGGTTGATGGTGTTGGTGGAGACGATGACGCGCGTGTTGTTTTGCAGGGCAAACAATGCGGCGGGGATGAGGTAGGCAAACGACTTGCCGACGCCCGTTCCCGCTTCGACCATCAAATGCGTGCCGTAGGAAAGCGCATTGGCGACCGCCCGCAGCATGGCGATTTGTTCGGGTCTTTGCTCGAACCCTTCGAAGTAGCGGGAGAACGGTCCGCCATATTCCAGCACAGAGGCCACTTCTTCTTCGTTGAGCGGGGCGGGGTGTTCGGGGTTGTCGAGCGGGGGATAGTTATCTTCGTCGAAGATGACCGTTGGTTTGGGCGCTTTCTTGGCTTTGATGCCTTCTTTGGCGCGCGAGCGCAGCACTTCCTGGAAGGCCCAGTTGGCATCCCATTCCAGCACTTCGCCATGACGGACGATTTCGGCGAGCAGGTCGAGCGGCAATTCGCGTACCAGTTCGAGCAGTTTGTTGAAGACCGCCATGGTCACGCGGGCATCATCGAGGGCGCGGTGGGTGGCGGGGAGCAGGATGCCAAGTTGCTTGCCGAGCGCGCCGAGGTTATAACGGCTGGCGGCTGGCATGACGACCGCCGCGATTTCGTAGGTGTCTACGATTTCGTTGTATTGCAGAACGCCCGCCTGTTTTTGCAAAAAGCCCAAATCGAAACGGATGTTATGTCCAACCAGCGGGGCATTGCCTACAAAGGATTCCAGTTCGTGGGCCACATCCCGCAGGCGCGGGGCGTGACGTACTTCCACGTCGCTGATGCCGGTCAAGCCGGTGATGAATTCCGGGATGTGCCGGCCGGGGTTGACCAGGGTGGACCATTCGTCTTCCACGCGGTGACCTTTGAACTTTACCGCCCCAATTTCAATGACGGCATCACGCTCGTCGTTCAGCCCTGTCGTTTCGATGTCAATGGCGACCAATGATTGCATAGTAGAACAAGTGTATCATAAAACCCCTCTCCCGCCTGGAAGAGGGGCAAAGGGGGGTGGTTAATTTGGCAGGCTTTCCAATGGATTTCACCACTGAGTTCACGGAGGTCACAGAGATTCTTCTTAGAAAGTGTTTTAAAACTATGTCCTTTGCGCGTAAGAGGCGTTCTCCCCTGGCACTTGCACGCCACATCGTCCCCGCAGCGAAGCGGAGTGGGAGGGCAAGTGTAACGCCGCCAGGCGCGCTAGAGAGCGCGCCCTACGCGCCATAGAAAGAACAAAGAGGACTTTTTAAATTCAAGTTTAGACAAAATGCGATTTTCCTGTATATGTGGCGGTTAAATTGTTCTCGAAACCACCATATATGGCGTTAAAGTCAAGTTTGTCTAAATGCGAGTTTAAAACACTCTCTTACTTTTCTCTGTGAGCTTTGTTGGTAGATGTTCTTGAGCGTTCCGCAAAAAACGGACTTGGATTTGGCGATTCAAGCCAACAGTATCTCTGCCAGCGTTTTGCGCTCGTGCGGATTGTCAACTCCGTACATCATCCCTGCAGCGAAGCAAATGCGGCTCGAACTATACTCAACTGCTCGGCTGTGATGGGTTTTTCTTTTGCCTTCTTGCGGAAGAATTCCTTGATGTCTTTCAGTTTCATCGCGGGGATGGGTGCGTCCTCCGCCTCGATTTCCACGTCATCGCTGGTGAAGACCAGCATGGTTTGAATGGGCGGCACGTGTTCCTCGCCCATGTGTTTGGCGAGATGCTTCTTTACCGCGTTGACTTCGCTTTCCAGTTCGATGTCGGGACGTCCCAGCCCTTCCTGCCCGAAGAGGCGCATATATCCCTGCAAAAAGCCGCCGCCGCTCATGCGCCAGCGGTTTTTTTTGTAAGTCACCCGGCCGCGCTGATGATAGGGCAGCAGCACCCAAATCCCGGCGGGACCGACGAGCAAATGGGAGGCGGGGGTGGTGTAGTGATAAATGGTAAATTCGTTTTGCAAGCCTTTGAGCCCGGCATCCAGTTTTTCATCGGGGCGCGGGCTGCGCCCGTAGCGGTTGCCCAGGTACATGCCGACCTGAGTCAAAATAAAACCAACCAGCAGCGCGGCAAGTGAATACACAAACAGATCTGTACGTGTGAAGGAGAGGTACATGCCGACGCCCAGCACAATCAACGCTGCAAGGCTCGTCCATTGACCGATTTGTCCGTTGCGTTTGATGAATTTTTCGTTTTTGATGATTTTCATAGGTATCTTTATTTTTGACTGTGCTGCAAACACTCACCGCGGGGACGCTGAGAGCGCAGAGTTTTCTATCATTTCTATGTACTCTGCATCTTGGCGGTTAAATCCTTTTTGCAGCAGGTTTATTTTCTGATGTTATGCAGTGCTTTTTCTTTCACTCCTGCAGTCGGGGTGAAGGGCGCAGGATGAGTTACTTTTTGAAACTTTCTTCGATGGCGGTTTTCATGGCTTCCAGCACGTTCGACTCCACCGCTTCTTTTGCGACGCGGATGGCGTTCTTGATTGCCAGTGCATCCGAACGTCCGTGACCGATGAAGACCAGCCCGTTCACGCCCAGCAGGGGCGCCGCGCCTTCTTCCGAGGGATCGAGCATTTTTTTGATTTTCCCCAGCGCGGGCTTTACCAGCATCCCGCCCAGCAGCGCCAGCGGACCGCCGTTTTTGATGGCATCGCGTATCTTCTCGATGATGAGTTTTGCCACCGCTTCGGTGGATTTGAGCAGCACATTGCCGGTGAAGCCGTCTGTCACTGCTACATCGGCATGTCCGCCGAAGATTTCCTTGCCTTCCACGTTGCCGATGAAATTCAACCCCGAATTTGCCAGCAGCGGATATGCCCCCTTGACCAGTTCGCTGCCCTTACCCGCCTCTTCACCGTTCGAAATCAACCCTACTCTGGGGTTCTTCACTCCGCGCACACGTTCCGCATAGACGCTGCCCATGATGCCGAATTGCAGCAGGTTTTCGGGTTTGCAATCGGGGTTGGCGCCGATATCAAGAATGATGCATGTGCCGCTGGCGGTGGGGAAGACGGGCGCCAGGGCGGGGCGGTCCACGCCGCGAATGCGCCCCAGGCGGAACAATGAAGTCACCATCGCCGCGCCGGTGTTTCCCGCCGTGACAAAGGCATCGGCTTCGCCGCGTTTGACCATATCGAGCCCAACCGCCATCGAGTTTTGGGCGTCCTTGTGGCGGGCTTTCATCACCAGTTCTTCGCCTTTATCGTGCATTGTCAGCATTTCGGGGGCGTGGACAATGCGCAGGGGCAGACCCGCTGTCTGGTTTGAATCAAGTATCGGTTGAATCTTCGAAGCGTCTCCGGTCAGGATGATTTCCACCCCGTATTCGCGCGCAGCCATAATCGCGCCTTCCACATCCGGTGTCGGGTAATGATCACTTCCCATTGCATCCAGTACGATTCGCGTCATGTTCTTCTCCACAAAGTTCTTTGCTTGACAAGCAAGGCAAGCCGATTATAATACGCCGTGCTTGGGCGCTGGTGCTGGAATTGGCAGACAGGCATGGTTGAGGGCCATGTGCCGCAAGGCGTGGAGGTTCAAGTCCTCTCCAGCGCACTGGAAGACGAAAAAATCCCCGTCACGGGGATTTTTTGTTTGGGTCATCCTGCTTGTGTGGGCGCACAGGGACTCGAACCCCGGACCTCATGTGTGTGATACATGCGCTCTAACCAACTGAGCTATGCGCCCGAAGCGACGCAGATTATAGCCGAGATGGTTTTGTTCTGCAAGCGATTTTCGCTGGTGATTGTCCACATCTTTGATGGCAGGGCGTATTCTCTAAAATTACGTGGCGGGATGTACCACAGATAAACACGAATCAACCCCGTTTCGTCTGCGTTCATCTGTGGTTTCTAATTACGGTAGAGCCATCATCGCACATCCCAGCCTATGGCGCCGGCAACACATCCCACGGGTTGACAAAGGACGAGCTGGCGCGAATCTCAAAATGCAGGTGCGGACCGCTCGACCGCCCGGTGGTGCCAATCGCGCCGATGACATCTCCCTGCCCGACGGATTGACCACAAATCACATTCAACGCGCTCAAGTGCGCATACAGCGACTGAAACCCGCGGCCATGATCCACCATAATCATATTGCCGTAACCGTAGTTATTCCAACCGGCATATACCACCACGCCGGCGTCTGTGGCATATACGGCTTCCCCTTCGTTGCCGGCAATATCAATGCCCCAGTGATTGGTGCTGGGCGAATAATCGAACCCGGAAAGGTAATGCTTGTTGGAAGGCCAGATGAAACTGCCGTAGCCCACTGCGCCGCCGCTGACCGGCCCGCAAGCGCCATCGCCGAGCACACGTGCCAGGGCGGGGTTTTCCCGCGTCACACCCAGCGGCGCGCTCCACGAAATAAAGTCGCGTTTGCCGCCCGGAACAATCAACCACGTGCCGGGCGCAATATTCGGGTTGGAAAAATCGCCAATGCTTGCCGCATCCAAATGATTGGCGGGATAATTGATAATATCCTCCGGCTTCACCCCGTAATACCGCGCAACGGCATTCAACCCTTCGCCCTGCTGCCACTCGTGGTAGGTCCCATCCACCGGCAGAATATTCAACACCTGACCGGGCTGCAGCGAATGCGGGTTATCTAGCAGCACATAATAATTTCCCCATAGCACCGTTTCGGGCTTAAGCCCGAACTTTTCCGCAATTCCAAAAATGGTATCCCCTTCCAGAACCGTGTACTTGATGATTTCCTGCCGCGGGCGGGATGGGATGATCGTGCGCTCCTGCGCCAAACGCGGAACCCCCTCGAACACATCGGCCGGCGGCTGAGGAACCATCACATCTCCGGCCGCCTCGACCGTCGGCACAACTACCAGCGCCGGTGTCTCCTCTGCCGTTTCGGCGCGGGTGGCGCTCGTCCGAACTGCCGCAATCACCACCCCCACCAAAATCAGCGATAACACGCTTGTTCCCACGCGCAGAAACGCCTCCCCCAGCCCTAACTGCACGAAAAAATCGAAAAACCTTCCTAAAAATCCACGAGGATTCTCTTTATTCATTCGAAACTCCGCCTGGCATCATAACATGCCCAAAAATCGGGCGTCAATGCAGCCCGTTGCACGCTAACCTGCCGTTAACCCGACGATCCCCCTGCTCTTTGGAGGGTGAAGCGAATCGCAGCAATACCAATCAGGCACGTTGTCCCCCCCACAATAATCGTCACCGGCACATTCCACATCTGCGCAATCCAGCCAATGACCACGCTCCCAAACGGCGCCACGCCCTGCAGCGCCCAAAAATACACACTGAACACCCGTCCGCGCAGATGGTCTGGCACTTCCACCTGAATCATCGTGTTCATCGTCACCAATTGCGTGACCGTTCCCCAACCCACCAGCGCCAGCAGCAACAACGCTGCGTTGACCTCCCGCACAACCCCCAGCGCAATAATCGGAAAGATAAAAGCCGCCTGCCCCAGCAGCAGCATTTTTTGCCGCTCCGCCGAGGCAAGATACGCAGCAAGGAACGCCGCAGTCAGCGCGCCCACCCCCTGCGCCGCATAGAGTTGACTGGTACGGGTGGCAATCACCGCTTCGGTATCCAGCGCCGATTTCAATACATCGCGCGCCACCGCCGGAATTTGCTGAAGCAACGGGATGCCGAAGAACCCCACCAGCGCCGCCATGAGAATCACCGACAGAATCAGCGGATGCGCCTTGATGAACGCCAGCCCGGCGCGGAACTCGTCTCCCAAACCGCCCTCATGCTTCGCTTCTTTCTGGACCTTATAACGGGTCCTCGCCACAAGCAGACCCGCAATCACAAACAGGAAACTGAGACCGTTCGCGAGAAAGACGCTCCCCTCATTGCCGCTGGCAGAAATGAGCCAGGCCGCCAGAATCGGTCCCAGCACGCGCCCGGTGTTGAAAGCGGTCGTTTGCAGGGCAATCGCGCTGGGCAGGGCTTCGCGTCCGGCCAGTTCGATCAGCATGGACTGGCGCGCTGTGACCTCAATGGAAACCGCCGACCCAAAGAAAAAAGCCAGCGCAATGATATGCCAGATTTGCAGACGGTTGGTGTATGCCAGCCATGCCAGCCCAAACGCCTGCAACGCCATAACAGCCTGAAAAATAATGACCGTGCGGCGTTTGTCCCACCGTTCCACCAGCACGCCGGCCGGCAGCGCAAACAGCAGTGTGGGCAGGGTGTTCGAGAAGCCAATCAGCCCCAGGTCGAGAGGGCGGCCCGAGATGCGGTATGCCAGATAGGGCAGGGCGGTGGATTGCGCCCACGTACCGATGACCGAAATGAGCTGCCCGATGACAAAAATGACGAAATCGCGCGAAGCCAGCGCGGGAAACCGCTCGATGAGTTTGGCTTTGATGGGATTCACTGTGGCAGAGATAATTTCACTTTGCTTTATTGAAATGATGTCCTTGCGATGCTAAAGACGGCGAAGCAATCTCTTCGCTGCACGGCGACTGTTGCATTTTCCCAAATGACTCTGGCAATCCAAACCGGCACTTTTTGCTCGTGTGGATTGTCAAATCCGCACATCCTCCGAGAAGCAAAGCGGGAAGGCAGGCTCAATGTCGGACTTTGTACTGTACTGCTGACCGCTGGAGAGCACAGGATAAACATTGCGCTATGGGATTGTTCGATTCATTTGTTAATCCGCAAAAGTCGCGGCTCGACCTCACGAAGCCTGTCTGTGCAGGTTTTCAAGTCAGCGCAGGCTGACTTCGTGATTGCTGGATGCGGTTTGAACCGCCAGCAATCACGAACTTATACGGCGGCGATGAGTTGCGGCGAGTCGTTGCCGGGGCTGTTGACCAGCGTCGAGACCGGGTGGGCAGCCATCTCTTCGGCAGGATAAGGCTTGAGAAGAGGCAGCAGGCTTTCGGGAGTCTGAGGCGAAGGGTCCAGCCATTTGGCGTAATCGCGCGGGTGCAAGATGGCAGGCATCCGATTGTGAAGCGTCGCCATCAATTCGTTAGGTTCGGTGGTGATGATGGTGCAGGTCTTCAGGCTGGAACCGTCGGGGCTTTCCCACACATCCCATAAACCTGCAAAGGCAAAGGGACGGCGGTCTTTCAGGTAAATGTAGTAGGGCGTTTTTGATTTTTTGCCGGCGGCGGCTTTCCATTCGTAGAAGCCATCGGCAAGGATGAGACAGCGTTTGTATTTGAAGGAACCGCGAAAGGAGGGTTTTTCGGCAAGTGTTTCGCTGCGGGCGTTGATGAGACGTGAGGCAATGGACGGGTCTTTTGCCCACATGGGGATAAGCCCCCAAAGGAAAAAATCGGCGGCATTGCGCTCGTCGTTGGGAATTGCCAGCACAGGCTGTGAGGGCGCAATGTTATAACGTGGCGCAAACTTCGCCGCAAAGAGGTATCCTGAAAAGGTCTCTTGCATTTGAGCGGGGTCAACCGTGAGGGTGAAGCGTCCGCACATGATTACTCCTTTGAAGTGGGGGTCGGCAGAGAAAAGCGAAAAGTGGCGCCTTTGCCTTTATCGGATTCAACCCAGATATGTCCGTTGTGGACTTCCACGATTCGTTTGACCAATGATAAACCAATTCCCGTTCCTTCGGTGTGCGGGTCCAGTTTGTTGAACAGGCCGAAGATGCGTTCGTGGTATTGCGGTTCGATGCCAATGCCGTTATCGCGCACGAAGAAAATCGGGTAGCCATGATCGTTGAAGCCGCTGGTGCCGATTTCGATGACGGTTCGGGTGCCGGGCATGGCATATTTGGCGGCGTTGTCAATCAGGTTTTGAACGGCTTCGATGAGGCGGATACGGTCGCCGCGCACGACGGGCAGGTCGCGTTGAATTTCTACCACCGCGTTGACTTTGTCCAACTGCCCGCGCAGGCGGTCTATGGCTTCGTTGATGATTTCCAGGAAGGGAACCTCTTCGGGAGGGTTCATCAGCCTTCCAATGCGCGAGAGTTCGAGCAGGTCATTGAGCAGCGCCTGCATTTTTTTTGCGGCGTTGGAAATGCGGTCAATTCCGCTGCGCACCCGTTCGCGGTCGCCGCTTTCTGTGTCTTTTTCCAGGAAGCCCAGGAAGCCGGTGATGGTCACCAGCGGCGCCTTCAGGTCGTGCGAGACGGTGTAAGTGAAGCGTTCCAGTTCGGCGTTCCGAAGTTCGAGTTCGCGGATGAGCGCTTCGCGTTCCTGTTCGATTTGTTTTCGGTCGGTAATATCCTGCACGGCGCCGATGATGGCTTTCAGATGGTTGTGCGTTTCATCCCACACAGGGTGAGCATACACTTTTACCCAGCGTAATTCACCGTCTTTGCGGTAGGTGCGAACTTCGTGAACAGTTTGCTGGCGGGCTTGAAGTTTTTTGAGCGCCTGGTAATCCACCGAGATGTCGTCCGGGTGCAGATGCGCCATCCAGCCGCCGCTGGCGCGATACTCCTCGAGGGAGGCGTAGCCGGTCATAGGCTCGAAGGCGCCGGCCACCCAGTCCAGCCGCATGTTGCCTTCTGCGTCCACCCGCGTGGAAAAAACGTAATCGGAACTGACGGCTGAAATCAGGCGGTACTTTTCTTCGCTGGCGCACGCCCGCTCCAGCGCCGCCTGAACACGGCTGGCAGAAAGACGCTGCAAAATAGCAATGGCGGGAAACAGCACCAGGCTGACAACCCACGTAGTCGGTGGAGCGCTTTCAAAACCGCTTGGCAGCCTGCCCTGCAAAAATCGTTCCACCAGCAGCGCGCCCATCCCCAGCGAAAGCAGGGTAAACACCAGCGTTCCGCGCCCGCCCAGCAAAATGCCGGCAATGATGATGACCAGCGTAAACCCAGCCAGATAGGCTTCTCCCTGCACGCCGCTCCCCGTCCAGGCTGTGGCAGCAAAGAAGAGCCACAGCAAACTGACCTGTAAAACAGCAGCCTGCCTCACCCAGCCCCGCCGCAGCAGGAGCAGCAGCAGAATGTTCATCGTTTCGCCGAAGAGGGTTTGCGTCAGTGCGCGCGCCGAGGCGGCAGGGTTGAAGAGCAGCGTATATGTCAGATAGGGAATCGGCGCCAGCACCAGCGTCCACAGAATGATGTGGAGCATGTAGGCTTGCTGCGCCTTGAATTCATCCTCAAACTCAGGCGGTTTGAGGACGCTTTTGAGAAGGTTCATTTTTTCAACTTTCTAAAATCGCCATCGCGCACGGTCAAGCCGATGGCATCCAGATGTTCCAGCAACGCCTGGGCATATTTGCGGCTGGTCTGGAACAAATCGCGCACTTCCGCCAGTGTGATGCGCCCCTTTTCTTCGATGAGCCGGCGGATTTCCTCCCTCATCCATTCATACTCCTCTTTCCGAAACACGATATCGGCTGAAACTGTCACCAGATCGCCGCGTTCGACCAGCGCATGGAAGACTTCTTCACCTATGTCTGCCTGACATTCCCTCACGCCCGGCGGATTGAACCGATTTGCCGCGAATTTACGCATCAGGCTCTGGACTTTAGCCTGCTCCTGTTCATTGAAGCGTATCTCACGCCCGGGCTTTGCCACCAGAGAGGCGTGTTCTACCAGCAGGTTTTCGGAGGCGAGTTTTTTCATCACCGCCTGAAAGACGCGCGGCGGGAGTTTGAGTTTGCTTTTCAGTTCCTCGCGGGGAATGCCGCGGCGTAGAGGAAAGTCCCGGTGGTATGCCTCCACCAGGCTCAGGGTCTGATGACGAAGCGCCTGCCAGCGGGGTTGAGCGGCAGCGAGCAGGTCGCTGCGCGGGGCGGGGTTTCCGTCTTCCAGAACAATCAGGCGGTGTTCGGCAAGCAGTTCATTCAACGCCGCTTCTGCCTGTGCGCTTTCGAGGCGCGAGTGATGCAATATGTCTTTGAGGGGGGCAATGTGCAGGGCGAGCGCAGATTCGAAGAGGATGTCGGCAGGGGAGCCGCGCATCAGCGCTTGCAGCGATTGTATCACCGCCTCGTCGAAGCGCTTGTGCCTGCCTGTGGGTGCCGGGTCCACTACTACGCCGCCGCCGAGGGTTTCGCCGGGCGAGGGGCGGCGCAAAATGTAATGGTCGCCGCGCACCGCCACGACCGGGCAGCGCAGTTCGAGTTGAATCCAGCCTTCGCCGCCGGGGGGCAGTTCTTCCACGCCGAGCAGGCGCACTATGCCGATGGTCTCTGTTGCGCCGATGAAGAATTTGACCTCCTGCCCGTGCAGGAGCGGGGAGGAGGCGTCTTTGAGCAGGCGGAAGTGAGCGTCCAGCCTGCGGGTGGGGGAGTATTGGCGCGGGTGGACGAGGACATCGCCGCGCCGAATTTCTTCGACGTTGATGCCGGAAAGGTTGACAGCAGTGCGCGAGCCGGGAACGGCAGTCTCTTCCTTTTTCTTGTGAGTCTGCAAGCCGCGGATGCGCCCTGTGCGCCCGGAGGGCAAAATCTCCACTTCATCTCCCACCGAAAGGCTGCCATCGCTCAAGGTGCCGGTGACGACCGTGCCGAAGCCGCTCATGGTGAAGACGCGGTCAATGGGCAGGCGGGGACGGTGGAGGTCGGGGCGGGCGGGTTTCTTTTCGAGCAGCCGTTGGAGATGGACAAGCAGCGCGTCGAGCCCGTCCCGGGTTTTGGCGGAGACGCGGACGATGGGCGCATCGTGCAGCAGGGTGCCGGCAACGGCGGAGCGAATGTCGGCTTCGATCAGGTTCAGCCAGTCGGCGTCGGGGGCGAGGTCGGTTTTGGTGAGGACGATGAGACCGGTGGGAATTTCCAGCAGGTCGAGGATGGCGAGATGTTCGCGCGTTTGCGGCATCACACCTTCGTCGGCGGCGATGACCAGCAGCGCCGCGTCAATGCCGCCGACTCCTGCCAGCATGTTTTCGATGAAGTCGCGGTGACCGGGCACATCTACAATGCCGATTTCCTCGCCGTTGGGCAGGGTGAGCCAGCCAAAGCCGAGATCGATGGTCATTTCGCGCGCTTGTTCTTCTTTGAGGCGGTCGGGATGGGTGCCGGTAAGCGCTGCGATAAGGGTGGATTTTCCGTGATCTACGTGACCTGCTGTGCCAATGACGCGCATGAGAGGGAATCGTTTTCTCTTTCCTCTTTGCCAGGCGGGAAAGAGGAAAGGATCGTTTTTTTACAAAGGCTGGGACGTGCGAAGCGGCGCTGCCTAAAGAGAAAAGCCGTTTATTTTTTTGTCTTTTTGGCAGATTTGCCATGCCCCATGATGCGTTCGTAGGCAGAGAGCCATTCATGGGCAACGTTCATCAATTCCTGCAGTTGTTGTTCGGTGACGTCTGCGGTTTGCTCCAGTTGGTCCTGGGTGAGTTGGAAGGCTTCGTCGAGGGCGCTGATGCGGTCTTCCAGTTTTTGCAGGGCTTTGCGGATGTCTTTGCCGATTTCATCCTGCGAGAGGGTGTAGCCGGTCCAACGTTTCTGGTCGTCGGCTTTGAAGGTGACCCATTCCTGCCGCAGGCGGTCTTCGGCAAGACGCTGCATTTCGGTCACTTCGTTGATGCGGCGTTCGAGTTTGGCGTTGAGTTCGTTGTAGGTTTCTTGGGCGCGTTTGGCGGCGCGCAGGGTTTCTTCGAGGGCGACCGACTGCGCTTCGAGTTTTTCGATTTGTTTTTGGAATTGCTGGTAACTGTTATTCCATTCCTTGAAGGCGCGTTCGCGGTCGAGGTAGGCAATGGATTGTTTTTCGATGAATTCGGCCTGTGCGGCTTTGCGTTCCGCTTCGGCGGTGAGCAGTTCCTTGAAGCGATTTTCCAGGTGGCGGAAGGCATCCAGGCTGGTATCTACTTTGGCGCGCGCTTCGTCGGTGCGTTTACGCAGAGCGGCAAGTTCGCCCTGCAGGTCGGCGATGCGCTTCATGTCCTGTTTGCGGTTTTCGTCGAAGACGCGCTGGGTGCGGATGGCATCTTCAGCAATGCGCTTGACTTCCTCGATGGGCGGTTTGAGTTCGTTGATTTCCGCTTGCAGGCGGTCTTCTGCGGCGCTGCGGAGTTTGAGGTCGCGCTTGAGGGTGGGAAGTTCGGCAAGCGATTTCTTGAGCGCTTCGATCTCTTTGTGCAAAGGCTCAAGGTCTTTTACGTGTTGAGCGGCTGTTTCTTTTTCGCGCTTTTGGTATTTTTTGTCGAGTTCGGCGAGGGCGTCTTTCATTTCTTCGCGCAGTTTTGCCACCAGTGCCTCAAACTGGTCTATGCGCGAGGAAGTGGGCAGAAGTCCGTTAATCTGCTTTTCGAGGGGTTTGATTTGTTTGGCAACCGTATCGAGATTTCCCTCATAAGCCGCGATGCGCTGTTCCAGTGCGGTGATGGCGGCTTTATCTTTGCGGTGTTCCTCGTCCAGCCATTGCAGGCGTTTGACGATTTGTTCAAAATCCATGCTGCCTCCGGCGCTTTTGATGATGTTGTATGCTCTGCGGCAAACACTTTCGGAGTCTGTCACTGCGAGCGGAGCGAAGCAGTCCCCTGGTCTGCGGGAGATTGCTTCGCCGCCTTTGGTGTCTCACAATGACATCATTGCAACAGAGCAGTTATTACACACTATTAGATTTTATCGGTGCTTAGGAAAAACGTCCCGAAGGTTGCCGCCCAGCGCTCCAATTACTTGAAACCAAACCTTCGGGACGGTATCTCACGTTATTTCCGATAATGTCTATTAAAGCAAAAGACATTTTGAGCTGTGAGAACCTGCGGGGCGTTCTCGGGGGGATTATACCGCCTCAACGACCCAGATGTTCGAACATGGCAGGCAGGCTGGCGAGGAAGTATTGAACCGTCTGCGGGAAGACCCCCAGGATGAACAAGCCGGTCATCCCCAGCCCCAGCATGATCGCCTGAAGCCAGTTTTCTTCCACTCTCCAGCCGCTGTATTCCTCCGCCATGCTGAAGACGGCCAGCATGCGGAAGGAGGTGGTCAATAAGCCCACCACTCCTATTCCCATCCATAGGGCGGCATCGGGTGAAGTGCGCGCGAGGCTGTCCCACAATGCCAGGCGGGGAGGGAAGCCCGCCAGCAGCGGCAGCCCGCTGGTGGAAAGAGAGGCAAGGACGATGGCGGCGGCAGCCAGGGGCGTTTTGCGCAGCGCGCCGCGCACACTGCTGTAACGCAGGGAATCCGTGTTTTCTTTGACGATGGTCAACGCCAGCGACCAAATCACCAATCCCAGCGCGCGGGCGGGAAAGAGCAAAAACAAGATGGGGATGCCCAGTCTCAGGTCCAGGCTGAGCGTCAGCAGGGCAAAGCCGGTTTCTGCAATGGCGCCGTATGCCATAATCCGCCCGAGGTGATTTTGGAACGCCGCCCACAATCCGCCGCTGACCAGCATAAGCAAGCCCGAATAGCGCAGGGCGGCAGTCAGTTCCGGTGAAGAGCGCAGCCAGGAGTAACGGTCCAGGAAGCCTGCGCCGAAGACCAGGGTGATGGTGGGGAGAATCCAAAACAGGAAGCCGGCCGCAAACGGCGGCGCTTCTTCCATCAGCATGGGCATCCAGTGGTAGAGCGGAAAAATGGAAAGCAAAAAGGCAAAGCCCAGCCCCAGCACCGCGGCAGATTGCGCGGCAAGGCTCAGGTTGCCGGGGCTGGTTTCCACGCCTGCCAGCAGCCAGCCTGAAAGCAGGATGAACGGCATGGCAAGGGTGTGATAAATCAAGAAGCGGGTGATGCCTTTGCCCGGCGGCTGATAGAGGCTGGTAATCAGCGGCACGGAAAGCAGCACCACCATTTCGATGAACAACGCGGCGTAGAGAAAAGGCTCTACGGCGATGGAGGCAATCATCAACGAGGTGATGAGCAAGCCCAGCGGAACAAACTTCGACGCCGACTTGGAAGCCTCCGCGCCGAAGAACCACAGCGCGGTTGCGCCGTAAATCAGCGTCAACAGCGGACCTTCGGATGGCTGGATGATCAACTGCCGCCCGAGGATGCTCAGCGAGGATTCGATGCGCAGGGAAACGCTTCCCACGCGCAATGCCTGTTCGAGGGGGATGAATTGGGCAGCCACTGCCAGCAACGCAGCAGCGGCACCGCCGCTCAAACTCAAGAAGCGTTTATTTTGTGTGAACAGCAGCAGGAGGGAAAGGACGGCGGGAGCGACGATCCAGATGACGGGAGCGTTCATAACGTCTCCGCTTCCTCCTGCGAGAGGGTTTTGGCGGTATGAGAAGCGGTCATCAGGTAAGCGCCTGTGAGCGCCAACCCCAGGTTAATGACCGCCAGCAAAGCCGCCACCAGCACCGAGTTTTCCACCGCAGCGTACAGCACCTCGAAGCCGGCCAGCACGGTCATCAGCCCGGCGGTGACGCGCAGAGGTTGGTCCGTCATTCCCAGGTGCAGCAGCCCCATTCCCACCAGCAGGAGACTTCCGCTCGAAACTGCTGTGCCGGCATCGCCCATCACGAGGCTTACCTGAGGGGCGGCGGTGAAGGCAATCAATCCCATCAGGCTGGCGGCGATCAGGCGGAAGAGACGTCCCTGCGGCAGGAAATCAGACGCAGGGTGATCCTCCTCTTCAAAGTTGGAGAGCGTCATCGCCAGGATGGCGGCGCTCATCCAACCCGCAACCACCTTGACGGCTGCCATGGCAAGCGGCAAATGCTGAAGCGCAAGCAAAAACACCCCGGCATACTGCGCGGCGAGGAAGATCCCCACCCAGCGCCACCTGCGCGCCAGCAGCATGCCGGCGGCGGTCACACTTACCAGAAGCAGCGCTGTCGAAGCGAGAAACGGAGGCATCTCTCAGGGCGCTCCTTGGATCAGGAAGGTGATGAACAAGACCAGGAACAGCAGCGTCCACATAACGCCGCTTTCTCCCTCCAGCACGTTCGAAAACAGAGTAAACACCCTTCTCAAGGTGCGGTAGAGTTCCCAAATCGTTCCATAGACTGCCTCCAGCCAGGAGGCTTCGGCAGAGCGCACCCAATGGACCCGCACCGGGTTGAGGAGGCGCACCCGCCGCATGAGCCGCAGCATGCCCAGGGTCAGGAGAGAAGCGAGGAGGGCGGCAATCCAGTTTCCGCTTTGCAGTGCGCCTTCCCAGCCGTAGAATCCGAGCAGCAGTATCGTCAACAAAATGAAATAAATGCCAAGAGGGTACACGTTTTTGCCCCAAATGGGCTGGTTGGGGTTTTGGGGCAAGTTGAGCGCACGGCGGCTCAGGCGAATATACCCTGCCAGCAGCATGACTTGCGCCGCCAGCAAAAAAGGAACCGCATACCACAACCTGCCTGCGCTGTTCCAGCCGCTGGCAGTGAGCGAAAACGGCAGCGCTGAAACGCCCCACGCGCCGATGAGCAAAACCGTATCCTGCCAGCGGCTCTCAGCCGAGACGAGAAACAGTGCACTGCCCGCCAGCATCAGCGCACAACTCCATGCCGTTGCGCCGAGCGGGTTTCCGCCCAGCGCTGCCGCCACCGCCAGCCCGCCCAGCCCGATCAGCCAAAACGGACGCCCCGCCAGTTCATCCGGCGACCTCAACCACATCCAGCCGCCGTAGAGAGAAGCGGCGGTTACCAGCAGAATCAGAAAAGGCGTCAGCAGCGACTCGACCCCGCTCAGCGGCGCGCGCGCCAGCAAAATCAGGCTCGAGCCCGCCGATGCCACGCGCAGCACCGTGCCAAACCCGCGGCGGAAAGACGACTCGCTGGCATACGGCAGATGCAGCGGCAAAATGCCGAGACGGAAGGCTGCCGCAGCGATCAAATACAAACCTGCCCGCGGAGGAGGAGAGAGAAAATCCAATACTGCGCCTTCCGAGGCGGCGACCATCCCCGCCCACAGCAGAATCAAAATTCCGGTCACCCGCGAAGCGAAAGAAATGACGGCGCGTTCGCTCAGGCGCGGCTGCTCCACAAAACGCATCTGTGCGATGAACTCCGTCAGGTCTATTGCCGTCCACAGCAGCACCAGCGTCAACGGATTATCGGCAGTCACCGCCAGCACGCCCAGCGCCGTGAGCGCCAGCACGCCCACCCAACCCAACAAGCCGGGGAAATTTTCGCGCGCCACAGAGGTCACAATCACCGCCAGACAAACGGTCACCATGCTCAGTGCAAACGCCCACGAAATGCCGTCCAACACAAAAGACGGCGATTGACGGAAAAGACCCTGAGGCTGCCACAGCGAAAACTGCAAACGCGAGGGCATCGCTGCCTGCCAGAAGAACATACTGCCCCATGCCAGCAGTGCACCGCCGGCCGCCGTAAGCCAGGCAAACCGAAATTGCGGCACAGTAAACCGCAACATCAACAGCGCCAACGCAATCGTCAGTAGAATACCGACGGTAATCAAAAGAAACATGCCGGCGCAATTGTATCAGGTTTGCTTTTTTCCTCCTGTGGCGGGATGTGCGCCGCTCTGCGCTTGTTGTACAATTCCACCATGCGCTCCTTTATTCTGCTGCTTTGCCTTTCCATTCTCGTCTCTGGATGTTCTCTGGGGGCAGACGACGTCTCGGCTTTTGGAAACCCTTCGCCCACGCCTTTTCTGCCGGGAACAGAAAACGCATCGGACTCACTCTATGCTGCTTCTGCCCCAACGCCCCTTTTCCTCCCGACGGTGAGTCTGCCACCTTCCCCTCCGACAGCCACGCCTGTCCCCACCATTCCCCCCACGCCCACCGTTCCGCCGGTGATCAACCCGCTTACGGGCCTGCCGCAAGCCAACCCCGCTCTGCTCGAGCGCCGCCCGATGGCAATCAAAGTGGCGAACTATCCGCGCTATGTGCGCCCGCAATCCGGGCTGACTCTTGCCGACCAGGCATTCGAGTACTACATCGAGGGCGGGCTGACGCGCTTCATCGCCATCTTCTATGGCAACGACTCCGAATGGGTGGGACCCGTCCGTTCGGGCAGGTTTTTCGATGAACACATCGCCCGCATGTACCAGTCGTATCTGGTGTTCAAGTTTGCCGATAAGCGCGTGCTCGAATACCTCAGAACCACCGACCTGGCGGATTTCCTCGTTGTTCCCACCGAGGGAGAATGTCCGCCCTATCATTTCATGACCACCCGCAAACTCGAAGCCTACAACAATAACTATTTCAACACCACCCTGTGGGACGAATGCGTGCAGAAGAACGGTCTGCCTGCCGACAAGCCCTACCTGAGCGTTAACTTCAGCCCTCTTCCGCCTGCCGCCGAGGGCGTGGCAGCCAACCGCATCTTCACCTACTATTCCAACTATTCCTACAATCAATGGGAGTATTCGCCGCTCGCTGGCGAATACCTTCGCTTTCAGGAAACGGGTGATACCCTGGACGGCAGGGAAGAGGCTTATGCCCCCCTCGTGGATAACGTCACCGGACTTCAGGTGCATGCGGCAAACGTGGTGGTCTTGTTCGTGTATCACGAGTTTGCCAACCCCTATCAGGAAGATGACGAGGTCTATCATATTGACCTGACTGGCAGCGGCGAGGCATACGTCTTCCGCGACGGAATCGGTTATCCCGCCAAATGGAATCGCCTGTACAAAAATCAGCCCCTGCTGCTTACCACGCCTCAGGGCGTTATTATCCCTCTAAAGCCCGGCATTACGTTTTACCAGGTGATTGGCGCAAACTCCTATGCCGCCCAGGGCGAGGGGGAATGGTTCTTTCATCACACCACACCATAAGATGGGATAAAATACCTGCATGACACTCGACCCCGCCTTCGTCAGTAACCTGCTGCTCGTTTTGACTGGTTTCGGCGGCGCGTTTCTTGCCGCGTTGTGGGTTTCCCTCATCGTGTGGACCTCCCGCGACATCCGCACCCGCGCCCGCGATCCGTTGGTGCAAATGCTTGCCACCCTGCTGGTGGCGGTCCTCAACCTGCCCGGCATTCTGGTGTATCTCATCCTGCGCCCGCCCCGCACCCTCGAAGAGGAATATCAGAAAACGCTTGAAGAGGAAGCCCTGCTGCAGGCGCTGGAAGACCTTCCGCTTTGTCCGGGCTGCGAGCGCCGCGTGCGGGACGATTGGCAGGTTTGTCCCAACTGTCACACCAAACTCAAGAAAGCCTGCGAATCCTGCGGCAAATTGATGGAATTGCCCTGGAATATCTGCCCGTATTGTGGCACCCCCGCCGCCGGCCTGCGCCGCGACGCCGCCGCCAGCGTGGAAGATGCCCTGCGCGGCTTGAAGTTGGAAGAAGAAGCGGGCGAAACCAAAACCGAAGCGAACGACTAGCTTGGCGGTTCCTCTCTTTATCGGAAAATCCCCATGCACCCGTATTGCGAGTATTGCAACTCCCATCCCGAAGATACCTACAATAAAACCTATCACGATACGCAATACGGCTTCCCCCTCCGCGATGACAACCTGCTTTTCGAACGCCTGATTTTAGAGATCAATCAGGCCGGGCTTTCATGGATCACGATTTTGAAAAAAGCCGAAAACTTCCGCAAAGCCTATCGCGGCTTCGAGATCGAGAAAGTCGCTGCGTTCACCGACGAAGACCGCATGCGTTTACTTGCCGATGCCGGTATCATCCGCAACCGCCGCAAAGTGGATGCCGCCATCGAAAATGCGAAACGCATTCAAGCCTTGCAGAAGGAGTTTGGGTCATTCAAAGCCTGGCTCGATGCCCATTACCCGCTCACGAAAGAAGGCTGGACGCGGCTCTTCAAGAAGACGTTTGTATTCACCGGCGGAGAAATTGTCAACGAGTTTTTGATGTCCAGCGGCTATCTGCCCGGCGCTCACGACGAGACCTGCCCAATTTACGCCACAATTGAGGCGCTCCATCCCGCCTGGATGCAAGTCCCTGCCCATGATGCGCTCTCTCTCACCGCTGAGGGAGGAAAGACGTTGGGGTAAAGGAGAAGAAATGAAATTCCATCTTGCCCTCCTTGTGTTCGCTGCAATTGTTATCGCTGCTTGCGCACCTGTATCTGCGCCGCCTTCTGCACCTGTGACGAGTGAAGGGCGCCTGCCGACCGATACACCCGCGCCAACAATACCAGTCGCTGAGACGCCAACCGAGGCTCATACAGCAACTGTCAATGTGATTCCTGCCAACCTGATTTTAGAAACCCGGCCGTTTACCCCCACGAATATCAATCTATTCAACCCCAGCGTTTATCCCACTTCATCGTCTGCTCTTCCGTCACAAGGACCCGCGCCGACCGATGACCAGGTGCGCGCCTTGCTGCAGGCTTACTTGCAGGCTGAGTTTCCCGATAACCCCGGCAAGCAACAACTATACCTGCAGATGTTTGATCGCCCTGCGGTAATGGAACGCATTCCTAATCCCAGCCTGCGGGCGGGCTTGTTAGGATTGGCAAACACCCTCGCTGAGCCTGCCATTGATTTTGTGCTGGGCGCCAAAACGCTGCGCGGCAATTATGTGTTTAAAGAAATCAAATTCAGCGAATTGCCGGAAAACGTGGTCGCCACCGTGGTGCCGTCGGATGGTTCTGATACCGAGCAGTTCAACATCCTGTTCAACCAGCTTTTTGCGGCAGAAAATCCCTTCCTCTTTACGCGCACCTTCGCGCATGAGCCGCTGCATCAGGATAATTTCAATGGCGTGTATGAAGAAGGCTTGATTACAGCCATTGATACACTGGTGTACCTGCATCAATTGGCTTACCACCCTGAGCTGGCTACTCAAGGCACCTGGCTCTCACGCTTCCACAATACCAATGCGCTGGCGCGCCTCAATTCTGGGCTTGGTTCGGATCTGGGTTTGCTGGAGACCAATGGCAATGCGCCGATTCTGCCCGGCAGCATCGTAGATTTCAACAGCTTTTGGAACCGCTACCGTGACAACCCAACCTTTGAAGCCACGCCCGGCAACTTCCTGCTCCGCGTTTATCTGAAAAATTTGAATGAAGACGACGCCCCTGCATGTTCCGCAGATGCCTTCAACCAGGGGCTGCTGGAATGCCTGGATCAGAACCAGGGTTCCATTACAGACGAGGAGTTGCTGGCTGCCGCCCGGGCACTGCAATTGAATATAGAGCCGTAATCACCGGCAGCGTAAGAATTTCCTGTCAGATGTCTGAAAACCGCTGCATAGGTGGTGTTCCCTCAATAAAAAAACGGCTACTCGACCATCGCCACCTGACAACTTTTGCGTGCAAACGCAGTATAGCCCTCATTGACATTGTGAAACTCTTCGGGTAAACTCGCCGCACTCAAATCCTGAGAGAGTGTTTTAAAAGGTTTGTTCTTCCAAAATGCGTAGGATGCGCTCTCTAGCGCATCCAGTGACGTTAGAGAACGTCGCTTACGCGCAGGAGAGCTAGTTTTAAAACGCTCTCTAATGCCTTGATTTTTTACCTTTCGCTCTCGAACATTCTACAAACGTATCGCATGTCATTTACCCTTGCTCCCCGCTCCCGTCGTCCCAAGCCCACTTCTTGCCAAGAAGGTGGGCGTGACGGGTTTGGAGCAATGATCTAGGTCATCGTTCAGGATTTCTTCCCGCACACGAATCAGCCCTCCTTCTCGGAGGGCTGATTTTGTTTAATCCTATTTCATCAAGGAGTTGTATATGTCCAAACCTAAACCAACCGTTCGAAAAGTCGTCCTTGCCTATTCAGGAGGGTTAGATACCTCGATCATCGTCCCCTGGCTGCGCGAAAACTACGGCTGCGAGGTGATCGCCTTCTGCGCCGATATCGGTCAGGGTGATGAAGACCTGCGCGGCTTGGAACAGAAAGCGCAGCATAGCGGGGCAAGCCATTTCGTGCTGCACGATGTGAAAGAGGAATTCGCCCGCGACTATCTCTTTCCGCTCTTGCGCTCCGGCGCCGTTTACGAGCGCAAGTATCTGCTGGGCACTTCGATCGCCCGCCCGTTGATCGCCCGCCACTTGGTGGATGTAGCGCATGAGTTCGGCGCGGATGCCGTGGCGCATGGCGCCACCGGCAAAGGCAATGACCAGGTGCGTTTTGAGGTCACGGTGATGGCGCTCGACCCGCGCCTGAAAATCATCGCCCCCTGGCGCGAATGGGAGATTCGTTCACGCGAGCAGGCCATCGCCTACGCCCAGGCGCGCGGCATACCGGTCACCGCCACGGTGAAAACCATCTACAGCCGCGATTGGAATCTCTGGCATCTTTCCCACGAAGGCGGCTTGCTCGAAGACCCCTGGAACGAGCCGGAGGAGAGCATGTATCAGGTCACCACTTCGCCGGAGAACGCCCCGGATGAACCTGAATACGTTGAAATCGAATTCGAAAGCGGCACACCGGTGGCGGTCAACGGCGAGCGGCTCTCACCGGCGACGCTTGTCCAGCGGCTAAACGCCATCGGCGCTACGCACGGCATCGGCCGCGCCGACCTGGTGGAAAACCGCCTGGTGGGGATGAAATCGCGCGGCGTCTATGAAACCCCCGGCGGGACGATCCTCTTCTATGCCCATCGCGAGTTGGAATCGCTAACGCTCGACCGCGAGACGATGCACTTCAAGGAGATGCTTTCCATCCGCTATGCCGAACTGGTGTATTACGGCTTGTGGTTCTCGCCCTTGCGCGAGGCGCTGGATGCCTTCTTCGCCGCCACTCAGGGACCGGTGAGCGGAACGGTGCGGCTCAAACTGTACAAGGGCAACATCATCCTCGCCGGGCGCAAGTCGCCGTTCAGCCTGTATCGCGAGGATTTCGCCACATTCGGCGAAGAGGATGTCTACGATCAGAGCCATGCCGAGGGCTTCATCCGCCTGTTCGGGCTGCCGCTCAAGGTGCGCGCCCTGAATAACCTGCCCGTGGCTGGCCTCGATCTGCCGCAGCCCGATTACAGCCGCTTCAAACGCGACTGAGGAGGAAACATGCTTTGGGGCGGACGCTTTTCCCAATCTATGGATGCCCTTGCCTGGCAACTCAACGAATCGTTGAGCATTGACCGCCGCATGGCGCTGCAGGATGTACGCGGGTCACAAGCGTGGGTGAAGGCGCTGCAGGGAGCCGGCCTGCTGAGCGCGGCGGAGGCGGAAACGCTGCATCAGGCGCTGGAGCAGATTGCCGCCGAATTTGCCGAGGGACGCTTTGTCTTCTACGAGACGGATGAAGATATTCACACCGCCGTCGAGCGGCGTCTGGGGGAGTTGATCGGCGATCTGGCGGGTAAATTGCACACCGGCCGCAGCCGCAACGATCAGGTGGCGACGGACTTCCGCCTGTGGCTGCTGGAACACCTGCCGCGTTTGGATGCGGCGCTGCGTGACTTGCAGGAGGTGCTCTTTCAGCGCGCCGCCGAACACGTGGAAACGGTGATGCCGGGCTATACCCACCTGCAGCGCGCCCAGCCCATTTCGCTGGCACACTGGTTCCTTTCGCATTTTTGGCCATTGCAGCGCGATCGTCAGCGCCTGAACGATTTGCGCCCGCGCCTGGCAGTGCTGCCTTTGGGCAGCGGCGCGCTGGCCGGCTGCGCCTTTCCGATTGACCGGCATGCCCTGGCACGCGAATTGGGCTTTCTGGAGGCTGCGCCGAATAGCCTGGATGCGGTGGCTGACCGCGATTTCGTCGCCGAGTATCTCTTCATCGCCGCGTTGATCGGTGTGCACCTGAGCCGCCTTGCCGAGCAGGTGATCCTCTTCACCAGCGCCGAATTTGGTTTCTTTGAGCTGAGCGATGCCTTTACCACCGGTTCCAGCCTGATGCCGCAGAAGAAGAACCCGGATATCTTTGAACTGGCACGAGCCAAAGCCGCCCGCCTGAACGGCCTGCTGAGCGGCGCCCTGAGCCTGCTCAAGGCGCTGCCTTCGGCCTATGACAAAGATTTGCAGGAGGATAAGCGCTATGTCTTCGAGGCGGCAGATACGCTCCTGCTCCTTTTGCCGGTGATCGCTGCGGCACTGCGTGAAATGCGCGTCCACCCCGGACGGATGACCGTTGACCCGGCCATGCTGGCCACCGACCTGGCCGACGAACTGGTGCGTCAGGGAATGCCCTTCCGCCAGGCGCATCGGAAAGTGGGCGAACTGGTGCGGATGGCTGCAGAGCAGGGGAGGCGCCTGGATCAACTTCCGGCGCAGACCTGGGCCGATTTCGGAGTGACCCAGCCCGAGGTCCAGTTTGACCCGCTGCGCGCTTTGGCGCGGCGAAGCGCCTGGGGCGGCACCGCGCCCGAGGCGGTGCGTTCCCAGTTGCGGCTGGCAGCGTCTTTTCTCTATTCTGAAAATTCCAATTCCAAATCATAGGAGGTTCTCATGTCTCAAGCAACTTGCCCTGAATGTGCCGCTGAAATCACCCTGGAAGCCTCGACCGAGGTTGGGGAGATCCTGGTTTGCCCGGATTGCGGCATTGACCTGGAGGTGGTCAGCCTAGAGCCGCCCGTGCTCGAGCCGGCGCCGATGGAACAAGAAGATTGGGGAGAATAAATTGGCGGCGATAGGGAGGCTTCGGCTTTCCTATCGCCCATTCCACAGCATGGGACAAACGCAAGCGTTTGTCTTACAGGAGGTTTTCTATGCAAAGACGGTATCGTATCGGCGTGCTGTATTCGCGGCTGCGGGTGGAGGAGAAGTGGATTTTCGCCGCCCTGGAACGCCGCGGCGTGGACTACGAACGCCTGGATGACCGCGAGGTCCATTTTGATTTGCAGCATCCGGGCAATTGGCTGGCCTTTGACGCCGTGCTGGAGCGGAGCGTCAGTTACTATAGCGGGCTCTACGCGCTGCGCACGCTGGAAGGCTGGGGGATTCCGACAGTGAATACGGCGCGCGTGGCGGAGATCTGCGGCGATAAGTGGAATACGAGCGTGGCACTGGAGCGCGCCGGCGTGCCGCAGCCGCGCGTGCGGCTGGCTTTTTCCACCGAAGCGGCGCTGCAGGCGATGGATGAAATGGGCTATCCGCTGGTGCTCAAGCCGGTGATCGGCTCGTGGGGGCGGCTGCTGGCAAAGGTCAACGACCGCGAAGCGGCGGAGGCCATCCTGGAGCATAAGGCGACGCTTGGCTCGGCGCAGCACAGCATGTTCTACATTCAGGAATACATTCCCAAGCCCGACCGCGATATTCGCGCCATCGTCGTTGGAGATCGGGTGCTGGCGGCGATGTACCGCAACGCCGAACATTGGATCACGAACACGGCGCGCGGCGGGCAAGGGACACTTTGCCCGATCACGCCGGAGGTCGAAGAACTGTGCCTGCGGGCGGCACAGGCTGTGGGCGGCGGGGTACTGGGGATTGACTTGGTAGAACATCCTGAGCGCGGGCTGCTGGTGAACGAGGTCAATCACACGACCGAATTCCACACGCTGCAGCCATTGAGCGGCATGGATATTGCCGATGAGATCGTGGCGTATACGCTCGAGGTTGCCCGCGAACGGATGAGGGAGCGCAGCCTATGAGCGTTTCGGTTGCCATTCTCGGCGCTTCCGGTTACGCCGGGGGCGAATTGCTGCGCCTGCTGCTCGATCATCCCAACGTGACGGTGACGCAGGTTACCTCGCGCTCGCACTTGGGCGAATACGTCTATCAGGTACACCCCAACTTGCGCAAGCGCACGACGCTCAAGTTCGGCGACCCGGCGCAATTGCAGCCGGTGGACGTGCTCTTTGCCGCCCTGCCGCACGGTGAATTGCAAAAGGAGATCGAGCGCTACGCGGCGCTGGCTTCGTATGTGATTGACCTTTCGGCGGATTTTCGCCTGCGCGATGCCGCCACGTACGAGCGCTGGTACGGCGCGCCCCATGCCGCGCCGCACTGGCTGGAGCGCTTCGTGTACGGCCTGCCGGAATTTCATCGGGAGGCGCTGCGCCGGGCGCGCTATGTCAGCGGAGTTGGGTGTAACGCCACGGCGACCAACCTGGCGCTGCTGCCGCTGCTGCGCGCCGGTTTGCTGGATGCACAGCAGAGGGTGATTGCCGAGGTCAAGGTCGGTTCTTCGGAGGCGGGAGCGGAGGGCAATATCGGCTCGCATCATGCCGAACGCGCCAACGTCATCCGCACCTACTCGGCGTTCGGTCACCGTCATACGGCTGAGATCATGCAGGAATGCAGCCTGACCGACGTGGTGCTCACGCTGACCTCGGTGGACCTGGTGCGCGGCGCGCTGGCGACGGTGCACCTCGACCTGCCACCGGGCACGAGCACCCGTCAGCTCTGGCAAGCCTATCGCGCCGTGGTCAACGAAAATCCCTTCCTGCGCTTGGTGAAAGAAGCGCGCGGCATTTACCGCGTGCCCGATCCGAAAATCCTGGCCGGCTCGAATTACGCCGATATTGGCTTTGAATACGACGAGGCAAGCGGTCACTTGATCGCCTTCTGCGCCATTGACAACCTGATGAAAGGCGCGGCCGGCTCCGCCGTCCAATGCCTGAACCTGATGATGGGCTGGGAAGAAACGCTCGGCCTGGAATTTCCGGGGCTACACCCATGAGCACCGTCCACAGCCTATCGTCTATCAAGGAGGTGAACCTTGTCAACCATCGTCCTGAAAATCGGCGGCACGGAAGGGGTAGATTTCGAGTCCATCCTCGACGACGCCGCCGCACATTGGAAACAAACGCAAAACCTGATCCTGGTGCATGGCGGCTCGGCCGAAGCCACTGCGCTGGGCGAACGGCTGGGCACTCCGCCGCGTTTTATCACTTCGCCTTCCGGTCACACCTCGCGCTACACCGACCGCGCCACGCTGGAGGTCTTCATCATGGCGGTCAACGGCAAGATCAACACGCTGCTGGTGGAAGGCCTGCGGCGGCGCGGGGTAAACGCCTTTGGGTTGAGCGGGCTGGATGGCGGACTGCTGCAAGCCACACGCAAGCAGGCCATTCAAAGCATCGAAAACGGCAAGCGCAAGATCATCCGTGACGACTACAGCGGCAAGATCGAACAGGTGAACGTGTCCCTGCTGCGCTGGCTGCTGGGAAATGGCTTTCTGCCGGTGATTGCGCCGCTGGCGGTCGGTCAAGAAGGCGAAGCGTTGAACGTGGATGCCGATCGGGCTGCGGCGCAGATCGCCATCGCACTGGGCGCTAAGCAGCTCATCCTGCTCACCGCCGCGCCGGGCCTGCTCGAACGCTTCCCCGATGAAAGCACGCTCATCCGCGCCCTGCCCTTTTCCCAAATCGCCCGTGCGCAACAGGCGGCGCAGGGACGGATGAAAAAGAAAGTGCTGGCTGCCGAAGAAGCCCTGAGCGGCGGCGTGCCTTGCATTGTCATCGGCGATGGGCGCGTTGCCTCTCCGCTGCGCGCCGCACTGGATGGACAGGGCACCATCCTGCACCTCTAACCTCTCTTTCAGGAGCATGTCATTATGGATGCATACACCATCGAAACGCGCTATGGCGCCGGAGTCTATGCCAAACAACCGATCACCATTGTCCGCGGTCAAGGCGCCTTGCTCTTCGACGCCGAAGGGAACGCCTACCTCGATTGCACCTCCGGCCACGGCGTGGCCAACCTGGGGCATGGTCATCCGAAGGTCGCTGCCGCCATCGCCGAACAAGCCTCGCGGCTGATCACGCTCTTTGAGACCTATCCGAACGATCAACGCGCCGCGCTGATGCTTAAACTCACCTCGCTCACCCCCGGTTTGGAGCGCGTCTTCTTCTGCAACTCCGGCACCGAAGCCGTGGAAGCGGCGCTCAAGTTTGCCCGCCTCTCCAGCGGGCGCAAGCGCATCCTGGCGGCCAAACGCGCCTTTCACGGACGCACCTACGGCGCCCTCTCGGCCACCTTCGCCGCCCGTTATCGTCAGGGCTTCGAGCCGCTCGTGCCGGAATTCGAGCATATCTCCTACAACAATCCTCAAGCCCTAGAAGAAGCCCTCAACGATGAGGTAGCCGCCGTCATTCTGGAAGTCGTTCAGGGCGAAGGCGGCATTTACCCTGCCGCTCCTGAATACCTGCAAGCCGCCCGTGAACGGTGCGATCGGCATGGCGTGCTGCTCATCTTCGATGAAATCCAGAGCGGCTTTGGGCGCACCGGCAAAATGTTCGCCTACCAACACTACGGCGTGCAGCCGGATATGGTCACCTGCGCCAAGTCGCTGGCCGGCGGCCTGCCGATGGGCGCGGTGCTGATCGGGCCGCGACTCCAAAACCTGACGCCCGGCGTTCATGCCTCCACCTTCGGCGGCAACCCGCTGGCCTGTGCCGCGGCGCTGGCCGCCATTCAAGCCATCGAGGAAGAAGACTTGCCGCGCCAGGCCGCCGAAAAAGGAGCCTATCTGCTCGAACGGCTGCGGCGCCTGCCCTCGCCGCTCATCCGCGAAGTGCGCGGCCTGGGGCTGATGATCGGCATCGAACTCAAGCGCAAGGTCGCGCCCTATCTGCGCGCCCTGCAAGCGCGGCGCATTCTGGCGCTGAACGCCGGCATGAACGTCCTGCGCCTGCTCCCACCGCTGGTCATCACCTACGAACAGCTCGATCAACTCATCGAAGCCCTGAACGAAGTCCTGCAACACGAACTGGAGGAAAGCGATGCAGGATGATCTGCACACCCTGATCGGCTTGTTGGAACACTACAGCCCCAGCGGCCAGGAAGAACGCGCCGTGGACTGGTTGTTGGATCATATGCAAGGCTTAGGCTTTGAAGTGGAAAAAGATGAAGCGGGAAATGCGATCGGGACGTTGGGTGCCGGCCCGCGGCAGGTCCTGCTCCTTGGGCATATTGATACCGTCCCCGGCGAAATCGCCGTGCGCATCCTGGACGACCCGCAGCAGGGTCCCCTGCTCTTTGGCCGCGGCGCCGCCGACGCAAAATCCCCCCTGGCGTGCTTTGTGGATGGTGTGGCGCGCCTAGGTCCGCGCGCCGGCTGGCAATTTGTGGTCATCGGGGCAGTGGATGAAGAAGGCGATTCACGCGGCGCACGCGCCTTGCTCGATCGCTACCGCCCTGATTATCTGATCGTCGGCGAGCCGAATCGCTGGAACCGCATCGCCTTAGCCTATAAGGGCAGCGCCTGGGCAGAACTCAGGCTGAGCATGGAAAACCGTCACTCCGCCCACAATCAACCCACCCCGGCCGAACAAGCCCTTGACCTGTGGCAACGCCTGCAAGCCTACGCCGCCGCCTTCAATCAGGGAAGGGCGCGGCTCTTCGATCAACTGCTGCTCAGCCTGCGCGCCATCAACACCCGCGAGGAGGCATTCAGCCTCTCGGTGCAACTGAAACTCGGCGCGCGTCTCCCGCCCGATCTTCCCCCACAAGCCTGGTATGCCGAACTGGAAAAGCTCGCCGCGCCTTTTCACGTGCAGCGGCTGGGGTATGCCGTGCCGGCTTGGCAATGTGAAAAGAACACGCCCCTGGTGCGTGCCTTTCTGCGCGCCATCCGTGAGCAGGGCGGAGAAGCCGCCTTCGTGCAAAAAAGCGGCACCTCCGACCTCAACATCGTCGCGCCGCATTGGCGATGCCCGGCTCTCGTCTATGGTCCCGGCGATTCAGCGCTCGATCACACCCCCCATGAGCACATCGCTCTCGAAGAATACCGCCGCGGCGTTGCCGTCCTTGCTGCCGCACTGGAGAGGCTGACGGGCGACGATGGACGATAGACCATGGACGATGGATGATGGAAACTATGGTTGGCGTTACAGGGCATCCCTCACTTTGTTCAACTTCAAGATCCCATCCTCAGTCTCTACCCTCCAGCGGGAATTGCCCAGCGGTTGTGCCGAGGTGCAGGTGTAGCCCGTCAGGCTAAATTCGGCGGTGAAATGGGGCGGGTCGGCTTTCAGGATGAAACTATCGTTTTGTTCTTGGATTTGTGTTACCTCGGCGGTGCAGTAGTGCAAAAGGATGTTCGGCTGTAGATGCCACTCCAGCGGGAGGATGAAACCGCGCCGCGCCGGGACCTGAATCCTGTTCCCGCCAAACAAGGGCTTCCCCTCCGCTGTCAGCGTTATCTCAATCGGATCATCCTGATAGTTGTTGATGAACAAGAACTGTCCGTTCTCGCCTTCCGAAAGGCGCACGTCGGCCCAGTCGCTCATTTCAAAGAGCGGGCGGATACCCATGCGCTCTGCCATTTGATGCAGGATGTCGAGGTCTTCGAGGGTGTTGGCGGCCAGCGCCGCGCCCAGCATGAGAACCTGCCCTTTTCCCAGCGATTTGACAAAACCCGTCACGCCGCCGTCGCTGGCAAATGCAAAGGTGTCATCGAACTGTCCCGCATAGCGTTCCACAAACGAAGCAGGGACATCCTCATACCCAAAGGCGCGGATGCGCTCTGGCTGGAAGGGCTGCCCGCCTGTGATTTGCGTGATGCCCAGCGCATCACGCAGCAGGGTACAGGGTTGGCTCTGAACGTCCTCCAGGCACATGCGCCCCATCAAAATCAGCCTGCCGCCTGCCTGAACGTAATCGAGCAGTTTTTGCTGCACGGCGACATCACATTGACGTTCCATCATCACCCACAGCGTGGGCGCTTGGGCGGGGTCGAGCGCGGTGCGGGAGAGTTCCAGCGCGCTAAAAGGACGGTGTGTGAGCGCCAGCCCTCGTGCAATGAAGTCGAACAAGATGACATCGCGCTGGTGGGTGAGGATGTCGGTGGCGGGCTGGGTGAACGGGTTGTTGACCTCGGTCATGAACTGATCGAGCAGGAAGCCAATGGTGGTGACAGTTTTGGGCTGGGCGAGGGTCAGGTTGCTGCCGTAGGCGGAGAGGGTCTGTGAAAGGCGCGGGTAGCGGTGGTAGTGACGGCGCAGGCTGCCATCCTTGCGCACGGGGTGTCCCCAATCGTGGCGTTTGACGGGGCTGAGCAGTGGGTCGTTTTCGCCATCGAAAAAGAGGTAGTGGTTGATGGCGCGCATGCCCACCGACAGGCTGAGGCGGGTGTGCAGATCGTAAAACGAGGTTTGCGCGCCGCTGAAATCCTGGTTGCCGCCCGCCTGAAACTCGATGGAAAACAACGGCTGGGCGTGGTTTTGCAGGGCTTTGGTCATTTCGTTGACCAGCAGCAGTTGGTGAAAATTGCCCTCGCCGATGAAGAGGGGGTACACGTCGGTGGCGCTGACCATGCCTGGTAGTTCGATCACGTCAATCAGTTGCGAGAGACCGATGGGAAAAGTCTTGCCGCCGTTGCCAAAGCCGTGAATGTTGACCACGGGCGGCACGTCCATGCCGTGCTGTTTGGCGGTGTTCCACAACCAGGTCATGTAGTCGCGCAGGTAGGAGCGGTAGAAGCGGCGGTAGGAATCGAGCAGGAAGGCGGCAGTTTCGGCTTGGGGGTGCGAGAGGCTGTTTTGGAGGAATCCAATCGCGGGCGGGGTCGGGAAGCGGTTGGGGTGATGTTCGTGCAGGGATGCGGCGAAGCGCTCCAGCGTGTGGGGGTTGATGTCCACGATGTTCCGTACCCATTGCGGCATGCCCATTTCGTTATCGAGTTGAATCAGCAGGATGTTGCCGCCGTGAGTAACTTGTCGCGGGGTGAGAACGGTAAACACCGCCTGATACCAGCCTTCGACGCATTTCAGAAAGTCGGGGTGCAGGTAAGATGCAATGTTTTGGGTTTTGCCGTCCTGACTGATGAAAGCCGCCTGGGGGTTTTGCTCGAAGACCCATGGGGGGATGCCTTCGTTGATGGTTTCTGCCATGATGTAAGGACCGGGGCGGGCGATGATGTACAGCCCCATTTGAGTGGCAAGGTCGAGGAAGCCTGCCAGGTTGCGCATGGGGTGGGTGTGACCGTCCAGGTCGGTGAGGCCGGGGTGGGGCTGATGCCACAGCCAGGGAATGTAGGCGGCGACGGCGTTGAAGCCCGCCCCTTTGAGCAGGCTGAGGCGGTGTTCCCACTGGTCGGCCGGGGTGCGGAAGTAGTGAAACTCGCCCGCTTGCAGCAGCAGCGGCTGGTCGTCGAGCCAGAATTGGCGGTTGCGAAGGGTGAAAGTGGGCATGGGGTTCCTCTGTTTGTTTGTGGCTGACGTGGATTGCCAAATCCACGTCGTTTGGCGCAGGCAGGCGGGCGGGATTTGTCAATCCCGCCGAGCATTCATCGTGAAGCCCAACACCTTGAGCGCGGTTTGGATGGGCGCGCTGTGGGTGTACACATCCCACACCAGGCGGGTGAGGTGGTTTTCGATCATAATCATCGAACAGCCTTTGTCTATGCCGTAAAGGGAGTGGCTGTACCAGGGCGGGTTCACAGACAGGTTGTACGAGTCGAAGAAGCCGTATTTGCCCCAGGTTTGCGGGTGTTCGGCGCAAAGATATGCCGCCATTTCCAGCGTTTCTTGGGGGAGGAAAGGCAGGCAGGAGAGGGCGCTGTAGATGGAGACGGTGCCGGTGTGGTGCGGTTGGGTGAGGCACGGC
Source organism: Anaerolineae bacterium (assembly GCA_037440905.1). GTDB lineage: Bacteria > Chloroflexota > Anaerolineae > Anaerolineales > Villigracilaceae > Defluviilinea. The sequence goes on along the minus strand of JBBITE010000003.1, from coordinate 51,140 downwards.
TGGCTGCCAGCCACTTCGTAACCCCAGGGGCTGTCGCCTGCGCTTAGGCCCCAACTGCGGGCGTGATAGGTTGGGAATTCGGCGGCATGTTCGACGCAAAATTGACGGTTGGCGCAGCAGGCGCGGCGGGTGTTCTCGAACCAGTTCACGCCGTTGGGGTCCAGCCAGCGGGCGGTATCGAGCCAGGCTTCGCTGAAGTGATAGGCAAACAGCGCGCCGCCGGGGTTGATGATGATGGACTGTCCCTCGAAATAAGCCGTATCGCGGCGAAAGCCCTGATAGAGACGGCGCGCCAGGGGTGGATCGAGGCGCGCGGCGGCTTGCAGGTACATCATTTTTTGTTCGGCTGCCATATCCCAGCGGCTGATGAAGCCGGGGACGCCGTGCACGTAGTCGCCGCCTGCATCGGGGTTGTAGGCCATGTGAAAGAGCGTCTGCCCGTTTTCCTCGAAGACGATGAAGTTCCAATCCACGCGCTCCAGCAGTTGCTCGGACAGGTCGGTGATTTCTGCATTCTGAAAGTAAGCCGCAGCAGTGATGACGCCGTTGAGACACAGGGCGGTGTCTATGGTGGAGTATTCGCATTTGCCCCAGCGCTGCGCCGTGTCCATGTGCAGAAAGTGGGCAAAGAAGCCGCGATGATGGCTGGCATGGTGAAGGAGGGTGTGCAGTGTGCCGCGCACAATCTCGGCGGCGCGGGAGCGGGGAAGAATGCCGTGTTCGGCGGCGATGACCCAGGCTGTGAGCGCAAATCCGCTGGCGGCGATGGAGGCGAACGCCGGGTTTTTGGTGGAATCAACCGTCAGGCCGAAGCCGGGGTTGTGGGGGTTGAGGTTGGTGTGGTCTAGGAAGAAGCGAAGCGAGCCTTCCAGTTCCTTGTGCAGAAGGTCAGAGATGTTCATGGAGCGGCGTCACTGTTTTTGGGAGGATTGACGGACGATCAGGCGAGTGGGGATGCGCTTTGGTTCGAAAGGAATATCCTTTTCCAGAAAGTCGAGCAATTGGCGGGTGGCTGCTGCACCCCATTCAAAACGGGAAGCGCCCACCGTGGAGAGGGAGGGCTGCATATAACGGGCGATGGGAATGTCATCGAAGCCGACGACGGCAATATCGGCGGGAGCCTGAAGGTTGTGTTCCTGCATGGCGCGCAGGAAACCGATTGCCATCTGATCATTGGCACAGAAGACGGCCTGGGGCAGCGTGCCGGAGCGAATAATGGTTTGGGCAATTTCATAGCCGGAGGTTTCGGTGAAGTTGCCCTGATATACCGGTACGGTCAGATGATGGCGGTGCGCCTCTGCCAGAAAGGTTTCCATGCGTTCTGCGTTATCCACAGAATCCGGCGCGCCCGCCACAAAGGCGAGACGGTGTGCGCCCTGCCGGTAAAGATGGAGAAAGACTTCGCGCACCCCATGGGCATTATCGAGCAGGAGCGGGAGGATGAAGTCGTTTTGCAGAAGGCGGTCCAGGACGACGATGGGGAAGCGCCGTGAAGCGAGTTTCAAGACGGAGGTATCGGGAATTTTGGAATCGAAAACGATGGCGCCGTCCACCTGGCGGTAATGCAGCAGGCGGCGCGGGGAACGCGTTTCGGGACTGACGATTAATTCGTAGTCGGTATTCAGAATTACATCGTGAATACCTTCGAGGATTTCTTCGTAAAATGAACCACCGAAGCGGCTAATGAATACGCCAATGGTGCGCGTTTTGACCTTTTTGAGGTGGCGGGCAAAGGCATTGGGGTGGTAGTTCAGTTTTTCGGCAGCCTCGAGAACGCGCAGGCGGGTGGCCTGGCTGATATTGCCGGTATTATTCAGCACATACGAGGCGGTGGTCACGCTCACGCCGGCATGTTTAGCAACATCACGAATAGTGGTCATAGGAAATAGTCGAAGGGTTAGGGTGTGGTAATTTGCAGGCGCTGCAATCCGTTACGCAGGTATTCGTTCTTCATGGTGATGGAATAGAGCAGGTTGTTTTGGTAATTTGCCAGCATCAGCAGGGTGATGCCTTTGTCTATGCCGATGACATCGCTGGCATACCAGTTTTTTGTTAGATTGTAAGCATCCTTGAAACCGTATTTTCCCTTGAGCGGTTCAATGTCGTAGTAGTGGAGCATGGCTTGGGCGGCTTCATCGGGCAGGAAGAGGATGGAAGCGATGGCGGCATAGGGGGGAACTGTGTCGTCTACGAGGTGTGCGCGATTGTCGTAGCCGGAGGGCGGTGCGCCGTACAAGCCATTATAGCCGCCCGGCCCGTCACAGGCGCTTAATCCCCAGGCGGTGGGACCGAGGGTTTGGTATGTTTCATCTATGTTGACGGCAAATTCATATTGTGCCTGTGCGGCGCGGATGGAGTTTTCGAACCAGTTTACGCCTTCACGATCCTGAGTGTTGCGGAAATCGAGCCAGGCGTGGCTGAATTGATAGGTGAACAGCGAGCCAAACCAGGAATGAATGAACGGTTCACCGTTTTCGTAGGCGGCAAGGTGGCGGGTGAAGCCATAGTAAAGGCGGTCGTCGGTGGGATGGGTGGGGGAGCCGGCCGCCAGCACGTAGAGCATCAATTGTTCGGCGTAGAAGTCCCAGTGACCCTCGAAGCCCTTCTCGGGGCGGTATGCCATGTAGAACATATTACGAGAGTCATCCACAAACCATTGCCAGTTGACCTCGCGGTAGAGTTGGTCGGCTTTGGTTTGGATTTCTCCGCCGAAATATTGAGCGGCGGTCAATATGCCCATCATTAGGATGGCGGTGTCAATGCTGGAGACTTCGCTGTTCCAGGCGCGCTTTCCGCTTTCCATATCTAAAAAATGGTAGTAGAAGCCTTCAGTGCGTTCAAGATGGGCGAGGGTATCGAGGGTTTTGTCGGTGCGTTCGTAGGCTTGCGAATAGGTGATGTATCCCTTTTCGACGCCGACAGGGTAGGCGCTGAGGGCGAAGCCGACGGCGGCAATACTGGAAATGCCAGGCGAGCCGGGATAACGATCGCGGATCAGACCGTAGCCGGGGCTGGCGGGGTCTTGATTGGCTTGTTCCCAAAAGAAGTCGAATGCGCCTTTCATTTCGTATTCAATGACGGTTTCGATGGTGATGGGGGTTGGGGAGGGAGAGGCGGGAGCGGGGGGAAGAGTTGGGGCGGGCGAAGCAGGCGCCGGCGTGGAGGGCGAAGCGCAGTTTGTCAGCAAGAGCAGGGAAATGCTGAGGATAGAGAGGAGTTTATTCACCGGTGATGCCTGTCCTTTCCACCGATTCAACGAACCACCGCTGCAGGAGAAAGTACATCACCAGAAGGGGAGCGATGTTCAAAAAGGTGCCGCTCATTTTGACGGCTTCGTTGAGACGGTCGAAGATGTTGACGGTGCCGGGCGGGTAGAGATTTTCGTACGCTTGCACAAAACGCGAGAGCTGCATGGGCAGGGTAGTGACGCCGCCTTCGAGAAAGATGACGGTGAGGAAGGTTTCGTTCCAATACCAGACTACGGAAAAGATAAAGGAGACGATGAAGGCAGGCAGGGCGGAAGGAACGGCGATGGTAAGGAAGATGCGCAGGTCGGATGCGCCGTCGAGGCGGGCGGCTTCTTCCAATACTTTAGGGAGCGAGATAAAACTTTGATAGAAGATGAGGATGAAGATAGCGCTTCTGTATCCCTGCGCCAGCAGGGCGGGGAGAATAAGCGCCCATGGGCTGCCAAGCAACCCCCGTTCTTTGTAGGTGAGCATTTGGGGAATCACTGTGTTTTGAGGCGGGATGATGAAGGTTGCGAGGATGAGCGCCAGAATCAGGTTTTTGCCCCAAAAGCGGTAGCGCGCCAGCCCATAGCCTATCAAGGAGGCGACGATGGTCTGCAAGAGAGAGGGGACGACGCTAACCAGGATGGATGCCGCCAGGGTGTTGGGGTAATCCAGCACGCGGTAGGCTTTCTGGTAGTTGCCGGTGTATAGTTCGGTGGGAATCCATTGCACCATCGGGTTGAGCAGGTCGGCAGGGCTCTTGATGCTGGTAACGAACATGAACAGCAGAGGGTAAAGGTAGATGAAGCCGATGGCGATCAACAGGATATAGAGCAGGGCGGAGAAAACCAGCCCATTGCGGGAGCGGTTCCCGAAGAGCAGGCTTTTCAACCAGCCGGGGTAGATGCGAGGCAGGTTCCGCATGTCAGTTTCGCTCCTTTTTTGCCTGCTGCGCCAGGAAGAGATAGACGATCCCCAACAGGAATGTCATTACAGCAAAGTAAATGAATGCCATGCCGCTGGCGTACCCGATTCCGCCTTGCACGGCATAGGTCTGGTCGTAGATGTAGCGGATGACTTTGTTTTCGGAAAAATGGGAAAGGGTGATGATGGTGTAGATAGCATTGACGAGGGTGGCTGTGGAAAGGGAAGGGAGGGTGATTTTCCAGAAGGCTTCCCAGGCAGAGGCGCCATCTATGGCGGCGGCTTCGTAGATGCTCTTATCCACTTTTTGCAGGCTGGAGAGATAGATGAGAATCTGCACGCCCGAAAACCACAGGATGAGGATGAAGGAGGTCAACAGATATTCGACCGGGCTGCGTAAGGTGCGCGGCAGTTGGGTGAGAAATTCGGCGACGGCAGGGACGTTCGCAAGGCCGGGGGCGGCGGTGGCGCCTTGGGCGGTTAGTTCGCGGATGACCGGTCCGCTGGTGATGACGACCGGTAAAAAGAAAATGGTGCGAAAGAGACCTTTGAGGCGGAAATTCAGGTTGAGGAAGAGGGCGATGATCATTGAGAAGATCAGCACGATGGGAACCGAGACGAGGGTCTCGATGGCGTAGCCAATGACCAGTTCAATGAAGTTAGGGTCGGTGAACAAGGCACGGGTGTAATTTGCCCATGCGATATAGTCCAGGTTGATCCCCTCCGCCGTGACCGTGACCTGGTGCAGGCTGTAACGGAAGGTTTGGATAAGCGGCAGCAGGGTGAACAGCGAGAAACCCACGATCCAGATGGCGATGAAGCCGTAGCCGTGCAGGGCTTCTCGCAGGCGCAGAGTGAGGAGGCTGCGGCGCAGGGGTTTCATGGCGTGTTCTCCACAAGAATGGCGTCTTCCGCCGGCACGGCAACGCCGTGATAGTTAAAGGGGTGGTTGGTGTAGTTGACCACGATCTGCCTGCCGTTGGCATACGTGGTGACGAAGATGCCCTCATCCAGGCGGCTACGGGCAATGATTTCCTGCCCGCGCACAGGGGCGAGCAGCGCATTCATCCATTGATAGGTTTGACGGATCTGTCCGCCCCATTGTTCGTAGGAAGAGGTGTAAATCCAGGTTGAGCGGGTATTGAGCATTTTGGCGGTGGCTTCGTAGGTAAGGAAGTAGGAGGGGTACATTCCGTAATCCACATGTCGCAAGAGGTCCTGCTTGAGGTTGGGGGAGAAATTGAGCGCACTGCCATAATAGGGCACATAGCCTGCCAGCACAATCGGCAGGAAGGGCACGGCTTCGGAGGTGTAAACATAACCGTTATCGCCCAGCGGCATGTCGTAGTAGGCAGCCATGAACCCCCAAAAATAATCGTTAGGGCGATAGAACCCTAACCGCTGAGGAGTTTTTCCGAGCAGGCTCTGATAAGCGCGGATGGTTTGTTCGCGGTTCAGCGAAGTGTTCTCTCTGAAGTCACTGTAGAGGGTGAAGCCAATTCCATCCAGCGCCAGGTCGGCTTCCACTTGAGCGGCGATCGAGTCGGTCAGCGTTTGATAGCGCCGCTGCAGGGCGTTGAAGGTGAAGTAGTGGTTGTAGTAACGGTTGTAGCCCTCCAGGTTAACGTTGGTGATGGACATTGCCAGGTCGCTGCGGGGTGAGTAGCCTTTTTCCTTCCACAAGGCTGCCTGCGGGTCGAGGTAGAGCGAGAAGCGCCCGCCGTTTGCCTTAATGCTTCGAGCCAGCGTGCGTAGTTCGTTCAGCGTGCCGAGCGAACGTTCCAGTTTCAACGAAACGGGCGGCATGCTCGAAGCGCCCAGCGGCTGCCAGCCAAAATAAATGACCTCTGGATTTGCGACTTGCAAATCGGCGAGGAGGGTTTCCATTTGGCTCAGGGTCGTCATTGGAACAAAGCGGTGCCAAAACAGGACTTTCTCTTTATCGCCGCCCAAAAATTCCAGCCGAATGCCGATGTTGGGGTTGGGTTCGGAGATATTTTGCAGCATTCCCCGTTCGACGAGGTATTGCTGATAACTGCGCGCCATGCCCACGTAATCCGCCGCATCGCCGCTCAGGAAACGATAATGAACCACGACGTCGAAAGTATTCGTTTGTTTTTGGATGGTTGTCACGCCGGCGCCGGCGCGGTTGGTGGCTTGAAAGTAACTCTGGTTGTAAATGAAAGCGTTATACAAAAAGTTGAAGTTGGTCAGGACACCCGCCGGATGCGCCTGAAGTTCGGCGTATGCCGCGCCGCTTTCGACCACTGCCAGGAAAGCGTTTTGTTTTTCGCCGTGGACCATGCCAAAGACCGGGAACGAAATCGGATAGGGACGGTTGACTTCTGGATCGTAGGGCATGACGGCAATCATGCCCAAATCTTCGCCGTAATAACGCCCGTAAAACAGGTTTTTGGCTTTGGTGGAATCGGCAAAGTGGATGAGGCTGCCTGTGCCGTCGGGCAGGAACATGTAGCCCGGCGTGCTGCTTCCGCGCGTGGCGCCCAGGAAGGGATAAAGATAGACCAAACCAAGTTTGAAGGCGGGATTTTCCTGGCGAATGGAGGCGGAGGGGATTTCGACCCGCACGCCCTCCGCTTCGAGCTGCAATCGGACCTCGAGACGGATGCCGTATTCCTCAAACTGAATCTCTCCGAGAACGCCCTGCTCGATGGGCGTCATCTTCAACGTATGTTGGGCATTGGTAATCGAAACGCGCTTGCTGACTGCTTTCTCATCGAGATATTCGATGCTGATGCCGCTTTGGGCAAATGCCCGCCAGGATTTGTTCAGGCGGTCACCCTGGAGCAGCTCGTCAATGCCGGAATGCCAGAGATAGCCGCTGCGTTTGTCCAGCAGTTTGAAAGCCAGGGTTGTGGAATCCACGTAGAGGTCGAAGGTCTCGTTTGCCGCGACCTTTTGGTAGGAGGGAGGAATCTCCTGCTGGCGGGCGGAGGCGGCATTTGCCGTCAGCGAGGGGAAAAGCCTAAGAGTCAGGAGCAGGCTGAGGGTCAGAATGATGCGGAGCAGGGTTCGCATATCAGCGGCGCAATCCAATCTCCTGAACGATTGCCAGGATGAATTCGTACAGTTGGTTGAAGAGTACGTAGAGGATGTAGCCGGTGAGCAGGAACATCGCTATCGTAAACAGCGTGGTGAGGATGTTGCGGATGGTTTCCGAAAGAGAGTAGTTGTGGACTTCTTTGACCATGATGAACAACATCAACCCCGTCCAAAACCACATGAGTTGGGTGGAAAAGTGGTAAAGGAAGGATTCGTTGAGGGTGAGGAGATTGGAGAACAGGGCGATGGGAAGGGCGAAGAGGGCGTAGGGAAAGAGGCTGTAGGCGCTGCCGATGATGACATCGCGCAGCCGGCCTTCGCCGTCGCTGATGGTGGAAACGAGGTAGTTGGCGGCGTTCCAGAGCAGAATGGCTAAAACGGCGTAAACGACTTCGGGCTCGAAGGGAATCCAGGCAGGGCTGGGGTAGGTGCTGAAAATGAAAGCTGTGAGGTAGAGGGAAAGGAGACGGACAACCACCACCCAGGCATAGAGAAGAAAGGCAAAGGTAAGGCTGCCGCGCAGGTCTTTTTTGATGTAGTAGAAACTATCGGCGGGTTGTTTGATGAAACGGAAGAGGAAGATAAAGTCATCCACCAGACGTATGGCTTGCACCCGGCGCGCTTGTTCCCGCAGCGGGTCCAGCCAGTGGAAACGTTTTTCGAGGCGGGCGAGGAGGGTGAAGATGAGCCATGCGCCAAAGAGAACGACAAGGGCGCTGCCCAGATAGTTTTGCAAAATGAGATTGCGAAGTTCCCAAAAGGTTTCGGAGTAGCCGTTGCGGTCTTCGGCGTAGCGGTAGGCTTGAAGGGCGCGGCGGTAGTCGTTCTGCTTGTAGTAGGCATCGGCAATGCCCTGGTAAGCCATGATGAACAGCCCGTTATAGGTGAGGACTTCTTCAAAGTAAGGTTTTGCTTCCAGGTACAAGCCTTCTACGTAGAGGCGCACACCCTGATGAACTTTTTGGGCAAAGTCGGTGGCGCGGTAGATGACGATGGCGTTTTTGTCTTTGTCCAGCACGTAGAGGTCGCTGCCGAGACGTTCGATGGAGACGGGATTGGCAAGGGTGCCAAGGCGTTGGTCGCCTGTATCCTGGGCGCCGAAGACGAAGAGCAGGGTGCCGTTGGTGGCGTATTCGTAGATTTTGCCGTTTGCGTCTATGGCGGCAAGCAAGCCCTCGCCGCTGACGTGAAGATCGCGGAAGGTGGAAGAGCCAAAGACGTTTGGGAATAAATTGCTGCCGGCGATGTTGAATTTGCGGATGCTGCGCTCACGGCTGGTGCCGGCGGTGACGGTGTAGACGAGCGAGCGGGAATCAATGGCAAGGTTGGAGGGGGAAGCCGCTTCGGTCTTGATGAACTGTTCGAGTTGTTCTTTGGTGAGGAACATGCGCTGTAAGATCATTTTGAGCGACATCTGCGCGCGGTTCGCGCCAAAGTAGCCGATGAAGCGGCCATCGGTATTCATCATCACCAGCCCGTCCACCGACCCTTCGCTGACGATATAGAGGTTTTTGCGCGCGTCCACGATGAGTTTGCGCGGCAGGAAGTCGCGCCGTTTTCCAAAGAGCGGCTCGGCGGGGCGGCCAAATTCGGTCAGCAGGTTTCCGTTTTTATCGAGGATGACGATGGTGTTTTTGCCGGAGTCGGCGATGTAGAAGGTGCCCTCGGCGTCAATGAACAAGCCGCTGGGCGATTGCAAAAGTCCGCGCCCGAACTCCGCGGTGATTTGAAAGTTGCGGTCCAGTTTGACGATGCGGCCGTTGCCGGTGTCGGCAATGTAGAGGAAGCCATCGGGGGCGAGGAACAGTTCTTCGGGAGCGGAGAGCGGCAGGTCAATTTCATCGAGCGGGGTGTAGGCATCTTGGGTGGGGTACAGCCAGCCGCCGGGTCCCTTTGCCCAGGTGGTGTAGGGGGAAAGGGCGCGGGCGGGGGCGGGGAGTGCGGCGCCCACCAGCACGACTGCAAGAAGTAGAAGCGGCAGGGTTCGTTTCATTTCAAGCCCGAGTGCGACATGGTGCTCATCACCTGGCTTTGCAGGAAGATGAAGATGATCAGGTTGGGCAGGAACATGATGAGCGCGGCGGCGGCGGCAATGCCCTGCCCGGCAACAGCATTTGCTCCGCTGGCAGTGGAGGTGAGGGTGCTGAGGTAGAAGGCAAAGGTTTTCAGGCTTTCGGTATTGACGTAGAGGGTGGAGGTTTCGGCGTTGTTCCAGGCGGCTTGAAAAGTCAGGATGGCAATGGTGGCAATGGCAGGCCGAATCATAGGCAGGATGATATGCCAGTAGATTTGCAGGTCCGAAGCGCCGTCCAGTTGGGCGGCTTCAAGGACTTCGTTGGGGATGCTGTCCATGAATTGTTTGAGCAGGAAAACCCCTACCGGCATGGCCAGCCCGGGTAGAATGTGAACCCAAAACGTATCCAGCAGATGAAGCCGTTCGATGACCAGAAAACGCGGAATGGTGACGGCGATAGGGACGAACATCAACGCTACGGTGTTAACTGCAAACAGCGTCTGCCGCAGCCCGAAGCGTTTTTTGGATAATGCATACGCGGCGGTGCTGGACACTAGAATGGAAGCCGCGACTGCAACCAGTGTGATTACCACGCTATTGAACAGATAGCGGCTGACCGGCACGCCCGAACTGGACATTTTGGAGAACAGGTCGTTGAAATTTTTGAGAGTGGGGTTGACCACGAAAAAGCGCGGCGGATAGGCGTAGAGTTCGTCCGGCGGTTTGAAGGCGCTGGAGAAAATGAAAGCGATGGGCAGGAGCATGAAAGCCGCCAGCGGCAGAAGCAGCAGGTAGAACTTGATCTGGCTGACGTGGAAACCTTGCGGGTTGATGCCGCGGTTGCGTATTCCGGTAAAACGGCGAAACCATTTTTTCTTCATCGGTTTCCTCATTCTTCGCCGGCAAAGAGCCGGTTCGAGAGCCGGGTAAAGAAGAGCACCATCAGCAGCAAAACGACCGAAACGGCGGCGGCGTAACCCATCTCATAACGCAGAAAGCCGTAGTCTTCGATGTGATTGACGATTAACTGCCCGGCATATTGAGGGGTGGGGTTGCTGCCCGAGAGAGTCACGCCGATGGCGCCAGCCTGGAAGGTTCCAACAATCGCCATCACCGCTCCAAAGAGCATTTGCGGTTTCATTGAGGGGATAGTAATGAAGAAAATTTCCTGCCAGCGGCTGTTGACCCCGTCCAGCGCGGCGGCTTCGTATAGTTCCGGGTTGATTTCCAGGATGCCTGCCAGCATTGCCAGAAAACCGATGCCCATGCTGCTCCAGAGGGTGACGAGGATCATGATGGTCATGAGATACTGCGGCGATTGCAGCCATTGAATCGGCTGCTGAACGATCCCCAGATTCATCAGGAAACTGTTCAGATACCCGATCTGATCGCCGCTGAAAAGCGTCTTCCAGACGACCGCCATGGCGACGCCGGAGGTCATGGAAGGGGAATATAAAATCAGTGCGAAAAACGTGCGCGGGATTTTTGGAAGTTGCGCCAACACCCATGCCAGGAAAAACGCCAGCGCATAGCCGCCCGGTCCCACAATGACGGCAAATTGGATGGTGTTGGGCAGGACATATTTCATGAAAGTATCGTCCTGCGTGAGCAAGGTAATGTAATTGCGCAGTCCGATGAAATGCGGCAGTTGGATGGTATCGAAAAAGGTGAAGGAGAGCAGGAATGCCGCCAGCACGGGGACGACAATAAAGATGAAGAACAGCAGCGCATACATGGCGAGGAAACCATATGCATTGCCTTCACGGCGAATCCATGAAGATAGAGACACTTTAGCGCGCATGTTCCATCCACTCTCGAACAGTATCAATGGTGGGGATTTTGAATTCTTTGACTCGCTGGCCATTCCTCAGATAGCCGAATTCTTCCATCTTGCGGGTTATCTCACGGTTGATGAGGATGATGGAACGGTCCAATGCGACGCGGGGGTTGACGCCGTCGAAAACGATGCGGTTCCAGACGTTGCTCAGTTCACGTTCCTGCATGTAACTACCCGGAAGTTTGACCGGTTCCTGCAGCCACTGCCATTGTTCCAGGATGATGGCGCGGTGTTGCTGTGGAATGTCAAGACGGCTGAATGCCTCCAGGTTGGCGGAATTCCATAAATATTCCCTGCCGTAGTTGAGGATCAGCCTTTCCTGAAATTCCACTTGCGTTTCAGTGGACATCCACCACTTGATGAATTGCCAGGCTTGCAGGGGCTGTTCGGTGTTTTTGAACATAATGACGGCTTGTGCGGAACCGGTGGCATAGCGGTTCTGTGTCCCATCGGGCAGAACGGTGGCAGGGTACAAATCAATTGCCCATAAACCGTCAATTTCCGGGGCGGCGGTCATCAGTTTGATATAGGTTTCGAAATTGGAAACACCGATGGGCAAGGAGCCGGAACGAAAACTCTCGTAAAAACTCGAGGTGGTCAGCGGCATGCCATAGACGGTGAAACTCTCTGCCATGAATTTGATGGCGGCAATTGCCTGCTCGCTTTGCAGGCCGGTGGCAAAGCCATCGTCGCTGTATAACTTGGCGCCGTAGTTGAATACATAGGGGGCAGTGAGCAGATAGCCTTTGAGGCCGGCGCCGCTCGAAAGAGGGGTGTTGTAATTCATGCCGTACCGCTGGAGTTCGGGCAGAATCTCGATGACTTCATTCCAGGTGTGCGGAACCGGAATGCCAAGCGCGTCGAGAATATCTTTGCGGTAGTAGGTCACCCAAAAATCCTGCGTTTCGGGAACGGCATAGACCGAATCGTTAATGATGTAACTCAGGAGGGCGCCGGGGGAGTAGATGCGGATGAAGGAATCGAAATCTTCGAAGGAGCGTAAATCGTAGAGCGCGTTGCGGATGGCGAGTTCATACGGTTTGTCGGTGCTGACGCCCAGCGCCACATCCGGCTGGATGCCTGCGGCGTTTGCCAGAATCAGTTTCGACTCGTCGGGCATGATGGAGAATTTGACTCGAATGCCACTCTGCGGTGTGAACGATTCGTCAGCCATGACCTGTAGCAGGTCCACATATTGGCGCGGGCGGTTGACCCATACTTCCAACTCTCCCTGGCTTGCTCCAATGGATTGATAGGGGTCGGGCTGAAAGGAGTGCAGAAAGCGTTTGATGCCTTCTGCCAGGGAGCGCGTGAAGGAGGGCGCAGGCGTTTCGATGATGGTGTGCGGAGAATGAATGTAGATTTTGTCGAGGGCAAGGGGCTGGCTTTGCAGTTGCAGTAACAAGGAAGCCAGCAATTGCGCCGCCGAACCGGAGCCTTCGGAGAAGCGCGTCATGTAGATGGGCAGCTTGTTGGGGTCGGCGGCGAGGAACAGCAGGTTGTCAATCGCCATCTGGTAGGTGAGCACTTCCGGCGAAGCGCGGCTTTGGGTAATGGCGATGAGCGTCTCTTTATCGTCCATCAGGTTTTGGGCAATGGTGTGCAGGCGGTTTTCGATATCGGGAATGTAATCGGAGAGCACCCATTCTTTGTAGGGGTCGCGCTGGTTGCCGGTCAGTTTGCGGATTTGCAGCGCGAGGGTGTTGATATCCTGCAGGGCGCGCTGGATGGTTTCGATGGCAGGCAGGTAAGGCGATGCGGTTGCTTCGATGCCCAGGGTGTTGACGCCTTGATGGAGGAAGAGCAGATAGGGTGTTTCTCCACCCAGCGGCACATCTATCCACTCGGCGGAATAGGGAAATGGAAAGGCGTTGAGTTCCTCGAACGGCACTTCGCCGTTGACGGTAATGCGGCGGAAGACGGTAAAGTTGGAGCGGGTGTTTTGCAGGGCGCGAAAGGTGACGGCATATAAGCCGTCTGCGGGAACGTCGAATTGGTAATACACGGCGCTGCCGCTCTTATTCCAGCTTTCGCCGCCCAGCGTGTTCAACAGGAGTTTGTAGGTATCGTAAGGAGTGACGTTCAGGCTGCGATTGTTGGCGGGGCGTACAGCCGTGTCGTTTTTGTAGGAGGGGAATTCGGCTTCGAGGGTGAGTAAAAAGTCAGAAGAGGGGGAAGCGCTTTGAAGGTCTCGATAGGAAGCGTAGGAGAGATAGGGCGTGAAGGTCTCGATGTAAATACTTCCGAGGTAGAGCGTGCCTTCCGTCAGGGTAAAGTGGAAATGGTGTTCGCCTGCATTCAGCCTGAGGCGCAGCGGATAGGGCTGGCTAAAGGCGGCGTCACGGAGCGGAACGTTGGTCCAGTGTGCGAATTGCTGCTGGCGGATGAGGGCATCGTTGCCGTAGCGGTCTTTGGGGAAGGTGTTAGCGTTGTTGCGATAGAAGACGGGAAAGCGAAAGTTTTGCAGGGCGGGGAGGGGGAATTGGTCATCCACCCGCATTTGACCTTGAGGAGCGGTCGAAGCGGAAGGGGATGCGGCTGTGTCGAAGGCAAGGATGTACTCGCCTGCGGCCGGGAGGGAGGCTTGAAACTGAATGCTTTCGCCTGCCTGCAGCAGGATGCTGGCTTTGGGGTATTGGCGGGCGGTTTCGTCCTGTGCCAGGGGAAAACCGAAAGCCTCGGCTGGAATTTCGATGACGCCGGGGGAGGTTGTTGTTGCGGGAAGAATCTGTTGGCGTGGGGCAGGGAGGGAGGCGGCTGCTGAGGGTGGTGTGAAGGGAGTGGTCAACAGCAGCAACAAGAGCGTTAGCCTGAGGAAGCGGACCGATATTGAGGGCATAGCCAAGTCCCTGCTTGCTTATCTTGGGTTTGAACGCATGACAATGAAGAGCGGTTCTGTTTCAATCACTCAAGTTTTTGTGCCGTGCTGCAAAAAGGGGAGCGTTGTAATTTTACAACGCTCCCCGACAGGCTTTTAGGGATTCAGTTCGGCGCGGGCGTCATCCAGAATTTTGTTGGCAAATTCTTCGAGTTGGGCGGCGTAATCTTCGTATTTGAATTTGCCGTCGTTGGCGAAGTTGAACATGTACCACATGTTCACATCTTTGTCTTCGCCGATGTCAATACCCGGTTTGCCTTCCCAGCGGGCGTTGATATAACCGGGGACGATCTTTGCCAGCGATTCGAGCAGGCTGCTATCCAGGTTTTCGAGCGCCTGGCGCAGGCCGGGTTTATCGCCCACGAAGGACATGTACAGGTCAATCGAGTCGCTGTTGATTGAAACAGGCATGCGTGTCGGCACTGCACCGGCGGCTTTGGCAAGTTCGGCTTCCTTGGTGTAGCCTGCTTTAGAGAAGGTCATCCACTTGGCAAAGTCGTAAGCGGCTTCGAGGTTGGGAGCGGTCTTGGAAACGACGATGATATCCGCCACCATAGCCTGGTTCCCACCGGGGATGCCCATGAAGTCCCAGTTGAAGGTGGCGCCGGCATAGCCGGGGACTGCCCAGCCGCCGTCCCAGCGCACGCCGCTTTCCTGATTGAGGAACAGTTCCCAGGGCCCTTGCGATTTGAAATTCTTCTTCTGCTCGTCAGTGAGGCCCTGCCAGGTATGCGGTTTCATTTCACCGGCTTTGGCGATGGCGGCTTTGAAGGCGGCGGAGTTGTAATTCATGTGCTGACCGTCGAAACTGAACCACTTTAGGTTGGGGTCTTGGGTGCTGGGATACCAGCCGATGATGAACTCCATTTCGTCCAGCCCCAGTTTCCCTTTTTGGACGTCGGTCAGGGAGGTCGTGGCGGCAAAGAAATCGTCCGCCGAAACGCCGTAGGTGGGGGCGTCCAGGTTGGCTGCTTCGAACAAATCTTGATTGACGAAATAGCCCATGACGAACTGCGCGGCCGGCAAGCCCAGCACTTTACCGTTGTAGGTGACCGCGTCTTTCAGGACCTGCGGCACGTCCTGCCAGTCGGGATCGCTCTCGACCAAGGGCGTGAGGTCTGCCAGCCAGCCGTTCTTGACGTAGAGCGGTGTGCCGTCTGCCATGAAGACATCCGGCAGTTCACCCTTGGCGGCGTAGTTGGTCAGTTTTTCATCCCATTTGCCTTCCATGGACATATCCACGAATTCGATGGTGACGTTGGGATGCATCTCCATATAGGCGGCGACCAACTGACGCTGCAAGTTGTTTTCTTCCGGCGTGCCGACGTTCCAGTTGGCATAGCGGATGGTGACCGGTTCCAGGGCGGCTTCGGTGGGCGCTTCGGTGGGGGCGGAGGTCGGTTCGGGTGCAGGGGCAGAGGTTGGCGCTTCTGTGGGAGCCGCTGTCGGCGTTGGCTGTGAACCGCACGCTGCCAGGCTGATGGCAAGCAAAAGTACGAGCACGGTATTCATCCATTTGGAAAGGGTTTTCATTCTTCATCTCCTTTATGAGTTTGTGAAAGCGGATAACGAACAGGGCGTGATAGGACGTTTTTCTAGGGGAGCGCCTCCTTTCATTATGTGGTTTGTGTTGGACCTAACACAACGTGAATGATGTGCGTCTTTTCATCTCCAAAAACAGGCAGGAGATTACTCGCAAAGGAGTGTCCATCTACCATGATCGAACGAATGCCGCTGCTGACATGCTGGGGATTTTCCACGCGGATGTCGTACACGGCATTTCGAAACCGCCGTATAACCGTAAAGCCGCTCCAGGCGGAGGGGATGGCTGGTTCTACCAGCAAACCGTTTTCCTGCGGACGGATGCCTAAAATCCAGTGTGTAGCAACGCGGTGCAGCCACTGTGCCGAGCCGGTGTACCACGTCCACCCGCCGCGCCCGTAATACTCCGAAAGCGGACCGTCAATGTTGCCGGGGGTAACGTAAGGCTCGGCTTTGTATCTTTCAATGTCAGCGCTGCGGTTGGGTGGGCAAATGCGGCGGTAGGCTTCGTATGCCAGCTGCGCTTCTCCCAGCAGGGCATAGGCCCACACCGACCAGGTGGCTGCATGGGTATAGACTCCGCCATTTTCGCGCAAGCCCGGCGCATAGCGGGTGACGTAGCCAATATCGCTCCGTGGGCGGGTGAAGGCAGGATAGTTGAGCAGCGTGCCATATTCTTTGAGCAGATATTTGGTGACCGCATTCATCGCCGTGCGGGCGCGCCCAGCATCCGCCGCTCCGCTGATGACGGCCCAGATGTTGGGCATGAGGAAGATTTTGCCTTCTTCATTTTCCTTCGAGCCAAGCGGCAAACCGTCATCGGTGGTGGCTTGCAGGTACCATTCACCGTCCCAGCCGTGGCGGTTGAGCGCCTCTTTGAGATCGGCGCGCACCTCTTCGCATTTGCGGGCAAAGGTCTCATCTCCGCGGCGGCGGGCGAGCGGGGCAAAATTTCCCAAAATCATATAAAGAAATTCTGCCACCCAAAAACTTTCCCCTTTCAAAAGCGTACCGACGGCGCTGAGTCCATCGTTCCAGTCATGATCGCCCATCAGCGGCACGCCGCGCGGGGAAAAGCGTGAAAAGGAACGTTCGATGGCGCGTTTACAATGCTGATAGAAGGGTTCCGCTGGGGCGTTCAAGTAGGGAATTGCTTCATCGAGGATGCTGTTATCCCCGGTTTCCTTCAGGTAGGCATCCAGGATGAATGGCAGCCAGAGCAAATCGTCCGAACAGTTGGTGCGTGGTCCTCCGCCGCGAATGGAAAACCACCAGTGCAGCACGTCTCCTTCGATGAATTGCTGCGAGGCGTGCAGCAGCAGTTGTCGGCGCGTGTAGTGCGGTTCACTCACCAGGAAAATCTGACTGTCCTGCAACTGATCGCGGAAACCATACCCTGCCGAGACCTGGTAAAACGCCGCTTTACCCCACAGGCGGCAGGAGATGGCTTGATATTTTGCCCAAAGGTTAGTCATGAAGTTTAGCGCTTCGTCGGGAGTTTGGACTTGTTCCGTATCGAGAAAGCGCGACCAGAATGCGCGTACCGCCTCGAATGCCTGGCGGCTTTTTTCTACCGATGTGAAACCTTCGATGAGATCAATTGCCTCCTCGCGCCCATCTTCTGCTGCGCCCAACGTAAAGACGATGGTCTTCGATTCACCCGCTTCGAGCGTCACTGCTACTTGAAGGGCGGCAATTGCATCGGTAAATTGCCCTGCCCGCCCCTGCAGAACGGGAACAGTCATTGCCTGAGGACGGTCGTCATTGTTGTAAAGCCCAAGGAAGGACTCTTTATCACAATCAAAGGATTTGAGCGGTTCGCTGACCGCCATGAAAGCAGTGTAGGGCCAGTCCACGTTGTTATGGCGCCCTTTATCGTCTGGGAAGCCCCACAGGCACTTGCGGGCAAATACTGCGCTCCGCTTTACGTCTGCAACGGTTTCGATGAATAATTTGTGAAATTCGCGGTGTTCATCGGGCGCAAAGCCGAGAAGCCATTCGGCATAGGAAGTGACGTCTAACTCGCGCGTTTCGCGGCTCAGATTGGTGAGGGTGAGTTGGAAGATTTCCAGCGGCGCATCGGCTGCCACAAAGACCGTCAGCACGCTCTCGATCTCTTCCACTTGCTGGAGAAAGCGGGAATATCCTGCGCCATGCACTGCTTCATAACGCTGATACGAACGCATCACCGGTTTGTATGTTGCCGACCAATATATTCCACGCTGCAGATCGCGGATGTAAAAATACTTGCCCCAATTGTCTTTGATCAGGTCCTGAAAAGAGCGTGTCAGGCGGTTTTGTCCGGCGTTTCCCCGCCAACTGAAACCGGAACCGTTTTGCGAAATCATGATGCCATAATCGCCATTGCTGATAACATTCCCCCAGGGGCGCGGCGTGAGAGGCGTTGTGATGATGTATTCCCGCCCGTCTTCTGAAAAGTAACCAAAAGGGCTTTCGAATTTTTTTTGCATAACAGCCTCAAGGTCAAGGGAGGGGGATGCCTTTTCTTTTACGGGATTTTGGGATAAACTAGCCGTCAATTAGGTGAAACGTTTCACTTCGCCCCAAAAATTATCATACCTGTCATTGTTTGTCAAGGAATTTTTCTCAAATCTCTTTCATGAGGTGGTTCATGGCTGACAAAATCGAAGAAACCTTCGTCAATCAACTACTTTCCCAGATGACCCTGGAAGAAAAAATCGGGCAGCTTAATCAGGTCAATCCTGACGCGCATTTCGATACGACTTTGCTGCGCGAAGGCAAAACCGGTTCCATCATCAACGCTTCCGGCGCGCTGACCGGTCAGGGATTTTCCGATTCCGGCGGCGCCGAACTCAGCAACCACTTCCAAAAACTGGCTTTCGAGTCGCGCCTCCAAATTCCCCTGCTCTTCGGGCGCGATGTGATTCATGGCTTTCGCACCGTCTTTCCAATCCCTCTGGCTCAAGCCGCCGCCTTCAACCCCGCCTTGGCAGAACAAGCCGCCTCTATTGCCGCGCGCGAAGCCACCGCCAGCGGAATCAAGTGGACCTTTGCCCCCATGCTCGATATTGCCCGCGACCCGCGCTGGGGACGGGTGGCGGAAGGCAGCGGCGAGGATCCCTTTCTCGGTGCGCAAATGGCTCAGGCGATTGTGCATGGCTTCCAGGGGGATGAGATGTCGGCGCCGGAAAAACTTGTTGCCTGTGCCAAGCACTACGCCGGCTATGGTGCGGCGGAGGGAGGCCGCGACTACGAAAACGGCGAAATCTCCGAGCCTACTCTGCGCGATGTATATCTCCCACCCTTCCGGGCTGCGGTTCAGGCTGGAGTCGGCACTCTTATGTCTGCCTTCATTGACCTGAACGGTATCCCGGCAACCGCCAACCGCCGCCTGTTGACGGACATCCTGCGCGGCGAATGGGGCTTCGAGGGCTTTGTCGTCTCCGATTGGGAATCCGTCCGCGAACTCATTCAGCATGGCATTGCCGAAGATGAGGCACATGCGGCGCGGCTGGCGCTGCAGGCTGGGCTCGATATGGACATGGTCAGCGGCGTGTACTTGAATACGCTGGGTGAAAGCCTGCAGCAGGGAAAACTCACCATTCACGAGATTGACGAAGCCGTGCGCCGCATCTTGCGGATTAAGCATCGCGCCGGTTTATTCGACCATCCCTTTACCGATCCGCTTCGCGCCTCCCGCGACCTGCTTACCCCAGAAGCGCGTATCCTTGCCCGACAATTTGCCCGTCAGAGCATGGTGCTGCTCAAAAATGATGACAACCTCCTGCCTCTCAAAGGCTTCCCTCGCATTTTATTTGCCGGTCCGTTCGTTCATGCGCGCGGCGAACTTTTTGGCACGTGGGCGCCCGATGGACGTTCGGAAGATGTAACCCCGCTCAACGAGGCGCTGCGGCAAACTGCTCCCAAAGAGACAGAACTCTGGTTTGCTGAAACAAGCGACCTTGCCTTACATCTGGCAAATTACGCTGATGCCGTCGTCTTGCTGCTCGGCGAACACCCCACCCGCTCCGGCGAAAACTGTAACGTCAGTGATTTGGGATTGCCGCCCGGTCAGGCGGAATTTGTGGAAGCCATGTCTGCCCTGGGGAAACCGCTGGTGTTGGTGATTTTTGCCGGACGTCCACTGGCGATCACCCGTCAGATCGCGCAAACGAATGCGGTACTGTATGCGTGGCATCCCGGTATCGAAGGCGGCGCAGCGCTGGCAGAAATTCTGTTTGGGCTGCATGCTCCCAGTGGCCGTTTACCAATTACATTTCCACGCGCCACGGGCCAGGTTCCCATTTATTACAACCGAAAAAACTCCGGGCGACCGATTGACCCCAACGGTCAATTCAGGACGCGTTACCTCGATCTGCCTCCCTCGCCGCTTTTTCCGTTTGGGTTTGGTCTCACCTATACTCAATTCGAGTATTCCAACCTGAAACTGAGCAGCGAAACCTTGCGCGGCGTTCTCGAGGTCAGCGCAGAGATTACGAACGTTGGGACAAGCAGCGGCACGGAGGTTGTTCAACTTTATACGCGCGACCTGGTTGGCTCACTCACCCGTCCCATCCGCGAGTTGAAAGGCTTCCAGCGCATCACGCTTCAGCCCGGCGAAAAACGCCGTGTCACCTTTGTATTGCGGGAGGAAGACCTGGCGTTCACCCGCGCCGACGGCTCCTTTGGGGTGGAGCCCGGTACATTCCAAGTCTGGATTGCGCCAAACAGTGATGACGGTTTGTGCGGGGAATTTCGATTGTAGTTCCTCTGCCCGTTGGGTTTTCCCTGCCTCAAACCTCTTTGGGCTGACCCGCCGGCGGGACTATAATTTACCCCATGCCGCAACTCATCGCCACCGCGGAGCCCTTCCTTCTACTGGGTGACCGCACCAAACCCGCGTGCCTGCTCATTCACGGATTCACCGGCACGCCCAAAGAAATGCGCTGGATGGGGGAGTATCTCAACCAACAGGGGTACACCTGCCTTGGCATCCGCCTTTGCGGTCATGCCACCGACCCCGAAGACATGATCCGCTCCAACTGGACCGATTGGACTGCCTCCGTCGAAGACGGCTATGCCCTGCTGCGCGGGTTGACCGAGCGCATCTTCCTTGTCGGTCTTTCGATGGGCGGCGTCCTCTCGTTGCTCATGTCCACACGGTTGAAGGTGTTGGGGGTGATTGCCATGTCCACCCCTTACAAACTGCCCGACGATCCGCGCCTGCGCCATATTGACTGGATTGCCAAAATCGTTCCGTACATGCCCAAAAGCAGCGAAGAGCCGGGCGCCGGCTGGTTCGATAAAGAAGCGTTTCGCGAGCATGTTTCGTATCCGCAAAACCCCGTCCGTTCGATTGGACAGTTGAACCAACTGCTGGGCGAAATGCGCGCAGCGCTGGCGCAGATTCAGGTGCCGGTGTTGTTGATTCATTCGAAAGACGATGCCTATGTGTTGCCCGAAAACATGGAATTGATTTTTGCCCATTTGGAAAACGCCTCAGATAAAACCAAACTGTATGTCAGCGGATCCGGCCACGTCGTCACGCGCGATGCGGCGCGGGGGCAGGTGTTTGCATCTGCCTTGGAGTTCATCCGCAGGGTGGAGAGCCGTCTTGAATCGTAATCTCATCTTCATGGCCGCCGCCCTGTTGTTGTGGGGGTTCGGCGAGGGCATGTTCTTCAATTTTCAGCCCATCTATCTCAAGTCGCTGGGAAGCAGCGAACAGCAAATCGGCTTGGTCCTGGGCGCTTTCGGCGCGGCGATGGCGGTGACGCACATCCCCGCCGGCAGGCTGGCAGACCGCCTTGGCCGCCGCCCGCTGCTCATTACCGCCTGGGTGATGGGGCTGGTTTCCACGGTGGTGATGGCGCTGGCGCAGAACCTGCCGCTCTTTGTGACCGGGATGCTGGGCTACGGTTTGACGGCGTTCGTTGCCTCGCCCTTGAGCAGTTATGTCACAGCCGCGCGCGGCAAATGGCCGGTTGGCACGGCGCTCTCGCTCACCACTGCCACCTTCAGCACGGGCATGGTGCTGGGTCCCATCACCGGCGGCTGGATTGGCGAACACTATGGGTTGCGCTCGGTGTATTTCGTCGCGGCGGGCATCTTCCTGCTCTCGACGCTGTGCGTCCTGTTCATTCAAAGCCAGCCCATTGACCGTCACGACCCACAGTCGCCGCCGCCCCCTCTGTGGCATAACCCCCGCTTTGTGGCATATTTGGGCGTGGTGGCGTTTGCCGTGTTTGCCATGTATCTCCCTCAGCCGCTCACTCCCAATTTTGTGAACGACGTGCGCGGTTTTTCGCTTGGCAATGTGGGCATTATGTTTGCCATGGGCGCATTGGGAAACGCCCTGCTGGCGCTTTTCCTCAGCCGCTTTGGTCCATATATCGGCTATATTGCCGGGCAGGCGTTGGTTGCGGCGTTTGCGCTCATCGTTTGGCGCGCTGCGAGCCTGCCACTGCTGGCGCTGGGGTACTTCCTGCTGGGAGGTTTCCGTGCGGCACGTCCGCTGGCGATGGCGCAGGCGCGGGAACTTGTCCACGAATCGCAAATGGGATTAACCTATGGGGTGATGGAGACGGTCAGCGCTGTGATTTTTATTCTGACTCCTCCCCTGGCTGGAACCCTGTACGAAATAAATCCCGCCTCCATCTACCCGTTCTCTCTCGGACTTCTGGCTGTTTCCATCGTCATCAGCCTGATCGTCCCCCGGAGGCTTGTCCATGCTTGAAATCGTCTCTTTCACCCTCGGTCCCGCACAGACCAATGCGTATTTGGTTGCCGACCCCGATACAAAAGAAGCCGTTGTCATTGACCCCGCCTGGGATGGTGCCGTCATTTTGAAGGCGGCGCAAAAGCGCGGCTGGCGCAT
Organism: Anaerolineae bacterium; assembly: GCA_037440905.1. Classification (GTDB taxonomy): domain Bacteria; phylum Chloroflexota; class Anaerolineae; order Anaerolineales; family Villigracilaceae; genus Defluviilinea. The sequence continues at coordinate 28,790 of JBBITE010000003.1, read as the reverse complement.
CGGTCATCTGTGGTACACACACGCCCACTTCGATCACATCGGCGGCGCAGGCGCGATTGCCGACGCGCTGAATCCTCTGCCGCTGGTGGCGCTGCACCCAAACGACCATGTGTTGTGGCGGGCAGGCGGCGGCGGCGCGCTTTTCGGCTTCGATATTGACCCCGGCCCCGAACCGACGATTGATTTTGTTCACGGCATGAAGATGAAGCTCGGCTCGAACGAATTTGAAGTGCGCTTCACGCCCGGACATACGCCCGGTCATTGTGTGCTATACGTCGCGGCGGCGGGTGTTTGCTTTTGCGGCGACCTGATTTTCAGCGGCTCGGTGGGCCGCACCGATTTGCCCGGCGGGAATTGGGAAGCGCTGGTCAAAAGCATCCGCGAGCAGATTTTCACGCTGCCCGATGCAACGCGCCTGCTCTCAGGGCATGGTCCCGAAACGACAGTGGGGGAGGAGAAAAGAAGCAATCCGTTTGTGCGCGAATGACTCGCGCTGGGAGATGAAAGCATGCGTCCTGCGTAAGCCGCTGCTGCGGAATGCGCAGGACGCATTGTTTAACCGTCAACTTGGGTTGAAAAGGGAGGTTTACTTCGCGTACTCTGTAGAGCGGGTCTCGCGGATGACAGTCACCTTGATTTGACCGGGGTATTGCATGGTCTCTTCGATGCGCTTGGCGATGTCGCGGGCGAGGCGGGCGGAGGTCAGGTCGTCAATTTTCTCGGGTTTGACGATGACGCGCACTTCACGCCCAGCCTGAATGGCAAAGGCTTGTTCCACGCCGTCGAAGGAGGTCGAAAGTTCCTCGAGGGTGCGGATGCGCTTGATGTACGCCTCGAGGTCTTCGCGGCGTGCGCCGGGGCGTGCGCCGGAGATGGCATCTGCCGCCTCGGCAATGATTGCTTCGATTGATTCTTGCTCCACTTCATGGTGATGCGAGGCAATGGCATTGACCACTTTGGGATGCACGCCATAGCGTTTGCAAAATTCGGCGCCCAGCATGGCGTGCGTGCCTTCCTGGTTGTGATCCATGGCTTTGCCAATATCGTGCAGGAAGCCGGCTTGTTTGGAGAGTTCGACGTGGGCGCCGATTTCGGCGGCGAGAATCCCTGCCAGTTTGGCGACCTCCACTGCATGAGCGAGTTGATTTTGCCCGTAGGAGGTGCGGAATTTCAACCGCCCCATCATGCGCAAGATTTCAGGGTGCAAGCCCGAGACGTTGGCGTCGAAGGCGGCTTGTTCGCCGGCCTCGTTGATGATTTTTTCGACGGCTTTGGTTTCGTCGTGCACCACCTTTTCGATGTGGGCGGGGTGAATGCGCCCATCGAGGATCAGCCGCTCGAGGGCGCGGCGGCCAATTTCACGGCGCACCGAATCGAAGCAGGAGATGGTGACCGAATCGGGCGTGTCGTCCACAATCACATCCACGCCAGCCGCCTGCTCGAAGGCTTTGATGTTGCGTCCGTTGCGCCCCACGATGCGCCCCTTCATCTCTTCGCTGGGGATGGCAACCACAGCGCGGGTGACCTCCGCCACGTGTTCAGAAGCGACGCGCTGGATGGCATCTGCAATCAATTTGCGGGCGCGTTTTTCACCTTCTTCGCGGGCTTCCGCTTCAATTTGACGAATGATGCGCGCCATGTCGCTGCGCGCCTCTTTTTCGACCGCCGCCATCAATTCCTTGCGGGCTTCCTCCTGCGACATTTGGGCAATTTGTTCGAGGCGTTTTACCTGTTCTTCATGAAGTTTTTCGATTTCGTTGGCTTTGCGGTCCACCTGCGATTGGCGTTTGTTGACCGCTTGTTCGCGCTGTTCGAGGCGGTCGGCGCGGTTGTCGAGTTCGGAGCGGCGCTTGTCGAGGCGGTCGGACTCGCGGTTCAGTTCGATGCGGCGTTCTTTGATTTCCGCCTCCGCCGCCTGAATGATTTTGACGGCATTTTCGCGCGCCTGGCTTTCGATGAGCCGTGCCTGTTCATTGGCGCCCTTCAGGATCAGTTCTGCTTTATCCTGTGCGCTCTTGATGCGCTGCTCCACCTGATAGCGGTGATAGAAATAGCCGGCGGCAATGCCTACCAACAGGACAATTAAATCAACTAAGATCACAATCGGATTCATGATTCGTCCTCTTCTTCAAAGTGTAGTTCCTCTGCGTGCGTTTCGTTCCATACCCGTGTGACGGTGGAAACAATCAGCGGATAGGGAAAACCGCGCCGCGCGAGGAACGCGGAAAGTTTGGTTCTGAATTCGTTCCACTCCAACCCCTGAAGCCGCTGCGCTCGTTTTTGGGCGGCTGTGTATGCCAGGGCTTCATCGTCCACGCCCTGAAGAGCGGAGTTTGCCGCTTCTTCATCAAGCCCCTTTTGGCGGAGTTCAAGCGCCAGCAGGCGGCGGCCGCGCGGACGGAAGGCGCTGCGGTTTTCAACCCATGCGCGGGCAAACTGAGAGTCGTTTGCCAGCCCGTCCTGGCGCAAGCGTTCGAGAGTGGCTTCGATGACGGCTTCGGGAATCTCATGCTTGCGCAGATTGCTGCGGATCTCGGCTTCGGAGCGGGCGCGGTAACTTAGAAAGAGCAGCGCCTGCTGCAACGCCCGTTCGCGCGTATCTTCAGCCTGCAGCTGTTCGATTTTGCTTTCGTCCAGCTCCTGCCCGACTCGCAGCCAGGCGGCGGTGATGCGTTCCAGCCCGAAGGCAAATTCGCCGTCCAGGTAGATGTTGACCCGGTTGGGATGTCTCTTTTGCGCTTCGATGGCGGTAATCTTTTTCATGGTTGTTTGTTTTGCAGGCATTTTCAGCGCCAAGACATTAAACGCGCACAGCCGAGGTACCGTCCGGCGGACCTTCGGCTGTCGGAAACTGCCGCGCAAGTGATGCGTCAGTGGAGGATGGGCTGGATAGGTTGAGCATACCCAGGGTCACGCGGGAGGCGTGCCTGGGAGAAACGTCAGGTTACAAGGCGTGTAACTGTCTCTTGCCTTGTCAATGAGTGGACGAGGGTGGAAGTCCAATTTCTGTCCAAATTCTTCCTGTTTCGACTTCTCAGAATTAACTCCCAAAAAGGGGGAGATTCTTGCTCTTGTATCCAGAATCTGGTTCAGCCAGGACCGCGGAAGCGGTTGGGTAATCGAATTCATCTCCTTGCGGATTAGGTTGATTATACATGGAATTTTAAGAATTGTTAACCTTCCAAAATCGTAGCATTTTTGGCTGTGCGGGTTATATAGTTAAAGTTGTGACAAATGGAACTGTGAGGTTGGGCAAAATCATGCCATAATTCCACCGTTCGTTTGTGATAAACGTTTTCACCTGGAGGCTTCTCATGGCAAAATTTACACGCGAAGATGCACTCGAATATCATCGTTTGAAAGGAAAACCCGGCAAGGTGGCCATTGTGCCGACCAAGCCGATGGATACCCAGCGCGATTTGAGCCTGGCATATTCACCGGGGGTGGCGGAGCCCGTTTTGGAGATTGAAAAAGACCCCGCCAACGCCTATGAATATACTTCGAAGGGCAATTTGGTGGCGGTGGTTTCCAACGGGACGGCGATTTTAGGGCTGGGAGACCGCGGCGCGCTGGCAAGCAAGCCCGTGATGGAAGGCAAGGGGGTATTGTTCAAGAAGTTTGCCGATATTGACGTGTTCGATATCGAGGTCAATTCACACGACCCGGATGAGATTATCAAGGTGGTGGCGGCGATTGCGCCGACCTTTGGGGGCATCAACCTGGAAGATATCAAAGCGCCCGAATGTTTCTATATTGAAGAAGAATTAAAGAAGATGCTCGACATTCCAGTCTTCCACGATGACCAGCATGGAACGGCGATCATCTCTTCGGCGGCGCTGGCAAATGCCTTGGAATTGGTCGGAAAACGGCACGAAGACATTCGGATTGTCATTTCCGGCGCGGGCGCTTCGGCGATTTCGTGCGCCGAACTGGCGATCCGCTGGGGCGTGAAGCGTGAGAATATCATGCTCGTGGATACCAAAGGGGTGGTGTACAAGGGGCGCAAGGAAGGCATGAACCAGTACAAAGACCGCCTGGCGGTGGAGGATAAAGGTCACCGCACGCTTGCCGATGCCGTTCGAGGCGCAGATGTGTTCTACGGGCTGTCTGTTGCCAATGTGTTGACGCCGGAAATGGTCAAAAGCATGGCAGCCGACCCAATCATCTTTGCCATGGCAAACCCCGACCCGGAAATCAAACCCGAACTGGCAAAGGAAGCCCGCAGCGACGTCATCATCGCCACCGGCCGCTCCGATTATGCCAACCAGGTCAACAACGTGCTGGGCTTCCCCTTCATCTTCCGCGGCGCGCTGGATGTGCGGGCAAGGCAAATCAACGAAGAGATGAAATTTGCCGCATCCAAGGCGCTGGCTGCGCTGGCAAAGGAAGATGTGCCGGATTCGGTCATCCGCGCTTATGGCGGCGCACCCATCAAATTCGGGCGCGAGTATATCATCCCCAAGCCGCTCGATCCGCGTGTGCTGTTGTGGGAAGCGCCCGCCGTCGCCGAAATGGCAATGAAGACCGGCGTTGCCCGCAAGCCGATTGACATTGACGAGTACCGCGAGCAGCTGGCGTTCCGTCAGGGCAAGGGCGAGCAGGTACGCTACTTCTTCCAGAATAAAGCCCGCACGTCGGGAGGCAAGAAGCGTGTGGCGTTTGCCGAAGGCGAAGAGCAAAAAATCATCCGCGCTGCTTATCAAATCAAGGAAGACGGTATCGCCACCCCCATCCTCATCGGGCGGGAGGAAGTCATTCAGCAGCACATTCAGGCACTGGGGCTGGCGTTTAAGCCCGAAGTCGTCAACCCGCGCACGTTCGACGGCTTGGAAAAATACGCCGCAGCCTATCATGAACTGCGCAAACGCAAAGGCGTGACCGCCGCCCTCGCCATCAAAAAGGTGCGCGATCCCAACATCTTCGGTTCGATGATGGTCAAAATGGGCGATGCCGATGCCTTCGTCTCCGGCCTGACCTACGACTACCCCGATGTCATTCGCCCCTCGCTGCAAATCCATCACACCGCCAAAGGCGCCAGGCGCGCCGCAGGCGTGTACCTCATGATTGTCGAAGACCGCGTTTATCTGTTCACCGACGCCACGGTCAACATTGACCCCAGCGCCGAAGACCTCTCCGAAATTGCCTGCCTGGCGGCGGATTTTGCCAAACGCCTCGAACTCGACCCGAGAATCGCTTTCCTCTCCTTCTCCAACTTTGGCTCCACGCCTCATCCTCTTTCAGACAAAGTGCGCAAAGCCGTCGAACTCACCAAAGCCTGCCGCCCCGACCTCAAAGTGGACGGCGAAATGCAAGCCGATACAGCCGTCGTCGCCGACATCATCGAGAACCGCTACCCCTTCAGCGAAGTGAAAGACGCCAACGTGCTGGTCTTCCCCTCGCTCGAATCGGCGAACATTGCTTATAAACTGCTGGCGCGGCTTGGCAAGGCAAAAGCCATCGGCCCCATTCTGTTGGGGATGGGCGCGCCGGTCCATGTCCTGCAAACCGGCGACGATGTCAACGACATCGTGCAAATCGCCTCGGTTGCCGTCATGGATGCCATGAGCCGCGAATCGGCATAGGACGCGCTCTCTTTCAGCGGTTGAAACAAAACGTCCCTGAGGGTTCATGCCTCAGGGACGTTTGCTTTGCGTGCCTCCACAATCCGCCATTGACGGATGCCCAGCCACAGCCCCAGCCCCAACAGCACAAGTCCCAGCGCCAGCCCGCTGATGTTTTCCAGCAAATCGCTGACCGCCTCCCACTGCATGCCAAACAAATATCCCAGCCCGCCGTAGCCGAAGATCCAGATGGCCTCACCGACCAGGTCGTATAGAAAGAAGCGGCGCAGACCAAAGCCGCTGGTGCCGGCAATCAAATTGACCGGTACGGCGATTCCCGTAATCAGAAAGCGGGTCCAAAATACCGCCATCCCGCCCCAGCGCGTAAAAGCGGCTTGCGCCTTCGCCCAGTTTTGAGAATGTTCGAAGCGGCGCAGAACGGGTTCGCGCGCGAAATATCCCATGCCATAACTCAACGTATCGCCCAACACCACAAACGCCAGCGCCATCAACGCGGCGGTGTGCCACGTCAGCAGTCCCTGGCGGACAAACGCTCCTGCCGCCACCACCAGCAGCGTCCCAGGGAAGGGAGCGCCCAGCGCGCCAATGAAGACAATCAGTCCTAACACGGGCGCGCCATAATTGATGATTTGTGTCAATAAAAAATCGGACATACAGATTGCTCACGGAGCGGGGGCGGTCGGCAGAGAAGGCGGCGTTGGGGGAGAGGGGTTCTGCGCCTGATATTTCAGGATGGCGGCTTTGACCGTTGTCATGACGAACCCCTCCGCCTGCGGGAAATACGCATCGTTCAACTGCTTCAGGCTCATTTCCGCCACAGATTTTGAGCGAGGCAGTCCCACCGCTTCGAAAAGCGCTTCCGGCGGCACGCGGTACATCCTGGCGATATACGGAATGGTCATCCACTCGCGGATCAGTTCCACATCCGTCTCGGCGCTTGGATCACTTTGGGCTTCCAGCGGCGCCGGAAAAGGCGGTCCGCCATGCCGCCGAAACTCACGGAAGGCAAATGCAGCGCGCAAGCCAAAGAACACGGCGAGCAGAATACCCGCTGTAATCAATCCCAGCACCAAAAAGCGTTGCATGCGGGGCGTCATGTCACTCCTGCCATTCCAACTCAAACTCGTCTATAAACACTGTATCGCCGTCCTGCACGCCTTCCTTGCGCAGCGCCTCCTTGATGCCGAGCGTCTCCAAGATCTTCTGAAAGCGCCGCACCGACCCATCGTGTTCCCAATAGGTCATCTTGGCGGCGCGCTCGATGGCGCTGCCGCTAATCCGCCATTCGTTCTCGCCCAGGCGCAGAATTTCAAAGGCGCGCAAATCCTCCTTCGGTTTATAGACCGGCATCGGCATTTCCAATTCAGGCTTTGGCGTTTGCTGCAAAATCTGATATGCCTTGAGCAGCAACTCGCGCGTATTCGTCCGCGCCAGCGCCGAGATGGTCATCAACTCCACCTTGCGGCGTTTGAACTCCTTCTGAATAGCGGCAAGTTTTTCCTGTACCTCGGGCTGATCAATCTTGTTCAGCGCCACCACCTGAGGCTTCTTCCCCAAGTTCGGATCGAACAGCGACAACTCCGTATTGATCTGGCTGTAATCTGCCACAGGATCATCCGAAAGCCCATCCAGCAAATGAATTAAGACCCGCGTCCGCTGCACGTGCCGCAAAAAATCGTGACCCAGCCCCGCCCCGTGCGACGCGCCCTCGATCAACCCCGGAATATCCGCCAGCACCACCGTTGTGTTGACATCAATCTCCGCTACCCCCAAATTCGGCTCCAGCGTCGTAAACGGATAGGGCGCAATCTTCGGCTTTGCATTGGTCAGCACCGAAAGCAGCGTGGACTTGCCCGCATTCGGCACGCCAATCAGCCCAATATCGGCAATCAGTTTCAACTCCAGCCGCAGCCACTTTTCCTCATAAGGCTCGCCCTTCTCGGCCGTGCGCGGCGCCTGATTGCGCGACGTGGCAAAATGCTGATTACCGCGTCCGCCGCGCCCGCCGCGGCAAACCGTCAACCGCTGGCCGTCCTCCGTCAGGTCGCCGATCAACTCACCCGTATTCGCATCGAAAATAACCGTACCCGGCGGCACATGGATCACAAGGTCCTTCCCGTTGCGTCCGGTCATTTGCGAAGGTCCGCCCCTGGCGCCATCCTCCGCTTTGAATTTTTGTTTCGGGCGGAACGAAGCCAGCGTATTGAGGGTTGTTTTCACCTCAAAAATCACATCCCCGCCCTTGCCGCCATCGCCGCCATCCGGCCCGCCGCGCGGCACATACTTCTCACGGCGGAAATGCACCATCCCATCCCCGCCTTTGCCTGAACGAACATAAATTTCAACTTGATCTGTGAACATACAGGCGATTATATCGTTATAATCAACCACAGGATGGATTTTTCATGAACAGACCTCTTCACCCGCTGACGGCTTTTCTCGTCCTATTAGCATTCCTGCCGTCCCTGGCTGCGCTTCGCCCTTCGACCCTCAACCTGCCTCCGCTTCAAGAGCCTTCTCCCACGCCGACATCTGTTCCTCTCCCCTCGCCCGCCGACATCATCAACGCCGTCAACGCCTTTCGCCTTGCCAACGGACTCAACGCCCTCCTTGTCCATCCCGTCCTCATGCAAGTTGCCGCACAGCAGGCAAACGCCCTCGCCGCCTCCGAAGGCGCCGTTGGTCACCAGCGTCCCTGCGGCATGACCCTCGGGCAGCAACTGCTCTCCCTCGGCTTTCCCCTCTGGGGCGATCTCTCCCTCGATGGCTACCGCTCCGAAAACTGGGTTGCCGCAGCGACTGTCGAACAAGCCATGGCCTTCTGGCAGAGCGACGCCGAACACCTGGATACCATGACCGGCCCTAACCGCAGCCATATCGGTGCGGCGGTTGCCGTCAGCGACCAGATCTACATGGTGCTCGAAACCGCTCTCGCCACCAGCAGCGGCCAGCATCAATCCACCGCCTACGATATTCTCACCGCCATCCCTCTCACGCAAACGTTGTGTGCCGGCTTTGCCTCCGGGGAAATTTCCAATTACGTCGTTCCCATCACCCTCAGCACCGCCCGCCCCGACGGAGATGTGATTCACGAAGTGCAATATGGCCAAACCCTGTGGAGCCTTGCCGAAGCCTATCACGTTCCCGTTGAGCAAATCAAACGCCTGAACGGTCTCGTGGACGATACCATCCTGCCCGGCTGGAAACTGCTCATTCAAAAATCCGCCACCCAGCCTTCCTCTTTTTCAACGACTGACCCGTTGCCCTCTCCCAGCGAAACACCCTATCCCACCGCTGCCCCGTACCACACTGCCACCCCCTCCGTCACACCGACGATCCCCGTTGTGCCGTTGAGCGAACAGATCAGGCAAAACAGCACGGTCGTCGCCGGGCTCTTGATTGCCTTTTCCGTTTTGCTGGCGGGAATCATTGGCTTTGGCAAACGGAAGGAGAGAACGTGAATTGCTAGCCGTTCTTGCGGATTAACAAGCGAATCGAACCACTCCGTAGCACAAGATTTATCTTGTGCCCCCATCCATAACCAGCAACCTTCACGCTGTGCCACAAAACGCCAGATTTGAATTGCCAGAAGAATTTGGAAAAGTGCAATGTCTTGTGCCCTTTAATCGGCTAGTATTACAGCGCAAAGTCTGACATTGAGCCTGCCTTTCCTCTTTGCTCATCGGATGAGGTGCGGATTTGACAATCCGCACGAGCAAAAAGCGCTGGCTTGGATTGCCCAAACCAAGCCCCTTGCCGGCGGTTTGCTCCACCTTGCGCTGTAATGGTTAGATTGCCAGAATCATTTGGAAAAGTACAATATCTTGTGCCCCCACCTATAACCAACAGCCGCCGCCGATATACTCTCCTGAACAAAAAAATAGTCGGTCCGCCTCGCGGCAGACCGACTGATCACCGATCACTATTCACTCACTGCTCTCCCCCTACTTCCTCCCAAACTTCTTCAGCAGCAAATCCGCCAGTGTGGGTTGACCAATCTCCTGCAATTCATAGCGCACGCGCTGGCTGGGCTTGTTGATTTTGATAATGCGCTTCAGGTCAATCGGCGTGCCGACGATCACCATATCCACATCGGAGCGGTTGATGGTCTCTTCGAGGTCCTTCATCTGTTTCTCGCCATAGCCCATCGCCGGCAGGATCGGACCCGTCTTGGGATACTTCTCATACGTTGCCGCAATGGACTTGACCGCAAACGGACGCGGGTCCACAATCTCTTTGGCGCCGAAGCGCCGCGCTGCCACGTAGCCCGCGCCGTATGCCATCTCGCCGTGAGTCAGCGTGGGACCATCTTCGATGACCAGCACGCGCTTGCCGCGAATCGCTTCGGGGTCTTCCACAAAGAGTGGGGAGGCGGCTTCGATTTGAATGGCGTTCGGGTTGAGTTTCCGCAGCGACTCGCGCAGCGCAATCACGCTTTCGGGGTTGGCGGTATCCACCTTGTTGATGACGAACACATCCGCCATCCGCGCGTTGACCTCGCCCGGGTGATAACTGCTTTCGTGGCCCGGGCGGTGCGGGTCGGCCACCACAATCTGAAAGTCCGAAACGTAGAACGGGAAATCGTTGTTGCCGCCGTCCCACAGCACAATGTCTACTTCCTGCTCCGCCTGACGCACAATCTTCTCGTAATCCACCCCCGCATAGACGATCACGCCGTTGTCAATGTGCGGCTCGTATTCCTCGCGTTCTTCGATGGTGCATTCCTGCTCGTCGAGGTCGTCGTAATCGGCAAAACGCTGAACCTCCTGGCGGATGAGATTGCCGTAAGGCATGGGGTGGCGGATGGCTGCCACCTTGTAGCCCATCTCGCGCAGGATGAGCGAAACGCGCCTCGTCGTCTGACTTTTGCCGGATCCCGTCCGAACCGCGCAGACCGACACAACCGGCTTGGTGGATTTGACCTGTGTGTAGCGCGTGCCCATCAGACGGAAGTCCGCGCCTGCGGCGTTGACGATGCTGGCCTTGTGCATCACGTACTCGTGCGGCACATCGGAATAGGCAAAGACCACCTGCTCCACCCCGTGTTTTTTGATGAGATCAGCGAGTTCCTCCTCAGCATGGATGGGGATACCTTTCGGGTAAAGCGCCCCTGCCAGTTCTGGCGGATAGAGGCGGCCTTCGATATCGGGAATCTGCGTGGCGGTAAAGGCAACCACTTCATAGTCCTTGTTGTTGCGGAAGAACACGTTGAAGTTGTGAAAATCACGTCCCGCCGCGCCCATGATGATGGTTTTGATTGGCAT
>JBBITE010000003.1:0-17844 GCA_037440905.1 Anaerolineae bacterium | reverse complement strand
ACCTCCGGCGCCTGAATATCGAGCAGATGGAGGGCATTGGCAATCGTCTGCTTTGCCGCTGCAACCAGCGCCAGCCGCGCCGCGCGCACCTTCTCGTCGTCGCTTTGCAGCACTGGCACGGCGTGATAGAACGAATGGAACGCATTTGCCAGTTCATAGGCGTATGCCGCCATCACCAGCGGACGATACTCATTTGCCGCCTGCTCCACCGCCTGAGGGAATTTCGAAATCTGCTCGATGAGTTCGACCTCGTGCTTTGTAAGTTCATAGTCGAAGGTCGAAAGTCCAGGGTCGCCCAACATTTGACCTGCGACCTTCGACTTCCGAAGAATCGAATTTGCCCTCACATGCGCGTTCTGAATGTACGGTCCTGTCCGCCCGTCGAACGAAAGCGCCGCATCCATGTCGAAGACGATGTCTTTGTTGTTATCCACTGCGAGCATGGAATATGCCAGCGCGCCCATGCCGATCTGCTCGGCGACCTTGCGGCGCTGCTCTTCGCTCATCTCAGGCGATTTTTCCGATTCCACAGCCAGCACGCGCCGCACCGCTTCATCATAAACATCTTTGAACAACACCACCCGCCCGCGCCGCGCCGACATAGCGCCCTCCGGCAGGCTGACAAAGCCATAACCGAGGTGGTGGCACTTCTCCGCCTGCGGAAAACCCCACAAGCGCAAAATCGCAAATGCCTGCTGCAAGTGCATGGACTGGCGCACATCCACCACATAAATCGAACGATCCACGTGATACTGCTCGAATTTGGCTTTCGCCAGCGCCAGGTCTTTCGTCAGGTAGAGCGTCGTGCCGTCCGAACGCAGGATGACGTTGGTGCGGTATTTTTCCTTCTTCAAACCGAGTTTCTCGTCAATCTTCACAATCACCGCGCCGCCTTGCGGGCGTTCGTCGTCGGCAATGCCTTTGGCAATCAATTCTTCCACGATGGCTTTGGCGGGTTCATCCACTTCGCTTTCGTAGAACCACACGTCAATCTTCACATCTATCATGCGCAGAATCTCGCGCAGTTCTTCCAGGCTCCACTCGCGCGTTTTGCGCCACAGTTCGCGCACATACGGGTCGCCCGCATCCCATTTGCGATACATCTCGCGCCGTTCGGCTTCATATTGCTCCCGCCGCGCTGTTTCTTCGGGCGTTTCGTTCTCTTTCTTTTCGAGCAGAGCGGTGGCTTCCACGTACAACTTCAGCAGCCACTGTCCGCGTTCGTGAATGCCCTCGGGTTCCTGCCCTTTGTAAAACTTGTCGTACATCCACATCACGGTGATGACGCCCAGCCCAATGTCACCGGGGTACGAAGCGCGGATGGTCTCATAGCCTGCAAAGTCCGTCAGCCGCGCCAGCACCTCGCCGAGAATCGTATTGCGGTAATGCCCAATGTGAAACGAGTGATGCGTGTTTGGCTGGGCGTATTCGACCATCACGCGCTCTCCTTTCGGCGCGCCCCGTCCAAAGTCTGCGCCGGAGGCGAGGACGGTCTCCACTACCCGCCGCGCATAAGCGGAGGTTTCGAAATAGACGTTGAGATAGCCTTTCACCGCTTCGATGCGGCTGATTCCCTCCACGCTTCCCATCTGACCTCGAACCTGGTCGGCAATTTCCTGCGCTCTCTGCGGGACGGGTTTCCCTCCGCCCCTGCCTGCGCGGGCTTCGTTTGCCGCCGTTTGGAAGAACGAGGTGGAGATACCCCATTCTCCCGTGAAGGGAATGGGAACCCATTTGAGTTCGGCGAGTTCGATGGCGTGCGCCGAGCAGATGGCTTCTATTCTTTTCTCGAGTTGCTGATAAATATCGTTGAACATTGTTCGGATTATAACAACCCCCCTCCTGTATTTGCCTTCGGCAGGGGGGAGGCAACAAAAGCGGGAGCCTTTCGGACTCCCGCAGTTGGTCGGTTCGGTTTTGTCCTTACGCCGTCTTGAGTGAAGCGAGTTTCTTCATCAGGCGGCTTTTGCGGCGTGCGGCGTTGTTCTTGTGGATGACGCCTTTTTCTGCGGCTTTGTCGAGGGCGCTGATTGCCTTCAGAACCGCTTCTTTGGTTTCGGGCGCGTTTGCCGCCAATGCTTCACGCGCTTTTTTGACCGCACCGCGAGCCGTGCCGCGTGCAAGGCGGTTGCGCAGGCGGCGCTTCTCGTTCTGCTTGTTGCGCTTGATCTGAGATTGAATGTTAGCCAAGGTCTTCCTCCGAAATGACTTGCCTTTCTTTGAATGAGAGCGGTATTTTACATGAGGCTTCCTGATTTGTCCAGAAAAACCTGCTGGCGATTGCCCGCATCTTGGGCGTAGGGCGCATTCTCTAATGCGCCTACAACGCTAGAGACGTTACCTGTGCATGGTGGGCAATCACCTCAAACTTGCTGGTGGTTGTGGGCGAGGCGGATGTACAGGCTGATCGTCAATAACCTATGGCTTGGCAAAGGTGACGACGAAATAGGCGCCAAACAGGGTCTTCTCGTCTGAGACGTAGGCAATGCCGACCTCGGTCACGTTCGGGTTGAGGAGGTTGCTGCGGTATGCCTCGTTGCGGTTCCACCAGTCGAAGGCGGAGCGGGGGCTCATGCCAAAGGCGGGGTGCAGGGCATACAGGTTCTCGGCGACGACCGAAGCGGTATAGCCTTGCGCGGCGACGCGCTGCTGGGCGGTGGAGCCGTCCAAGCCGAGGGGGCTGAGGTAGTTGTTGCACAGCATATCCCTGGCGTGGGCGTCGGCGGCGGCGGTCAGTTGCTGGTTGACGGTCAGAGCCGGCAGTCCGGCGGCGGCGCGGGCGTCATTGATGAGTTTGAGCAGGTCGCTGACGAAGGCTGCATTGGTGGACGGGTTGCATGCAGTCGTCCCGCCGGGGACGGGAGTGGTGGGAGCAGCCGCTTGGGGTGTTTGCCCGGCCACGGTGGGCGTGACAGGCGTCGAGGTGGGGGGAAGCGTAGGAGTTGGCGTTACAAGGTTGACCGGAATGTCGAGGACTTGTCCAACCAGCAGGGCGTTAGCATCTTCCAGGTTGTTTTCTGCGATGATGTCATCCACGCGGCTGTTGAACTTGGCGGCGATAGCTGCGAGGGTGTCGCCGGGCAAAACAGTGTATTTGAGTTTTGTCCCGCGCGCCAAATTGGCGGGAAGGGGAGTGGCGGTGGCGCGCAGCGTGCCCGGCGGCGGGATGCGGAGCGTTTGCCCGACAAAGTAAACACCGTTGTTTTCCATGATGCTGGGGTTGTAATCCAGGATGAGCAGCACGCCGTCTTCGCCGAGGTTGAAGCGTTCGGCAAGGGCGGGGAGGGTGTCGCCTTCCTGAATCACATAATCAAACGGCTCGGAGGGCGTGGGGGTAAAAGTGATAGTTGGCGTTTCGGTGACGGTGGGGGTGAGGGTGGGGGTGTTGGTGGCGGTGGGGGTGAAGGTCACCGTGGCAGTGGGAGTTTCGGTGGCAAACATTTGCCCGAGCGGCTGGTTCGGTCCCATCAGCCAGACGACGACCAGGACCAGCCCAAGGACGACCAGGGCAATGGCTCCGTAGAGCAGAAATGGACCTCGCTGCATGCGCCGCTTTCGATACGATTGAAAGACGTTCGTAGTGCTGGGCGGTTTATTTGGGGGAGTACGATTGAGCATAGATATGGTTTCCTTATTTTCCTTAAACACGCCTCGGGGGAAGGTTGTTCCCTTTCAGGCGCGGGAGTAATTCTACCTGAAAAAAAAGGGAAGAAGTGAGTGTCAAAAGTCAAAAGTCGAAAGTCGCTGACCTGTGACCTTCGACCTTTGACGGTTTTATTTCATGTGATCCCGCAGGTATCGCCCCGTGTACGAGCCTTTGACCTTCATAATTTGTTCGGGCGTTCCTTCGGCAACGAGTTCGCCCCCGCGGTCGCCGCCTTCGGGACCGAGGTCAATGATCCAATCGGCAACCTTGATAATATCCAGGTTGTGTTCGATGATTAAAACGGAGTTGCCGGCGTCCACCAGGCGCTGCAAGACCTCGATCAGTTTGTGGACATCGGCTGCGTGTAGCCCAACAGAGGGCTCGTCCAGCACGTACAGCGTCCGTCCGGTGGCGCGCCGCGAAAGTTCTTTGGCAAGTTTCACGCGCTGCGCTTCGCCGCCGGAGAGCGTCGTCGCCGGCTGACCGACGCGGATGTAGCCAAGTCCTACCTCCTGCAGCAGTTTCAACTTGTTCAGCATCGGCGGGTAGTTCTTGAACTCTTCCAGCGCGTGGTCAACGGTCATATCCAGCACATCGGCAATCGAATACTTCTCGCGGAACAGCACCTGCAGGGTCTCGCGGTTGAAGCGCTTGCCGTGACACACATCGCACGGCACGTACACATCCGGCAGGAACTGCATCTCGATGCGCAGTTCGCCCTGTCCCTGGCAGGCTTCGCAGCGCCCGCCGTGCACGTTGAACGAGAAGCGCCCCGGCTTATAGCCGCGCACTTTGCTTTCGGGCAATTCGGCAAACAACTTTCTGATTTCATCGAACAGCCCCGTGTAAGTGCCGGGGTTCGAGCGCGGCGTGCGCCCGATGGGGGATTGGTCAATGTTGATAATCTTATCAAGATGCTCCACGCCCTCGATGCGTTCATGCGCACCCGCCTGCGTGCGCGCACCCATCAACTGCGCTGCCAGCGCGTTATAGAGGATGTCGTTCATCAGCGTAGATTTGCCCGAGCCGCTCACCCCCGTGATGCAAACCAGTTTGCCCAGCGGGATGGTCACATCAATCTGCTTGAGATTGTTCGCAGACGCTCCCACAATCTTCAGGCTCTTGCCGTTTCCCTCCCGCCTCTTTTTCGGGACTGGAACCTGCTTCCTGCCCGAGAGGTATTGCCCTGTCAGAGACTTTGGGTGCGCTAAAATCTGCTTCGGTGTCCCCTCGGCAATGACCTGCCCTCCATGTTCGCCGGCGGCCGGACCCAGGTCTATCACCCAGTCTGCCTCGCGGATGGTCTCGTCGTCATGCTCCACCACTAGCACCGTGTTGCCCAAATCGCGCAAGCCTTTGAGCGTATCCAGCAGCCTGGAATTGTCGCGCGGATGCAAGCCGATGGACGGCTCATCCAACACATACAGCACGCCTACCAGCCTCGAACCGACCTGTGTGGCAAGGCGGATGCGCTGCGCCTCCCCGCCCGAAAGCGTGGTGGCTGAGCGGTTGAGCGTCAAATAATCCAGACCCACGTTGACCAGGAACGTCAGCCGTTCGTGAATTTCCTTGAGAACGCGCTCAGCGATTTTCTTTTGTTTGGCGCTGAGCGGAGAGTTTTTCCCCGAAAGTTTTTTGATCCATTCCAGCGTTTTGAGCACATGCCACGAATTTGCCTCTACGATGTTGACTCCGTCCACCGTGACCGCCAGGGCGGCCGGGTTGAGGCGTTTGCCGCCGCACGACGGGCAAGGGCGATCGGACATGAACTCGGCAATTTTTTCGCGGATGTATTCGGAGTTGGTTTCGCGGTAGCGGCGTTCCAGATTGGTGATGACCCCCTCGAAGGCGCGCGTGAAGCGGAATTCGTTCCCGTTGGCGTTCTGGTACGTCATCTGAATTTGCTTCTCGCCCGTGCCATATAGGACAATATCCAACTGTTCCTTGCTCAGTTCACGGACGGGTTGATCCATGTCAATTTTGAATGCCTTGCAGGCATTGACCAGACTCTGCCAGTAGTAGCCGCCCTCCACTTTGGGACCGCTCCACTCCATGCTGGCAATCGCTCCCTCGTTGAGCGACAGGTCGAGGTCCGGGATGACGCGCGCAGGGTCAATCTCCAATTTCGAGCCGAGACCCTGACAGTCGGGGCAGGCGCCCTGGGGGGTGTTGAAGGAAAAGGTTCGCGGTTCGATCTCCGGCACGGTGGAACCGTGTTCGGGGCAGGCGAGATGTTCGGAGAAGTGCAAATCCTGGTCGGAGGGTCGCAGGTCATCGCCTTTCGCCTTTTGACTTTCGACTTTCGACACGGTTACGTACCCTTCGCCAAACTTCAGCGCGGTCTCCACCGAGTCGGTCAGGCGGGTGAGGGCGGCTTTTTGGTCTTCCGCTGTCCCCTCGCGGCTGATGACGAGGCGGTCCACCACGGCTTCGATGGTGTGCTGTTTGTAGCGGTCGAGCTCGATTTCGTCATCGAGAGAATAGACCGTCCCATCCACACGCGCACGGGTGAAGCCTGCCTTGCGGATTTCCTCGAAGACGGCCTGGTAGGTGCCTTTGCGTCCGCGCACGAGCGGGGCAAGGATGAGGATGCGCGTGCCTTCGGGCAGGCTGGCGATCTGATCCACAATCTCCTGCGCCGACTGTCTGGACACTTCACGCCCGCACACGGGGCAGTGGGGGATGCCCGCCCGTGCAAAGAGCAGACGCATGTAATCGTAGATTTCGGTCACCGTGCCGACCGTGGAACGCGGGTTGTGACTGGTGGATTTCTGGTCAATCGAAACGGCAGGGGAGAGCCCTTCGATGTAATCTACATCGGGCTTGTCCATTTGACCGATGAACTGGCGCGCATACGCCGAAAGCGACTCGACATAGCGCCTCTGACCTTCGGCGAAAATCGTATCGAACGCCAGCGACGATTTGCCCGAGCCCGAAAGCCCGGTGATGACCACCAATTTATCGCGTGGGATTTCCACGGTGATGTTTTTCAAGTTGTGGACGCGCGCGCCCACGACGCGGATTGAATTGGAGGACATGGGACTCCTGTAAACGGGTTTATTTTAGCACAAACGTTTCATTTATAAGCAGCCGTATCGTTTCAATAAATCAAAAAAAAATACCGCGTACTTTGCGTTCTCTAACGCCAATACGGCGGAAGAGACCGCCTAATACGCCCTTTCGTGAAGTACGGCTGCTGGTAAGTGTCCGCATCTTGAACGCAGGGCGCATGCTTTGATGCGCCAAGAATGTTAGAGAGCGTTTTAAAACTACCTCTCCTGCGCGTAAGCGACGTTCTCTAACGTCGCTGGATGCGCTAGAGAGCGCATCCTACGCATTTTGGAAGAACAAACAAGGACTTTTAAAACACTCTCTTAGAGAACGTTGACTGTATCTTGTGGCGCTCAGCCCGTAAATCCGAGCGGCAAACTTTTATTATACCGAATCGTCAAATCAGACCTTTACGTCGGAATTTGTAACGCGCATGTTATACTTTTATGCAACTTCTCAAATCCGGCGGGGTTATTTGTGTTAACCCTGCCGGTAGGACCAGACGAGTGCAGGAGATCGAGTTCAACGAAGAAGAGATGCTGCTGCTTGCTTCGCAGGGCGACCGCGATGCCTTTGGGCGCCTCTACGAGCGTTATGTGGATCGAATCTTCAACTATGTCTACTACCGAACGGGAAATTTGCACGATGCCGAGGACCTCACCGCCCGCGTTTTCCAACGGGCGATGAATCACATTCACAACTATACCGACCGCGGCGTTCCCTTTTCGGCGTGGCTGTACCGCATCGCTCACAACCTGGTTGCCAACTGGCACCGCGATCGCAGCCGCAAGCAGGAAATTCCCCTGGAAGACCTGCCCATTCTGCCATCCAGAGGAGACCACCCCGAAAAGGACCTCGTCCGTTCACAGGAACAGGAGGCGCTGCTCAAACTTATCCGCGGCCTGCCGGCTGAGCGGCAACACCTGCTCATCCTCAAATTTGTCGAGAACCTCTCGAATGCCGAAATTGGAGCAATCATGGGGCGCAGCGAAGGCGCCATCAAAAGCCTGTATCACCGCACGCTGCTTGCCCTGCGCGACCAACTTAGCGACCAAAACATTAACCTTGAAGGAGATTAGCCGTGCTTAGAATTGTGACCGATGGCGCAGTGGACCTTCCCGCCGAATGGTATGGGGAATACGACATTCAGCGTATTCCCATCAACGTTCACTTTGGCGAAGAAAAGACCTTCATCCAGGATGTGGAACTCAGCATGGATGAATTCTACAAACTGGTGGATAGCAAAAGCCTGCCGCACCCCAAAACCTCCCAGCCCTCGCCTCATCAATTTGTAGAGTTCTACAAAAAAATCGCCCAGCCCGGCGATCCCATTCTTTCCATTCACATCACCAGTAAACTCTCCGGTACGTATGCCTCCGCTGTGGCTGCGGCGGAAGAACTCAAAGGCACTTACCATATCGTGCCGGTAGATACCCTCGGCGGTTCGATGGGAACGGCCTTTATGTGCCGCTCCGCCCGTCAAATGGAACGCGCCGGCAAAAGCGTGGACGAGATTGTGAAATTCATTGAAAGCGTGCGCAGCAAAACCCTCATCATTTTGACTCTCGACACCCTCGAATACGCCCGCCGCAGCGGACGGGTCGGCGCGCTGCGCTCGGCGCTCGCTTCTGCCCTCAACCTCAAGCCGATTGCCATGCTCAAAGACGGATTGGTGGAGATGGTGGACCGCGTCCGCACCCGCAAAGCCGCCTTCGAACGCGTCGTTGAACTGGCAAAGGAACACGTGGGCAGCCAGCCGGTGCATCTCGGCGTGGTGCATGCCCGCGACCTTGCCTCTGCCCAGGTGTTACTTGAGCAGGCAAAAGCCGCCCTGAACGTCCACGAAGCCTTCCTCACCGACCTTTCCATTTCCCTGGCAATCAACTTTGGACCTGGCACGGTAGGGCTGGTTCTCTACCCTGCCGACTAACCATGCGAGTAAGAATGGCACGAAGCAAGACCTCCTCTCTTTCTGACGACATCATTCAACAACTCGAGGCGCGTCTGGCTGGGACCTTGAAGCCGATTCAGCCTTCGAGTGACCTTGTCCAACGCCTGAGGGACCGCATCCGCTTTCCGGCGCGGGAACAAATTGCCCTGCGGCTGGGGGATTGGAAGAAAATGTTTTTGGTGTGGGGCGGGGTGATGTCGGGCATGCTGCTCATCATCACGCTGGCGCGGGCGCTCTTTTACATGAGCCGCAAAAGTTTGTGAGCGCCGATAAAGAAAAACGAGACCCCGAAGCCGCTTCGGGGTCTTTTTATTCTTTCAGCAGCGCCTCGCACAGGATTCGCGCTTCGGCAATCAGATCGGCATTGACGGGGAGGCGAAAGTCTTCGGTGACGCGCAAGGTCAAATGGTCGGCGAGCAGTTTCAGGTCGGGGGAAAGAAGCGGGTCGTCCTTGAGCAGGTTTAGCAAATCGTAGGCACTGGCGCTGGGGGGATGAATCCCGCGGCGCAGCAGGTATTCCCGAATGGCAATTCCCGCTGCACGGCGCGCGCAAACGCGCGCCTGTCCTTCGTTGCCTCTGGCGCGCGCCTGTTCTGCAAGCGTAAATTCCCGTTCCAGTTGTTCGTGCAAAGTCATCAGTCGAAAAAGCGATAGCGCAGCAGCGCCCACACTGCTTCGAAGGCGTCTTTGAGTTTGATTTTTTTCCCTTCGGAGTAATCGCGCGGGTTGAAGGAAATTGGCACTTCGAAGATGCGGTATTTGCGTTTGAGGATTTTGGCGGTGAACTCCGGCTCGAAGTTGAAACGCTTCGAGCGGATGTGCATGCCCTCGATGACCTCGCGGCGGAAGACTTTGTAGCCGGTCTCCATGTCGGTCAGAATGGAGTCGTAGAGAATGTTGGTCATAAAGGTCAGCAGTTGATTCGCCACCTGATGCCAAAACATGGCGACACGGTGCGGCGCGCCCAGGAAGCGCGAGCCGTACACCACATCTGCCAGCCCCTCCTCGATGGGTTGGAGCAGGGCGGGGTAATCGCGCGGGTTGTATTCCAGGTCGGCATCTTGTATGAGCAGCACATCGCCTTTGGCGGCTTTCATGCCGGTGACCACTGCCGCCCCCTTGCCCTGATTCGTTTCGTGCAGAATCACGCGCACTTTGCGTTTGCCATCCAGCGACTTCAAAATCTCGCGCGTGCCGTCTTGCGAGCCATCGTCCACGATGATGATTTCGCTTGCCCGTTTGGTGGCTTGCACGCGTTTGACGATTTCCTGAATGTTGTTGACTTCGTTGTAAACCGGGATGATGACGGAAAGGTCCATGACATTGCAAATTATATACGATGTTTTGTGTCCTGGTGCTTGCCCACAAGGGAGGCATGTGCGGATTTGGCAATCCGCACGAGCAAAAAATGGCGGCTTGGACACCGCTGGCTTGGATTGCCAAATCCAAGCCCCTTGCTGGCGGAGCGCTCGAAAGCATTTACCCAAACGTACATCCTGATGTTACGCACCGTCCCGAAGGTTTGGAGCGAAAGCAAACCTGATTCTCGAGAACCTTCGGGACGTTCCGCGTAAGGTGAGTTACATCGTAATTTTAGAGAATACGCCCTGCCCTCAAGAGGTGGGCAATCACCAGTTTGCGTTGCATTGCATTCAAAATTGGGCGTGCTATAATCTGAACGTCGGATTATTCCTCATCCCACTCTGGGAGGTGTTATGAGCAGTACCCTCATGCGCTCGTCTGAAGCGTCTGTTCCTTTTTCGCCGCCGCCTATCAATTCTGTCGAAGATACCGGTTTGAACGTGCTCTGGCTGCAAGACCTGGCGTTGAAAATCCTCTACAACCAGGGTTTTATGAGCGGTTTCAAAATTGCCGAGGCGATCGCCCTGCCGTTTGCCGGCGTGACCGACGGCATTCTCGAAGCCCTCAAGCGCGAAAAGTTGATTGAGGTCAAGTCTTCACAGGGCGGCTTGGGCGAAGGCGCCTACACCTACGGTATTACCGGGGCGGGCATCACCCGCGCACGGGAAGCGCTCGAGCGCAGCCAGTATGCGGGACCTGCGCCCGTGCCGTTCGAGGTCTATAACGAAGCCATCCGCCGCCAGAAAACCGGGCGCATGACCGTCACGGCGCGCACCATGCGCCAGGTGCTTTCGCAATTGGTCATTTCCGAAGCCACCTTTCAAAGACTGGGACCCGCCCTCAACTCCGGCACGTCCATCTTTATGTACGGTCCGCCCGGTAACGGCAAGACCAGCGTCGCCCGCGCCTTTGGCAACCTCATCCTCACCCAATCCATGTACATCCCCTACGCCCTCTATCTCGACGGGCAGGTAATCAAAGTGTATGACCAGGTCAGCCACAAACTGGCTCCCGAAGCGGATGGACAAGCCACCCCCACCGGCACCGGCAACCTGCGCTCCAGCCCCCGCCGTGACCCGCGCTGGGTCAAAATCCGCCGTCCGTTCATCGTCGTGGGCGGTGAACTGACCCTCGAAGGGTTGGACCTCGTCTATGACGAAACCCACAAATTCTACGAAGCCCCCTTCCAGGTCAAAGCCAACGGTGGCATCTTCCTGATTGACGACTTCGGGCGTCAGCAGGTGCGCCCGCGCGACCTGCTCAACCGCTGGATCGTCCCCCTCGAAAACCGCGTGGATTTCCTCACCCTGCACAACGGGCGCAAAGTGGAAGTTCCCTTCGATGTCCTCATCGTTTTCTCCACCAACCTGCCCCCCAAAGACCTGGTGGATGAAGCCTTCCTGCGGCGCCTGCGCCACAAAATTGAAATCGGCGACCCCTCCTACGAAGAATACCGCGAAATCTTCCGCCGCGTGGCTGCCGACAAAAAAGTGGAATACAGCGACCAGGGGCTTGCCTACCTGCTTCAGGAATGGTACATCAAACGCAACCGCAAACTGCGCGCCTCGCACCCGCGCGACCTGTGCGATCAAATCTTGGACATCGCCCGCTACCTCTCCGTCCCGCCCACTATGTCGCGCGAAATGCTGGACCGCGCCGC
The DNA here is from genome assembly GCA_037440905.1 of Anaerolineae bacterium. Classification (GTDB taxonomy): domain Bacteria; phylum Chloroflexota; class Anaerolineae; order Anaerolineales; family Villigracilaceae; genus Defluviilinea. The sequence goes on along the minus strand of JBBITE010000003.1, from coordinate 6,174 downwards.
CACCTCCTACTTTGTGGATATTTAGCCCCAACTCCTCACACGCAGCACGGATTGCGCATCGCCTCTTCCGTCATGCGTGATCCGTTCTTTTTTACCATGCTCAATACCCTTCCTACCCCCGTCATTTTTGCCCACCGCGGCGCATCGGCGCATGCGCCGGAAAATACGCTTGCTGCCTTCGAACTGGCGCTCCAGCAGGGCGCAGATGCCCTCGAACTCGATGTCAAACTCAGCGCCGACGGACATGTCATCGTCATTCACGACCCCACCGTAGACCGCACCACCGGCGCGCGTGGACGGGTCAAAGACCTGACGCTGGCTGACTTACGCGCCCTGGATGCCGGCAGTTTCTTCTCCGCTTCCTTCCGCGGTGAAAAAATTCCCACCCTCGAAGAAGTCTTCGAAGCGGTGGGCAGGCGCACCTTCATCAACGTCGAATTGACCAACTACAAGACACCGCGCGATCACCTCGTCGAATCGGTGTGCATGCTCGTCAAAAAGTTCGGGCTGCAAAAGCGCATTTTGTTCTCCTCATTTCTGGCTGTCAACCTCGTCAGCGCCCGCCGCTACCTGCCCGAAGTGCCAACCGCCTTGCTGGCGTTGAACGGCATCTTAGGCTGGTGGCCCCGCTCGTTTGGCTTTGCCTTCGGCAAATACGATGCCCTGCATCCCAACCTGAAAGACACCACCCCAAACCTCATCTACTTTGCGCACCGTCTTCGGCGCCGCATTCACGTGTGGACGGTGAACGAAGAAGCAGACTTGCGCCGGCTCTTCAAATGGAATGTGGACGGCGTCTTTACGGATGATCCGCAACTGGCGGTTCGCTTGCGCGGGGAAAAGGCTGGAGATGAGAATCCAACCGTCTAACGGCACACGGGTCACAGTCGAGGCGGCGAAGCGGGGACATTGCATCCATGAGATGTGGATACGCCTCTTCGCGCGGCTGACCCTCTTTGTCCTGCTCGCTTCTTTGCTTGGACCTGTGGCCGGAGTCCGCGCCCAAACCCCCACCCCGCCTCCGCAGGTGCAGGCATTGTTGGATTCCATGACCCCCGAGGAACGGGTGGGACAGTTGTTCCTCGTCACCTTTAGCGGTACCGATACAAGCGAAAATTCATCCATTTACGACCTGATTGCCAACCACCATGTGGGCGGAGTTATCCTGCTGGCGGAAAACGATAACTTCGTCGAAGAGCCGAACACCCTCACCGCCGCCCATCAGTTAATTGCCGACCTGCAAGGCATCGAGTGGGATGCTTCTCACTCCACTCCTTCGCCGGCACAAGCCTATGTGCCGCTTTTTATCGGCATTTCGCAGGAAGGCGACGGTGCTCCGTATGATCAAATTTTGAACGGGCTGACGCCTTTGCCAAACGAAATGGCAATCGGCGCCACCTGGAAGACTGAAAACGCCCGAAAGGTGGGGGAGGTAATGGGTGCGGAACTCTCTGCAATTGGTTTCAATCTTTTCCTGGGACCCTCGCTGGATGTGGTGGAAGCGCCCAACCCAGCCGCGCGCAGCGACCTGGGAACGCGCATCTTTGGCGGCGACCCGTATTGGGTGGGGAAGATGGGGCAGGCTTACATCGCCGGCTTGCACAGCGGCAGCAACGGACGCATGCTCGCCATTGCCAAGCATTTCCCCGGGCGCGGCGGCTCCGACCGTTCCCCCGAAGACGAAGTGGCCACCGTGCGCAAATCGCTCGAACAATTGAAACAGGTGGAGTTATCTCCCTTCTTTGCAGTGACCACTTCCTCTGACGCGGGCGCGCTCGCCGATGGGCTGCTGGTCTCGCACATCCGTTATCAGGGATTTCAGGGGAACATCCGCGCCACCACGCGCCCGGTGAGTTTCGACGCTTCGGCGCTTTCCACCATTCTGGCGCTGCCGCAGTTTGCCGCCTGGCGAGCCAACGGCGGGCTGATCGTCAGCGACGATTTGGGCAGCCGCGCCGTGCGCGATTTTTATTCCCTGAACGGCGAGAGTTTCTCACCGCGTCTGGTGGCGCGCGATGCTTTCCTCGCCGGCAACGACCTGCTTTACCTCGGCAACATCCGCGCCGATGAATTGGATACCACCGCCGCTGCCACCCTGCGTATTTTAGATGCCTTCGCTCAGGAATACCGTAACGACCCCATCTTTGCGCGGCTGGTGGATGCTGCCGTGACGCGCATCCTCACATACAAACTGCGCATGTATCCCTCGCTGGAATTTCAGGATGTGGTTCCGCCGCAAAGCGAATTGAGCAATGTGGGCGCTTCCAGTCAGGTAGCGTTCGATATTGCGCGCAGCGGCGCTACCTTGATCAGCCCGGACCTTCAGGAATTGAACACCCTGCTGCCTTCTCCTCCCACCACCAGCGACCGCATCGTTTTCCTGACCGATGTCGCGCCTTACAGACAATGCAGCGTTTGTACCGAGTATGCCAGCCCGGCGGAGGACTCTTTCCAAAGAACAGTGTTGCGTTTGTACGGTCCCGATGGTAGCGGGCAAATCCTTCGCAGCCGCACGAATTCCTTCTCCTTCAAAGAACTGGAAGACCTGCTCAATGGCAATCCAGACACCAACATCGAGATTTCACTCATCAACGCTTCGTGGATCGTCATTTCTCTAACCGATGTGGGCAACGACCAGATTAATCTGCTGCGGCGCTTCTTTTCCGAACGCCCCAACCTGCTCCGCAACAAAGAGGTGATTCTCTTCTCTTTTACCGCCCCCTATTACCTGGACGCGACCGACATTTCCAAACTCACTGCTTATTACACGTTATACAGCAAACAACCTCCCTTTATGGATGTGGCGGCGCGCCTGCTCTTTCAACAAATTTCGCTGGAGGGCGCTTCGCCGGTTTCGATCCCTGCGGTGGGCTATGACCTCATCACACAAACCTCGCCGGATCCAGAGCAGGTCATCCCTCTGCGGCTGGATCAGGAGGAACCCCCGCTTCCTGTTGATGAGGGGACTCTTACGCCGGTTCCTACTGCCACCCCCTTTTACAAAATCGGCGCTTCGATTTTCGTCCGCGCGGGACCGGTGCTGGACCGCAATCGCCATATCGTGCCAGATGGCACGGTGGTACGCTTTACCATGTCCACCAGCGATGAGACGGGAAGCATCCTCAAACAGGTGGAAGCAACCACTGTAGACGGCATAGCGCGCGCCTCGTTTGTGGTGGATAAGCCCGGTAAAGTGGAACTCCGCGCGATGAGCGAGCCGGCGGTCGTTTCGGACGTGCTGCAATTCGATGCCACCAGCAATGGGGTGGCAGTCACGGTGGTGGTGCCGCAAGTCACCCTTACGCCTCAGCCGTTCATCCTCACTCCCACCGTGGCCCCGGAAAAGGAGAATAATTTTATTTCGCCGCAAGGTTATCCACGGGCGGGGTTGTGGTTTATCATGCTGCTGGGAGTGCTGGGCAGCGCCCTGTTGACGTTTTGGGCGGTGAGCCGCGTCATTTCGCTGCAGTGGGGGGTACGGTTTGCGCTGCTGGTGGTGATTGGCGGGTTTGGCGCTTATAACTACCTGGCGCTGGGCTTCCCGCGTGCGCAGGCCTGGGTGGCATCCCCTTCGGGAGGGGCGTTTGGGGTGTTGTTGTTTACGCTGGGAGGGGAGGCGTTTGCCGCGCTCGTGGGGTGGATTTGGTGGCGGCTGTTCAGCGAATCAACGTCGCAAGCAAACTAAGCAAAAAGAGAACCGCCGCACTCCATGCCAGAACCGCTTCGGCGGGCCTGGTAAGGTATGCTGCAATGGAATGAGATTGCGGGCTGCGCGTCCACAGAGAAGAGATGGGCAGGGTGGGGGTATCTCGGTGACCGAGGAGCGCCTCTTTGAATTCACTAACCGTGTGAGGGCGTTCGTCCGGGTGCATAGACATGGCCCACAGCACGGCTTTTTCTGTGTGCGGCGAAAGGGAGGGGTTGATTTCTCGCGGCGGGATCAGGCTTTCGGGAGACAGGAAGCGTTTCCGCGCATCTGCCGGGGGTTCGTTGGTGAGAAGATGGTAGAGCGTTGCGCCGAAGGAGTAAATGTCGGAGCGGATGTCGGTATGGGAATCGCTGCCGCCGTATTGTTCGAGGGGAGTGTAGAGCGCGGTGCCTTGCCCCTGAATGATGGTGATGGTTACTTCCTCGGGCGCCAGGATTTTGACCAGCCCGAAATCCACCAGTTTGATTAGACCATGCGGCATGAGCTTGATGTTGCTGGGTTTGATGTCGCGATGCACGATGGGGGGGGCCTGGCTGTGCAGAAACGAGAGTGCATTGGCGATTTGTTCTGCCCAGGAGAGCACTTCCTTTTCTGGCAGGAAGCGTTTGTTGCGGCGGGCTTCAAGCAGCAGCGTGCGCAGGTCCTTGCCGGGGATGTAGTCCATCACCAGGTAGTCACGCGGACCGATGGAGAAGAAGTCGGAAACCTTGGGCAGGTTCGGGTGGTCGAGGCGCGCCAAAACAGTCGCCTCGCGCAGGAATTGCTCGCGGGCTTCGGCTCGGACGTTTTCCGGGAGGACGCGGTCGTATTCGACTTCCTTCAGGGCGCACTGGCGCCCCTTGAGACGCATGTCGTCGGCAAGGTAAATGGCGCCCATGCCGCCCTGACCGATCCGTTCGCGGATCTTGTAGCGGCCACGCAAGACCTCCTCACTCTTGAGGGGTGGAAGCAACTCTTCTCCTTGTTGAAGATATGACGCGTTTTTGTTTCGCATGGACGCTGGCAGGTTTCGGCGTGTTCCTGCATGAGGGCTTGCGTCTTTGCTCTCGTATTATAATATATGCCCTCGTACCTTCTGCTGCATGAACTCGTTTAACAACGGATGTTATGTCTCCCTCGCGGACGACGTTGCGCGAATTAACAACGCGCCTCAGGCAGTACCTTGATGGGTGTATCACCCTTGAACCCGGCGGCTGTTAAAACAGGATACCCATGAAATCGCTTCAGGAAGATTACCCCCTGCTGGTTGCTCAGGATGGTCCCTTGAAGGGGCAGCGCTGGCAGTTGAACAAGCCCCTGGTCTTGGGGCGCGAACCCAGTTGTGATGTAGTCATCGCAGACCGGCAGATTTCGCGTTTCCATGCCCGCCTCACGCCCACGCCCGAAGGGGTCATCTTCGAAGACCTGGGGAGCAAGAACGGCACTCATCATAACGGCAGCCGCCTGACCGCTCCTGTCGTCTTGCAGGATGGCGATCTCATCTCCATTGCACTGGCGCAGCAGTTCATTTTCCTCATCTCGGATGCCACCACGCCGCTGGTGGAGGGGTCGCCCGCCGCCGGGCGCCTGATGATGGACTTGAAATCGAGGCGGGTGTGGGTCAATCACCAGCAATTGCTCCCGCCCCTCTCGGCGCAGCAGTTCAAATTGTTGTGGCTGCTCTACAAAAATAACGGCGAGGTGGTCACCCGCGCCGAGTTGGTCGCTGAAGTGTGGGGAGATGAACAAGCCGCCGGCGTCTCGGATCAGGCGCTGGATGCGCTGGTGCGCCGTTTGCGCGAACGGATTGCCTTCCTCGACCCCACTCATCAATACATCACCACCGTGCGCGGACACGGGATTCGGCTCGATAATCCCCCCGCCTGACACCTGTTGACCGCTGCGCCTCCCGCCCCGTCGGGAGGTTTTTGTTTACCAGTTACTCTGTTGCAGCCATTTGATTAACAGTGCAATGGGCGTTCTCTAATGCTCCCATTTGCGCGAGAGGGCGCAAATTACGCAAAGCGGTTTGGATGATTGCAACAAAGCATTTACAAGTAACCTTTTCTACCCTCCAACGACTGAAGAGTCAAACCAACTCAATTTCAGGAACGGAGGTTCACAATGAAAAAATCGTATCGGTTTCTTATCTCGATACTGCTGTTGAGCGCTTATTTATTGAGCGCGTGCAGCGGATCTGTCCCCGGCCCTGGCGCCGCTCCGCGACAGGGTGATAGTTCGTCTTCTTCGCAATCCACCGAGGTCGTCTTTACCGGTAACGTGGAAGCCATAAACGCCTCGCAATGGACCATCAGCGGGCAGGTCGTTAGTGTCGAAGGCGCTTCAGTTGACCCCGCCATCAAAGTCGGCGATATTGTAAAAGTGGAAGCGTCTGTTTCAGCCGACGGCAGTATTTTCGCCTTGCGCATTGATGCTGCCCGCCCGGTGGGTGTGGATAACTCGAACGGCAATGCCAACGACAACAT
>JBBITE010000002.1:106627-128266 GCA_037440905.1 Anaerolineae bacterium | reverse complement strand
TTCTACTTTCCACTTTCTACTTTCTATTCACCCTTCTTTATGTAATACAACAAATGCGGATCGCGCTTCATCTCGCGCGCCGTGAATTCATAGACCTCATTCGCCTTCATCAACTTCACCTCCGCTTCGCCGATTCTGCGAATCTTTACGATCCCCGCCTTCTCCATCAATTCGCCCATCGGGTTGACTTCGGTCACAACGCCCTTGTCAATATCGCGCACCAGCATTTCGAACGTATCGGTGTACGTATTGCCGTTTTCGTCCGTCACCTGACCTGTAAACTGCTTCAGGAAGCGATACTCCACGCCCTCCATTTGCTCGATATGATGGAAGAACGTCATACTGTTCGTGTACGACAGCCCGATGACCATAATCTTCCCGTCCAGGTCGCGCAATTTTCCAAAGACCGAATTGCGTTCATAACTGCTCTTGTAGCGCAAACGTCCGAGCATCTCGGCGTGTTTTCCCAGCACAGCAAACGAATAAATGGGGTGAAACACCCGTTTTGCGCGCGGATCAGTGCGCACCAGTTCGGTCAGCACGCCCATTTGAGAGGGCGTCGAGCGTACATCCCACGGCGCGCCCTTCGTAAAATCAAAATTGAAAGTGGGCATAATCAGCGTCCCCTCTGCGCCAAGCGCCGCCTCCAGCGCGCGGATCACCGTCTGCGGTCCGCCATCCACCGCGCCGAACGATTTATACGAACTATGGACGAGCAGCGTATCGCCCTCCTCCACACCCAACTCACGAAACCCTTCGACCAGTTTTTCAAACGTCAACATGTTTTCCTCCGTATGTCATTGCGAACGTTGGTCGAGTAGGCGGTGTTCTTCCACCGTATCGAGACCAGCGCAAAGCAATCTACTGATTTCTTTGGATGAATTCCAACGCTTCGGCCTTTTCCTGCACTGACGCACGCTTCACTCTCAGCCGAAACCTGATACGCTTCGAGCAGCCTTTCTCTCCGCTTTATTCTTTCTCTGCTCTCCCCGCGTCGCCGCGGTTCATATTCCTGACCTGCTCATACGCCTCAAGAAGTTTACCAAAGTTCTTTTGCCAATCCGCCCGCGCTTCCGCCGTCTTGCGTGCCAATTCTCCAATTCTCTTAAATTCTCTTCGATGGCTTATCGCGTAGAAAATCTTCTCCGCCAGATCATCCGCATCTCCATCGCGGAACAGCCAGCCGTTGACTCCAGGCTCGATCCATTCCCTGTTGCCCGGAATATCGGAGACCAAACACGGAAGCCCGCTCGCCAGCGCCTCCAGCAGAGTGACCGACGTACCGTCCACATGCGAGGGCGAGATGTAAAGATCCGCCATGTGATACCAGCGCGGCAAATCACGCTGACTCACCTGCCCCCCAAAATGGACGCGCTCCAGCGCCCCGCCGTTCATCAAAATCTGCCGCAGGTGATTCCCCTGCGACCCGCCGCCCAGCAAAATCAAATTCACATTGGGGTTGGCGTTGGCCACTTTCACAAATGCCTTCGCCAGCACATCCACGCCGTAGATGGCTTCCCACGTGCGGCTGCAAAACAGCGTAAAGGCGCGCGCGTTCGAACGCTTGAAGGTCTTCGGCGTGAAGAATTCCAAATCCACGCCCCAGGGAAAGACAACCGTCCGTTCGGGATTCATCCCAAATGCCACTGCTTTTTCCCGCGTCACATTTGCATCGCTGGTGAAAAACGCGCTTCTGCGTAACGTGTAACGGGTGACCCAGCGCATCCACGCGCTTGTATCGGCATCCATCACCAAATCATATCCCCAAGACATGGTTAGCAGGCGGCGGAATCCACTCAGGGCGGTGAGAAACGCACAGGTTTGGACGGGTCCCGCATGGATGAGGTCGGGTTGAATCTCCCGAATGACGCGGCGCAAGTCAAAGGTCAAACGCGGCACATCCCGCCAGCGGAACTCGCGCTTCCCGCCCGCCCACAGAATCTGCCGAACGTTTTCAGGCACGGGGCGGTCTTCCATCTGACGATGGTTGGCTTCGAGTTTGAGATAAAAAATCTCGTGTCCCGTCTTCGATAACGAATTCAAGAACCGAAAATCGTGAGGAGTGTAGTTGCGGGAGAAATAAATGATCTTCAAAGTTCCACGTTCCCAGTTTCAGGTTTCAAGTTTTGGTGCGCTTGTCGGTTTGGCAGGACGATGAGGATTTTTCAAAACGCTCTTTTTCAGCCCGCCTATGACTGCTTGAGTCTTCTTCGCCTGGTCATAGCAGGTTTGGAACTCGTCCGGTGTAATATGCTTTACATCCAAAGCGGCATAACACAAGGATTGCACTTCGACAGCCGAACGCCGCGCCATACCCAAAAATCGTGCAAACTCGACGGAAGATTCATTATCGAAACCTTCAGCAATATTTGTCATGGAAGAAAGTGCAGCAGATCTAAACTGATCCCGCATCTCAAAATCCTTTGCAAATGAGCCTTTGGATGTAACCTTATAAGCCAATTGCATTAACTTCCTTGCCTCCTGCCAGGCAATTAGGTCTTCAAATCTTGTCACTGCTGTCATTTCGGCTTCCTCTACTTACCTGAAACTCGGAACTTGGAACTTGAAACTTGGAACTTGAAACTTGAAACTTGGAACTTGAAACTTGAAACTTGGAACTTGGAACTTGAAACTTGGAACTCACAAACCCAAATCCGTCCATCTCAGTTCCTTGCCCTTCGGCAAATCGGTCAACGCCCTCGTGCCAATGACATTCGGAATCTCATGCGGCTTGATCGCCCCCGGCGTAGCAGGGCGCAGCACGTCAATCATCTCGCGCGTGAAGACCTCCCCCGCCTTGATGTCGCGCGCCGCACGCAGACAGCGGCGCTGCACGATCTTCGTCTCCTGCTCGTTGCCTGCAATGAACTTATCGCTGGAGCCCAGCGCGCGTTCGAGTTGACGCGTTTCCTCCACCATGTGCGCCCATGCTTCGGGGTTCATCGCAAACTTGTGGTCGGGACCTTCGCGGTCGTTGTCATCCGTAAAGTGACGTTCGATCATCCGTGCGCCCAGCGCCACCGCCCCCAGCACCGTTGCGTTCCCGTGCGTATGATCCGAGAGACCCAGCACCACCTCAGGGAACATAACCGCATAGGTCTTCAACACATTCAAATGAATGTGGTCGAAGTTTTCGGGGCTGGCGGTGTAGTTGGTGTTGCATTGCATCAAACACAGCTGCTTGTTGACCTTGAGAATGGCATGCACAGCCCGCTGCACATCGGCAATATCTGCCGCGCCGCTGGCAATAATCATCGGCTTGCCTTTGGAAGCCATATGCTCCAGCGCTTCGATCCAGTCAATTTCGCCCGACCCCGCCTTGAAAGCAGGCACATAAGGGTCCACGTGTTCGATAGAGTCGTAATCGTAGGGCGAGGTGAAAAAGTGAATACCCACCTTGTCGCACTCCTCCTTCAGGATGGGCGTCCAATCCTGCGGCAGCGAAGCGGCGGCATACACCTCCGTCACCGATTTCTTCCACTTCGCCTGATGGCTGACCTTGGAATTCATGTGGCTGAAGCCATATTCCGAAACGATCTTGGGGGCTTGAAAGTGCTGAAACTTCGCCGCATCTGCCCCCGCTTCCTTCGCCAGGCGAATGAGCAGTTTGGCGCGCTCCAGGTCTCCATCGTGGTTGGCGGCGATGTCGGCGATGAAATACGTGGGGTGGTTCGGTCCTACCCAGCGGTCTTGAATTTTGAATTCCATACGTGTCTCCTTTTTGTGATGAGCGTTCAGGCGATTCTAAACAATCACGGTTGTTGATAACTTCTGATTTTCTGTGGATAACCCTGCTGAAACTGTGTATAAAACCCCTCCAAACCGGTGGAAAAATCGGGGAGGGACTGCCCCAAATCTGTGGACAGTTTGTTGACAGACAACCACAAATTGTGAGAACGTTTCGCGGTCAAACCAGACCTTTCAACTGATTCCGGCACAATCAGGCTTTCTCTCAGCCCAAACTGACGCGCCACCGCCACCCCAAACTGATACTTGCTCATCGGCTGGGCGCCCACCACATGATACAAACCCTGCAAATCTTTTTCGAGCATGGCAAGCAGCGTCTGCGCCAGGTGGTTGACCCACATCGGGCAGAAGATGACATCAGTAAAGCCATACACGGTTTTCCCCTCGCTCAGGTTGTTGACGAAGAACTCGCCCAGGCTGCGCCGTCCGCTCAAACTCCAGCCGTAAAAATTGACCCGCGCGATGACCGCCTGCCGATTAAGCGACTGCACCGCCCGCTCCCCCTCCAGTTTGGTCTGGGCGTAAACGCTCTGCGGGTTGGGGACATCCTCTTCGGTGTACGCGCCTGGCTTTGTGCCATCGAACACCGCATCGGTGGAAAGATGGACGAGTTTGATGTTTCGCCTGGCGCATGCAATTGCCAGTTCAGCCGGCAGGTCGGCATTGAGCCGCTTCGCCTGTGCGGGGTGACTTTCACACTCCTCCAGGTTTGCCATTGCCGCACAGTGGATGAGCCAATCGGGCTGAATCTCCTCGAGGGTAGAGTCAAGCGCATGGCGCTGAAGCAGGTCAACGGTCCGAAGATGAAACGGGGCAGATTTCAACCTGCCGCGGTCAACGCCAATGACTTCATGTCCCTTCATGGCTTCAAGGGCAAGGTTGATGCCGAGGAGTCCGCTTGCGCCGGTGATTAAGAGTTTCATTTTCCAGGTTTCAAGTTCCAGGTTTCAGGTTCCACGTTCAAGGTTCAAGTTTTCAGGTTCCATGATCTTGGAACGCCGAACCTGGAACATCGAGTTCTACCCTTCCAACTTTCCCTGCCGGAACAACTCCTCGAACGGCTCAACAAACTTCTTGATGCCTTCAATATCGAGCCATTCGGTGTTGTTGTCGCTGGTGTAGGTGAAACCTTCAGGCAGCGGCTTGCCCTTACCTTTCCACGAATAACCAAACCACGAAGCCTCAGCCGGCTGAATGACATACATGCGTTCGAGTTCAACCGTATGACGCGCCTCATCTTCGGAGATCAGGTCTTCGTGCAGTTTTTCGCCGGGGCGGATGCCAATGATTTCGATCTTGGCGTTCGGCACGATGGCGCGCGCCAGGTCAATGACCCGTGTGCTGGGAATCTTCGGCACGAACACTTCTCCGCCTTCCATTTGCTCGATGCACTCGATCACAAATTTGACACCCTGCTCCAGCGAAAGCCAGAAGCGCGTCATGCGCTCGTCGGTGATGGTGACCGTGCCGTTCTCGCGCTGTTTGAGGAACAACGGCACAACCGAGCCGCGCGAACCGACCACGTTTCCGTAGCGGACGCACGAGTAGCGGGTGGCTGTACCGGCCGCATACGCATTGCTTTGCACGGTCAACTTTTCTGCTGCGAGTTTGGTGGCGCCGTATAAATTCGCCGGGCTGACGGCTTTATCGGTGCTGATGGTCATGACCTTCTTCACGCCCGCATCGAGTGCGGCTTCCAGCACGTTGGCTGTGCCAATAATATTGGTCTTGATCGCTTCCATGGGGTTGTATTCACAGGCGGGCACCTGCTTGAGCGCCGCCGCATGGACGACGATATCCACGCCATGCATCGCCCGCACCAACCGCTCGCGGTCGCGCACGTCGCCGATGAAGTAACGCAGAGAGGGATGATTGAATCCGCTCATCTGCATTTCGTGCTGTTTCAACTCATCGCGGCTGAAGATAATGATTTTCTTCGGCGCGTGTTCCTTCAGGATGATCTCGGTAAATTTCTTCCCGAAAGACCCCGTTCCGCCGGTGATAAGCACAACTTGATTTTTCCAGTCCATGATTTACTCCGTATTTCATGTTGCGCAGTGCATAATTGGCCGAAGCCCGGTATTGATTGGACTTGAGATACTGCCGGTCAGTGAATTTGGACACAGACATTACCATCCAAAGTTAACGCCTATAAGATCGTATAACTCCTTGTTATAGGGCGCAAAATATTCTTCGAGTTCCTTGATAATCTTCGCATCCGTTTCCGAATAACGTCCGGGATTGGCGTTTTCATATATCTCGAGCTTAAAATCGGGCAAGTCGAGAAAATCATAAACGCGCGTACAGAATCGTTCGGGATCGGCAAAAAGGTCCTCGCTTTTCAGGATCAGGAACCGATCGCGCGGGAAGTATTGAAACCAGCGTCGGAGTTGTTCGGCGTAGCGCCCGCGGGCCTTGTAGCCGAAGTTGCGGAAGATCATGTGCGCCTCGTCATCGCCTTTTTTTACCCTTTCCAAGATGCCATCGAGGCGTTCGTCCTCCTTTTCAATCGCTTCACGGAAGGATAGCGTCTCCCGCCCGGTGCGTTTCATGTGCTGGTATTGTGAATAGGCGCGGGTGACGGGATTGCGGAGCAGGGCAATCAATTTCACATCCGAAAGATGTTTTGCCGCCCGTTCCGCCGCGAGAGGGTGAAATATATAAGTGGTGGTCACTTCACCCGTGACGAAGCGTTTGCCGCCGGCTTGCAGTTTATCCATCTGGCTTTGCAGAGGGAAAAAGGCCCGATACCAGGCGAAGCCGCGATGATAATTTGCATCGAAGTAACCGCTGTCTTTTTTGAAGGGAGGAACGATAGCCGGATGCAGCCGCATGTAACGATGCAACGATGTCGTTCCGCACTTTTGCCCTCCGATCACAATAAAATTCGGCAGGACCCTGCGGCTCGAAGTCAGCAGGCGGTATCGAAAACGGACGAACAACAAGAGTCTGCGCGTCAGGTGTTTTTTCTTCATTACAATATCTCCAGCGACGAATGATACGACGGGGAAGGCCGTCAACCCTTGAATACGACAATCAACGGATAGCTGCCGATCTTGCCAAAAATACGAGGAAAGCGTTCCTCCAGCCAATACATCATTTTCAAGATCGCTTTCCCGCCCAGCCCGGGGCGGATCAGACTAAGGAGGATGCGCGGGCTGAGACTGCGCCAGGTCAGAATACGAAACTCGAACAACCCGCCGAATTCTCTCTCGAACGAGGCGTACGTCATCTTGTTGACGAAGGTTCCAAACGGATCGTCCTCGTCGGCTACCTTTTTCCGCTTAACAGGACGCCCCTCCAGAAAACGCACCACCTGGATCAGCGGCCGCGTCAGCCGCGCGATCAAGGGACGATACCACCCGTTCACCACCACCGCGCTCCGGCCCGGCGCGAGCACGCGGTGGAGTTCCAGGTAGGCGCGCTTGTGCTCGGACTGCGGAAGGTGATGGATGGCATGCATCGAGACCGCGCCGTCGAAGGCATCGGATTTGAATGGCAGGGCGGCGATGTCGGCCACCACGTACAGGCCGCGCCCACCCAGCCGCGTCCGCGCCTCTTTCAGCGCGGTGATTGAAATGTCCGCGCAGACGCGGAAGCGGTAGCCTTCGGAATAGGTCAGATATTCGGGCCACTGCACGGGACCGGAGCCCGCATCGAGAAGAAGCTCTCCGCTTGGGGCGAGGTGCCGCTTGACGCGCATGTGGCAGTTGTGAATGTATTCCCTCGAAACCGGACGGAGGTCTTCATAGCGGGCATTCTGGTATAACCCGTCGCCGACCTGCGACCAGCCGATCTGGTCATAAAATTCGCGCACTTGTTGTTTGGTGTTTTCACTCATTCGAAACTTTAGCCAATGTTTCACAAATTATTCTTACGTGGACGTTAGAGAATGTCCAACTACACACATCATCTGAAGATGAGACGGTTGCGAGAGTTACTTCCATGTAAACGGTTCGCCGACCAAAAACTTGAATGTATCGCCAAACTGCGACATACCCTCGTCGCTTAGCACTTTCTCCAGGGGCCACACGTCAAGGTCATCCCAAAAATTCATCAGCCGCCAGGGAAACGGACGCGGATATTCGAAGAAGAAACGATAGGCATAGTTCCAGGCTTTGGCGGTTTGTTCTTCCGTCAGGCGGTGCGCGGGAAGGTCGGAGAGAATTCTTTCCAGCGTGGAGAAATATTCGTCCCAGGTGTTGGGGTCGAGGGTAAAACCGCGTCCGCGGTAGTGAGTCTTGCCGCACACAATCACCGGGACTCCGTTCATGGCGGTCTCGACGCCGACGGTGGTGGTGTATGCCAAGCCGAGGCTGGCAATTTCAATTAGGTCGTAGGTGTTGACCGGGTCGAGCGCGCCGATGAGGTGAATGTGAGGCGGCAGGTGCGGCAGCGCCTCGCGCACCACCGTCCCCATGGATTTTGCCTGAGGCACCAGTTTCTCGCCGGGGTGAACGCGGATGACCAACTGCACGTCGCTGCGCGCGGCGAAATATTGGACGGTCTTTGTAATCCATTCGGACATGGACGAAGCGAAGATGTTTCTTCCCAGGGTGAGGCTGTCGCCCAGCACATTCGCAGCCAGCAGGACGATCGGGCGGTCATCCAGCCCCAGGGCTTTGCACGTGGCTTCGGCGCCCTGCGAGGAGACGTACTGCCACAGGCGTTTCGATTTGCCCCACACACGCGCGCCGCGGCGGGCGTTTTCTAAATCGGCGAGACGCTGATACATTTCATCAGTCATGGGCAGAGAACAGCGTTCGCGCACGAGGTAGTCGGTATCCTGCTGCATGATGGAGGTGTTCTGCGCCAGCCAGATTTGTTCGCGCTGGTCGTTGAATTCGAAGGTCACCGCAGGGATGTTGAGATAACGCGCCACGCGAAAGACAATACCCATTTCGAGAATTAAGCCGTTGGGAACGAGAACGACATCGGGGCGGTGCTTCTGCATCCAGGCGAGGGCGGCGCGGGCGGCAAAGGTGTTGCGTTTGAGGCGCAGGTCGTGCAGGGCTTTGTCGCCTTTGTCGTTCAGGTCCACTTCTTCGCGCATGAGGGTGTATTGCGCGTCCCACAGGGAGACCTCGGCAATGTCAGCGTGGAGAGAGGCGGGTAAATCGGGAGCAGGCTGAAGGTCCAGAAGAGAAGCGTGATGGACGAAGGGGGAAAGCGCTGAAAGCGCATCGTGTGTGTGAAGCGCGCGCTGCTTTTGAGTCAGTTTGTCTTTTTCCTTGTGCCATTCGGCGTAGGGGAGAGTGAGCAGCGTTACCTTGTGACCCAGTCCTGCAAGCGCAAGGGAAATGTGGGCGGCTTGTTCGATCCAATAGTGAAGAGTGGCAAAGAAGAGGATCGTTTTGCCGGGCGAGGCATTTTGGATGAAGGGTTTTGCCTGCGCCACGCTTTGCGGCAGTTGTTGTTGGAGTTTGGAAAGATTGTAGTGATCTTTGCGGGCGCGATTCTTTTGCCGAAGGGTGTAATCGAGTTCGGCGGCGAGGGGCAGTTCGCCCAGGAAGTTGCGGAGGGAGGTTTTATCAAACATTGTTTACCGTGCGTGGAGGCTTTCTCGAGGCTCTCTGCGTCTCTGCGATTCAAATTAATCGAGCTTCTCTATTTTCCAATTCAAGCGCGGGCGTATCGGACCCTGCCTCAATTCGGGCCATTGGGTGCCGGGCGCGCCGGAAATATCCACGTTGAAGGAGAGGGCGTTCTCATCCATAAAATAGCGCTTTACGCCAAACGAACTGGCGTTGACGCCGAGCGAGTAACGTCCTTCGTTGAAGAAGTCGGCGGGGATTTGGCAGCGGCTGATGTAGCGCCCAGCCTGGCGCGCGCCAAATTGTTCGTATTGTTTGGAGTCGTCGGTATCGAAGGAGGTGAAGACGTATTCGCCGCGCATGGTGTTGAGGTAGATGCCCACGCGCAGAGCGGTGATGGGGGCATCGAGCTGATATTCCCATTCGACGGTGAGCGGCTCGGTGGAACGGACGGTATCCACGATGTTGCCGCTTCGATCTTTGATGCGGATTGCCACCGGTCTAAAAGGCTGACTCGCCGCTGGAACTTCCTCTGCCTCCCACACGCGCTGACCCGATTCGGCTTGCCCGGAGGAGAGGTAGAAGTCCACCGCTTCGGGGGTGGGAGCACGCTTGATGAGTTGCCCCTTTTTGAGGACGATGGCTTCCTGCGTGAGGCGTAAAATGGCAGACATGTTGTGGCTGACGAATAGCACGGTGCGTCCCTGCTGGGCCACGTCGCTCATTTTGCCGAGGCATTTGCGCTGAAATTCGGCATCGCCCACAGCAAGGACTTCGTCCACCACGAGGATTTCCGGTTCGAGGTGGGCGGCAACGGCAAAGGCCAGCCTCAGGTACATGCCGGAGGAATAGCGTTTGACGGGGGTATCTATGAATTGGGCGACTTCGGAGAATTCGACGATTTCGTCGAATTTACGGTCTATTTCGGTGCGCTTCATGCCGAGGATGGCGCCGTTCATGTAGATGTTTTCGCGGCCGGTCAGTTCGGGGTGAAAGCCGGTACCCACTTCGAGCAGCGAGCCGACCCGTCCGCGCACGGTGACGGTGCCTTCGGTGGGTTCGGTGATGCGCGAAAGGATTTTGAGCAGAGTGCTTTTGCCGGCGCCGTTGCGCCCAACGATGCCCAGCACTTTTCCCTCTTCGAGGTCGAAGGAAATATCTTTCAGCGCCCAAATGGTGGAGGTGGCGGCGGTGCCGCGCATGCCCTGTCCGCGCAGGGCGCGGTAGAGGCGCACGGGGGTCATGAGGGTGTCCATCAGCACGTCGCGGAACATGCCGTATTGGAATTTTTGCTGAGCGGCGCCGATTTTGTATTGCTTACTGATGTTATTGACCGATATTGCGATTGTCATTCACGATTCCTGTGCAGAAGAGAGCGCACCCTACGCGCTCAAATCGTATCCGCGAACGTCTTTTCCATGTTGCGGAAGTAGAACAGCCCGCCGATAAGGATGAGGAGGGAGATAAGCACTGAAACTGCCATGCCGGGGCCGGGACCTGTATTGGTGCCGAGCAGTGCCCAGCGGAATCCGTTCACTACGCCTGCCATGGGGTTGAGCGAATAAACGAGTTGCCATTTTTCGGAGATTAAGTTCGAGGAGTAGGCAACGGGTGTGATGAAGAGCCAGAATTGGGTCAGGAAAGGAAGCGCGTAGTTCACATCACGGTATTGGACGTTGATGGCAGAAAGCCACAACGCCACGCCCAGCGCGGTGACAACCGTCAGCAGCAAAAAGAGGGGCAGCGCCCAAATGGCATTAGGGGAGGGCGTCACGCCGTAATATATCATCAGTCCGATGAGGATGATAAAGGCAATGACAAAATCCACCAGCCCGGAGAGAATCGAAGCAAGCGGCAGCACCAGGCGCGGAAAGTAGATTTTGGTCACCATGTTCTGGTTAGAGGTTAGCGAACGCGAAGCCTGATTGAGCGCAGCCACGAACAGCCCCCACGGCAGGAGGGCGGCATAGGAAAAGATGGGGTAGGGAATGTCGTTGTCGGTGGGCAGTTTGGCGATGCGCCCAAAGAGAAAGGTGAAGACAATCATCGTCAGCACGGGCTGAATGATTGCCCACGCCGCGCCGAGCATGGTCTGTTTGTAGCGCACTTTCACGTCCCGCCACATCATGAAGTACACCAGTTCGCGGTAGGTCCACAAGTCGCGCAGGTTGAGAGCCGCCAGGCCGCGAGTTGGTTTGATGTAGATGGTGGCGGGTTCATGTTTGGTAAGTTCGGTCATGTTTTCTCGTTGAAGGTGACAGGTCGAAGGTTGCGGGTCGAAGGTCGCAGGTCGAAGGGTGCGGGTCAAAGGTCGAAGGTCAAAGGTCAAAGGTCGAAGGTTGAAAGTCTGGACGATACTCTTTGACGTTAGATTTTGAATCTGTTCGCCTTGAACCATTCGATCGTCCTCCGCATCCCCTCCTCGAACGGGACCTGCGCGCTCCAGCCAAAGTATTCCTTCGCGCGTGTGACGTCGAGTCCGCGGCGGGGCTGACCGTTGGGCTTGTCGGTCTGCCAGACGAGTTTGCCCTCGAAGCCGGTCATTTTGACGATCATTTCCGCCAGGTCTTTGATGGAAATTTCATAGCCTGAGCCAAGGTTGACGGGCTGCTCGCCGTTGTATTTTTCGGCGGCGGTGACGATGCCGTCAGCGGCATCCTCCACGTAGAGGAATTCGCGAGTGGGCGAGCCATCGCCCCAAACGGGGAGTTCTTTCTCGCCGCGCTCCTGCGCCTCAACCGCCTTGCGGATCAAGGCTGGGATAACGTGCGATGACTGCAAATCGAAGTTATCGCGCGGACCGTAGAGGTTGACCGGCAGGAGGAAGATGGCATTGAAGCCGTATTGCTGGCGGTATGCCTGCGCCTGAACGAGCATCATCTTTTTGGCAAGGCCATAGGGAGCATTGGTCTCTTCGGGGTAGCCGTTCCACAGGTCGTCTTCTTTGAAGGGAACGGGGGTAAATTTGGGGTAGGCGCACACGGTGCCTGTGGCAACGAACTTGCCCACGCCGCGCTTCCACGCCTGATGCATCATCTCCACGCCCATGATGAGGTTGTCGTAGAAGAATTCGGCGGGATGTTCGCGGTTGGCGCCAATGCCGCCCACGTTGGCGGCAAGGTGAATGACGATGGCGTTTTTAGGGTCCACCCCTTGCAGGGCGTCATCGTACATGCGTTTGATGACGGCGGGGTCGGTGAGGTTGTAGTCTCGTTTGCGGGGGATGAAGATATCGGCTGCGCCGCGTTCTTTGAGCTTTTCAACGACAAACGAACCGAGGAAGCCGCCTCCGCCGGTGACGATGACTTTTTTGTCCTGCCAGAAGTTCTGAGTCATGGTTTCTCCTTTGAGGAAGGATACAGGTGGGGTATACAGGTATAGGTGGATAGATTGTTTTACTTGTATACATGTGTACGTGTGTACCTGTGTACCTATCTATTCACTCACACATCACTGCACAATAAACTGCGCGTTCCTGTAGCGTGCATCGGTGGGGTTTTGGATCAGCCCCGTTTTGAGGGCAAACAGCAATTCGCGGATGCCATCGTCCACGTCGAGCGTGGTTTCGAAGCCAAGCACGCGCTTGATTTTGGCGAACGAGACGGTAATATCGCGCATGTCGCCGCCGAAGGTCAGGTCTTTGTATTCCACTTCCACTTCGGGCATGCGTTTGCGCACCAAAGCGACGATTTCATCTTTGGAATAGTTGCCGCTCTCTGTGCCGAGGTTGAAGATCTGCCCGCGGATTTTGGATTGTTCGGCTTGCAGCCCCATGATGACGCCGCGGACGGCATCGCGCACATGCACAAAGGAGCGCGAATAGCCGCGCTGGTAGATAATGAGCATGCGTTTGGTGAAGGCTTCCAACACGAACTGGTTGACGATCAGGTCGAAGCGGGTACGCGGCGAAATGCCGTACAAGGTCGCAAAGCGGAAGAGCAGCGGCGCCAGCGGCGCATCCTTTTGAGAGAGCAGGTACTCTTCAGCGGCGATTTTCGTCTCGGCGTATAACGATTGGGGATTGAGCGGGGATTCTTCGGTGACCGGCTTGCCATCGGGACTCAAACCATAGTTGCTGTAGGTAGAGGCAAATACGAATCGCTCCACGCCGATTTCTGCCGCCTGCTCGAAGACCATTTTCGTCGCCTCGACGTTGTACTTCCAGGCGACCTGCCTGCCCACCGCCTGACAGGCCGGGAATCCGACAATCGCCGCCAAGTGAACCAGGGCATCGGGTTTCTGCCAGCCATCCTTTACCGCATCCTTGATGGCGCGCGGATCGGTCACATCGGCTTTGACGAAGTGAAAGTTGGGGTGATGAAGAAATGCCACCAGCGACTCGCCACCAAAGAGGAGCGAGTCGAGGACGGTGACGCGGTAATTGAGGCGCAGCAGTTCCGAGGTCAGGAGTGAACCGATATAGCCGGCGCCTCCCGTAATCAGGATGTGACGTTCGGTCATTGTGAGTCCTCCATCTGAAGCAAAACTTTGAATCCATCCACGCGCAGGGCAGGGGCGTCTTTATCGGTCACGACCTGAATGCCCTGTTCGATGCAGGTCAGGCGGCAAATGTCCACCACGTCGCCCTTTCCCACGATGCGAACACGGTCGTAACCAGCCTCGCGTACTTTGGCAAGGTGATCTTTGACGCGCTGGCGAGTTTTGCGGTAAAGCGAAAGGGAACGCTCAACATAATCCACTGCCAGGCGGGCGCGCAGAGCGATGCCTTCGGGAGTGATGATATAGCGCAGTTTTTTGCGTTCGGCGCGCATGGCTTTGATATAGCCTTTGGCAATCAGGCGCTTGAGGTGCCAGTTGACCGTCCCCACCGCCACGCCCAGTTGCCGCGCCAGGGTGGATTGATTTACGTCGGGATTATTTTCGATTTGTTCAAGCAGGGTCAGTTCGCGGAGTTCTTCGGTTGCGGTTTCCATAGATTTCACGGTTCAAAATTCAGTTGTTGAATTATAACCGAGAATGAGGGGCTGTCAAACAAGAATATAAAATCTCAGGCAAACTGCCCCAGGTTGACCGCAACAAGCGGGAGCGCCTCGTCCACGAATTTTTCGAGGGCGGGGCGTTTCTTGCTATGACTGTAGTAGGAGGCAAGCCCGTAAATTGCCCAGGCCGCCACGGTGGCTGGGATTTCGGTGGAAATTTTTGTGCCGCTTTGTTTCAGCCAGTAAGATAACAATTCGAAGAGGATGTTTTTGATGGTGCCTTCGGCAAGCGATTCGAATTGCTGATGCGGCTGGGCGCAGTCGCTGTGCAGGCGGGCGAGAAAGTCGCACACGGCAAGAATCAGGCTTCTCAGATTCTCCGGCGAGTAGTGACAGGCGCTGAGCGTGCGTTTTTCCATTTCACGCATGAACGCCTGGCTGATGAAATAATCGAGCAGGGCGTATTTATCGGGAAAGTGGGCGTAGAAGGTGGCGCGGTTGATTTGCGCCCGCTCGGTGACATCCTGCACGGAAATGAACTCGAACCCTTTTTCGGTGAGGAGCGCTTCGAAGGCGGTCAGGATCAGGCTGCGGGTACGGCGGACGCGGGGGTCGAGACGTTCGTTTTCGCTGGGGTTGATCAACATTTTTTCTCCTGTGTTGCTTATCCAACATTTTTGAGAATTTGACGGTTGACATGCGGCGCGGGGTTCAGTAAATTAAGCGACATCTGTTGTTTAGAATACAGATGTATCTTATCAGCACAGACAAGGAGAGTCAAGAATGAACATTGCTCTATGGATTGCACAGGGGCTGCTGGCGGTTTTGTATGGCATGGTGGGGATGATGAAAGCCTTTACGCCTGCCAAAGTGCGCGCCAACCCGCAGATGACCTGGGCGCACGATAAACCGGATGCTTTCATCCGCTTCGTAGGGACCTCGGAACTGCTCGGCGCAGTGGGCTTGATCCTGCCTCTGGCAACGGGCATCCTCCCCTGGCTGACGCCGCTGGCAGGGGTGGGGCTTGCTCTTATTCAAGTGCTTGCTATATTCACCGTGCACCTGCCCAAGAAGGAATTTCAGGTGCTGCCGGTGAATGTTGTTTTGCTGGTTTTGGCTATATTTGTGGCGTACGGGCGTTTTGCCCTTGCCTGAATCCACTTTTTCAGGGAGTGTTTTAAAACTGCTTACTTTGCCCGTAAGCGACGTTCTCTAACGTCGCTGGGCGCGCTAGAGAGCGCACCCTACACATTTGGAGAGAACAAAATAGGATTTTTAAAACATTTTCTCAAGGAGGTCGAACATGTCTGACACCATCGAAATCAAAGCATCCAAGAACGGTCCCTATCTGATTGCAAGCGGCGCGACATTCACAGATGCCGCCGGCAACGTCAAAACTTTGGACGGGAAGATGGTGGCGCTGTGCCGCTGCGGGCAATCGGCAAACAAGCCGTTTTGCGATGGGACCCATAAAAAGGTTAATTTTCAAGCGGAGGAGGCAACGCTCTCGCTCCCGGTGCTGGAAGGCTCTGCCGCCTAGCCATCAGGGTCACGCCGAAAGCGTGACCTGTTTTTTTGAGAAAGTGTTTTAAAACTATGTCCTTTGCGCGTAAGAGGCGTTCTCCCCTGGCACTTGCACGCCACATCGTCCCCGCAGCGAAGCGGAGTGGGAGGGCAAGTGTAACGCCGCCAGGCGCGCTAGAGAGCGCGCCCTACGCGCCATAGAAAGAACAAAAAGGACTTTTTAAAACACTCTCTGAGGCGCCGCGCGGC
This sequence comes from Anaerolineae bacterium, assembly GCA_037440905.1. Classification (GTDB taxonomy): domain Bacteria; phylum Chloroflexota; class Anaerolineae; order Anaerolineales; family Villigracilaceae; genus Defluviilinea. Next base: position 112,272 of record JBBITE010000002.1, on the reverse strand, counting down.
GGAATTAAAGGCCTTGTCAGGTTGTCAAGAGAAACAAACGAAAGAGACTTTCATGAATACCCAAAAACAACCCCTCGCTCCCACCGATTTTTCCATTCACCCCGGCACGCAAATGGGGCAGATCTCGCTCAAGGTGGCAAACCTCGAAAACCAACTGACGTTTTATCAAAGGGCGCTGGGGTTCAAACTCCATTGGCGCGAGGGAAACCAGGCCGGCTTGGGCGCCGGCGGCAATGACTTGCTCCTTCTCGTCGAGGAGCCAGGCTTGAAAAAATACCGCGGCGTGACCGGGTTGTATCACGTGGCATACCTTTTTCCGAACCGCCGCGAACTGGCCATCGCCATTGGGCGTCTCTTTGCGCTGAAATACCCCAACGCCCCCACCGACCACATCATGACCAAAACCACCTACCTCGACGACCTCGAAGGCAATGGCATCGAGTTGTATTGTGAATCGCCCGAAGACGGCACGTGGAGCATGTCGGAGGATACATTCGAAGCCCGCCGCGCCGACGGCTCGTGGAGCGACGGGCGCGAGCCGTTGGATGTGGAGGCGTTGTTCAAGCACATCCGGGATGATGACCGCCTGGACGCGCCGCTCCCGCCTGAGTTGAAGATTGGACATGTCCATCTGCATATCCGCGATGTGGACGAGGCGGTGGATTTTTATCACGGGATCATCGGCTTCGATGTGATGGGACGCTCGCGTCAATTTCAGGCAGCGTTCGTTTCCGCAGGCGGATACCATCACCACCTGGGGCTGAACACCTGGCAGGGACGCGGCGCCCCTCCCCCTCCGCCCGATGCGGCCGGGCTGCGTTATTTCACCATTGACCTGCCAAATCAAAAAGCGTACGAGGAAGTGGTGGCGCGGGTGGACGCGGCAGGCATCCCGTCGAATATGACCGAAGCGGGGCTGCTGCTGCATGACCCGTCGCAGAACGGCGTCATCCTGCGCGTGGCGAAGTAGAAATTTGCCGTCTGTTCATCCACGAAGTTCACGAAGAATCACGAATTTGTTTCTCGTTCTTGTGAAGTTTCGTATCTTCGTGGATGATTTCATTTAATTTCGGGTGAAGCCCATTTACTTCAACACCTTCACTACATTCCGCCCTGCCGCGCCGCTGACTCCCCCTCCGCCGTGAACCCCGCTTCCGCACAGATACAGGTTATCTATCGGCGTTTTGTGGTTCGACCAGCCCGGTATGGGACGCATGAAGAGGAACTGATCGAGCATGAGTTGACCGTGGTTGAGGTCGCCTTCGGTGAGGGCGTAGGTTTGTTCGAGGTCGAGAGGCGTAATGACGTGGTAATTGGTAATTCGTGATTGGAGATTGGGGAAATAAGCGGCGAGGGTGTTGATGGCAAGGTCTTTGAGGGTTTCATGTTTCAAGTTCCACGTTCCATGTTTCAAATGATACGGCGCGAATTGGAAATGGATGCTCACCACCTTGCCCGAGGTTGTGACTTCCAAATACGGCTGCCCGGAGATTTCGCCATACTTCGCCGCGTCGTAGGCTTTCTCCAGATACTTGATAGATGGCGCAAGGACAATCGTTCCATCGGAGATGCCGTGACTGCCATCCGTCAACAGGTGGATTTTCGCTACCGAGCCGCGCATTTTGATGGACTGCACGTGCCAGACGAACTCCGGCGGGAGGTTCGGCGCGCCGACGAGGTCGAGGAATGTCCGTTTGGGGTCAACAGCCGAGATGACTTTGTCCGCAAATATCTCCTCTCCGCCTTTCAATACCACGCCCTTGCATGTGTACGTGTCTACCTGAATACGTTCTACTTCTACCCCCGTGCGGATTTCGCCGCCAAAAGATTTCACGGCATTGGCAAGCGCTTGTGTTATTTCGCCCGCCCTGCCCACGTTGACGTGCGCCAGCCCGCCGCGGTTCAGCCAGTTGTGAATCAACGTGTAGCCTGTGCCAGCCTCCATCGGTCCAAGCGTGTGACCGTGAATGGCGAGGGCAGCCAGCGCCGCTTTGAGGGTTTCGGATTCGAAGTATTCCTCCAGCAGTTCCTGCGCGGTCATCGGCAGGGCGCGGATGAAGTTGAGCATGTCCTTGCGGCCTGCCAGCCGTAGTTCGATACCAAGTTCGAGCAAGCCGTAGCCTTCGCGCAGGCTGAAATCCTTCGGCAGGCGCGGCATAAGGGTGTCGTAGGCGACATCCAGAATGTACGCCGCTTTCTCCATAAAACGGACGAAATCGCCCCAGCGCGCCGCGTCCTTTTCGGAGAAGGGCTTGATGGCTTCGGCGGCTTTGGCAGGGTCGGCGTCGAGGACGAGGGGGTCCGAATCCGCCTGGAGGGAGATGAAAGCCGGGCGGGGCGAGACAGGCTGAAGTCCGTGTGAAGCGAGTTTGAGGTCTTTGATGATGCCCGGGCGGAGAGTTCCGCCAGTCCAGAGGGGGTCGTAGGCGGAGCCGTCGTCGAAGGTTTCGGTCACGACCGAACCGCCGACGATGTCGCGGCGTTCGAGGACGAGGACCTTTTTGCCCCGTTTGGCAAGATAAGCGGCGGCAACGAGACCGTTATGCCCCGCGCCGATGATGATGGCGTGATACTGTGATGTCATGTTCACTGAAAATATTGCAACGCCAGCCGCAGACGTTCTTCCACGTCGTCGGGCGCTTCTTTGGGGATGGATTGGATTGCCGCCTGCGCCTCCACCACCGAGTAGCCCAGCGCGGTGAGGGCGGCCAGCACTTCGCTGTCTTTGTCGGACATCGCCGCGACTTTCGCCAGCGCATCGGTCGGCTTGAGTTTGTCTTTGAGGTGAAGCGCGATTTTCTGCGCGGTCTTTTTGCCCACGCCGGGGACGCGGCTGAACAGGTCGGGTTCATCGGCAAAGACGGCGCGCTGCACGGCATCGAGGGTCATGGTGGAAAGGACGGAAAGCGCCGCCTTCGGACCGACGCCATCCACACCAAGCAGAATGGTGAAGAGTTCGCGGTCGGCTTGGGATTCGAAGCCATAGAGCGTGAGCGCATCTTCACGGACAATGAGATGCGTGAACAAAAACGCCACTTCGCCAGCCTTGAATTTGGTCCGCAGCGGCGCCGGGACGAACACTCTCAGCCCCACCCCGCCCACTTCGAGGATGAGGGCGTTTTCTTCGATTTGTGTCACTTCACCGCGCAGGGTTGCAAGCATGGGGTTATTTTAACTCTTTTACTCACCTTACGCGGAACGTCTTCAAGATTCTCGTAGAACAGGCTTGTCTTCTCTGCGCTCAACCTCGCAAAGCCTGCCTGCGCAGGCTCTCAAGTCAGCGAAGGCTGACTTCGTGATTGCTAGATGCGGTTTGAACCGCCAGCAATCAAGAACCGCGTAACATCACTCTTTATAACCGCAAAGGGCATGAAGTACACCAAGGATTCGGGCTTAATTCCCGTGGTGCCCTTGGTGTCCTTCATGGTTAATCGTAACGTTTTGTGTTCAGGTGAGTAATCGCCACCGCCAGGGCGTCGGCGGCGTCGTCGGGTTTGGGGATGGAATCGAGTTGGAGCAGGGCGCGCACCATTTCCTGCATTTGTCTCTTTTGGGCGCTGCCGTAGCCAGCCACAGCCTGTTTGATTTCGTTGGGGGTGTATTCAAACGCTTCGATGCCCGCCTGCTGCAATGCCAGCATCACCACGCCGCGCGCCTGACCTACCGCGAGGGCGGTGGTTACATTACGCTGAAAGAATAATTTTTCGACAGCGGCGGTATCGGGTTTGTGTTCCAGCAGGATGCGGCGCAGTTGCTCGTAGAGCATTTCCAGCCGCGCCGGAGCAGGAGACTCTTTGGGGGTGAGGATCACGCCATATCGGACAGCGACCAGTTCCCCGTCGGGCATGAGGCGCACGAGTCCGTAGCCGGTGGTGGCGGTTCCGGGGTCAATCCCTAAGGCGAGGGTCATCTTGTTAAATAGACTTCGGAAGCCCTGGAGAAGACTTCCGAAGTCGGACTAGGCGGTTTCGAGCGCGGCAAGCGCTTCGTCGGTCACTTTGAGGTTGGAATAGACGTTCTGTACATCGTCGAGTTCTTCGATGGCTTCGAGCGCCTTGAGCACACTGACCGTTTCCTCAGGACCGAGTTCCATTTCCTGCTTGGGAGTGTAGCGCAGTTCGGCTTCAGCGGGCTGCACGCCGGCTTTATGCAGGGCATCGGCAATCACTTTGAACGCTTCGACCGGAGCCAGGATTTCAATCGTGCCGTCATCTTCGATCACGTCGTTTGCGCCGGCTTCGATGCCCAACTCAAAAGCCTTGTCATAACTCATGGCGCTGGAGGGGAACGAAAAATAGGCAATACGGTCGAACTGCCAGGCAACCGAGCCCAGTTCGCCCATGTTGCCGCCCGCTTTGGTGAGGGCGTGGCGCAAGTCCGAAACGGTGCGGTTGCGGTTATCGGTGACGGCTTCGATCATCACCGCCACGCCATGACCCACATACCCTTCGTAGGTGATCGTCTCGAACGCCGCGCCGTCTTTATCTTCGCCCGTGCCGCGGCGGATGGCGCGCTCGATGTTTTCCTTGGGCATGTTTTCAGAGCGGGCTTTGTCCACCGCCAGCCGCAGGCGGAAATTGGTTTCAGGATCGCCGCCATCGCGGGCAGCGATGGTAATTTCACGGGCAAGGCGCGTAAAAAGCGCGCCGCGTTTGGCGTCCGCCGCGCCTTTCTTGCGCTTGATGGTGGACCACTTCGAATGACCAGACATGGAAACTCCTTACCTAAAAAAACCACAGACGTGGGGATTTTCTCGATGAGTTCGCAAATTATACCATCACACAAAAAAGCCCACGCCCATCGCCCTTGGTCCCGCATGGACGACGATAGCGGGAGGCAATTCATAGATGGGGATGTGTGAGACGCCGCTTCTGGACTTCAACTCCTCGACGAACGCCTGCGCTTCTTTCTCCGCCTCAACCTGAATCACGGACAAACGAGCCTCATCTCCGCCTGTGCATTGCTCTGCCACCACTTCCGCCAGGCGTGCCAGGGCGCGTTTTTTGGTTCGCTGCTGTTCGAAAGGCTCCACCTGCCCGTCCCGCATTTGCAAAATCGGTTTGATTTCCAGCAGTTCTGCCAGCAGTCTCTTTGCCCCGCCAATACGCCCGCCCTTCGCAAGGTATTCGAGCGTATCCACCACGAAGTAGAGCCTGCTGCGCGGAATCATCTCGTTGAGTTTTGCCACAATCTCATCCGCCGCGGCGCCCGCCTTCGCCATATCGTCTGCCATCAACACCAGCGAAGCAAGGTTGCAGGAGATGGTCAGCGTATCCACGACGCGCACATCCAGCTCCGGGAATTCCAGCGCGGCGGTCTGTGCCGAGCGGACGGTGCCGCTGGCTTTGCCCGTCGGCGCGACGACAACCACGCTTTCGCCTTTCTTCCTCGCCTCTTCGAAAATCGGGAAGTACAGAGGCGGCTCCGGTGCGGAGGTTTTGGGCAACACAGGCGAAGCCTTTAGTTTTTGCAGGAAGGTGGGCGTATCCAGTTCGGAATCGTCGTGATATGTCTCATCCCCAAAAATGACGATTTGCGGCAGCGTAGGAATCCCGCGTTGTTCAAGCAATTCCTTCGGCAATCCGCATGTGGTATCAGCGACAATGATGGTCATGAGCGCCTCCCGATACGCGATACGCGATACG
>JBBITE010000002.1:0-106527 GCA_037440905.1 Anaerolineae bacterium | reverse complement strand
GGTATCAGCGACAATGATGGTCATGAGCGCCTCCCGATACGCGATACGCGATACGCGATAGGCAATACGCGATACGCAATACGCAATACGCAATACGCGATACGCGATACGGTATTTACGTCACATCGCCCTTGCACGTTGCGCCATTTGCCCGCGCAGGTCTGCCGTATCCTTATCAATCGTGAAGAGCGCGCCGAGGTAGAAGACGAAGCACAACCCCCATGCCACAACGCAGATGAGCAGGATGGCGGTTTTGAGGTCAATGGCATCGGCAATCAGGCCGGTGAGGATGGGAGCAAAAGCCGCGCCGCCGTTTTCGATGAAGTATTCGACCGCCTGCGCCGTGGAACGCACTTCCGGCACGGTGACATCATAGACTGTGGCAATGACATTGGCGGACGAAAGCGGCATGAAGATCGCGGTGAGGCACATAAAAATGAAGAACTGCGTGCGGGCTTCGACAGGAGTGTTGAGCGCCAGGAAAATGAAGATGGCGCCCAACGCAACCCCCGCGCTGGAGACGAGGATGCGTCCCTTTTTGGTGCGCTTGAAAGCGAAGTCGCCCAGCGCGCCGCCGAGGAAATATCCGCTGGCAAGGATGAGGATGACGGGCGCCATGGTGAAGAGAATGCTGTTCGCATCGTACCCGCGTTCCCGTTCGAGATAAGCGAAGAAGAAGTAGGTGATGACGTTCCAGGGGAAGACGCCCGCAAACCCCTGCAGGAAGATGAACCACATGGTGCGCTTGCGGAAGATTTGCGCCGCTTCGTGCCACGAGAACTTGAAGGTTTGCATCTCTGCCATGTTCTCGAATTCAGGTTCGGCTTTGCCGCGCGGCATTTCTTTCACGCCAAAGAAGATGAACAAGGCAATCACCAGTCCCAGCGAGCCGGTGATAAAAAAGACCGAACGCCAGCCGCCGATTTGCGGCGCAACCATAAGCGCCAAAATCATACCGACCAAATAACCGATGGGCTGCGCCAACTGCAAGAGACCATACACTTTGCCGCGCAGGTTGGGACCGAAATAATCGGCAACCAGGGTGTACAAGCCGGGGTAGGAAGAATCGTCAATGCCGGTCGAGGCGCGGGTGACGAGAAACATGCCGAAGTTACGGGCGAGGGCGTTCAGCCAGGTGGTCGAACCCCAAATAAACGAAGCCAGCGAAAGCAATTTGGCGCGCGCAAAACGGTCGTACAAATATCCCCAAATCGGATACAAAATCGTCGCCACAATCAACGCCCCCGAATTGACCAGTCCCCATTGCGTGTTGTTGATCCCAAAGTCGTCGGTAATCTGCACCTGCAGCGACCCGATCATCAATTTATCGGTCTGGTGCAGGAGCATGAAGAAAAAGAACACAACCACAACAAACCAGCGATAGCGTGAATGTTCCTTTGACATGGCAACCTCGCGGGAATGAATTTGCCCAAGTATCAGGGGTTCGGGTTCAGGTGTCAAGTTGCCGGCGGCAAGATTCAGGCAGAAGGCGTCTCGTCTGCGATGATTTCCTGCGCCAGTTTCTGTAATTCCTCTGCCTCTTCGATTTTTGTCGCCTCGAAATATTGCGCCAGAAGATCGAGCGGACTCATGCTGCTCACCACCTGCCCTTCGGGGATGCGCACCCGTGCCTCGCTTAGCCGGTGCTTGACGAGGTGAAACTCAAACGCCGCCTCGGCATGTTTGCGCAGGGCGGCTTCGTCTATCAGCGAATCCAATTCCCTGGGATATTCAACAATCAGGCGGACAATCGCCCCCTCCATTTCTTGCGGCAGGGCATGGATCAGAACCTCCATCACGTTCTCGCTGGACCTCAAAACTGCCCGCCGCTCAATGAACGGACGCGTCCCTTCGATTTTTTTCCACTCAACCTTCGTCGAACCGCGTTCTACGTCTGCAATAACGTAGAACTTGTCGTCTTTGGCTTCTCCAAAATCAATGCGCTCGATGGAGCCGGGGTAAATCACCGGCGGATGATGCCCTTGATTCACATCCTGCGGTTTATGAATGTGACCCATCGCCACGTAATCGAGGCGTCTGTCTTTCACAAGCGAAACCGGCAAAACCAGGTCGCTTCCGAGCATAACCGTCCGTTCCGCGCCGAACATGGCGCCCTCCACCGAGGCATGAGCGGTGAGGATGAGGGGCAAAGCGGAATCGGCTTCTTCGATCCAGCCTGTCACAAGTTGAGAGAGGCGTTCTTCGATGCCCGCGAACACCTCCCGCGTATCGGCGGCGCTCATCTCCAGGTTTGCCATCAACGCCGAGCGCGTGATCCACGGAATGGCAATCACCTGCACAGGGACATCCCACAACCCGGCCGGCTTCAGGAATTGCGGCTTATCCAGCACTTTGACGAACGGCACTTGCAGCGTATCGAATTCCTGAATGGCATGCGCCCGCCCCACGGCAGGCGATAAATCATGGTTGCCGACCAGGAGCAGGGTGGGGATTTTCGCCTGTGAGAGCCGCACGATGCGCTTGCCCCATTCACGCTGAAAGGTGGGGGCCGGAGAGCGGTCTTTGTAGGCGTCGCCGGCAAAGATAACCATGTCCACCCGTTCGGCAATCGCCGCTTCCACAATCGTATCCAGCGCTTTGAGGAAATCGAGGACGCGCAGCGGCAGCCCTGTGTGAGGGTCGTGGCGTCCGTGATTGAGCATGTCTATGTGGGCATCGGCGAAGTGTAGTAGTTTCATAGTTGGACAGTTGGGTGGTTTGTTAGTTGAGTGGCTTGGATTTTCGGAGATAGGAAATCAAACCATTGAGTTTTTTGGTTTCGGTTGCCAAATCATACGCCCTGACAAGCTCTTCCTGGTTGATGTATCTGCGGTCAAGAGCAAGATAGAGTTCAGATTGTACTTCACTGGCAGAACGGCGGGACATTTTGAGGAAGCGGATGAATTCGAGATTGGTCCCCGAATCGAACCCTTCAGCGATATTGTGCATAACAGAACCAGCCGCATCCTGTATCTGACCACACAAGCGAAAGTCTTTTGCAAATTTCGGATGTTCCGTCAGATCATAAATCAAATTGACAAGAACACGCGCCTTTTGCCAGCATTGAAGTTCCTCGAATCGTTGAATCGTCGTCATAGAATCAGACTCACCCTTTCCTCCAACTACGGAACAATCAAACGATTGAACTACTGAACTGCCAGGTTACGGCTGTATCCCGAGGTCTTGAAGGGCTTGAATGGCAGGCAGCCAGTTGGGGTGCAGCCTCAAGGCTTCGCGGTAGTCTGCCACGGCGCCGGGGGTATCGCCAATCATGTACTTGGCGCGCCCGCGCCAGTAGAGGCTTTCTTCGAGGGTCGGTTTGGCGATGGTTTCGCTGAGGGTTACATCCGCCAGGTTGATGACATCCAGATAACGCCCGCTGTAAAAATAAGCCCAATAGGGGCCGGTCTGATACCACATCATGCGGTATGGACGCTGGACATCGTTCTTGCCAAGCGAGTTGTAGATGGCAAACGCCCGGTCATAGGCGGCGGCGGCATCGGCGTATTGCTGAAGGGCAACGTGACTCGTCCCTTTGGCAAACCAGGCAAAGAATTGTTCGATGCCTTCGGTGGTGAGAATATGCTCCTCCGCATGGGTTAGCGCGGTCTGCGCCGCCCACAGCGGGTCGGCATACGGACCGAGAACCTGCATCAGCTCGCTTTCGCGCTCAGGCTTATACGCCACGATGAACAGATTGTCGAACGAGAGCCAGGCTTCGGGCGCCATGAATTCGTCATATTTGATGCGGAAGTTGGGACCGTCATTCCAGGTATCCTGAACGATTAACTCGCCGCGCGCGTCGTCGTAGCCGGTGACGAACTGGTAATGTCCCAGCCAGGCAATTTTGCCGGTGTAATCCTTCTCGTAATATCCTTTTTCGGCAATGAAGGGGAAGCCGGCGGCGAGCAGCCGCTTTGCCAGTTCGATATCGCCGCCCAGGCGGTACAGGGCGCGGAATTCGGTCTGGTCGTTGACGAAATCCACCATTTCATAGGGCATCACATTGACGTCCGATCTGCCCTGCTGAATGAAATCCAGTTTCGGGTCTTGCACGCCGGGCTTGATGGCTTTGGCAACCACGTCGCGGTTGCCGTTCCAGCCGAGGTAGTTGAGTGCCATGCTCAAATTGGCGGGACCGCAGTAGTTCCAGCGGTTTTTCTGGTCTTCGTAGCGGAAACCGGTCAGGTTGACCGAGGCAGGCAGCGGCGTGACGGTGACCGTTGGGGTGGGGGTGGGACCAGGCGGGAGGGTAAGAGTGGCTGTGGGGGCGGGGGACGGGGTTTGAGTCAAGAAGGCTGCGGCAGAAGGTTCGGCCTGACCGGAGGGCTGAAAGACCGCCTCTTCGGGAGGCTTAATCCAATATTTGATGCCGGATTGCAGCGCTTCAAGGCGAGGCACAAGGCGCGAATAGACGGGCGGCAGCGAAAAAAGGATGGCGCCCAGCACGAGCGCCAGCGGCACAATCCATATACGGTTAAAGCGGCGGTTCATGCGGGAAATTATACTTGTTTGCGCCGCGATGAGATGAGAAGCAGGTAAGCGGGGGAAATCAATTGCGCGGCAGGCGTGGGGCGCGCGGCAGATAAATGGTGAAGGCGGTTCCTACTCCCACTTTGCTTTTGACTTCTATGCGGCCGTTGTGCCCCTGAATGATTTGCTTGCAGATGGAAAGTCCCAGCCCGGTGCCGGATGCTTTGCCTTCGTGTTCGCGCACGCGGTAGAACTTTTGGAAGAGGTGAGGCAGGGAATCTTCGGGAATTCCCATGCCGGTATCCTGCACGGTGACGGAGAGTTCTGTATCGGTGAAGTTGCCGGTGATGAGAACCGAACCGTTCGGGCGGTTGTATTTGATGGCGTTGCTCAACAGGTTGAGCAGCACTTGTTTGATCTTGTCGCGGTCGGCTTCCATCAGCGGCATGTCGGAGGGAACATCCACACGAATCTGGATGTTCATCTCCTGGGCTTTGGTCATCATCACATCGCGCACTTCGTAAATCAGGTCGGCGGAACTGAAGCGCGTTTTGCGGAATTGGACGCGCCCTGATTCGAGCCGCGCCAAGTCGAGGAAAGAAGAGGCGAGGGCGTTCAACCGCAGGGTTTCGTTGTGAATGTTGTTGACGATCTGGTCGCGCTGCTCGCGCGACATTTCGGGGCGCAGCAGCAGGTAGGTGGCAGTGCTGAGCGATGCCAGCGGGGTGCGAAGTTCGTGGACGAACTCTGCGATCAAGTCCGATTGTTGAAAGAGACGCGCGTTCTCAATGGCAACCGCCGCCTGCGCCCCCAGCACGGTGAGCATGGATTCGTCGGGGTCGGTGAAACGCCCGCGTTTTTTGTTGATGACCTCCAGCACGCCGACCACTTTGTTCTTGGTGATGAGCGGGATGCCCAGCAGCGATCTGGTGGAATAGCCCACGCTTTGCTCGATGTCGCTGAAGAAGCGTTTATCTTTATGCACATCATCAATGCGCACAGGCTGGCGGTTGGTGACGATCCAGCCGGCGATGCTTTTATCGAGCGGGACGACCAGCCCGCGCATGGTGGGTTCGTCAATGTTGGTAGCCACCTGAAAATACAGTTGGCGGGCGGTGTCGTCGTAGAGCAGAATGGAGGCGGCTTCGGCGTGCGTGATGTCAGCCGAGGCGCGCACAATGTCGTTGAGCAGTGTATCCAGGTCGAGGGTCGAGGCGAGGTCGCGGGCAATTTCAATCAGGCGCAGGTAACTATCGAGGGTGCGGGTTTTTATCTCAGCCATGGAGCGCTCGCTTTGCAATTTCGGGCAGGATGGCGGCGACGTCGTCCATGATGACGACATCGGCGCGGATGTTGATATAGGTCGGCGAGTTGTTGATGACAATCAGATGCGCGCCGCGGTCCACCGCCTGCAGGGGGAGGCCGGCAACGGGCAGCACCTCCAGCGAGGAGCCGGCGACGACCATCAGGTCGCAGCGGCGGGCTTCTTTTTGCGCTTCGAACCACGCCGATTGCGGCAACTGTTCCCCAAACAGAATGACATCGGGTTTGAGAATACCGCCGCACTGCGGACAGTAGGGCAGCGCGCCGTCTTCGATGAAGCGCTGCACGTAGACAAACGAGTCAAACTTGCGGTAACAACTGACGCAAGAGAGAGTTTGAAGCGTGCCATGCATTTCGATGACATGCCGCGAGCCCGCCTTCTGATGCAGCATGTCAATGTTTTGGGTGATGATGGTTTGCACCATGACGGCGCGTTCCAGTTCGGCAAGCGCCAGATGCGCTGCATTCGGCTGGGCGTTGAAAATCTGCCCTGCCAGCGGACGAAACCATTCGAAAAATCGTTCGGGATGCGTGCGAAAGGTGTTGAGCGATGCCACTTCCAGCGGTTCATCGCGCGACCATAAACCGGTGCCTTCGGAACGGAAATCGGGAATCCCCGACGGAGTGGAAATGCCTGCCCCGGTCAACACAACCGCACGTTTGGCGCCGCGGAACAATGCCGCTGCGTCGTCCAGCGCAGTTGTGATAACACGAGGGGATGGGTTCATCGAGGCAATGCCTCTCGCTCTGCAATGAAATCCACCAGTTTTTCGATCTGCCGCGCCGTCAGGCTTTCGGGCTGGCAAAGGATGGCCGGCGTTTGCAGCCGCGTGGCTTGCACGAAGAGTTCCGGCGCAGGCGTGAGCGTGCCAACGATTTCGTACTCCAGTTTGCTCTGCACCTGGCTGGAGGGCATCTGCGTATCCGAGCGGATGCGATTGTTCAAAACGACGTTGATATTGCGTTTGTTGACGCCCAGCGAGGCGAGGTCTTCAATCAGCGCTTTAGTGTGAATGATGGTGTTCGGCGTCCCTTCGAGCAGCACCAGCACTTCATTACATCTCAAAAGAACTTTGGCGGCAAACGGCTGAATGCCCACACCCAAATCGAGTACGACAAAACGCGCCAGTCCCGCCAGGCTGCCCACAAGCGCCTCGTAATTTGCCACCTGACTGACGAGGTGCATATCTCTGGGGCGGTCGGAGGCAAGCAACAGGTCCAGCCCCGAAGCGTGACGGACAAGCATCTCACGGATTTTATCGTGTGTCATGTCGCTGATGCGGTTCAGGCTGAGCAAATCCACCAGCCCTTTTGGAGCAGTGACCCCCAATTCAAGCGCCAGCGAACCCTGCCCGGGCAGCATTTCGGCCAGGATGACCTGGCTCTTGGTTTTGTTCAACAACCCTGCCGCCAGGTTGACCGCCAACGTGGTAATCCCCACCCCGCCCCGTGCCCCCAGCACCCCGATAACATAGCCCTGTTCGCCTGCGGCGCTTTCCTGGGCGGCTTTTTGTTTCTTATCGCCGGCGCGGGCAAGCAGAGTCTTCACGCGTGCCTGCAATTCGGCGGGATGGGTGGGTTTGGTCAGGTAATCGTTCACCCCCGCTTCGAACCCGATGACTTTATCGTCCAATTGCGCCTTGGCAGTGAACATCAGGATGGGGGTTTCGGCTGTCGCGGGGTTCTGCCGCAGACGACGCGTGACTTCATAGCCGTCCAAATCGGGCATCATCACATCGAGCAAAATCAGGTCGGGATCCTCCTGGAGCGCCTTCTCCAGCCCCTGCTGCCCATTGGTTGCGGCGCTAATCTGGTAGCCCTGACGCTGAAGCATCAGCCCTACCAGCCGCAGGGTATCGAGGTCGTCGTCCACAATGAGGATTTTTTCAGCCATAAAAGGTTATCCTTGCCAAGTCTCTCAACAGTCTAGCATAAAGCAGTCAGCAGGGCAAGATAAAGTACGTTGCAAGTGTGCTATAATGATTTTCCGTAAACGGATTGCTCCGTTTTTGGGGATGACAGGCTTCGACGGAAGAGGCTGGTCCCGGAATGCGAGCCGAGAGGCGCCGAACTCGTAAACTCAGCGCAAAAAATTAAGTGCCAACCGCACTGCTTACGCCGCACTGCCCCTCGCCGCCTAAGGCATGGGCATAACGGCTGTGGCGCTTTAGCCGCCACACGTCCGCCGCCCCCGTCCTCCACCCGGTGACGGATCGGGCGAGACAAAGGTGGAGTGCCGCGCACGACGCCGCTGCCTGCGCGAAAGATAAGCGGCTGGTCGCAGAGTGTGCCTGCCGGGTGAGACCTCTGCGATGACGAACTTCATCCGGCTACGCTCGTAGATTTCCGAGGGTCGAATCTTTCGGACGCGGGTTCGATTCCCGCCATCTCCACCTGCATTGTCCAGCGCACCATGCTGGACAATTGTGTTATGAAAGGTTTGATGAAGAATACCCTTCCCTTCCTGCGCTAAATCCAACACAACAAGCCTCATGAAAAAACTTTTTCTCGGACTTCTCCTCCTGCTGCTCACCGCCTGCCAAACAGCGGCGCCCTCTCCCTCTCCTTCCCCTGCCCCCACAGCGACGCTTCCCGCTTCGCCCACGCCGGCGCCTGCCTCGCCCACCCCAGCCCCGCCTACCCTCACGCCGCCCCCTCCAAACCCCACTCCCCTGCCGCGCTACTACACCCACGAGTTTGACTCCCCCCTCGCCGGCTGGGAGGTCCTGCAGGCAGGCAGCGAAACCACCCCAAACGTCACAGCCGAAGGAGGCGCCCTGCGCCTGCAAATGGACGTCCCCTATGCCTGGCTCTATGCCCTCTACAGCGCAGAAGAATACAGCGATGTGTACCTCGAAACCGAATACATTAACAGCGCCCTCACCCCTGCCGCCGCCGGGCTCATCTGCCGTTACAGCGAAACCGAAGGCTGGCTGGAATACAACGTCCTCACCGACGGAACATACAACGTCCTCTACGGCAAATGGCTCGATAACGGCATCGCCGACTACACCCCCCTGCTCGACGGCACAACCCAAGTCAAACAAAGCGGCGACCTTCAGCAAATTGCCCTCACCTGCAGCGGTACCACGCTCTACCTCCACCTCAACGGCAACATCATCCGCAGCGTCAATGTAGAACAATTCAACCTTCCCGCCGGCAAAGTGGGACTGACCGCATCGTCCTTCGAGAACGCACCCGTCATCGCCGTCTTTCAGCGGCTGACCATCAACGAACCATAACCTGCAACGTCCCGCAGCGAAGTCTGCGGGACGTTTTGCCTGCCAGCGGGGAACACATCCAATCCAAATTCTACACACCGTTAATAGTTTTCTTGCACTGGCTGGGTAAGATGTGGGCATTGAATAACACGCAAGGAGAAATTACTATGGGAAAAATCATTGGTATTGACCTCGGCACGACCAACTCCGTTGTTGCCGTGATGGAAGGCGGACAAGCAACCGTCATTCCCACCGCCGAAGGCGGCCGACTATGCCCCTCGGTAGTGGCATTTAATAAGAACGGTGAACGGCTTGTCGGTCAAACGGCAAAACGGCAGGCGGTCATCAACTCTGAAAATACCATTTATTCCATCAAGCGTTTTATCGGGCGCCGCTACGAAGAGACCGAACAGGAACGCAAGATGGTTCCTTATCAGGTTGTGAAGGGACCCGCCGATGATGTGCGTGTGAAAATCCCCGTCACCAACCGCGAATACTCCCCGCAGGAAATCAGCGCCATGGTGCTGGCAAAATTGAAGGCAGATGCGGAAGCGTATCTCGGTCAGCCGGTGACGCAGGCGGTCATCACCGTCCCGGCGTACTTCAACGACAGCCAGCGTCAGGCAACGAAGGACGCGGGCAAGATCGCAGGTCTCGAAGTGCTGCGCATCATCAACGAGCCGACTGCCTCGGCGCTGGCGTATGGACTCGATAAGAAGAAGGACGAAACGATTCTCGTCTTCGACCTGGGCGGCGGCACCTTCGATGTTTCGATCCTCGAAGTGGGCGAGGGCGTGATCGAAGTCAAAGCCACCAATGGCGACACACACCTCGGCGGCGATGACTGGGATCAGCGCATCGTCAACTGGGCGGCGGACGAATTCAAGAAAGAGCAGGGCATTGACCTGCGGCAGGACCGCCAGGCGTTGCAGCGTCTGCGCGAGGCGGCGGAGAAAGCCAAGATCGAACTTTCCTCTGTCATGGAAACGGAGATCAACCTGCCTTACATCACCGCCGACGCCAACGGACCCAAACACCTGCAACTGAAACTCACCCGCGCCAAATTCGAGCAAATGACGGAAGACCTGCTGGAGCGCTGCCGCAAACCCTTCGAAGCCGCGCTCAAAGATGCGGGCCTGACCGCCGATCAACTCGATGAAGTGGTGCTGGTGGGCGGTTCCACCCGTATGCCCATGGTGCAAGACCTGGTGCGCAAACTGACCGGCGGCAAAGAACCCAACAAAGGCGTCAACCCCGATGAGGTGGTGGCAGTCGGCGCTGCCATTCAGGGCGGCGTGCTCGGCGGCGAAGTCAAAGACATCCTGCTGCTCGATGTCACCCCGCTCTCGCTGGGTGTGGAAACCCTCGGCGGCGTGATGACCAAGATGATCGAACGCAACACCACCATCCCCGTCCGCAAGACGGAAATCTACTCCACCGCCGCAGATAACCAGACCGCCGTGGATATTCACGTCCTGCAGGGCGAACGCCCCATGGCTGCAGATAACATGTCGCTTGGGCGCTTCCGCCTGGATGGTATTCCGCCGGCGCCGCGCGGCGTGCCGCAAATCGAAGTCACCTTCGATATTGATGCCAACGGCATCCTGCACGTCACCGCCAAAGACAAAGCCACCGGCAAGGAACAAAAGGTGACCATCACCGCTTCGACCAACCTGAGCAAGAGCGACATCGAACGCATGGTCAACGAAGCGCGGCAGCACGAAGCGGAAGACCGCAAACGCCGCGAACTGATTGACGCCCGCAACACCGCCGACAGCCTGATTTACCAGACCGAAAAGGCGCTGCGCGATCTGGGCGATAAAGTCCCCTCGGCCGAACGCGGCGCCATCGAAACCAAAATCAACGACCTGAAATCTGCCGCGCAAAGCGACGACATCAACCGCATTCGCAAGGCGAGCGAGGAAGTTCAACAGGCGTTCCATGCGCTGAGTCAGCAACTCTACGCACAGGGACAGCCGCAGCCTCAGGGCGGTCCATCCACCCCTCCGCCCGCTGACGGCGATGTGATTGACGGTGAAGTGAAAGAGTAAAAAAATAAAAGCAAGACAGGCGGCTTTCAACAAGAAGCCGCCTGTCTCTTTTTTTTTCGACCTATTCTTCCGCCAACACCCAGCGGTCGCGTCCCCGCTCCTTGGCACGGTAGAGCGCTTCATCGGCGCGGTGCAACAGCTGCTCCCACGTCTCTTTTCCAATCTGGAATTGTGCAATCCCCACACTGATCGTTACAGAAGTAACATGCTCGTTCAGATCAATGTGCAGGCTGCGAATCTGCTGGCACAAGCGCGAAGCCTGTTCGGCTGCGGCTTGCATCTGGCTGTTGGGCAGAACAATCAAAAACTCCTCGCCCCCATACCTGCCGATCATATCCGGATGCCGAATATGCGCGCGCAGACGCGCCGCCACGCTGCGCAGTACCAAATCTCCGGCAGCGTGGCCGTAGGTGTCGTTCACCTTCTTGAAATGATCAATATCCAGAATGGACACCGAAAGCGGGGTGTTGTAACGGTTGGCGCGAATCACCTCTTCCTGCAGGCCGGTAAGGATCTTGCGGCGGTTCGGCAGAAACGTCAGCACATCGGTATTTGCCAGTTCGTGCGCCTGCGCCAGAATCGCCCGCACCTCAATCTCGCGGATCTCCAGGGTACGTTTCGTTTTCTCGTATTCGGCTTCCAACTTGCGAAAATCTGCCAGAAGTTTTTGATACTTTGTGGAAATCGTCTCAGCGTGCACCTCGCCTCCCGAATTGGCGTTCCAGCATATCCACCGAAAGATGAATCATGGTCGGTCTTCCATGCGGACAGGTACGCGGCGCTTCGCAGGCTTCGAGGTCGGTCAGCAGTGCGCGCTGTTCCTCGCTCGAAAGCGCCTGCCCGCCTTTCACCGCCATCCGCTTGCACACTCGCGCCGCGAGTCTCGCTTCGACCTGATTCTGGAGGGGCGTTTCATCCTCTTCGAAATCCTCCACCAACGCCCGCAACGCCGATGCTGGATCGCTTCCTGTAAACAAAATCGGCATTGCCCTCACCCGAAAGGTATTCGGTCCAAATTCTTCCACTTCAAAACCAAAACGGCTCAGCACGGGTAACTGCTCCACCAGCAGCCTGGCAGCCGCCGGCGGCAGCGTGACCACTTCCGGAGTCAACAACGCCTGAGCGTGAATACTCTTCATCGCATGCTGCGCCATCAACTTCTCAAACAGCACCCGTTCATGTGCGGCATGCTGGTCAATCAGATACAACCCGTCGGGACCTTCCGCCACCAGGTACGTCGCGCCGACCTGACCGATAAGCCGCATGAGCGGAATCCGCTCGAACGACTGCTGACTACGGATGGCTGACGGCTGAGCGCTGACTGCTCCCCCCCCCGCTGATAACTGATCACTGCTTACTGATAACTGATCACCGCTCCCCAGCGGCTCATCATGCCCAATCGCCCAATCCAGCCCCGCCAAAGACGACCTTTCCTCCGACGGCGCCGTCCTCGCCGTCCCCCACAAACTTGGCGTCACATGCGGCACCGGCGAATACGCCAGCAGCGCCTTGCGCACCGACCGCTGCACGAAACTGAACACCCGGTCCGGGTCTCTAAAGCGCACCTCGGCTTTAGCGGGATGCACGTTGACATCCACCTCCCTCGGGTTCATCTCGAGGAACAGCGCGGTCAGAGGATAACGTCCCACCATCAACAGAGTATGGTATGCCTGCAGCAGCGCCGTATTGAGCGCCACCTCCTGCACCCAGCGCCCATTGATAAAGAAGGTAATCTCTTTGCGGTTCGAGCGTGTGAGCGAAGCCGGGCTGATAAACCCCGTCAGGCGATACCCATCCTCCTCCGCCGTCACTTCGAGCATCTGCTTCGCCACATCCACGCCATAGAGCGCGGCAAGGATCGAGCGGCGGTCGCCATCGCCGGCCGTTTGCAGGCTGACCTTGCCCCCCTCGGCAAGTCTGAAGCGTTTATCGGCATACGCCAGCGCATAGCGCGTCACCAGCGCATCAATGGCGCGCCGTTCGGTCACATCGGTCTTCAAAAACTTCAAGCGCGCGGGAACGTTATAAAACAAATCCTCCACGCGCACAATCGTCCCCACCGTTGTACCAACTTTGACAGGCTTTTCCGCCATCCCCCCTTCCACTTTCAGCCGCGCCCCCTCCCGCTCGCCCGCCACGCGCGAGGTGATCGTCATCCGCGAGACCGACCCAATCGAAGCCAGCGCCTCCCCGCGAAACCCAAGCGTGGAGATGGAAAAAAGATCATCGGAGCGGACCAGTTTCGAGGTCGCATGGCGCGAAACGGCGAGTTCAAGTTCGGAGGAGGGAATGCCGCAGCCGTCATCCGCCACTTCAATCAACTTTCTCCCCGCTTCCTCGATGACAATCGAAATCGTGCTCGCGCCGGCATCCAGCGAATTTTCCAGCAGTTCCTTTACCACCGAAGCAGGACGTTCGATGACTTCGCCGGCGGCAATCTGCGAGGCGACTTCCGGAGAAAGTAAACGGATGGGCATGTAAAGATTATAATCCCCCCCATGCGATTTACTACCATCTTCTTTGATCTAGACGATACGCTCTACCCCAGTTCCAGCGGCTTGTGGCAAGCCATCAAAGAGCGCATGAACCGCTACATGGTCGAACGCATAGGCTTGCCGGCCGAGCAGGTGCCCGCCCTGCGCGAGCAATACTACAAAACCTACGGCACCACCCTGCGCGGCTTGCAGGCACATCATCATGTAGATGTTCAGGACTATCTTGCCTTTGTGCATGACCTGCCCTTGAAAGAGTACCTCACCCCCAACCCGCTGCAGCGCGAAATCATCGCTTCCCTCCCAACCCGCAACCTGATCTTCACCAACGCAGACGTTCACCACGCCCGGCGCGTTCTCTCCATCCTGCAACTGGACGACCTCTTCGAGACCATCATTGACGTCAACGCTGTTGCCCCCTACTGCAAGCCGATGCCCGAATCCTTTGCCATTGCCCAGGACCTCGCCGACGAACCCGACCCGCGCAAATGCGTGGTGATAGATGACCTGCCCCGCACCACCCGCGCCGCCCTGAATGTGGGCATGGCAAGCATCCTGTATGGCACCGAAGAACCCACCTCCGATGCCAGCGGCGTCTTCAAAGATTGGCGTCACCTGCCTATCCTGCTCGGCGATTGATGCTCAGGAACATCTGCCCACTGGTGAGGCCCACATCTTGAGGGCATATTCTCTAAAATTACGATGTAAGTTGAGGTAAATGCTTTCGAGCGCTCCGCCAGCAAGGGGCTTGGATTTGGCAATCCAAGCCAGCGTTTTCCAAGCCGCCATTTTTTGCCCGTGCGGATTGCCAAATCCGCACATGCCTACCTTGTGTGCAATCACCAATCTGCCCAGCCTTGCGTTTTAGCAAAATGCCCCGAAGGTTGCTGCCCCGCATACAAACCACTCAGAAGAATCCTCCCCCGGAGTGACGCATGGAAAACGACCGCATTCTGTTTGCAGCCTTGCTCTTCATCCTGCTGATTGTGGGCGCCAACGTCCTCATGTACGGCGTCGTGCGCAGTTTCACCCGCGGCGGTAAGGCAAACTGGATGAACGCCTTGCGAAAAGCCTTCGATAAACCGCTGAAAGGTTCGGTCAACCAATCTATGGATGAACTGCATAAAAAAGTGGAGGAATTGCGGGGAAACCATGAGCAGAAACAGGAGTAACACGCCCCAACCGGCTTTCTAACGTTCCTCATACGGCGAAATTCATTATTCTCTAATCACGGCATAGTATCGTTTATCAACGGTCATGCCATGACCCTCGACTTTACCGGAGGTTCTTGTGAACAAAACCATCAAAATCCTGCTTGGCATTGTTGCAGCGCTCATCCTGCTCACAGGCTCATTTGCCGGCGGCTTCGTCACCCGTCACGTGCTGGGACAAAGCGGCGTGTTTCCGAGCGTCACCGAAACACCCCACCCCGATGTGATCGTCCTGCCGACGGTCGCTCCCCCCTCCACCGAACAATCCTCTGCCACCCCGCCCGAATTACAGCAACTCTTCATCCCCTTCTGGGAAGCGTGGAATCTCGTCCACAAACAATACGTCAACCAGCCGGTAGACGATACCCTGCTCATGCAGGGCGCCATCCGCGGCATGATGGAAGCGGTGGGCGACGATTACACCTACTACATGGACCCCCAGGTCTATGAAATCGAATCCACCTCTCTCTCCGGTCAATATGAGGGCATCGGCGCCTATGTGGATACCCAGGGCGAATACCTGACCATCGTCAGCCCCATCGAAGGCTCGCCCGCCGCAGCCGCCGGGTTGCGCCCCGGTGACCAAATCATCGCCATTGACGGCGAAGACATGACCGGCGTCAGCCCTGAAGAAGCCCGCCAAAAAGTGCTGGGACCGGCAGGCAGCACCGTCGTCCTCACCGTGGCGCGCGAAGGCGAACCCGAACCGTTGACCTTCACCATCGTCCGCGCCCGCATCACCGTTCCCAGCGTGACCGGTGAAATGCGCCAAGACGGCATCGCCTACATTGACATCAACTTCTTCGGCGACCGCACCACCAACGAACTGCGCGCCAAACTGGACGAACTGCTGGCGCAAAACCCCAAGGGCATCATCCTCGATTTGCGCTTCAACCCCGGCGGTTACCTTGTCACTGCCGTCGAAGTAACCTCCGAATTCATTGACGATGGCGTGGTCCTCATCGAACAATACGGCGATGGCACGCGCGACACCTACAACGCCCTCGGCAACGGCAAAGCCACCGATATTCCCATGGTGGTCCTCATCAATGAAGGCTCCGCCTCCGCCTCCGAAATTTTGGCGGGCGCCCTGCAGGATTACGGACGTGCCAAACTAGTCGGTGTGCAATCCTTCGGCAAAGGTTCGGTGCAAACCATTCAGCCGCTTTCCAACAACCAGGGCGCGGCGCGCATCACCATCGCCAAATGGCTTACCCCAAAAGAGCGCGCCATCCAGGGTGTGGGGCTCACCCCCGATTACATCGTCGAAATGACCGATGAAGACTTTGCCAACAACCGCGACCCGCAACTCGATAAAGCCGTAGAAGTATTATTGGAAATGATTGCACAAAAATAAGAACACGGCTCCCCTCCATGCGGGAGCCGGGAAAGGAGAAGACCATGTTCTTCTTTGACCCGACCTATCTAATCTTCATGCTGCCTGCCTTCATCCTGATGAGCCTCACCTCATGGTATGTGCGGCATGCATACAACAAATGGAGTCAAATCCGCGCCTCCAGCGGCCTGAGCGGCGCCCAAGCCGCGCAGCAACTGGTCTCGCGCGCTGTGTATTCCGGCTTCGAAGGCGGTGCCGACCTGCGCAACGTGCGCGTGCTGGGCGTGGGCGGTCACCTCACCGACCACTACGACCCCCGCGACAAAACCCTCTACCTCTCGCCCGGCGTGGCAAACGTCCCTTCTGTGGCGGCGGTGGCAATTGCCGCCCATGAACTCGGTCACGCCATGCAAGATGCCGAAGGCTACCTGCCGCTGCGCTTCCGTTCGGCGCTCGTCCCCATGGTCAACATCGGTTCCAACCTTGGGTGGATCCTCATCATGGCGGGCTTATTCCTGCGCTGGCTCGACCTCGCCTGGCTGGGCGTGATGTTCTTTGCCGGCGGCGCGGTCTTTGCGCTGGCTACCCTGCCGGTAGAATTCAACGCCTCGGCGCGCGCCAAAGCCATGCTTACCGCCAGCGGCATCATCCGCACCGAAGAGGAAGCGCGCGGCGTCAATCAGGTGCTCAACGCCGCCGCGCTGACCTACGTCGCCGCGCTGGTCACCGCCGTTTTGCAAGTGCTGTACTACGTCTTCCTGCTCGGAGGGTTCGGCAGGCGCAGAGACTAACCTCAAACCGAAACACTTCCACAAGCCTTTTTCACAACACCCGCGATTTACTCGCGGGTGTTTGTGTATAATCCCTTCCACATGCGGAAAATCCTGTTCATCCTCGTCCTTTTCCTCGGCGCTGCCCTGGTTTATCTCAGTTTCGGGGAAATCGAAACCATCCTGGAAACCCTCCAAAAAGGAAACGTCTGGTTTGTCCTGCTTGGGATCATCATTCAGTGTGGCTGGTTTCTCGTGGCAGGCTCAACTTATCTTTCCCTCTACCGCGTGCTGGGCTTGGAGGGCAGCCTGCTCAAATTTTCACTCATGGCGGTTGCCGCCAATTTCGTCAACATCGTGGCGCCCAGCGCCGGCATGAGCGGCATGGCTGTTTTCCTCAGCGACGCCAACCGCAACAGACAATCGGCCGGCAAAGTGACCATCGTCAGCATGCTCTATCTGCTGTTCGATTACATCGCCTTTCTGTTCGTCCTCATGCTCGGGCTGATTGTGCTCTTCCGCCGCAACGACCTCGACCCGGCCGAAATCGCCGCTTCGGCGGTCATTTTTATCATTGCCTTCGTGCTGGCGTTCCTGCTCTACCTCGGCTCGCGCTCGGCTGCCGCGCTTGGCAGCGCCCTGGCATGGATGGCGCGCCTCGTCAACCGCATCTTCCGCCCCTTCATCCACCGCGAATATCTGAGCGAAACCCGCGCACACGAATTTGCCCACGAAATGGCAGCCGACCTCAAATCTCTGCCGCAGCGCCCGCGCAGCCTCCTGCAACCTTTAGCCCTTGCCTTCGTCAACAAAACCCTGATGATGGGAATTCTCATCGCCGCCTTCCTCTCCTTTCAAGTTCCCTTCAGCGCCGGTACCATCATCGGCGGCTTTGCCATCTCCTACCTGTTCCTCATCGTCTCCCCCACCCCCTCCGGCATCGGCATCGTCGAGGGCATCATGCCGCTTGCGCTTTCCTCCCTGCGCGTTCCCTGGAGTCAGGCGGTCATCATCACCCTTGCCTATCGCGGCATCACCTTCTGGTTCCCGCTCGGCGTGGGGGCGCTCGCCCTGCGCTTCATCAACCGCGAGACACAATGACCCGCCCCGCTTTGACTCCTTCCCTGCCTCTCCTGGTTGCCTGAAATGCCTCTCGCCTCTCTTCTGGACCTCTGGAAACGCGACCCCGCCACCGCCCCCAACATCACCGCCTGGCAGACTCTTCCCCCCCGCCCCGCACAAACGCATCCCTTCCCAGACGATCTGCCTGCTCCCCTTTCCCAAGCCTTGATCGCCGCTGGGATTCACTCCCTCTACTTCCACCAACTCGAAGCCTGGACCCACGCCCGCGCCGGCGAAAACATCCTCCTCTCCACCGGCACCGCCTCCGGCAAGACCCTCGCTTACAACCTGCCCGTCTTCGCCTCCCTGTTGCAAGACAAGAACGCCCGCGCCCTCTATCTCTTCCCCACCAAAGCCCTCACCCAGGATCAACTTTCCGCTTTCACCAACCTGATACCTGAAACTTGGAACCTGACACCTGCAATCTACGACGGCGACACCCCGCCAAAAGACCGCGCAGCCATCCGCAAAAACGCCCGCCTGCTGCTCACCAACCCCGATATGCTCCACACCGGCATCCTGCCGCACCACACCAACTGGCAGGAATTCCTCTCGCACCTCAAGTTTGTCGTCATAGACGAGGCGCACATCTACCGCGGAGTCTTCGGCTCGCACGTGGCAAACGTCCTCCGCAGGCTCAAACGCGTGGCAGCCTTTTATGGAAGTGCGCCAAAATTCATTTTGGCTTCCGCCACCATCGGCAACCCAAAAGAACTCGCGGAGCGGCTCATCGAAGAACCCGTGCATCTGATTGACAACGACGGCTCAGCCCGCGGACCGCGCCACTTCATCCTCTACAACCCGCCGCTCGTGGACACCTCCCTCGGCTTGCGAAAATCCTCCCTGCTCGAAAGCGTGCGGCTGGCGCAGGAACTACTGCACGAAAACGTGCAAACGGTTGTCTTTGCCCGCTCACGCCGCAGCGTCGAACTTATCCTCACCTACCTCCAGCAATCGCCTATTGCTCATCGCCAATCGTCTATCACTCATCGCCAATCGCCTATCGCTGATTCAATCAGAGGCTATCGCTCCGGCTATCTCCCCTCTCAGCGCCGCGAAATCGAACGCGGACTGCGCGCCGGCAGTGTCAAAACCGTCGTTGCCACCAACGCCCTCGAACTGGGCATAGATATCGGCGGGCTGGGCGCGGCAATCCTCGTCGGGTATCCGGGCAGCGTCGCTTCAGCGAAACAGCAGGCGGGTCGGGCTGGACGCGGGCTTGAATCCGCTGTCAGCGTGCTGGTTGCCTCCGCCAGTCCCATAGACCAGTTCCTCGCCCGCCATCCCGAATACTTCTTCGAGCGCTCCCCCGAACAGGCGCTCATCAACCCCAACCATCTGCTCATCCTGCTCGAACATTTGCGCTGCGCCCTGTTCGAACTGCCCTTCCAAAAAGGCGAAGGCTTCGGCACGTTACCCGCAGAGATCATCCAGGAATACCTCCACTTTCTACTTTCCACGAACGAAGCCCACCTCTCCAACGAAAAATACTACTGGATGGCAGACCAATACCCCGCCGCAAACATTTCCCTGCGTTCCGCCTCGCCGCAAAGCATCGTCCTTCAAACGATGGTGGAAGGGAAACCATTGACCATCGGCACGGTGGACGGCGAAAGCGCCCCCTGGATGGTACACCCCGGCGCCATCTACCTGCACGAGGCGGGGCAATACCTCGTCGAAGACCTGAACCTCGCCGAAGGCATCGCGCGCCTCAAACCCACCGCCAGCGATTACTACACCGAGCCGCTGCGCCGCACCGAAGTTCGGCTGCTCTCGAACCGCGCCAGCCTCGCCGTCCGCGGCGGAGAAAAACATTGGGGCGAATTACAAATCACCACCCATGTTGCCGGCTTCCTCAAACGGCGCTGGTACACCCACGAACCCCTCGGACAGGAACCCCTCGACCTGCCTCCTTCCGAACTGCAGACCACCGGCTACTGGCTGACTCTCGCCGAAGAAACCGTGACGCATCTGCGCGCCGCCGGAGCCTGGTCCAACGACCCGAACGACTACGGACCCGGCTGGGGCAAGATCCGCGAACGTGTGCGCGCGCGGGACGGCTACAAATGCCAGGTGTGCGGCTTACCCGAAAGCGGACGCCAGCACGATGTCCATCACAAGGTCCCGTTCCGCGCTTTCGCCTCGCGCGAGGAGGCCAACCGCCTCGAAAACCTGATTACGCTCTGCCCTTCCTGCCACCGAAAAGTGGAAGAAAACGTGCGCATTCGCAGCGGCTTGAGCGGGCTGGCATACGTGCTTGGCAACCTCGCGCCGCTCTTCCTCATGTGCGATGCGGGCGACCTCGGCGCTCACATCGAACCCGTAGAGAACGCCGTCTTTGGTCAACCGGCGGTGGTGCTGTATGATTCCATCCCGGCGGGCATTGGCTTCAGCGAAAAACTCTTCGAGATGCACGAGGATTTGATCACCCGCGCCCTCGAATTGGTGAGCGCCTGTCCCTGCGCAGACGGCTGTCCCTCGTGCGTCGGTCCCGGCGGCGAGAACGGCTACGGCGGAAAGCAGGAGGCGCTGGCGATTCTTGAAATCCTTGGTGGGAAATAGCTCTCTGAAACAATAATTGCCCTCTGAGCGTTCTATCCATCAGAACCTTTGAGAGGAAAAATCATACATGAATCGAAAGACAACGCTACTGCTCACCAGCCTTCTTGTGTTATTTGCCCTCGCCTGTAACGTTACCTTTACCTTTGACAGCCCCACCCCCAGCCTTCCCCCAACCGCCGCTCCCCCTACTGTCACCGCCGTGCCGCTCAGCGCCCAGGTGACCCTCGTCTCGCAGCCATACATCGAGACCAACCAGGAACCTCCCTTCACCATCACCGCTCAAACCCCGCAACTGAGCGGCAGCGACGATCCGCGCGTGCTGGCATTCAATCAAAGGCTGGCGGAAGTGGTTCAAAAAGAAGTAGCATCCTTTCGTGAAAGTTTCCTGCAAAACATCAACCCGCCCATCAGCGCCGGCGGCAGTTTCCTCGAGGTGACCTACACCCTTCTCCATCAATTTGAGGAGGTCTGGAGCCTGAAATTCGACTTTTCGTTTTACTCAGACGGAGCGGCTCACCCCGGCGGCTACAGCCGCACCCTGAACTACGACCTGGCGCGCAGCCGGGAATTGACCCTCGCCGACCTCTTTCTCCCCAACTCCGCCTACCTCCAGGTCATTTCAGCCTATTGCACTGCCGAATTGAGCAAACAACCCTTCTTCGAGGGGCCATTCACCGCCGGCGCCAGCCCCCTGCCCGAAAACTACCGCAACTGGAACATCACCTCTGAGGGCTTGCTCGTCACCTTCGATGAATATCAGGTTGCCCCCTACGCGGCGGGACCGCAACAGGTCCTTGTGCCATATAGCGCCTTGACCGATATCATTGACCCCCAAGGTCCGCTGGGCAGCCTCATGCGATAATCTCATACGGCACGCCGCGCACTTGCCAACGCCTTCCGTCTGCATCGCCTCTCACGGTCACCGGCAGCAGCCTGGCCGGCACCCCCGTATTCGGGTACCAGATGCGATTCTCCCTCGGCAGGATGAATAGACCGTCGTTATCCCCCACCGGCGTGAAATCGGCATGAGGCGCCTGCCTGAAAACAGACAGCCCCAGCAGCGCGCAAAGTTCGCGCGCCAACCCCGTCACATCCTGCGCCGGCAAGCCAATCTCACTGACACACACAATGCAGCTGCTATCGAAGCCGCCTTCGACGGCATTCTTCAAATCGTGTCGCGCAATCAATTCAAGGATATTACCCGCCGGGTCTTTGAAGTAAATGGCGTCCGCGTTCCAGCCGCTGTGATGGAAATGGTCGTTCCCGCGATCATCCTTCAGCAGCGGCGTGCGCTGCGCCAGCCACTCTTTTGCCAAAGTGATCTGATTTTCTGGAATATTGAAGGCAAAGTGATACGCCCCCTCAAAATCCGCTTCTTCGATGAAGACCATGTTCGTCCAACCGGCCGTCACTTCCAACCGCCCGCGGCGGAGGGTCACCGGGAGTTCGAGCATGCGGGCGTAAAAATCCGCCAGGGGATGCAGTTCTTTCGCAGCCAGTTCAAGGGCGAGAATCTTCACCTGCCGTCTCCCTACTCTTTCTTGTCTTCCTCCTTCCGCATCCATCGCTTCACCGCCTCGTGCGGATGTTCATACGCCGCCATGGCATCCAGCAAATGGTTCGGGTCGGAATCGCAGAACAGGCTGTTGCGGTGTTCCGGGAAGATGAAGCCTTCCTTCACGGCATGGTCAATGGCTGCCAGCAGAGGGATATAATAATCTCTGACATTCAACAAACCGATCGGTTTTTCATGTGCGCCGGTTTGCGCCCAGGTGACGGTCTCGAACAGTTCGTCGAAGGTGCCAAAGCCGCCGGGCAGGGCGATGTAGGCATCTGCCAGTTGGTGCATGCGGGCTTTGCGGGCGTGCATATCGGGGGTAACGTCCATGCGAGTGAGACCGTCATGTGCAAGGGACTTGGTATTCATGGAGGGGATGATCACGCCGATGACACTGCCGCCCGCTTCGAGCACGCCATCTGCCACAGCGCCCATGAGGCCGGTTTTCCCGCCGCCGTAGATGAGTTGAATCCCTCTTTCAGCCAGGACTCTGCCCATCGTCCGCGCCGCAGTCAGATAGTCCGTATGAACCGCATCGGAGGAGCCGCAAAAAACGCAAATGGAACGCATAGGTGTATCCTTCAAAGTGAAAATTTATGTGAATATTGTAACAGTCTTGCAAACAAACTCTAATCTATTTCCTACGCGGAGTTCAGCGCCTTTTTGGTAGAATCTTCGCAAGTATTCAGGAGAAAATTATGGCAGGAATGGAACGTTTTACACAGCGGGCAAGGCGTGTGCTGAGCATTGCACACCAGGAAGCCGAACGCTCCCGCAACAACAACATCGGCACCGAACATTTATTGCTGGGGCTGATGGAAGAAGAAGGCGGTGTGGCGGGGCGCGTCCTGCGCGAACTGGGCATGACGCTGGACCGCGTGCGGGAGGTGATCCGGCGTGTTTCGGTCTCCTCCACCAGTTTCGACCCGAACCGTGTCGAACTCTCGGTGGAAACCCAACAGGTACTCGAACACGCTGTGGAAGAAGCGCGCCGGCTCGGGCATCATTATATCGGTACCGAACACATCCTCCTCGGGCTGGTGCGCGTGGAAGGTACAGCGATGGAAGTCCTGCGGCGGCTGGGGGTGACCGCCGAGCAAATCCGCCGGCAGACCCGCCGCGTGCTGAATGAATCTGCTTCTTCGGTGCCGGCGCCCGCCGGCTCGCCGGCGCAGCGCGGCGCACAGCCCGGGCCGAAGACACCGCTGGTGGATCAACTCGCCACCGACCTGACCGCCAAAGCCGAAGAAAAGAAACTCGACCCGGTCATTGGGCGGCAAATGGAAATCGAACGCGTCATCCAGATTTTGGCGCGCCGCACCAAGAACAACCCCGCCCTCATCGGTGAACCGGGCGTAGGCAAGACCGCCATTGTGGAAGGTCTCGCCCAGCGCATTGTAGATGGCGACGTGCCGGCGCCGCTGATGAACAAACGGCTGCTGCAATTGGACGTGGGTTCGCTGGTGGCTGGCACCATGTATCGCGGTCAATTCGAGGAACGCCTCAAGCGCGTCATTGACGAGTTGAAACAATCCGGGGCGATACTGTTCATTGACGAGGTGCACATGCTCGTCGGGGCGGGAGCCGCCGGCTCCTCGGTGGATGCGGCAAACATCCTCAAACCGGCGCTTTCGCGCGGCGAATTGCAGGTCATCGGCGCGACCACCATGGATGAATACCGCAAATACATCGAAGCCGATGCCGCCCTCGAGCGCCGCTTCCAGCCGGTGCAAGTGGACGAACCTTCGGAAGATGAAACCATCGAGATTCTGAAAGGCATCCGCCCGGCCTACGAGGAACATCATCACCTCATCATCTCCGACGAGGCGCTCGAAGCCGCCGCTCACCTTTCCTCGCGCTATGTGACGGAGCGCTTCTTGCCGGACAAAGCCATTGACCTGATTGACGAATCCGCTTCGCGCGTGCGCATGTACAAAAGCCCCGCCGCCAAACAAGCCAAGGACCTCTTCAGCCAGTTGCGGCAGGCGCGCCAGAACCGCTCGCTGGCGCAGGAAGAAGGCAACATCGAAGACGTGCGCGAGTGGGAAGAACGCGAAATCGAACTGACCGAACAGATCGAACGCATCCGCACCGGGTGGGACCGCGCCAACAGCCCGGTCGTTTCCGCTGAGGACATCGCCGAGGTCGTTTCGATGTGGACCGGTGTGCCGCTGATGCAACTGGCGGAGGAAGAATCGCAGCGCCTGCTCAAGATGGAAGACGAACTGCGCAAGAGCATCATCGGGCAGGAGGACGCCATCGTGGCCATCAGCCGCGCCGTGCGCCGCGCCCGCGCCGGGTTGAAAGACCCGCGCCGCCCCATCGGTTCGTTCATGTTCCTCGGTCCGACCGGCGTCGGCAAGACCGAGTTGACCAAAGCGCTTGCCAAGTTCATGTTCGGCAGCGAAGACGCGGCGATTCAATTGGATATGTCCGAGTTTATGGAACGGCATACCGCCTCGCGTCTGGTGGGCGCCCCTCCCGGTTACGTGGGCTATGAGGAAGCCGGTCAACTGACCGAGGCGCTGCGCCGCCGTCCGTATTCCATCGTCGTCTTCGATGAGGTCGAAAAGGCGCATCCCGAAGTCCACAACATGCTGCTACAAATCATGGAAGAGGGACACCTCTCCGACGCCAAGGGCCGCAAGGTGGACTTCCGCAACGCCATCATCGTGATGACCTCCAATATCGGCGCGGATGTCATCAAGCGCCAGTCCACGCTGGGCTTTGCGCTCAAGCGCGATGAAGCCACCGAAGAGCGCCTTTCTTACGAAGACATGCGCAAGAAATTGAACGAATCGCTCAAGCGCGCCTTCCGCCCGGAATTCATCAACCGCCTCGATGCGACGGTCATCTTCCGCGCCCTCAACAAGGAAGACATCCAGAAGATCGTTTCGCTCGAACTCTCGAAGGTCGCCGAGCGCCTCAAAGAACACGACCTGACTCTGACCGCCACGCCCGAAGCACTCGCCGCCCTGGCAGACCTGGGCTACGACGCCGAATTTGGCGCCCGTCCGCTGCGGCGCGTGATCCAGCAAAAGGTGGAAGACCCGCTCTCCGACAAACTGCTGAGCGGCGAATTCCAGCACGGCGATTCCATCATCGTGACCCTGGACCCGGATCAGGAAATCATCCTCGAACGACAAAGGGAAGGCGAAAAAGAGAAAGAAGAAGCGCCGGCAGTGTGAGAAAAGCCAGCAACAACAACAGGGACACAGGCAACTGTGTCCCTGCATTTTTATAACGCTTCTTGCGTGTACGATACAAAAGCTTCGGGACGGTTTCAACAATCTCAGGTTAGCATAGATAAAGGAATGAAATCATGAACACTGCTCTGCAAACCGCAACCCTGGCTGGAGGCTGCTTTTGGTGCCTCGAAGCCGTGTATGACGAGATCAAGGGCGTACATTCTGTTGAATCGGGGTATGCCGGCGGACACGTGCCCAACCCCACCTACCGCGCCGTCTGTACCGGTTCAACGGGTCATGCCGAAGCCGTGCAGATTCGCTTCGACCCGAACATCGTCTCTTACCGAGATTTGTTGAACGTGTTCTTTGCCATCCACGATCCCACCACCTTGAATCGCCAGGGCAATGACATTGGCACACAATACCGCTCTGCCATCTTCTATCACGATGAAGAACAAAAACGCATCGCCGAGGACCTCATCGCAGCGTTGAACGCTCAGAAAATCTGGGAGGACCGCATCGTGACTCAGGTGGTCCCGCTCGATACGTTCTACGTGGCGGAGGACTACCACCAGGAGTACTTTGCGCGCAACCCCTACCAGCCCTACTGCATGGCGGTCGTCGCGCCGAAGGTGGCAAAGTTCCGCAAGCACTTCCTTGAGATGCTGAAAAAATAGGTTTTTTTGAGAGCCCCCGGCTGGAGCGACGAATCCAACCGCCCCATCTGTGGCATTGGCTGACATGACAGCACAAAGGCAGGCGGACGTTTTTGAGCGCCCTGCAAAGAAGGGGCTTGGATTTGGCAATCCAAGCCAGCAGTATCCAAACCAGCGCTTTTTTGCTTGTGCGGATTGTCAAATCCGCAGATGACAGTAACCGTCTGAGAGGTTATGCTGTAATACTAATTGCAGCCGGTCACCTCGTAGATCGTTGTTTTCGGCATCGAGAGCAGGGGCGTGTACCAGGCCGGACGTGAAAGCAGCGCCGCCGCATTGAACGTCGCCCCTCTCTCCCCCACAAATAAGTAGCCAATTTTCAAGTCACAAATCTGCTTCAGCGTGGTTTCCTGCTGAAAGTCGGACAAAAACGGGAACAGAATAGTCGTCCGTCCGGTCAGCGGCGTGATCCAAACGCCCGCATCCGCACCCGAGTCTCCCACGCGGACCTGGGGGGAGGTCAGCCACAGGGGGGTGGAAGCAATGCCGATTCTTGCATTGGCGGGCAAATGCCCGCCCAGCCAGGTGATTGCCGCCAGGTCATCCTTCCCGGCCAGGATACAGCACTCAGACGGATACAGGCGCTGCATAAACACTGCATTGACCATAATCCCTGCGCCAGCCAGCAAAACGGCGGCGTTCCATGCCCAGCGCTTCGAAAGCGTCTGTTTCATGCCTGCCAGTCCCAACCCTCCCAAAAAGGATAGCGGCAGCCACAGCGCCATCTCCACATACGGACGGTCGAGCAGGGACAGGGCAGGGTGGGAGGGCAGAATCGTCACAGGGAGAAACTGGCAGCCCACCATGGCAGCGATTGTCAGCACGCAGGCGAACATCTCGCGGCGATAAGCCTTCCACGCAAAAAAGGCAAGCAACAGGATGACGGCAGTCACCGCGGCGCTTTTGAAAAGATAGGGATCGAAGAAGAAAGAAAACGCAAGCTGTTGTAGTTGTAGAAGAAAAACAGACTCCAGCAGGATGATGACGACCGTGATGAAAAGAGCCAATTTCATCGCGCGGGGTGAATATTTCTCCAGCCTCCTCGCCGCTGCCCAGGCGAGGAGGACGATCCCCAGCACAATCGCCGAGCGGCTGTGCGTGAGGATGGTGAGGAGGAGGCTTGCTGTCAGCGCGGCATACGCCAGCCAGCGCTTCAGCACGGAAAACTGATTTGCCGACTGGCGAATTAAAAACAGCAGGCTCAGGGTAAAGGGGATCAATCCCAGGCTCATCAAGGCGGGATATTTGCCCCAGTTCACGGCGTGCGCAGGCATGTGCCAGCCCCAGGCGGCAAGCAGCAGGGCAACTCCGCCGGCGGCATCGGAGTTGGTTTGGCGGCGGACGAGATAAAAAACGGAAAAAGGCAGCAGCAGCAGAATGACCTGCCCCAGGATTAACATCACCCGCGCGATCTCCGCCGCTGCCGCATGGGTGAGGAACGCGGCAAGAAAGTGAAACCCAAGATGATAGTAACTGACGCTCAACCAGTTCCACAACGTGGAAGAGTTGCCTTCCTGCAAAATGATTTTGATGAGCAGGTAATGCTGGGCTGAATCAAAGTAGAGCGGCAGGTCTGTGCCGGCGGCATACGCCAGGCGCAGGGGAAGGGAGAGAAAAAGGAACAGGGGGAGAAAAAGGCGGATTGGGAAAGCCGCAGGCTGCGGGTCGGGGCGGAAGCGGAAGCGAAACAGGGCAATCACCAGCGGGCTGAGGGATAGCATCCAAAAGAGCGCGCCGGCTCTCGTCACGTACCAGAGCAGCGCAAGGAGCAGAGGGGGGAGCGTCCAGCCTGTCAGGCTGAGGGTGAAGCGTTCGGAGGGAGCGAGGCGCCCCTCGAAGATGAACCGCAGGAAGGTGTCCATCAGCGTTTGCGAGCCAGCCGCGCAGAGCAGGACGGCAGCGATAATCTGCCATTCTGTGGTGAGAACGCTCCAGCCATCCAGCCAGGGAGTCATGGATACGAAGGGTTGGGGTAGGAGGGATTGGGATAAGAAGGGGGCAGCGGTTTGGTGCGCGTGGGCAGGACAAGCGGCGTAGCCAATGGAGTGGAGACGGCGAGGGAAGGTTCTATTGCCGCCGGGGTGAATGTTTCCTGCGGGGTGAACGGAGCAATGCCCAGCGTGGGGAACGCCAGCCCGATGATGGAGAGAGTCCCTTGTGCCAGCAGAGTTTGGTCTTTCGCGGCGATCAGGCGCAAAGTGAGCGGTTCGCCGGGCGGCTGTTTGGGGCCGGCGCAGTAGGCGCTGTTGACCGCATAACTGACCCGCTGGCAGGCATAAACGGTTTCGACTCCGCCGCGCGTGATGGTGAGGGAAAAAGAGGGGAACGACAGACCGGGCAGCAGCAGGTTGACGAGCATGTTATCCCGCGCATCCACGCTAAAGGAAACGATGCAGGGCTTGACCTGTTCGTCGGTGCAATAGACCAGTTCCGCCGCGGGGGCGCTGGCGGCAGGCGTTTGCGGCGCCGGGGTGACAACCTTTGGCAAAATCAGAAGCCCGGCAGCAAGCAGGAGAATGATACCGGCGATGACCCGTTGTTTACGGTTCAAGAAGACCTCTTTCGAACGCGGTGTTTCAAAGTCAGGCAAAACTCACCGCAGAGACGCTGAGAACGTAGAGCCTTTCATCTTTATTATCATGTCTGCTTACCATTACAGCGCATGGTTAGGCGCAAGTCTTTGAGCGCTCCGCAAGCTAGCGCTTTTTGCTCGTGCGGATGGTCAAATCCGCACAGCGAAGAAGGATGACAGCCGCCGCGCCAGCCCTTGCGTACCCAGCAGTTTCAACCCGTCGAGAGCAGGGTTGGCTGAAACCATCCATCTTGCAGGGAAGATTTTACTGTACAATTCATGCACAGCACAAACCACGCGGAGACTCTCCCCATGCGAAAAACCTTTTTCCTTTTCTCGATCTTCACCCTGCTCTGCGCTTCTTTCTCGCCT
The DNA here is from genome assembly GCA_037440905.1 of Anaerolineae bacterium. Lineage (GTDB taxonomy): Bacteria > Chloroflexota > Anaerolineae > Anaerolineales > Villigracilaceae > Defluviilinea. The sequence goes on along the minus strand of JBBITE010000002.1, from coordinate 77,560 downwards.
GCGCTTGTCTCTGCCGTCGAAGCGCAAGGATCGAACCCGCAAATCGTCAACATCCCCGGCACCCATCAGGACGAACTGGGATGCCCCGGCGAATGGCAGCCCGCCTGCGAAAACACCCTGCTGACGTATGACATCGAAGATGACGTGTGGCAGGGCGCTTACGAAATTCAGCCCGCCAACGACGACGATAAAAAAGGACCGCGCTACAAAGTGGCGCTCAACGGCGGCTGGGGCGAAAACTACGGCCTCAACGCCACACAAAACGGACCGGATATTCCGCTCGTCGTCAGCCAGCCGACGCTGGTCAAGTTTTACTACGATCACAAAACGCACTGGATTGCGGACAACTTCAACAAGTTGATTGTCGTCGCCATGGGCGATTTTCAAAAGCAGATCGGCTGCTTCAACAACAACGATGCAGGCTGCCTGCGGGCATGGCTGCAAGACCCCGACGGCGACGGCTTGTACGACGTGACCGTGCGGGGCATTCAGCCCGGCACCTACACCGTCACCTTTACGCTGAATGAAGACGCCTCGCAGGTCATCGGCGAACCGCAGCCATTTACCGTCGCCAAAGACGGCGATGCGGTGTACTTTGGATATGACGCCATGAAAAATCAATTCACCATCAGTACCAGCGGCGCGCCGGTGGGCAACCTCAACAAACAACGCGCCATCTGGATCAGCAAAGATACCATCCTGTGGAAAATCAGCGGCGGCAGCGGCTTGAAGTATGCCCTCGTCTATTCCGCCGAAGCAGCCCTCCAACTCAGCCCGCAGGGCATCCTCAACGGCGCCGAAATCCCGCTCACCTTTGTTTCCGATAAACCCGCCGTCGAAATTCTGCGCAAGTATCCTCACCTGCGCGAGTATGCCGTCTTCAAACTCACCGATACCTCCAACCTCGCCGACATCCTCAAAGGGCAGGTGGCTGTGGTCGCCCGCACCCAGGCCGGCAAAGATGTGGATGCAACCGGCGTCCAACTTCCCGGCGTGCTGGATGACCTGTATCCCTACGACGGCGACCTTGGCGTTACCTTCGAGGATGGCATCCCTACCCTGCGCCTGTGGGCGCCCACCGCCCAGTCTGTCACACTCTTCCTCTACGATACCGAAAAAGCCTCCTACGCCAGCAAAATCCCCATGCAGTGGGATTCCGCCAGCGGCGTGTGGAGCGTGAGCGGCGACCCCGATTGGAAAGGCAAATACTACCTCTATGAAGTCAAAGTCTTTGCCCCCTCCAGCGGCAAGATCGAAACCAACCTCGTCACCGACCCCTACTCCCTCAGCCTCTCGATGAACAGCACACGCAGCCAAATCGTGGACCTGAACGACGCTGCCCTCAAACCCCAGGGCTGGGATGCCCTCTCCAAACCGCCTCTTGCCGCCCCCGAAGATATCGTCCTCTACGAACTGCACATCCGCGACTTCAGCATCAGCGATGCCACCGTGCCCGAAGAATGGCGCGGCACCTACAAAGCCTTCACCGTCAAAGACTCGAACGGGATGAAACACCTCACCGCCTTGGCGCAAGCAGGACTCACTCACATCCACCTGCTGCCCGCCTTCGACATCGCCAGCGTCAACGAGGACAAGTCCACCTGGCAGACCGTGGACGAGCAGGCGCTCAAAGCCCTCCCGCCCGATTCAGATCAGCAGTCCATCGCGGTCAGCGCCATCACAGGCACAGACGGCTTCAACTGGGGCTACGACCCGCTCCACTACACCACCCCCGAAGGCAGTTACGCCACCGACCCAAACGGCACACCGCGCATCGTCGAATTCCGTGAAATGGTGCAAGCGCTCAATCAAAGCGGCTTGCGCGTCGTCATGGACGTGGTCTATAACCACACCAACGCCAGCGGGCAGAGTCCCAACTCCGTCCTCGACCGCATCGTGCCCGGCTACTACCACCGCCTCAACGCCGACGGCGCGGTAGAAAAATCCACCTGCTGCGAAAACACCGCCACCGAACACAACATGATGCGCAAACTCATGATCGACTCCGTCCTCACCTGGGCAACAGCCTACAAAGTGGACGGCTTCCGCTTCGACCTCATGGGTCACCACATGCTCGATGACATGCTCGCCGTCCGCGCCGCGCTCGATTCCCTCACCCTCGAAAAAGACGGCGTGGATGGAAAATCCATTTACATCTACGGCGAAGGCTGGAACTTCGGCGAAGTCGCCAACAACGCCCGCGGCAAAAACGCCACCCAACTCAACATCGGCGGCAGCGGCATCGGCGTCTTCAACGACCGTCTGCGCGACGCCGTGCGCGGCGGCAACCCCTTCGACGATGTCCGTCTGCAGGGCTTTGCCAGCGGGCTGCTCCTCGCCAACAACGCCAGCGAAAAACGCAGCGCCGAAGACCAGCAAATCACCCTCAACAACTACACCGACTGGATTCGCCTCGGCTTGGCAGGCAACCTGGCAGACTTCCCCCTCACCCGCGCCGATGGCAGCCAGGCACCCGGCCGCCTCATCTCCTACAACGGCTCGCCCGCCGGCTACACCGCCGACCCACAGGAAAACATCATCTACGTCTCCGCCCACGACAACCAGACCCTCTTCGACGCCATTCAAGTCAAAGCCCCGGCCCAAGCCTCCCTGCAAGAGCGCATCCGCATGAACAACCTCGCCCTCAGCATCGTCATGCTCAGCCAGGGCGTGCCCTTCTTCCACGCCGGCGACGACCTCCTGCGCTCCAAATCCTTCGACCCCAACTCCTACAACTCCGGCGACTGGTACAACAAACTGGATTGGACCTACGAAACGAACAACTTCGGCGTTGGGCTGCCCATCGAAGGCACAGGTCAATGGGACATCTACAAACCGCTTCTCGCCGACCCGGCGCTTGTTCCCGCCCAAACAGACATCACCTTCGCCTCAGCCGTCTTCCGCGAATTCCTGCAAATCCGCAAGAGTTCCCCCCTCTTCCGCCTTCAAACCGCAGACCAAATCAAACGCTCGGTCTCCTTCCTCAACAACGGACCCTCAGCCCTCCCCGGGCTCATCGTCATGCGCCTAAACGACGTGGACAACCTCGACGCAAACTACAAGGAACTCGTCGTCTTCTTCAACGCCCGCCCCGAAGCGGTGACCTTCAGCGACGCAGCGCTTGCCGGAACCTACCGCTTACATCCCATCCAGCAAACCTCCGCCGATGAGATGGTCAAGAGCGCCTCGTATGAAAACGGCGCATTCGACATTCCCGCCCGCACAACGGCTGTCTTCGTCATCGAAGAGGAACGCCCCGCACCCGAACCCACCACCGAGCCGGCAACCGTCCCCGCAACAGATACAGGTTCCAGCGCCTTGACCATTGCCGGCATCCTCGCCGCCCTGCTCGCCCTGCTGGGATTGGGCATCCTCCTGCGGCGCAGAAAAGCATAGAAGATTCCCTGTTGCAAGGGTGTCATTGCGAGACGCTGGTCAAGTAGAGCCAGTGTTCTTCTCGCTCGTATCGAGACCAGCCGCGAAGCAATCTCCTCGCTGTCAGAAGGCTGCTTCGCAGCGCCTTGACGCCGCTCGCAGTGACAAATTATCAAGGGATTAAAAAAACGTCCCGAAGGTTCTCGAGAGTCAGGTTTGCTTTCGCTCCAAACCTTCGGGACGGTGCGTAACATCAGTCCGTAACTACGCAGTCGGCGTTCTCTTACACTGACTCCGTGCTCTCCGTGCACTCTGTGGTGAACTGGCTTTCATCCCTGTTCATCACTGGGACCGGTCTTGGAAAGCAGGTCGGCAATATCTTTCAGGCTCAGCCACCACTGCTCTTTGGGGCGCTGAAACTCGGCGTCAATCATGCGGTCGAAATCGCGCATATCGTGAAAGTGAATCTGTCCATTTTGCATGCCGATGAAGGCGCTGTTGTGCTTACCCTTTTCACATTGATCCAGCAGATAATCCAGGCACATGCCCGCCAGCCGCGTGGCTTGAATGCGGTCGAAGGGCGAGGGGTCGCCGCCCTGCTGTAAGTGACCGAGAATCGCCGGACGCACATCGAACACCCCTCTGCCCTCTTCGGTAAACAGCGAACACATAAAGTCGGTGGTATACACGGGGTTGGCATATTCGCTGCGGATCATCAGCCCCAGCCGCTTGCCGGAATGAAACCCTGTCAGTAGTTTTTCCACATCGGCTTGCAAGTCGCGCAGTTTGACGCCCTCCTCGTGCAGATAGACGCGCTCGGCGCCGGTGGCAATGCCGCCCATCAGCGCCAGATAGCCGCAGTAATGCCCCATCACTTCCACCACAAAGACCCGCCGCGTTGCCACCGCCGACTGTTTGATCTTATCCACCGCATCCACAATGCTGTTGAGGGCGGTATCGGCGCCGATGCTGAACTCGGAGCCGGGCAGATTGTTGTTGATCGAAGCGGGCAGACAGATCATCGGAATGTTGAAGGAAGGGAAGTTCGGACGTTCCTTCATCAGGTTAAAGACGGCTTCATAGGCAGTCCAGCCGCCGATGACAAGCAGGGCGTCAATTTTATTGTCTTCGATGACGCGCGCGATGCTGTACAAGTCGCGCCCTTTGGGGATGCGGCGAGTGGTCCCCAGCATCGAGCCGCCGCGTATGGCCCACCCGCTGACGCTCATCCAATCCATGGCTTCCAGATCGCCTTCAATCAAACCTTCAAAGCCATTGTGGACGCCCAGCATAATGTGACCCCGGTCCAGCCCCAGGCGAATGGCAGCGCGGGCGGCGGTATTCATGCCCGGCGCGGGCGCGCCGGCGTTCATCACCGCAATGCGAAAACGCTTCCTCAGCGGGTCAATCGGGTGCGGCAGCGCGCGCACCATCGTCTTAAAGGTGAGAAACATATCCCTGAAAGAGCCGCTGCGCAGGGAAATGGCGCGGTCGAAGTCTTTTGCTTCCACCGCTTCCGCCACGGCTTGCGTGCGGCGCACGCTTTCCATGAGCGGCACGCGCGTCATGCGGTTGTTGCGGATGGCAATGACCAGCGGTTCGTCGCCGGGCTGCATGGCAAGCAGCGCCTTCACGGCTTCGTTGCCCATCATCGTCCCCAAAATGCGGTCGTAGGCGCTGGGGCTTCCGCCGCGCTGAACGTGCCCCAGCACGGTGACGCGCACTTCTTCTCCCAGGCGTTCTTCGAGGGCGCGCTGCACATCGCTGGAGCCAATGTATTTCCCATCGCGGTCGCGGGCGCCTTCAGCGAGAATAACGATACTGTCGCGGCGCCCGGCTTTTCGTCCGGCTTTGAGGCGCTCGGCAAGGACATCCTGCCAGTTTGCCACATCCGGCGGCGATTCGGGGATGAGCACCCAATCGGCACCGGTGGCCAGGGCGCCCATCAGCGCCAGGTAGCCGCAGTTGCGTCCCATCACCTTGACGACGAAGGTGCGCTGATGGCTGGCGGCGGTGCTGGTGATGGCATCTACCGCTTCGGTAATGCGGTGAAGAGCGGTATCGGTGCCAATGGTCATATCGGTGCCGCTGAAGTCGTTGTCAATCGAGCCAACCAGCCCCACAATGGAAAGGCTGGGGCAGGCGGCGGCTTCTTCGGCGGTCACTTCGCCGCTGGCGGTCAAGTCGGAGAGATGCTCCGCCCATTCCTGCCAAAAGATGTTTGCGCCGGTCAGCGAGCCGTCGCCGCCGATGACGATCAGCCCGTTGATGCCGGCTTTGATGAGGTTCTTTGCCGCGAGGCGGCGTCCTTCGCGCGTGTAAAAACGTTCGCAGCGCGCCGACCCGATCATGGTGCCGCCCAATTGCAGGATTCCCCCCACCGAATCCCAATCCATTTTGCGGATGTAATCACCATCATCCACCATCCCCTGAAACCCTTCGTAGATGGCATAGACCTCGAGGCCCTTATCCAGAGCGGTTCGCACCACCGAGCGGACTGCCGCGTTCATCCCCTGGGCATCGCCTCCACTGGTGAGTATTCCAATTCTTTTCATCGTGCTGTCCTGTAAACGAGATGTATTGCGGGCTGAATTCTACTGCAAAACAACACAAAGACAGCGGGAAGGATACACGCTTCAGGCTGGACGGGACAGCGCGGCGGCTTCGGGAACGAATTCACCCGTCAGCGTTTGCAAACTCATGGGAATGAGAATCAGGTACGCCGGCAGGAATTTTGCCAGTTCCCACATGTTTCCGTTGAAGAAGAACAAAACAGTGTAAGCCGCTAAACTGATCAAAGACAGTTGATAGAAGAGATTGCTTTTGCGAAACGCCATCACAGACATCACCACAAAGCCCGCCACGTTTGCAAACCACAAGGGGAGGATCAACGTGAACAAGGAGGTCAGGTCGGTGTTGTGCGCCACATGCAGCGCATACGTATATTGGCTGGGTTTGAAGCCAAAATACATGCGGAGACCGAGAAATACGGCGAGCCAAAAAGCCGCCCCTGCCGCAGCCCAAACCATGCGCCGCGCGGTCAGCCTTCTTTGTCCGGCGAGAAAGGCAAGATACCATACCAGCAGGAAGACGATTTGTTCGCGGTTGAGCGCGCCCACCCCCATCAGGGCTGGAAGCCAGGCATCTTTTTGGCGGCGGATGAGCATTAACCCCAGAATGTAAAACAGCAGGTTGATGTAATCGCCTTCCATGTAGTACCCGCTCACCGATAACGGTATAACCGCCATGAGCAACAAGGTTCCAATGAGCGCCGTGCCGGCGGAAAAATCGGTCCTCAGGTAAGCATGAAAAGCCGTGAAGATTCCCAAGAATGTCAGAAAGGAAAGAAACGCAGACGCAAAGATATGCGCCAGGCGCTCATCTCCCAACAAGACAAAAGCCGCCGATTGCAGCATCCTGCCCGCCAGCGGCTGCAAGACTCTGTATTGATACGGCGGTTCCTGCTGCCCGGCGAGAACGCGCTTCTCGTATTCGATGCGGGCGTCTATATTCGGCAGGATGACGGTGAGACAGAGATACCACGCGGCGATCAACGCCAGAATGAGCAAGACAATGTGGAGGGGCTCTTTTTTGAACATTTTTCCCATTCGCACGGCATAGGCGATATGCGGATTTGACAATCCGCACAAGCAAAATATCCGCACGAGCAAAAGGTATTTTCTCACTCGCACGGCGCAGATACGCGCTCCACTGGCAAGCCAAACGCTTCGTAGAGCGGCGCGCCGTCCCATTCGGGCGGGATGGGCAGACCGAGCGCAAAGGCCGCAGTGGCAGCAGTATCCATCGTGTGGACCGAGGTGGTCAACGCCTTGGGCTGCACGCCCGGCCCAACAGCCACCCAGGGGATAGTCATATCTTCGGGCAGGCGCGAGCCGTGAGTGGTGTTGTGCCCGCCGTGATCGGAGGTAACGATGATGAGCGTTTCGCCGCGCAAGCCGCGCGCATCGAGTTCGGCAAGGATGTTCCCCAGCGCTTCGTCAGCGCGGGATGCCACACTGAGTTGCTGCCAGGACATCCAGCCATGCTCGTGACCCACTCCATCCACGAGAGGAAAGTGGACGAACAGCACACTAAACTGCGGCGGGAAATTGGCAATGAGGGTATCTGCCACGACCAGGTCGCGATCGTTGACGTAGGTAAAAATATCCACACTGCCGGGTTCGGTGACCTGACGGAGTTTTTCCTTGCCCACGTACATAACGGTCTGCAAGCCGGCGGCATGAGCAAGGTCGAACAGATCGGTGCCTTGGGCGTAACCGAGGGCGGGCTGGTAATCGTTCCAGTACACGCCGTGTTTGGATGGGCAAGTTGAGGTGAGCATGGAGGCATGGGAAATCAGCGTGACGCTGGGGAACACCGTTTGGGCAGAGAGGGTATAAGCGCCTTCCTGCATCAGGTTGAGCAGGTTGGGCATGGGAGCGGCAAGAATGGCATCAGGGCGGAGACCATCTATGCTGAGGATGAGGACACGGGAGGCGTGAGGCGCAGGCGTGGGGGTGAGAGTCGGCGCGGGGGAGGGAGAGGCTGTAGCGGCGGCGGTGGGAGTGGAGGTCGGAGGGGCGGTGGCGGTGGGGGGAGGAGGAACAGCCGTCGGCGTGGAGGGAAGCGCCGGCTGGCAGGCCGTCAGGATGAGCAGGGTGAGAAGCAGGCAGAGGGGTTTGAGTCGCATGGCAGTATCTTACCAAATCTTTGGCGTGGGAGGAGAGGAGAAATGCCGTCCGGCGCAAACAGGAGGCTGCCTCTGCAGGGTTGTTGCGGCGACATGTGTTTATAATCAACGAACTGTAGTTTCGCCTTTTTATGTCTTATACGAAATATGGTGCTTTTAATCCTTCACGAGAGAGCGTATTTGGCGTTCTCTAACGCCGAATTTGCGCAAGAGAGCGCAGCTTCGGCAGGGTTTTCGTAATCCACTAAAATTGGCGAAAGTACAGTCAACGAATTCGATTGGAGGCATCCATGCTCAAGAAAAAGATTGCATTTATCGGTCCTGGTGTGATGGCGGAAGCTATGATTGCAGGCTTGTTACGCAAGAAACTTGCCGTGCCTGCGAACATCATTGCGGCGGGTCCGCGCGCTGAACGCGGAGCGGAATTGCAGAAGAAGTATGGCATTCACACGACGACGGATAACTCCACGGCGGCGGCCGGTGCGGATGTGGTGGTGCTTTCGGTCAAGCCGCAGCGGCTGAGCGAGGTGATGAAAGGGCTGAAAGGCATCCGCCCGCAGGCGCTGGTGCTGTCCATCATTGCCGGCGCCAGCCTGAAGAAGATCAGCACGGGCTTGAAGCATAAGGCAGTGGTGCGCTCCATGCCGAACACGCCGGGGCAGATCGGCGAGGGCATTACGGTGTGGACATGTTCGAGGGAGGTGACGCCCGAACAGCAGGAGATCACGCACGCGCTGCTTGGAGCGCTGGGAGAGGAGGTCTTTGTGGAGGATGAAAGTTACCTCGATATGGCAACGGCTCTTTCCGGTTCGGGACCGGCGTATGTGTTTCTGTTCACCGAAGCCCTGATTGACGCCGGGGTGCATATGGGGTTTCCGCGCCGCATTGCCGAGCAGCTGGTGCTGCAAACCATCAAAGGTTCGGCTGCTTTCTACCAGGCGGCGGGACGTCACCCCGCCACGCTGCGGAATCAGGTCACCTCGCCGGGCGGGACTTCTGCCGAGGCGTTGTATTATCTGGAAAAGGCGGGATTCCGCACGGCGATTTCGCGGGCAGTGTGGGCGGCGTATCAACGGTCACTGGAGTTGGGGAAGGAGAAGCCCGGTCATTTACACGAGGCAGATGAGGAGGAGAAGTGAAATTGTTCGGCTCTGCCTGAAGAGCAGGAGCAAACCATCTCGCTGATAAAAAAGTTCTGCGGTCACACTGCGCTTGCGTTCGGTGTAAGTATCAGCGTTGTATTTTCTAATGCGCCAACAAAAGCCCGGGCAGGATGGGCAATCACAGTAACCTCTGCTTGACAAAAGCTGGAAATGCATTATTATTCACAACATGAATAATAATTATTCACCATCTCCTCGCTATATAGAGCGCTGGATCACCCCCCTGCTGCAAGAAAGTGTCCGCAGCCATCCTGTCACCATTCTGACCGGCGCGCGCCAAGTGGGGAAAAGCACCCTGTTACGCAACGCCGAACCTTTTCGCCACTGGCGCTATCACACTCTGGATGATTTTGATGTGCTCGCCCAGGCCCGCCGCGACCCGCAAGCCCTATGGGCCGGCGCCGAAACCATCATCCTGGACGAAGTGCAGAAAGCGCCGGAACTGCTCAGCGCCGTTAAACGCGCTGTGGATGAGCAGCCGGGGAAATATCGCTTTGTCCTTTCGGGGTCTGCCAACCTGCTGCTGATGAAACAGGTCAGCGAAAGTCTGGCGGGCCGAGCCGTCTATCTCGTTCTTGCCCCTATGTCTCTGGGAGAAATCCACGCCGTTCAACCGCCAGACCTGCTGAAACGCCTGTTGGAAGGAGACTTTCCTCAGGAAGAGAGTCTGCCGCAGCCACCTCCCGATGCGAGCGAGATTTTGCTGCGCGGGCTGATGCCTCCCCTCCTTACCTTGGAAAATCCGCAGGCTTGGATTCGCTGGTGGGATGGGTACGTGGCGACCTATCTCGAACGCGACCTGCGCCAGATTGCCCAAATTGAAGCCTTGCTCGATTTTCGCAAACTCATGGAACTGCTTGCCTTGCGTTCCGGTCAGTTATTGAATCAGTCCGAACTTGCCCGCGATGCCGCGCTATCTCAGCCAACCGCACACCGCTATCTCAACCTGTTGGAAACCACCCATCTGTTCGAGCGCCTCCCGGCTTATACGGTGAGTCATACAACGAGATTGCTCAAATCGCCAAAAGCCTTTCTCAGCGACCCGGGGCTGGCTGTCTTTCTTTCGGGGTATTACACACCCGAAGAACTCCGCAAAGCGCGCGAGTATGGAGCCTATTTCGAAACGCTGATGTATCATCATTTGCGCCTGTTGACTCACCTGCTGGTTCCAGCGGGCCGCTTGTTTTTCTGGCGCACGCGTGAAGGGCAGGAAGTGGATTTCGTCATCGAGCATGGACGAAAGGTGATCGCCATCGAAATCAAAGCCACCGCCCATCCCGGATATGGTGATATCGCTGGTTTGCAGGCTTTCCTGCGTACACACCCTCACGCCCTGGGCGGCTTGTTGCTTCACAGCGGGAGCGAAATCCGGCGGCTAGACCAAAACATCCTTGCCGCGCCATGGACGATGATAACTGGCTGAGAAAGTGCTTGAAAAATGCTTTGTTGCCAACATCTTGAAAATTTGTCACTGCGAGTGGCGCTTTGGCGTCACGAAGCAGTCTTCTGACAGAGGAGAGATTGCTTCGCCGCCTTTGGCGTCTCGCAATGACATCATTGCAACAGAGCATTTGAAAAATATGGTTTCGCCACAGATAAACGCAAAAACGCAGATGTTTCTCTTTGAATCAACAGCGGCAGCGTTTATCATGCGTCCCCAAAACAAACGGGAAGGGAAACAACTTTCCTGCGGCGGACTCATTTATAATGGGCGGGCATTCCAATCACCATGTCCCTGATTAGCGTAAGTTCCCTCTCTAAATCCTTCGGCGCCGAAGACCTGTTCTCCGGGGTCACGTTTTCGGTTGCCAAAGGCGCGCGGCTGGCGATTGTCGGTCCGAACGGCATCGGCAAGACGACTCTGCTACGCATCCTCATCGGTCAAGAGGAAGCCTCGGGCGGGACGATTACGCGCGCGAAAAACCTGCGCATCGGCTATCTTTCCCAGGAAGCGGATTTCGAACTCGAAGGGGTGTTGTGGGATGTGTGCCTCGAGCCGTTCGCCGACCTGATCCGCATGCAAAGCGAGTTGGAAAAACTCGAAGCGGAGATGTCGGACCCATCGAAGCGGGACCAGGCTTTGGTCCGCTATGGAAGCGCCCAGCAGGAGTTCGAGCGGCGCGGCGGGTATGTGTATCCGCTGCGCATCAAACAGGTGTTGACCGGCCTGGGGTTCGACGAATCCGATTTTCATATGTCGCTCGATCATCTTTCGGGCGGTCAGCGCACGCGGGCGCATCTGGCGCGTTTGCTGCTATCGAACCCCGATTTGCTCCTGCTGGATGAGCCGACCAACCATCTCGATATCAAAGCCGTGGAATGGCTGGAGGGCTATCTCTCGCAATGGGAGGGCGCGGCGATCATCGTCTCGCATGACCGCTATTTTCTGGATCATACCTGTAACGCGCTGCTCGAAATGGCGGCGAGCGGTTCGGAGTTTTACCGCGGCAATTACAGCACCTACCTGCAGGAGCGCGAAATCCGTTGGGCGCACCGCTTCGAAGTGTTCGAAAGCGAAAAGGAAAAACTGCTGCGCGAGGTGGAATACATCAAGAAAAACATTTCCGGGCAAAACACCCTGCAGGCAAAGGGCAAACTCAAACGTCTTACGCGCGTGGTGCAGGCCATCGAACAGGTGGGGCTGGAGGCGGTCAGCCGCAACTGGTCGCAATTGGACGTGGAAACCACCACCAGCCCGTTCAGTGTGGAAGAAGCCGAGCGCCGCGTGCGCGCCCTGCGCCCGCCGCAGCGCACCACCCCGCCTCTGCACTTGCATCTGCATTCGGCAAGCCGCTCCGGCGATTTGGTGCTGCGCACGCGGGACCTGGTCATCGGCTACGCAGCGGAAGGCAGCCTGCCCGAAAAGGCGCTGTTCGCCTGCCCAGACCTGGAACTAAGACGCCTGGAGTGCGCCGCCCTGATCGGACCCAACGGCGCCGGTAAATCCACCTTTCTCAAGACCATCCTCGGTTCTCTCGCCCCTGTGGCTGGGGAGGTGGTTCTGGGAGCGAGTCTTCACATTGGCTATTTCGCGCAGGCGCATGAGGGCCTCGACCCCGAAAAAACCGTGCTGGAAGAAATCATGGCAGCCTCCGGCATGCTCCCGTATCAGGCGCGCGATTATCTCGGTAAATATCTCTTCTCCGGCGACGACGCCTTCAAGAAGGTTTCGATGCTCTCCGGCGGAGAACGCGGACGCCTTGCCCTCGCCAAACTCGCCCTGCAAGATACCAACCTGCTCCTGCTCGACGAGCCGACCAACCACCTCGACATTCCCTCGCAGGAGGTGCTGCAAGCCGTGCTGGATGCCTATCAGGGCACCATCCTGCTCGTCAGCCATGACCGCTATTTGATTGACGCGCTCGCCACCCAAATTTGGGAAATCAACCCCGACGAATCGCAGTTGACGGTCTTCAAAGGCACCTACTCCGAGATGAAAGAAGCGCGTGAAAAAGAAGCGGCACGGCTGGCAGCGCAGCAGGCGGAGCAAACGGCAAAAGCCGCATCCGCTGCGAAGCGTTCGCCCTCCAACGCGAAGACGAAAGAGGAAAAACGCCGCCTGGCGCAATTGCAGGAACTCGAAAACACCATCGCTCAACTGGAAGCGACCCTGGCAAACCTCACCGCCCAGTTGGATAGTCCCTTTGTGCAGCCCGCCGAAGCCGCCAAACTCGGCGCCGAATACGAACGCATCCAGCGCGAAATGGACGAGCGCCTCAACGAATGGGAAAGACTGCAGTCGTAACCGGGCGCGCACAAGCGGAGGAAATCCCCCGGTTTCTGTAATCCAAATGTATCGCTTCTGCTCCAAGCGCCTCGTTATACTAGATTTCAGGTACTGGAGCGCAAGTGAACACACCCCAACGGAAATTCAACCGTTACGAAATCCTCGCCGAACTGGGCGTTGGCGGCATGGCGACCGTCTATCGCGCCTACGACCCGCTCTTTGAACGCGAGGTGGCGCTCAAAGTCCTCAAGCCTGAACTGCTCGAAGACCCCGAACTGCGCGAACGCTTCACGCGCGAAACCAAAATCATTGCCAAACTCGAACACGCCGCCATCGTCCCCGTCTATGACGTGGGACACGACAACAACCAGTTGTTCTACGTCATGCGCTACATGAGCGGCGGCTCCCTCGCCGACCGCATCAACGCCGCCAGCCTCGACCTCGAACAAGCCGTCTTCCTCTTGCTGCGCCTCGCCGATGCCCTCGACTACGCCCACCGCAAAGGCATCATCCACCGCGACCTCAAACCCGGCAACATCCTCTTCGATGAGGGCGGCAACGCCTTCATCTCCGATTTTGGCATTGCCAAATTTGCCCAGGCTGCCACGCGCATCACCCACTCCGGCATCATCGGCACGCCGCGCTACATGAGCCCCGAACAGGCGCGCGGCGAAGAGACCGACGGCCGCAGCGACCTCTACAGCCTGGCTGTGCTGCTCTTCGAAATCCTGAGCGGCAAAGCCCCCTTCGAAGCCACCACCCCTCTCGCCCTTGCCTTCAAACACGCCACCGAACCCCCGCCCGACCTGCTTGCCATCCACCCCAACCTGCCCCCGGCATTGGGAGACACCCTCAAGAAAGCGATGGCAAAAAACCCCGATGACCGCTACAACACCTGCGCCGAATTTGCCAACGCCTTCCTCGAAGCCATCCCCCCCAGCGCTGCGCCGGGCGTCAAACTCCTCACGCCGCTCCCGCCGCGCAAGGCTGAGGCGCCTCAGGCTCCGCCGGCGCCGGAACCAGTTCCCAGGTCCAGAAAGACCGTGTGGAAACTGATGGGAGGCGCTGCGCTGATCCTGCTCCTGTTTGGAGTATGGGCTGCCATCGGCTTTCCGTCCGCCGCTCCCACCGACCCGGTCACGGTCACCCTTCCCCCGCCTTTGCCCTCCCCCACGTCTTCCAGCACCGCATCGCCCACCCCGCCCCCCAGCGGAATGCCGTCCCCCTCGCCCACAGCGATTCCCATCTTCGCTCCCGGCGGCGCAACCGGCCTGGCGTTCACCTCCAACCGCGAGGTGTACCTGATGGATATTGAAGGCAAAACCTTCACACAACTCACCAACAGCCGCATCCCCAAATTCGACCTGCAATGGCTTTCCAACACCGAACTGCTGTACGGCGAGGGCAAATGCGTGTACAAACTCAACGTAGAAGCGGCGCAGCCTCAGCCAGAACGGCTCTTCTGCTTCAACGCCAACTACTTCGAAGGCTTCCGCCTCTCGCCCGATGGCAAATTTACAGCCATCAGCATTGAGCGGCGGCTCATCGTCCTGCCCTACGACCCCAGCCTGTTGGCAAGCGCCCGCTCCGCCTTCGAACTGCAGCGCCTGCCCGGCTTGTGTGTGGACTATCCGATTGTGGCGGTCAAAAGCGCCCAATGGTCGGCAGATGGCGCACAGCTGGCAATCCTGTATCAAAGCGCCATCGGTCAGCGCATTGGCAACACCATCCGCATTCTGCAAGTGGATTTGCAGCGCTGCCGCGCCGTAGACCCGCTGGTGATTGACGAATTCCCCGGCAGCCGCTTCATCCCCGAAGGATACACCAACTATCCGCTCATCCCTGCCTATCACTGGGACGGCGGCAGCCGCTTCCTCTTCAACACCTTTATCCGCAATGGCGGCTATGGCACTCTCTACTTGTACAATAGCGCCTCCGCACAGGAGACCCTGCTCACCCCCCTCGGCAAATGCTGTTACCGCAACGCCATCTTCAGCCCCGATGGCGCCTACATGCTCTTCGCCTTCCAAGATATAGAGAAAGGGCAAAACAGCCGCACCGAGTTATACTACCTGCCGCTGGATAACATGACGAACCCGGCGCCCTTCCGCCTGCCGCTGGGATTCTTCTCCGACCTGCGCGAGAACATTCTGTTTGCGCTGCGCCCGGCGCCTCTCCCCTGACCTTCAGCCTGGTCCGCCTTTCCAAGCCGCCCCGCCCAATAAGGGGCGTTTTTTTTGCGGGGGTTGTATAATCTATCGCAACAAACATACAGGAGAAATTCATGCAATATGTCAACCTCGGCAAGACAGGGATGAAGGTCTCGCGGCTGTGCCTGGGCATGATGAGTTACGGCTCCAAGCAGTGGCGCAGTTGGATTTTGGAGGAAGAAGAGGCAAAGCCCTTTATACGGCGGGCGCTGGAGGCGGGCATCAACTTCTTCGACACCGCCGATGTCTATTCCCTGGGCGAAAGCGAACGCATCACCGGCAAACTGCTGCGGGAATTCGGCGTGCGGCGCGAAGATGTCGTCATCGCCACCAAAGTTCACGGTCAAATGAGCGATAACGTCAACGACCGCGGCCTCTCGCGCAAGCACATCCTGGATGCGATTGACAAATCGCTGCAGCGCCTGGGCATGGACTACGTGGACCTGTATCAAATCCACCGCTGGGATTACCAAACCCCCATCGAAGAAACGATGGAGGCGTTAAACGATGTCGTCCGCGCGGGCAAGGCACGTTACATCGGCGCGTCGTCCATGTTTGCGTGGCAGTTTTCCAAGGCGCAGTACACCGCTCAACTTCACGGCTGGACGCGCTTCGTCTCGATGCAAAATCACTACAACCTGGTCTATCGCGAGGAGGAACGCGAGATGATTCCGCTTTGCCTCGATCAGGGCGTGGGTCTGATTCCGTGGAGCCCGATGGCGCGCGGCTTTTTTGCGCGCAGCCGCAGCGGAAGGGAAACTGCCCGCTCGCAAAACGACGCCTTTGCCGCACAACTATACTTCCGCGAGGAGGATTTCGCGGTGGCGGAACGCGCAGCAGAGGTGGCGCGGGAGCGCGGCGTAAGCGCCTCGCAGATTGCGCTGGCGTGGCTGTTGAACAAGCCGCACATCACCGCCCCCATCATCGGCGCCACCCGCATGGAACACCTCGAACAAGCCCTTGCCGCCCTCGAAATCCAATTAAGCCCCGAAGAGGTGCAGCGCCTCGAAGAACCGTATAAACCGCACCCGGTGCTGGGTCACGCCTGACCCAACCAACCAAGACGGTGGAAAGGTAACCGCAGTGCCTTTTCACCGTCTTTTCATTGGTACAATAGCCGCACGAATGCGGTATTTTCCGGAGAGCGCCCATACAGCACGTGGATTTTTTGCCCTCCCGACGATCCTTCTCATCATGGAGCCAGATATTGTGACTGAAACCTTCAAAATTGCGATTCCCATGGCAGGCTGGGGAACGCGCATGCGACCCCACACGTACAGCAAGCCCAAACCGCTCGTCAGCGTGGCAGGCAAAACCACCCTGGAACACCTGTTGGATATGTTCAAGACCATGCCAAATGCCGAGAATCTGGAGTATGTGTTCATCGTCGGTCCGTTTCTTGGAGAAACGCAAATCCCCGCCTTCATCAAGGAAAAATATCCCCACATCAAGGCGCATTATGTCGTTCAGCACGAAATGAAGGGACAATCGCACGCCTTGTGGCTGGCGCGCGACTATCTGCACGGACCGATGCAGATGGTTTTTTCGGATACGCTGATCGAAACGGACTTCTCATTTCTCGCGCACGAAACAGCCGATTCAGTTGCCTGGGTGATGCCGGTGCCCGATCCGCGCCGCTTTGGGGTGGCGGAGGTGGGCGAGGACGGCTGGGTGAGGCGCTTCATCGAAAAACCGCAAACGCTGGAAAACAACCTGGTGATCGCCGGCTGTTATTACTTCCGCGAAGGGCAGGAATTAATCTCCGCCATCGAAGAACAGTTCCGCCGCAACCACACCCTCAAAAATGAGTTCTTCTTGGCAGATGCCATGTCTATCATGATCGAGCGCGGCGCAAAAATCCGCGTTCACGAAATCAACACCTGGCTGGATACGGGAACCATCGAAGCGACCCTCGACACGAATAAAATCCTGCTGGAGAAATTGGGTTCGCAAATGGGGCAGTTTCGCGCTTCGAATATCAAAATCATCGAACCGGTGGCAATTGGCGACGGAGCCGAAATTTCGAACTCCAAAATCGGTCCGCATGTTTCGATTGGCGCAAACTGCAAAATCGAAAACAGCACGCTGACGGAAAGCATCCTCGAAGCGGGGTGCGAGATCAAAGATGCAGCGTTGAATCGTTCCATCGTGGGCAGCCGGGCAAAGGTCAAAGGCAGAGGCGATGGATGTATCATGCAGTTGAACATCGGCGATGCGAGCGAGGTCTTGCTGTGAACGCCGTCGAATGCCGCTCCGATTCCACCTTTGCCGAACGCCCGCTCTCGCTCACCTGGCAGGGACACAAATTCGAAATTGCGGAAATCTTCGCCCGCTGGCGCGGACCCGCCGAACGAGGCTTTCGCGTCAAAACCGCCGACGGGCAGGCTTTTGAAATCACGTATCGGGAAATCCCCGACGAATGGCATGTTCAACCCATCTAACCTCATGGAGGCGCAATGCAGGAAGTTACCAATGTAAGCCGTCTTTCAAAACGTGTGGCGGGGCTCAAGCCTTCGGGCATTCGCAAGTTTTTCGATATTGCCGCCACGATGAAGGATGTCATTTCGCTCGGCATCGGCGAGCCAGATTTCACCACCCCCAAGCCCGTCCTCGAGGCGGGCATCCGTTCGCTGCAAAACGGAGAAACGCATTACACGTCCAACTGGGGCAGGCTGGAACTGCGTCAGGCAATCGCCAATAATCTTTCACGGCTCTACCATGTGAAATACGATCCCGCCAACGAGATTGTCGCCACGGTGGGCGTTTCGGAGGCGCTGTACCTCACCTTCACCGCCATCCTAGACCCGGGCGACGAAGTCATCATTCCTACGCCGTGTTTCGTCTCCTATCAGGCGGAGGTGATCATGGCTGGCGGCGTGCCGGTGGAAGTGGTGGCGCGCGAGGAAAACAACTTCATGGTGGACCCGGATGACATCCGCCGCGCGATTACCCCGCGCACCAAGTGCATTTTTATCGGTTACCCGTCGAACCCCACAGGCGCCGTCGCCACGCGCGAGGTGCTGCTGGAGATTGCAAAGATTGCGGAAGAATACAACCTGCTGGTTGTCTCGGATGAAATCTACGACCGCCTGGTGTACGACTTCGAGCATGTCTGCTTCCCATCCCTCGATGAAAGCCTCAAACACCGCACCGTGCTGCTGGGCGGCTTCTCCAAAGATTACGCCATGACCGGCTGGCGCATCGGCTATGCCTGCGGGCCCGCCGACATCATTCAGGGGCTGGTGCGCATCCATCAATACACCATCATGTCTGCGCCCACGACCGCGCAAGATGCCGCACTCGAAGCGCTGAAGAGCGGAGAACCCTATGTGCAGGAAATGGTGGCGGAATATGACCGCCGCCGCAAATTACTGGTAGCGGGTCTCAACCGCCTCGGGCTGCGGACCTTTGAGCCGCGCGGCGCGTTTTATGCCTTTCCCAACATCCGAGCCTCCGGCATGGACGATGAAACCTTCGCCGAAAAATTGCTGCGTGAGGAACATGTGGCAGTGGTGCCGGGCAATGCCTTTGGTCCCGGCGGGGAGGGCTTTGCGCGCATGTGTTACGCCACCGAATACAGCAAGATCGAAGAAGCCCTGCACCGCATGGAACGCTTCATGCAAAGGTACGGGTAGGCAGCCTCGTTTCGCTTGCAAAAGCGGCAACACCTACCATCAGCGAATCAAAAGACCCGGAACGAGTGTTCCGGGTCTTTTTGTATCGGGGTTTGCGTCAATTAGCCAATGACAGTGACGTTGGCGGCTTGCAGGCCCTTGGGTCCCTGTTCGACTTTGAACTGAACCTTCTGGCCTTCCTGCAGGTTTTTGAAGCCTTCACCTTCAATCGCGGAAAAGTGGACGAAGACATCCGCCCCGCTTTCGCGTTCGATGAAGCCATAGCCCTTCGTTCCATTGAACCATTTGACTGTACCGTTGATACGATCCGACATTTTTGCCTCCTTGGCAAGAAAAGAATTTTGGAGGGTACTCATTGGGTGTTGCATCGGAGCCGCCTCAACGGCGGTAAAACAAAACCGGCTCACGGACGTACCGTGAGCCGATCTGGTGTTTCCAAAGCAAACTGCTGGTATCCTACGCCCCCAAGGATAACATGAGCATAGGATGCTGTCAATGAAAATAGATGAGAGTTTTTCACTCTCTAACCGCATGTACAGAAACAGATACTGCATCATATTACAGCGCGATACCATCCGTGATTTATAGAACCGCTCCCCCCAAACGCACAGAGCGATTCCGCGCGCCTCGCCCAGGCGCACAGAACCGCTCCGGCAGGGAGGGAACTGGACTTGACTGATGCAGTTGGGAAGCGCCCCACACGTTCAATGACCGGGCGGAGCGCGGTGTAGTTATCTTCGGTTCCGCAGGAAGGTCGGAATGTCGAGGTCGTCGGTGTTGATGGGCGGCTGAGGAGCAGCCGATTTGGTCTCACCAGGCTGCTGGTCAGCCGCAACCGAAACACTTTCGGTGGGGCGGAAATAGGCAGGAGGATCCGCCCGGCGGGTTTCGGCGCGCGGCTGGCGTTCCAGCAGACGGCGCGGCATGGAACTGCGTTCGAAGCCGGTGGCAATCACAGTGACGCGGATGTCGTCGCCCATGTTCGGGTCAATGACGGCGCCGAAGATCATGTTCACATCGGGATGAGCGGTTTCGCGGATGATTGCCGCCGCCTGATTGACCTCGAAGAGGGTCATGGACGGACCGCCGGTGACGTTGAAGAGCACGCCGCGTGCGCCGTCAATGGTGATGTCGAGCAGTTTGCTGGAGATGGCGTCTTCGGCGGCTTTCTTGGCGCGGTCATCGCCGGAGCCTTTTCCAACTGCCATGAGGGCGGCGCCGCCTTCAGACATGATGGCGCGCACATCGGCAAAATCCAGGTTGATGAGGCCCGGCGTGGTAATCAACTCGGAGATGCCTTGAATGCCCTGGTGCAGGACATCATCTGCCAGGCGGAAGGCGTCTTGCAGGGAGGCGCGCTTGTCGGCAATTTGCAGCAGGCGATCGTTGGGGATGGCGATGAGGGTATCGGCGTGTTCTTTGAATTTGCCGATGCCAATCTCAGCCGCCTGCATGCGGCGCATGCCTTCGAATGTGAAGGGACGTGTGACAACACCAATGGTGAGGGCGCCGCTTTCTTTGGCGATTTGCGCCACCACCGGCGCAGCGCCGGTGCCGGTACCGCCGCCCATCCCCGCTGTGACGAAGACCATATCCGCGCCTTTCAGCACGTTATAGAGTTCGTCGGATGATTCTTCGGCGGCTTTGCGCCCGATTTCGGGGTCGCCGCCGGCGCCTAGCCCGCGCGTGAGTTTATCGCCCAGGCGGACACGGACAGGGGCTTTGGCGAGCATCAAAGCCTGTGCATCGGTGTTGGCGACGATGAATTCCACGCCTTGAATTCCTTCGTCTATCATGCGGTTGACGGCGTTCGAGCCGCCGCCACCTACGCCGATGACTTTGATGCGGGCGTACGTTTCTGTTTGTTGCTCTGCATTGTTTCGATAAGTCGAGTCCATTGCTTCCTCCGTTCAAACATTGGTCTGATGATACTTGCTTTTGTTACTGGAACGTTGTTTTTTAATGTTCCTGTATTGGACTGCACAGGCCATGCCGACGTTAGAGAACGTCTCTTACACAATACGTATTGTGCAAGCGGTCTCTTGCGTCAGGGCAGAATTCTGCCGATGATTTTGCGGACAAAGTTCAAGTTCACACGTCGTTCTCCTTTCGTGCGGCGTTCACGCCCGGTTCTGAGTTCCTGGTCCTGCATGGACATGAACCACCGCAGCAAGCCCACGCTGGTGGAATAAGCGGGAGAGTTCAAACGATCCACCAGCCCGTGCAGGTTTTCCGGCTGGGCGGTACGCACGGGCATGTTCAGCACGCGCGAGGCAAGCCGCTTGATGCCGGGCAGCGCCGAGGCGCCGCCAGTCAACACCATGCCGGCCGGCAGGAGACCGTCGTAGCCGGAGCGTTTGATCTCCTGCAGGGCGAGGGCAAAGATCTCTTCCACGCGCGCTTCGATGATTTCGGCAAGTTCCTTGCGGTTGATTTGTACCGGGCGTTCCTCGCCAAACGGGCGGATCGAGAAATACTCCTCCGCCCCCACCTCGGCGCGCACAGCATGACCCTGCTGTTTCTTCACATCCTCCGCCTGAGCCAGCGGCAGGCGCAAGCCGTGGGCAATATCCTGGGTGACGTGATTGCCGCCCACCGCCAGCACCATCGTATGCCACACATCTCCATTGACATAAATGGCAAGGTCGGTGGTACCGCCGCCAATATCGCACACCACCACACCCATCTGGCGCTCCTGTTCGGTCAGCACGCTTTCGGCAGAGGCAAGCGGGTTCAACACAAACTGTTGAACTTCCACGCCGGCCGCGCCCACACATTGCCGCAGGTTATCCACCGAGGCGGCGGAAGCGGTGATGATGTGCGCTTCCACTTCCAGACGATAGCCGTGCATGCCTTTCGGGTTGCGAATGCCATCCTGCCCATCCACTGAAAAGCCGCGCTGGATGACATGGATGATTTCGCGGTCATACGGAATCGCCACCGCCTGCGCCTGTTCGAGAGCGCGTTCAATATCATATTGTTCGATGACGTTTCCGTTCACCGCCGCCGCCCCGCGGCTGTTCACCGAGGAGACGTGCGCCCCAGCCATACTCACCAATGCCGAGGTAATCTCCAGCCCAGAGGTGGACTCGGCTTTTTTGACCGAACGCGTAATCGCCTGCGACGCCGCCGCCAGGTCTACAATCACGCCTTTGCGGATGCCCTCCGACGGTTCGATGCCAACGCCGAGGATACGGATGGAGCGGTCATCCTCCACCCGCCCTACCAGCGTGCAGACTTTGGTCGTGCCTACATCTATACCGACAATGATCTCTTCCATAAGTCCTTTTTATCCATGGATTCAGGGAGATTGCTCCCATCCTACGCCAGCAAGCTGGCTGATTCCATAATTTATTCGCTCATCCTGCGCCGTAGCACAAGATTTATCTTGTGCTTTTGTGCCTGCACCTCGCGCTGTAAAAGAAATGCCTGCCATCTTTTTATTCGCTCATTCTGTAATAGGGCGCGCTCGGATACATCACATTGATCAGCGCCGGGTGAATGCCCTTTTGGGTCAATGACCCAACGATGGATTCGTACACGCGCATCTTCAACTCGACATCGCTGGCGCTCGTTCCAAAATACACCCGCCAGCCGCGCGGGTCATTCCAGCCGAAGCCTGAGCCTCTTTCATAGAGAATCTGCACTCCCGTCGGGACATGCGCCGCCAGCCCCTTCAACGCGCGCACCATCTCTGCCGAAATGAACGGCGGCGGCGAGAGCGGATCTGCCGCGGCTCCTTCCTGCGCCGGCGGGGCAGAGAGCGCCAAAACCGAAATGAGGCCGTCCATCTCGCCGCGCGGACGGAAGGCAACGCCATCCTCGGCGATCCAGGTGTAGCCGCCTCCCTGCTCCCAGCGGATGAGCGGCTGCCGCTCGGTGACGTGGACAGAGACCAGGTTGGGCAGCGCAACGCTCACTTGGATGGAGGTAAATTCAGGAAAGTGAAGGCGCAGGCGGGTTTCCAGTTCCGAGGGGTCGAGCAAAAAGATGGGCTGCCCGGAAATTCCGAGGGCGGCATTGATTTCTTCCTGGCTGACGATGCGGCCGCCGTTCAACTGCGCCTGCGTCACGCGCAATTCAGGGCGGGTAAAAGCCAGATAGAGGAAGCCCCCCACCAATGCCGTCAACAGAAGCGAGAACAGCCTCCACCCCATCCGTGGACGGGGGAGATGGAGCGCGGGAGCATGCACCCGCGGCAGGTGAAGGATGGCAAACTGAAAGCGGCGGCGGGTGTTGCGCGCGGGCTTGCGGATGGGCTTGGTAATGTCCCTTTTGGAGCGGGTGACAACCATCGAGCGCCCCAGCGCCTTGGAGGCGCGCTGGAGTTGTTTGGCGCGTTCCTGCTCGCGGCGCAAACGGATGAGTTCGGCGCGGGTGGGTCGTTGTGGCTCGCTCATGCGCCTCTCCGATAGGTATGCGAGGTGCGGGTTCGCTCCGCCTTGCGTTCCAGCGCCAGTTCAATCAGACGGTCAACGAGTTTGTTATAGGGCAGCCCGCTGGCTTCCCACAGTTTGGGGTACATGCTGATTTTGGTAAAACCGGGCAGGCTGTTCAACTCATTCAGGTAGATGCGGTTGGTCTCTTTTTCGACAAAGAAGTCCACACGCGCCATGCCGGCGCAGTCAATGGCGCGGTAGGCGCGAACGGCATACTCGCGGATTTTTTCGGCAGTCTCAGGCGGAAGCGGCGCCGGGATGAGGAGACCGGACGTGCCATCGAGATATTTGGCTTCGTAGGAATAAAATTCGCGGCTCGGCAGGATTTCGCCCGGCACCGAGGCAAGCGGCTCGTCGTTGCCCAGCACGCTGACTTCGATTTCGCGGGCGTTTTTGATTCCCTGCTGAATCAGAATGCGGCGGTCGAAAGCGGCGGCTTCCATCAAGCCTTCCTGAAGGTCGGAGCGGTTGTTGCACTTGGTCACGCCGACGGATGAACCGAGGTTGGCGGGTTTGGTAAAAAGGGGATAATCGCTCAGCGCTTCGGCTCTTTGGATGACCGCCGCCATATCCCGTTCGATTTCGGCGCGCGAGACAACCAGCGTCGGCGCAACCGGAATGTCGTTGGCGAGCATCACATCTTTGAAGACGCCCTTATCCATGCCGACGGCGGAA
This sequence comes from Anaerolineae bacterium, assembly GCA_037440905.1. Classification (GTDB taxonomy): domain Bacteria; phylum Chloroflexota; class Anaerolineae; order Anaerolineales; family Villigracilaceae; genus Defluviilinea. Next base: position 53,646 of record JBBITE010000002.1, on the reverse strand, counting down.
CCTACAACGCCCGCGCCCACGTAAGCGGCATCTGCCAGTTCGAACAAGCCCTGAATGGTTCCATCTTCGCCAAAGGTGCCATGCAGCACCGGGAAATACACATCCACCTCCGCCTGCCTGACGAGGCTGCCATTGCGCAGCACGTACAGACCGTTGAAAGCGGGGTCGGCGACGATGACCGCCTTTTCAAGAGATTCGAACTTGCCCTGCTCGAATTTGCCAATCACATCTTCGCCGGTCAACCAGGCGCCCTCGTGCGTGATGCCGATTTGAGTCACTGCATAACGGGCAGGGTCCAGCACGGAGAGAATCGAACGCGCCGACATGAGCGAAACCTCATGTTCGCCGGAACGACCGCCAAAGATGACTGCTACGTGAAGTTTGTGTTCCATATCGTTTCAACGTTCGAACGGGCCGGCGTTCAAACGCTCCAATCTCCAATCAATTCGATTTCAAGTTCCAATTCGATGCCAAATTTTTCCTTTACGGTTTGTTGCGCCAGCAGGATCAACGCGCGGATGTCTTCAGCTTTGGTGTTGGCATGGTTGATGAAGAAGTTCCCATGCAGCGGGCTGATTTCAGCGTTGCCGATGCGCGTGCCTTTCAAGCCTGCCGCTTCGATCAGGCGGCCGGCATAATCGCCGGGCGGGTTTTTGAACATGGAACCCATGCTGGCGCCGGGCGGTTGTGTCGCTTTGCGGTGCGCCCTGAATTGCTGGATTTTAACGGTCACCTCTTCTTTGGTTGAATTTTGTAATGCCAACTCAACCGAAAGGACAATCGCTTTCAATTCGCCGCGCTTCAGGATGCTCGTGCGGTAACCGTACCCCATCTGCTCGACAGTGAAGATTTCCTTTCCGCGTTCGGTAAGCAATTCGGCGCGGAGGAGGTTCCCAGCCATATCGCCGCCAAAGGCACCGGCGTTGCCATACACCGCACCGCCCACCGTGCCGGGGACGGTAGCCGCCCATTCGAGCCCTGCCAGACCTTTGGAAGCGCAGCGGTTGGCAAGATTGCTGAAGATGACGCCCGATTCAGCCTTAACCGACGGCTGGTCGCCCAAATGGAACTTAATGCCCTTCGCCCGATTCAAGATCACCACGCCGCGCACCCCGCGGTCACTGATGAGGACATTCGAGCCGCCGCCCAACAGCGTGAAGGGCAATTCCTGTTTCCACAAAAACTTGACCATGCGCGCCAGTTCTGCAGCGGTATCGGCGGTGAGGAGAATATCGGCCGGACCGCCAATACGCGCCGAGGTAAACGGCGCAAGGGGGATGTTTTCCCTCACTTTGTCGCCGAAGCGGGCGCGCAAAAGGTCTAGCGGACGGAGCGTTGCAATCATGGCAGGGCTATTTTTCTTTTTCACTCAGTTTCTCGATGAGTTTCGAGAGGCTCTTCTCATCTATCTTTTTCCGTTTTTCCGTTGCTGGCGCGGGGCGGCGCAAGCCAAAGGTGTTTTCCAGAAAGGTGAGGGGCATACTCAACGGCGGGAGGAAGGTCACCTCCCGGGGGCGGAGGCGGGTACTATCGTTCATACTGCTTCTCTCCAATGAGAAGAGGTTGCGCAAGAAACGGCCTGGCTTTTTTGTAACGGGCTTGCATGCGGGCAATCAATTGCAGGGCAAGCCGCTCATCGCGGTTGAGGCGGCGGGGGCGGGAGGGAGAGGCGCTCTCAGCCAGGGTCAATGTAATTCGAAGCGGGAGCAGAGACGGATGAGTCAGATGCGCGGGTTTATTCAGCATGGTTTGCCTGCCTTTCCTGAAGTCCTTTCAGCACATCGGCGCTGACCTGGTCGGCATCGCCGGCAGAGAGGACGAGGAGGACATCGCCGGGGCGCAGGTTTTCGAGGAGGTAACGGGTGACTTCGGGCAGCGTGGCGATGTAACGAGCGGAGAGATGCGGCATGGCGCTGACGATTTCCGCCGAGGTGAAGTCCTGTTTGGGTTCGCGCGCCGCATAGACTTCGGTGACGACGACTTCATCGGCATCTTTGAAGGCGCGCGAAAATTCGAGAAAGAGGGTTTGGGTGCGCGAGTAGGTGTGCGGCTGCCACACCGCCCAAATGCGCCGCTGGGGGTAGCGGGCGCGCGCGCCTGCCAGGGTGGCTTTGATTTCGGTGGGATGATGGGCGTAATCGTCGAAGATGGCGATGCCGTTGACCTCGCCGCGCAGTTGGAAGCGCCGCCCGGTGCCGCTGAATTCGGCGAGGGCTTCGGCGGTTTTCGTCCACGAAAGCCCCAGCACGCCGGCAATGGCGAATACCGCCATCGCATTGCGCACGTTGTGAACACCCGGCACCTGCAGGGAGACCCGCGCCACGGGAGCGGTTTGACTGATCAGGTTGGAGGTGATGGTGAAATCGAAACCGCCGCGCTGGTTGGGGTGTACATCGCGCGCCTGCAACCAGACGGGGGTGTTGATGGTCATGTCACTTTGCAGGCTGTAAGAGATGACGTTTTTGCCGCTTTTGCGAACGTGCGGAATGAGCGCAGCAGCGCCGGGGTCGTCGGCGCAGACGATGAGGGTGCCATCGGAAGGCAGCAGGTCTACGAATTTTTCGAAGGCGAGGTACATCGCTTCGAGGGTGGGGAAGAGATCGGGGTGATCGTGTTCGAGGCTGGTGACAACGGCAATTTGCGGCTTCAGCCCGAGGAACATGTAGTCGTATTCATCGGCTTCGATGACGAAGAGTTTGCTTTTGCCGGCATGGGCATTGACGCCGAGGTTGTTCAAGACGCCGCCGACGATGAAGGACGGGTCGCGCCCCAGTTTGCTCAGCGCCCAGGCGGTCATGGCGGTGGTGGTGGTTTTTCCGTGTGTGCCGGCGATGGCGATGCCGGTCTTATCTTCCATGAGGCGCCCCAGGAAATCGGCGCGTTTGTAGACCGGGATGCCCGCGCGCTTCGCCGCCTGGACCTCGGGGTTGTCGTCTGCGACGGCGGAGGAGCGCACCACCCAATCTGCCTTGCCGATGTTGCGCGGGTGATGTCCCACGAACACGCGCGCGCCGGCTTTGCGGACTTCTTCGGCAAAGGGAGTCAGGGCGCGGTCCGAACCGCTCACCTCGTAGCCGCTCTCCAGCAGGAGGCGGGCGATGGCGGAAAGACCGCTTCCCCCAATGCCGATAAAGTGGACGTGTGTCATGTCAGCGCTGCACCTTGAAAAGGTTTTTTCTCTAAATGTACACAACCAGAACAAAGATAAAGGCGATGATGATGGCAAAGTAGATGCCGGGTTCGCCAAGCAGCTGCGGCGGCATGTATTGCATCATGTTGTTGACCGCCTGCAGGATGGCGGGATCGGTGGGTTTGGAGATGACCTTCTCAAAGGGATAATCGGCAAGATTGACGTAGTACAGAATCGAGCCGGCGATGAGATAGCCGTTGACGCCGCCCAGAATGCCGCCAAAGAGCGTATCTTCCAGGCGTTCACGCGCCGCCCGCGAGGCAAGGCGGGGAATGCTGACCACCGTTTGATAGCCAAAGTACACCAGCACCAGCAGAATAATCGTCTGCACCCAGAAGAGGGTGGGGTCGGTATCGGCCATATCGCGCGCCAGCGGCACATAGCGGCGCAGCAGATGGATGAGCGCCAGAGAGAGGATGACGCTGAAGGAGACCAGCAGTTCCTTTGCCCAGCCGCGCATGGCGCCAATCACGGCAAACAGGATGACGTACATCCAAAAGACATACACGATGCTCATCATAAGTTTCCAACTCCTGCCAGTTTCATCAGCAGACCGGCAATCTTTTCCGCTGCGCGCGGGTGAGAAAGTTCGAACATGGCAGCGCGCATGGAGCGCAGTTTGTTCGGGTTTTCCATCAGCACGTTCAAAGTGTTCATCAATTCATCGTTCAAAACCTGGTCTTCGAGGATGACCGCCGCACCGCGCTGTGTCAGATAATCGGCATTGACTTTTTGATAGCGCCAGGCATGTGGATAGGGCACCAGGATGGCGGGCAGCCCAAACAAGGGATATTCACCGAGGCAGGAGGCGCCCGCCCGTGAGAGCACCAGGTCGGTGGCTGCCAGTGCCGCGCCCATCTCGTGCAGGTAGGGCATGGCGTGATAACGCGCGGCAAGTTCGACCGGCAATTGTTCGCGGTGATGCCGGACGAAGTTCCAATCGGAATCGCCGCATAAATGGATGAGTTCGAAATGTTCCAGCAGTTCGCGCAAATGATTCAGCACTGCCAGGTTGATGGAACGCGCGCCCTTGCTGCCGCCCAGCGCCAGCAGAACGGGCAGTTTGCCGGAAATGCCGAGGTGGCGATGGGCTGTTTCGCGGTCCCAAAGCGCGAGGTCCGCACGAAGCGGGTAGCCGGTTTGAATCACCTTTTTCTTGAAGAAGCGCTGCGATTGTTCGGTGGTGACAGCAATCGCATCGGCAAATCCAGCCAGCGATTTGAGCGCCATGCCGGGTTCGATATCCGGCACGTAGAGCAGGCTGGGGATGGATCGCCCGGCAAGCGCCAGCGGCACCGCCACATATCCGCCGGTAAAAAACAACACATCCGGCTGAAATTGCTGGAGGATGTTCCGTGCGGCAAAGACGCCGCGCGCCAGTGTGAGCAGGTTGCGCGGCAGGCGCGCCAACCCAACGCCATGCAGACCGGCGGCCGGGATGCTCTGGAAAGCGATTCCCTGACGCTTCACCAGCGCCTCTTCCATGCCGCCTTCGCCGCCCACCCACAGCGTATCTACATCGCGCACTTTAGCGCTGAGCGCGCTGTGAACGGCGAGAGCGGGATACACTCCGCCTCCCGTTCCACCGGCGCAAATCAATAACCGCACCGAACGACCTCCATTCGTTTTCTTCGAGCAGCGTCTGCTCGCTGCTCTGACGCGAAATGTTCAACAAGATGCCAATGGCGCTCAAGGTCGAAACCAGGTTCGAACCGCCGGCGCTGATAAACGGCAGGGCATTGCCGGCAAACGGCATCAGCCCCACCATGACCGACATATTAATCAGCGCTTCGATGCCAATCCAAAAGGTCACCCCTGCCGCCAGCAGCGTGCCGAGCATATCGGGGGCGCGGCGGGCAATGACCAGACCGCGCCACACCAGCACCCCATACAGCGACATCAACAGCGCCGCGCCAAACAGACCAAGTTCCTCCACCACCACCGCAAAGATGCTGTCGGTGGGAGCAAAAGGCAAACCGGTCAACTTGGTATCTGCCTGCCCCAGCCCCACCCCAAAGATGCCGCCTTTGATGATTGCCTCGAAAGAACGCTGCACGTGATAGGAGGCGTGGGTGGGGTCTTGCAAGCCAGCCAGAAACTTCCCAACGCGATCTTGCCCGGTGGCGCTGAATTGCACCACCACCCAGCCAATCACCACCGCCAGCACGAGCAGAAAAGCAATCTGCCGCAGATCGGCGCCCGCCAGGAAGAACAGCAGCCCGCCCAGGATCAACACGGTTCCCGCCGCGCTCAAATCGGGCTGCAGGTAAATCAAGCCGCCGATGATACCCAAAATCACGCCCAGCGGAATCAGCCCGATCGTCACATCGTGCAAGAACTGCCGTTTGGCATACAACCAGACCGCGAGATAAATCACCGCCATCAATTTGGCAAGTTCGGAGGGCTGGTACGAGCCGTTGATAAGCGTGCGCGAAGCGCCGAGGCGAATCTCATTGACGACCAGCACCGCAACCAGCAGGAGAATGGTGCCAAGCATTGCCGGCAGCACCATGCGCCGCCAGTGATGGTAATCGAAGAAAGACAGCGTAAACGCAATCACCACGCCCAGCCCCAGCCAGCGCAATTGACGGATGAACATATACGTCGCCGAGCCATATTCTTTGAACGAAAAATCGAACGACGCCGAATACAACATAATCAGCCCAAAGACCAGCAGCGCGGTCACCGCCAGCACCAGCGGCACATCTACGCCACGGCGGCGGCGCTGCACAGCCAATGCAGGACGTTCCCCTACGAAAGTTCCCGTACCCATGCCGTAAACCTTTCTCCGCGTTCTGCAAAGTCTTTGAACTCATCGAAACTCGTGCCGCCCGGCGAAAGCAGGACGACATCGCCCGGACGGGCAACCTCCGCCGCTTTGTGAACTGCCTCGCGCAGACCGCCCACCCGCGTCATGCCGCAGCGCTTCGCCCCCGACCCCAAGCCTGCTGCTGTTTTCTCGATCTTTTCCGCCGCCTCGCCAAACAAGACGATATGCTCCACGCGTTCGTTTGCCAGGCGCAACAAATCTTCCCAGGGCAGGTCTTTATCGCGCCCGCCGAGCAAAAGGACAATCGGCTCCTCAAACGAGCGGATGGCTGCCATGCTGCGTTCCGGCGCGGTGGCAATCGAATCGTTGTACCAGCGCACGCCGTTCCACTCGCGCACCAGTTCCAGGCGGTGCGGCACCCCGCGAAATTCATCCACCGCTTCGAGCATTGCATCCAGCGGAAAGCCCGCCGCGTGACCGATGGCAAACGCCGCCAGCACATTCTGCACGTTGTGATTGCCGCGCAGGTGAATCTTTTCGCGCAGCAGCAGGGGCAGGTAGGCATTTCCATCCCGCAGGTTGAGCAGACCGTCGTGCAGGTAGGCGCCGTCCAATCCTTCTTCCAGTTCGTTCATGCTGAAGGCAAACAACCTGCCGCGCACTTTATTCCGCAAGTCCCACGCCCCGGCGTCATCACGGTTGAGAATCGCCGCGCCCGCCTGCGATTGAAACTCCAGGATGCGCGCCTTGGCGGCGGTATAGGCTTCCATCGTGCCGTGACGGTCGAGGTGGTTGGGGGTGATGTTCAACACGGCGGCGATGTGCGGCGAAAGCGTCATTTGCTCCAATTGAAAAGAGGAGAGTTCGAGAACGGCCATATCGTCGGCTTGCATTTGATCCACATAGTTAATCAACGGGTCGCCGATGTTGCCGCCGATATAGGCTTTGCTGCCAAACGCCAGTTTTGCCATATTGCCAACCAGCGTTGTTGTGGTCGTCTTGCCTGCCGAACCGGTAATGCCGATGGTCTTACAAGGGACAACTTCCATGAATACCTGCGAATCGTTCGAGAGGGGAATGCCCCGCTTCACCGCCTCGCTGACAATCGGAAGCGTGAGCGGCACTCCGCCGGAAAGACAAAGCATATCGGTTGTATCCAGCAGTTCGAGCGGGTGACCGCCCAATGCCCAGGCAATCTCCAAACCTGCCAGCGCTTGTTTGGCGGGGCGCAACTCGTCTTCGCTGCGCACATCGCTCAGGGTCACGCGCGCGCCGTGAACCGACAGCCAGCGCGCCAGGGCAAGTCCCTGACGAGCGGCTCCGAGGATGAGTACGCGTTTGTCTTTCCAGTTCGGTTTCATAAAAGTCTGTAAAGTAATTGGTAATTGGCAATTACCAAATCACACCAAAGCCAGTCCAATGCCAACCATGCCCGCCAGCAGGGCAATCAGCCAAAAGCGCTGTACGACCTGCGTTTCACTCCAGCCGAGCAGTTCGAAATGCAGATGAATGGGCGCCATCTTGAAGAAACGTTTGCCGCCGGTCAGTTTGAAGTAAGCGACCTGAATCACCACGCTTAACGCTTCGCTCAGCGGGATGATGCCGATGATGAGCAGCAGGGGCCATTGCCCGGTCATCAGCGCCACCACCGCCAGCGTGGAGCCGAGCGCCAGTGAACCCGTATCGCCCATGAATAATTCGGCAGGATGAACGTTAAACCACAAAAAGCCGAAGAGCGCACCCACCACAGTAAAGCAGAAGCGCGCCAGGAAGATTTGCCCCTGCAGTAAAGCCACGCCTCCGAATGCCACGAAGGCAGTGGCGGCAATCAGCCCGGCCAGGCCGTCCAAGCCGTCGGTGAAGTTGACGGCGTTCGATTCGCTGACGATGATGAACGCTGCGACAGGGATATACCACCAGCCCAGTTCAATTTCGCCTTTGATGCCCGGCAGAATGAGTTGAGGCACATCCAGAAAGACCTTCAACACATAAGCGGTTCCCAGCGCCAGCACCACCTGGGCGGCGAATTTGGTGCGGGCGCGCATACCTTCGCCCTTACGTTTGCCGCGAATGCCCTCCCAGTCGTCAATGGCGCCCAGCGCGCCGTATGCCACCAGCACAATGAGAGGCACCAGCACCGAACTGCCGATGACATCCAGCCCGATGAAATTGGCGGCATTCAACAGACCGGTCAGCAGCAGGATGGGGACGATGAAGAGGATACCGCCCATGGTGGGCGTTCCCATCTTCACGCGGTGCTGTCCCGGCTCTTCAACACGGATGAGTTTGCCGATGCGAAAGTGCCGCAAGACGCGCAGCAACGGCGGTCCCCAAATGACCGTCATCACAAAGGAGAACATGGCAAGCCCCAATATAAAGGCGCTGTTTTGCGTCATGACCGCACCTCCAGTGCACTGGTGATGCGGTCCATGCGCAAGCCGTGCGAACCCTTGATGAGGACGACGTCTTTTGCCGTAAGATTCTCCCTCAGCCAGTTCAAAAGCGGCTCTTGCGAATCGAACTCGAGGATGATTTTTTTTCTGCCGCCAACGCGGCGCGCGGCTTCGGCAATCATGCGGGCGCGCTCTCCGAGCGTGAGCAGCACATCTGCCACCTGCCCGGCACGCAAACCGACCATTTCATGCCCGCCGCGTTCGTAGGGACCGAGTTCGAGCATATCGCCCAGCACCGCCACTTTGCGGCCGTCCAGTTCATCGAGCAGGTTGAGAGCAGCCAGCATGGATTCAGGGGCGGCGTTGTATGTGTCATCCAGCAGCAGGGCGCCGCTTTCGCTGCGCACGGCGACGAGACGCAGTTGGGTGTGTCCCATGCTCAACCCTTCGAGGATCTCTTGCCAGTTCATCCCCTCCACCAGGCCGACCGCAGCCGCGCGTAAGGCAGTCTGCACGGAGTGACGCCCGATCATGGGGATTTTGACGTGCAGCGTCTCGCCCTGGTAGTGCATACGGAAGCGGATGCCGTCCAGCCCAAGCCCTTCGACCCCATCTGCCCACAACTCTGCTTCGGGCGACATGCCATAGAAAAAGACCCGCGCTTTGGTCTTCTCTTCCATCTTGCGCACCCAGGGATCGTCGAAGTTGAGGATGGCAATCCCTTCCGGGGCGGGCGGCAGCGCCTGCACCAGTTCCGATTTGCCGAGGAAGATGTTTTCCTGCGAGCCGGCGCGTTCGGCGTGAACGGTGCCGATATTCGAGACAACGCCGATTTGCGGCTGGGCAATATCGCACAGGAAGGCAATTTCGCCGATGACGTAGAAGCCCATTTCCATGACGGCATATTGATAGCCGTGACTGAGGCGGGTGATGGTGAGGGGCAGCCCGATTTCGTTGTTCAGGTTGCCGGGCGTTTTGAGGGTGCGGAAGCGAGTGCTGAGCACTTCCGCTATCATTTCCTTGGTGGTGGATTTGCCAACGCTGCCGGTGATGCCGACCACACGCAGGTCAAGTTTGCGGCGCCAGAAGTGGGCAATTTGCTGTAGCGCCGAAACGGTGTTTTCCACACGCAGGCACAGGGGTGGCGAGAAGTCGAAATCGGCGTAGGCAGCGGCTGAAGAAACAGCACGCAGGTCGAGGGTACGGAAAGAAGCGTCCACGTCCCGCTGGATTAAAGCGAAAGATGCCCCCCGTCGGAAGGCTTCTCCGATGAAGTCGTGTCCGTCCACCCGTTCGCCGGGAATGGCAACAAAGAGCGAGCCGGGGATGACCTGGCGCGAATCAATCACCGCTTCGGTAATGAGCGGAGCGGCGGGAGGGCGGAAGGTCGTCAGGGCTTCGAGAGCGTCGGCAAGAGTGAGCATCAGCGGGATCCGTATTGCAGGCGAACGATATCAGGAGGGATGTTGAGCGCGATGACGGTTTGTTCGGCAACGCGCGAAAAGACCGGGGCGGCGGTCTCCGAACTCCAAATGGAGGTGGTGGGTTCCTGCAGCCAGACGTAAATCATAAACTGCGGGTCATCCACGGGTCCCCACCCAATAAATGAAACATTGGTGTGGGTGGGGTCGTAGCCGAAAGGAGTGGGGATTTGGGCGGTGCCGGTTTTGCCCGCCAGGCGGTAACCGGGCAAAAGGGCGCCGACCGATTCGTTTTGCAGAGAGATGGCAAGCATTTCGTTGAGGGTGCGGGCGGTTTCGGGTTTGATGGGCGAGCCGGCATATTGCGAGGGGACGTTGTATTGATGCCCGTCGCGCAGCATGGCATAGAGGACGTGCGGCGTTACCATTTGCCCGTCGTTGGCAATGGCGGAGGCAGCCATCATCATTTGCAGCGGCGTGACGGTGACGCCCTGACCAAAGGCATTGGTGCCGAGGTCTACCGGGTACCAGTCCGAGTCGCCGGGGACCTTGAGCCTGCCCATGGCTTCACCAGCCAGGTCCACGCCGGTATGGTGCCCTAGCCCGAAGCGGTCCATGTAAGAGTAGAACGCAGGCGAGCCCATTTGCGTGGCAACCCACGCCAGGCAAACGTTGAGCGAGTGCTGGAGGCATTCGATCATGTTACGCTGACCCCAGGGCTGGCGGTTCCAGTTTTGGATGGTGATGCCGCCAACGGTGATGGAGCCGGTGTCAACGTAGGTGGTTTCGGGGGTGACGGCGCCGGCGTCGAGCGCCGCCGCCATGGTGAGGATTTTTACGACCGAGCCGGCTTCATACGCCATGCCGATGGAGCGGTTATAGGCGCTGCCGTTGTCGAAGATTTGGAAGTAGTCGGTGTAGTTGTTGAGGTCCATGCGCGGGGTGGAGGCCATGGCAAGAATTTCGCCGCTCTTCGGGTCCATGACGATGATGGCGCCGTTTTTCGCGCCGTATTCGCTGAGCGACTCATCGAGGATGGCTTCGACCTTCGCCTGCAGGTCGCGGTCGAGGGTGAGGACGAGGGTGGTGCCGTTGGGGACCTTGGGAACTTCGATGGCTTTGTTGGGGTCGCGCGGCACCCACATCTGAACGGGGTTGCCAGCCAGCAGGTCGTTATATTTTTCTTCTATGCCAAAGTAGCCGCGCCCATCGCGCGCGACAAACCCCAGCACGTTCGAAGCCAGGCTTTTTTCCGGATAACTGCGCTGGAAGTGCGGTTTGAAACCCAGCCCGCTCAAGCGGTCATCGCCGGCTTCGTCGAGCTGTTTGAGGACATCCTGCAGGGCGGTCACCGTTGCCGCATCTACATAGTCCTGGATGACGATGTACGTCCAGGTTTCGGGCGAGTTGAGCAGTTTGTCTTTGATTTCTTCTTCAGTCAGACCGAGATACACGCTCAGGACGTATGCCATGGCGTTTACGTCTTTTATCTCCGGCAAACTGACGCCCACTTCGTACACGGTGCGGTTGCCCGCCAGCAAGTGACCGTTGCGGTCGTAGATTTCGCCGCGCTCGGGGTAGAAGGTGTAAAACTCGCCGGCGTATAAATCACCGTTGGCAAGGAAAATTTTGGCTTGTTCGCTGTTTTGGATGCGCACGATCTGAACGAGAACGGCAATCCCAAGGAACATCAGCCCGGCCATGACAACCAGCGAGCGAACGGCGTATTGCTGTCTCATGGGAGCGCCATTCCATTTCGAAGCTCTTCATCCAGCCATTCCAGGAGCGATTGCGAGTATTCTTCGGGGAGCGACTGAGGGGAAAGCGGGGAATCCACCGCCGCCAGCAGAATGGCTGGTTCGGGCGCAACATAACCGGGAACAAAAACATAATCCAACTCGCCGGGCTTAACGGGGCGATACCCCAGTTCAAGGGCGCGTTGTTGCATCACCGCCGCAGAGGTCAGGTTGCCAAGTTCGGTTTCGAGGTCGGCGTTGGCGCGCTGGAGCGCAGCCAGCTGCCCGCGCAGTTCCTGAATCTCACGCCCAGCCAGCGCCGCGCGCGAGGTCACATCCAGGTATAACGCCGAGACCAGCGCCAGCATCACCACCCCCAACAGGAACGCGCCGACATACTGACGCTGCACACGCCAGGGAGCCTGTTTATATGCATGGATGATCTGTGCTGCCTGCATGGACGACCTTTAAATTTGGGAGAGGGGTCGGTTAATTCTTCACTACAAAAGCGGCGAAGGAAATTCTTCGGGCTGGCTCTCGTTTACCTTTGTGCGCCAAGCCTGGCTATATTTTTTCGGCAACCCGGAGTTTGGCGCTGCGCGCTCGCGGGTTGCTGCGCATCTCTTCCTCCGAAGGGGTGATGGGCTTGCGGGTGATTTCCTTGAGAATCGCCTTGCGTTCTTGTTCGTAAATCCGTTCATACGGCGGATTGATGAGGTCGCGGCTTTGCTCGCGGAAGAATTCTTTGACGATGCGGTCTTCCAGCGAGTGGAAGGAGATCACCGCGAGTCGTCCGCCGGACCTCAAGCCTGCCACCGCCTGCGGAAGCACTGCCTTCACCGCTTCCAATTCGTCGTTGACGGCAATCCGCAGCGCCTGGAAGGTGCGCGTGGCGGGGTGCAGGTGTCTGCCGCGGCGGGGAGAAACGGCTTCGATCACAGCAACCAGTTGTCGGGTGGTATGAAGCGGTCTGGCGCGGACGATGGCGCGGGCAATTTTGCGGGCGTCCCGTTCTTCGCCGTATTCGTAAATCAGATCCGCCAGTTCCCGTTCGGAATACTGATTGACGATATCGGCGGCGGTGCGAGGGGTGCGCGGGTCGAAGCGCATATCGAGCGGGGCGTCGTATTGAAAAGAAAAGCCGCGCTGCGGCGTATCGAACTGCATGGAGGAGGCGCCGAGGTCGAGCAGGATGCCATCCACCGCGCTCCAGCCCAGCCGCTGGAGTTGAGCGGCAAGCGTGGTGTAGGAGGCTTGCGCCAGATGAAAGCGACCCTCATAAGGAGCCAAGGTCTTACGAGCGATCTCCAGCGCCTGGGGGTCCACATCGAGCCCCAGCAGCTGTCCATCTGGCGCACACGCCTCCAAAATGCCGCGGGCATGACCGCCCGCGCCCAGAGTTCCATCCACATAGCGCCCGCCCTGCCTGGGTTGCAATGCGTGTATAATCTCTTGGAAAAGTACGGGTTGGTGCGGTGTGTTCATTTGCGCAGAAGACGTTCTCTCACGCCGATGAGAAGCGCTCTACGCTCCGGCAGGTTGCGAAAGGTTGAGAGTTGCAAAACGCTGGGCATTGGCTTCCACGTCGTGCAGGCTGTCCATTTGAGCCTGCCAGTCGGCAGGCGCCCACACTTCGAAGTATTCACCCTGCCCCGCCACAATCAACTCGCCGCTTTCGACGCCGAGGAAAGCGCGCAAATTCTGCGGGACGAGGATGCGCCCCACCTTATCCACCTCCACCGGGTAGGCATTGGAGAGAATAAGACGGCGCAGCATGCGCGCTGAGGGGTCTGCCATGTTCAAGCCGTTGAGGATGGCATACACCTGATTGAAATGCGCCTCGGTCATCACCATCAGGCATTTATCGAAGCCCTGGGTGATATAAGCGCCAGCCGCCAGCAAGTCACGATAACGCGCCGGAACCATCAGGCGTCCTTTGTCATCGAGGTTGTGCTGGAACTGGCCCAAGAACATTTGTGCTACTCTGCCTTTTAACGGATGAACGCCGGCGCAACCGGCGTCCTGCTAATTCTTACCACTTTCTACCACTTCTTACCACATTATAACCTTTTCAAAGGAAAAATCAAGTAGTTTGGACCAATCTTTGCATCCCTCCAATGTCCTACCCCTTATGACCTCCCCTTTCATTCTTCTTCACTCCCCTCGCTGGCAGGATTATGCGCTGCTCGACAGCGGCAACGGACAAAAGCTCGAACGCTTCGGTAACTATGTTTTTGTGCGGCCCGAATCACAGGCGATGTGGAAGCCCGCACTGACCTCGGAATGGAAAAACGCCGACGCCGTGTTCATCCCCAGCGGCGAGGAGAGCGGCGGTCATTGGGAGTTCAAAAGAAAGGTGGCAGAGCGGTGGGAGATGACCTATCCCCCTCTCTCTCCCCATTTTCAAGAACAAGGGGGGTTGAGGTTCTGGGCAATGACAACACCGGGGCGGCATTTAGGCGTGTTCCCCGAAGTGGCGGCGCATTGGGACTGGTTCAGCCCTCTTATTCATTACAGAGTTCACGGAGAACACAGAGAAACCAATGTGTTAAACCTGTTCGGATACACCGGACTCGCCACCCTTGCCGCCGCCTCTGCTGGAGCCAGAGTGACTCACGTGGACGCTTCGAAGAAAGCCGTGACCTGGGCGCGCGAGAACCAGGCTTTATCTCATCTGACGGAGAAACCCATCCGCTGGATCGTGGATGACGCGTTGAAGTTCGTCCAGCGCGAGGCGCGGCGCGGAGTCAAATACGATGGCATTATCCTCGACCCGCCCAAATTTGGGCGCGGACCGAAAGGCGAGGTGTGGGAGGTGTACAAGTCCCTGCCCAATTTACTCGAAACCTGCCGCGCCTGTTTGAGCGCCGCCCCCCTGTTTGTGGTCGTGACGGTTTACGCCGTGCGCGCTTCAGCCATCCACGTGGCGCAGGCAATGGACGATATGATGAAAGGTTTCGGGGGAAAGATCGAAATGGGCGAACTGGTCACGCCCGAGCAAAGCGCGGGGAGGTTATTGTCCCAGGCGGTATTTGCAAGGTGGGAAAGATAGTCTTGCTTCCTTAATCCCGGCTAAACTTTTCCTAGACAAAACCTTTTGGGCATGGGAAAATCTACCTCCAACATTAGCAAAAGGAGCTTGCTTCATGTCCATCGAGAAGAAAAGCAAACGTCAGGAAAGGCGCGAAAAAATGCGCAAAGCCAGCATGCGCAGCCGTCTGACTACTCTTGGCTTAATCACCGCAGGCGCATTACTCATCGTGATTGCCTTCGTTTGGCCCCAATTCACCACCGTTGACGACCTCATCATCCCCCCGGCAAAGACCCTGCCCAACGCCAACGGACTGAGCCTCGGCGACCCCAACGCCCCCGCCGTCATCGAAGTCTTCGAAGACTTCCAATGCCCCGCCTGCCAGTACTTCTCCGACAACATCGAACCGCTCATCGTTCAATACCTGGTCGAGACCGGCAAGGCGCGTCTGGTCTTCCGCCACTATCCGTTCATTGACGGGCCGGGCGTCAGCGGCGGAGAATCGGACCAGGCTGCCAACGCCGCCATGTGCGCCAACGAACAGGGTAAATTCTGGGAGATGAAAGCCATCCTCTACGCCAACTGGAACGGCGAAAACAAAGGCAACCTCAACGACCGCCGCCTCACCGCCATGGCAGAAGCCATCAACCTGGATATGAACACCTTCAACGCCTGCTTCAATGCCAACAAATACAAAGCCGATATTCAGGCAGACTTCGACCGCGGTGAAGAACTCGGCGTGAGCGGCACCCCCAGCGCCTTTGTTAATGGCGCCAAAGTCGGTCAGCCGGGCAAAATCCCAACCTTCCAGGAAATTGCCGTCGCGGTAGATGCCATCGCCGGCACAGGCGAATAAACCACCCTCTACTCAACCTCAAAAGGGACGTGTCAAAAACGTCCCTTTTTGATTTCATCGAAAAGGTACAGCGTTATAATGAAAACAGCCCGCTGTAACGCAAACCTTTCGAACATTCTCCTCAGTCGTTTGGGGTAGCGCATCAGGGGGCGAATGTCAAAAACTGTGGAAAAGCGTCTTGTTTTTACATCATTTTCGTTACGCCGCTACACGAGGTGAGATACAGCAATGTTTCTTCTTTGCCGAGGACCGATGATGAAAACCCGCATCTCTCACGCCCTGACCCCTCTCTTCCTGATCAGCCTGCTCCTCACCTCCTGCGCAGGCCCCCCCACCCTGCCGCCGCTGCCTCAGCCTTTTTCCTCCTCCGCCACCGCCACCGTAGAACTTTCAGCGCCGCCGCAAACCTATCCCCCCGCGCTGATTGAAACCGATCCGCCCGCCGGCGCCGTCCTCGGTCACCTTTCCCCCATCACCTTCTACTTCAACCAGCCGATGAACCGCGCTTCGCTCGAAAACGCCATCAGCGGATTGCCAGACGGCGCCTTCTCCTGGCTCGACGACGCCACCCTGCTCTTCACCCCCGCCCAGCCTTACCCGCCCGCTTCCCGTCTGACCATCGAAGTTGCCGCATCCATCCAATCTGCCAGCGGATTCAGCGCCCTCGCCCCCTCGCAACTCACCTACACCGTTGCCGATTATCTGCGTCCTGCCACCATGCTGCCCAAACCCAACACCACCGACGTGGACGTAGATGCCGCCATCGCCGTCGCCTTTAACCAGCCGGTGGTGGCGCTCGGCGCAGAGAACGACTCTCTGCCGCCCGCTTTTGTCATCACCCCCGCCGTGCAGGGACGCGGCGAATGGCTCAACACCAGCACCTACATCTTCCATCCGCAAACCGCGCTGCTCGGCGGCACGGAATACACTGTCAGCGTGAACGGAGATTTGAAAACAGAATCAGGCGTCGGCTTGGATCGAAGCGTTATCAACGCCTGGAAGTTCGTCACCGCGCCCCCGCGCGTCGTCTCCGTCACCCCCTCCCCCAAAGATTTCATCCCCCCCGATGCCCGCCTCGAGATAACCTTCAACCAGCCCATGGAGCGACCGAGCGTGGAAGCCAACTTCTCGCTCAGCACGCCCGCCGGCTCCGTGCCGGGAACGTTCGAGTGGAACGACGACAACACAGCGCTCACCTTCATCCCCAATGCGCCGCTGGCGCGCGGCGCCGCCTACACCCTCAGCCTGCGCGCGGCGGCAAAATCGCTGGGCGGCGCGACGCTCGGCGAAGAGTACCGCGCCGATTTGCAAACCTATGCACCCTTTGCCGTGCGCACTGTGGAAAGCAGTGTGAGCGGGATTAACTTCCGCTTCACCGCGCCGCTGGCAAAGACAGATTACACCAACCTGGTCAGCGTTTCGCCCAGAGCGGAGAATCTCTCCGTCAGCGCCGACGGCTCCACCCTGTACCTCTTCAACCTGCCGCCCGGCACCGCCTACCGCATCGAACTTGCCGCAGCCATCGGCGACGCATGGGGAGAAACGCTCGCCTCGCCCTACCGCACCGAAGTTCAAACGCCCGCGCTCACGCCATACCTCTCTATCATCCCTTATTCTTCCACGCTTTTTGTGCGCCCCGATGAGCCGCTGCTTTCCGCCCGAGCGGTCAACATCCAAAACGCCGAGGCTGTCGTCGCCCCGCTGACGCCACAGGATTTCTTCACGCTTCAATCCTCCTACGACCTGCAGCGGGCATACGCCCCCTCAAACCCTGCCTCCTACGCTCAGACCTTTGCTCTCCCCCCCAACCAGCAAAGCGATGTCAAACTGCCGCTGGCTGCAACGAACAACCAACTGCCGCCCGGCTTGTACTTCGTGAAGGTTCTCTCGCCGCAAATCCAGGCAGGTTCCGAAGCCCTGCGCTTCGTCGTCTCCAGCCAGGTGAACCTCACGTTCAAACTTGGCGCAGCAGAAGCGCTCGTTTGGGCGGTGGACCTGCCCTCCCAGACGCCCGTCGCCGGCGCACCCGTCACCCTCTACGATGACGCGGGGAACGTCCTCGCTTCGGGAGTCACCGACGCCAACGGACTCTGGCACACTCCTCTCACCCGCAGCGAGGGACAAATCTACGCCATGCTCGCCGCGCCCGGCGACCCCGCCTTTGCCCTCTCAGCCAGCACCTGGAACAGCGGCGTCAACGCCTGGGATTTCGGCTACGCTCAAAACGTTCAACCGCCTCAAACCAAAATTTACCTCTACACCGACCGCCCCATCTACCGCCCCGGTCAAACCGTGTACTACCGCGGCATCGTCCGCGAAGCCTTCGATGGCCGCTACCAACTCCCTTCTGTTCCCTCCGTGCCGCTGCTGCTGAACGACTCGCAAGGCACCCAACTCGCATCCATCAACGCCCAACTCTCGCCCTTTGGCACTTTCAACGGTCAATTCGAGCTGCCGCAGGAAGCCGTGCCAGGCTACTACACCTTCCAAAACAGCGCCCTCAATTTCTACTTCACCTTCCAGGTAGCCGAATACCGCAAACCCGAAATTGACCTCAACGTCACCTTCCTCAACGACCAAATCAAGCAAGGCGACTCCGCCCAGGCGGAGGTCAACGCGCGCTACTTCTTCGACGCTCCCGCCGGCAATGTGGACGTTCGCTGGTCGCTCTACGCCCAGCCCGCCCGCTTTTCTCTGCCTGGCTACCAGACCGGTTTGATAGACTTCGACTGGCTGGAGGTCTTTCGCTTCCCCAAAGGCGATTCGCCCTACTTTGGGCAATTGCTCAAAGACGGTTCGGCTCAGACCTCCCCCAACGGGACCCTCGCCATCAGCCTGACCGCCCTCCCCAAAGCGGATTCTCCTCAACGCCTCACCCTTGAAGTGACCGCCACCGACGACAGCGGCTTGCCCGTCAGCGCCCGCAGCGAATTCACCATCCACCCCGCCGATTTCTACATCGGCATCCGCCCCGACCGCTGGGTTGGTACAGCAAAGACCGAACTCGGCTTCGAACTCTACACCGTAGATTGGGCACAAAACCCCGCCCCCGAAAAACCCCTCGCCGCTGAGTTCAAACAAGTGCGCTGGGAAACCTCGCTGGATGAAAACGGTTATCCCAAATACACCCCGCTCTACACCACCGTTGCCAGCGTCAACCCCGCCACCGGCGGAGATGGCAAAGCCCGCATTGCCTTCACGCCGCCTGTCCCCGGTACTTACATGCTCGAAGTCAGCGGCGCAGGCGCGCGCTCGCAGGCGCTCGTGTGGGTGGGAGGCGAGGGCGCCTCTCCCTGGCCCGATCTGCCCAACCAGCGGCTCGAACTCACCGCCGATAAGGACTCCTACAAAGCCGGCGAAACCGCCAAAGTCTTCATTCCCAACCCCTTCCCCGTCAATACCCTGGCGCTGGTCACCGTGGAACGCGGGCGGATTGCCAGGGCTGTGGTGCTGCCTGTCAGCGGCAGCGGCGTGGAATATTCCCTGCCCCTCACTGAAGACGATGCGCCGAATGTTTACGTCAGTGTGACGCTGCTGGGGCCGGGAAATGACTTCCGTCAGGGGCTGGTCAACCTCCCCGTCCAGCCCGAAGCGCAGGAGTTGAAGGTACAGTTGTTTGCCAACCCGCGCGAAGCAGGTCCGCGCGATTCGCTCACCTTCGACGTGATCGTCACCGATCATCAGGATCAGCCTGTGCAGGGAGAGTTCTCGCTGGCAGTGGTGGACCTGGCCACGCTCAAACTGGCTGATTCGAACGTCGAAGACATTCTGCCTGCCTTTTACGGCAATCAGCCGCTGGGGATTGAAACCAGCCTGTCGCTGGCAGCCTACAGCGGAAGGAACTTCATCGAAGCCGGCGGGCTGGGCGGCGGAGGCGGAGAAGGAGAGACGTTCATCCGTCAGAACTTCCCCGATACCGCCTACTGGAATCCCTCGCTCATCACCAACGCCGAGGGGCGCGGCCAGGTGACGCTGACTCTGCCGGATTCGCTCACCACCTGGCAGGTGGATGTGCGCGGGCTGACGGCGGATACCAAAGTGGGACAGGCGCAAACGCAAATCATCGCCAGCAAGCCGCTTCTCATCCGTCCGGTCACACCGAGGTTCCTCGTCCGCGGCGACCATGTGCGGATGGCGGCAGTCGTCAACAACAACACGCCCAACCGTCTGAACGTGTCCGTCAATTTGCAAAGCGAGGGCTTCGTGCTGGATAACCCCGCCGGTGCCACGCGCACCTTCGAGATTTCGCCCTATGCCCAGGCGCGCGTGGAGTGGTGGGGCACGGCCGGGCTGGCGGAGGCGGCAGACCTGGTTTTCTCCGTCTCGGCAAGCGGCACGCCCGCCCTGCAGGATGCGGCGCGCCCGCTGTGGGGCAAACTGCCTATCCTGGAATACATCGCCCCGCAGACGTTTGTCACCGGCGGGGTGTTGCGCGGCGCATCCGCCCAGCAGGAGGTCATCTCGCTTCCGCGCACGTATGCGCCCGGCGAAGGCAGCGGCCTGGATGTGGAATTAAGCCCCTCGCTGGCTGGCAGTTTACTGTCGGCGCTCGAAGCGGTGGAAGTTCCCCCCTACACGGTCAGCGCGGAGACCAATCTCTCGTACCTGCTTCCCAACATCGAAGTCCACCGCGCGCTGAACAACGCCGGCCTGAGCGACCCGGCGCTTTCACAGCGGGTGGAGACTCATCTCAACACCAGCGTGAGCCGCATCCAGTCTTTGCAAAATGCAGATGGCGGCTGGAGTTGGTGGGGGCAATCTGAAACCAGCGACCCGTATATCTCGGCGTATGTGTTGTTTGGCTTATTGCGCGCCCAGCCCATCAGTCCCGCCGTCAGCCCGGAAGCGTTGACCCGCGCAGTAACGTACCTGCAGGGCGCACAGCCGCAAGTCACCGCGAACACCAGCGGCGCCGAGCTCGATGAGGCTGCCTTCATCCAATTCGCGCTGAGCCAGGCGGGCAGCCCCGACCTAAACCGCGCCGATGCCCTCTACGCCTCGCGCGACCGCATGAGCGCCGCCAGCCGCGCTCTGCTGGCCTCCATTCTGCATTCGCTCAATCCCGCTGATGAGCGCGTGCGCGACCTGCTCAGCGGGCTGGAAGCCGAAGCCATTCGCAGCGCCGCCAGCGCCCACTGGGAAACGCCGCCGCAAAACATTCTGCGGCGCGGCTCGCCCATTTACACCACCTCGGTTGTCGTGTACGTGCTTGCTCAACTCAATCCTGCCAGCCAGGTGCTGCTCGATGCCGTGCGCTATCTCAACGCGCACCGCAACGCACGCGGCTTATGGAGCAGCGGCTACGAAAACGCCTGGGCGATGATGGCGCTCAACCAGGCAATGGTGGGCATCGGCGACCTGCGTTCCGATTTCACGTTCAGCGCGGCGCTCAACGGCAGCCCGCTGACCAGCGGCGACGTGAACGGCATTCAACTCCAGCCGCTCAGGGCGCACGTGCCGCTCGAATTCCTCTCCCCCAACAGCCCCAACCTGCTCACCATTCAACGGGAAGACGGACTGGGACGCCTGTACTACAACGCGGTGCTGAAGGTCAACCGCCCCGTGCAGGAT
Organism: Anaerolineae bacterium; assembly: GCA_037440905.1. Lineage (GTDB taxonomy): Bacteria > Chloroflexota > Anaerolineae > Anaerolineales > Villigracilaceae > Defluviilinea. The sequence goes on along the minus strand of JBBITE010000002.1, from coordinate 32,678 downwards.
GTGAAACCGCTCAACGCCGGCATGAGTCTCGAACGGGTGTACTGCCTCGCCGCGCAAACCGACTGCACGCCTCTCACCGCCCTGAAACTTGCTCCTGACCAACCGGTCACCGCCCGGCTGACGCTGACTCTCCCCAACGACGCTTACTACGTCATGGTGGAAGACCACATCCCCGCCGGCATGGAAATTCTGAACCGCAACTTGAAGACCAGTCAACTGGGCATCGAGGAAGGCGGCGTGAGCGTTCAATTCAAAGAGGAGGACCCCTTTGCCGCTGGCTGGGGCTGGTGGCTGTTCAAAGAACCGCACATCTACGACGAAGGCATCCTCTTCACCGCCGAGTATCTGCCCGCCGGCACCTACATGTTGACGTACACCCTCATCCCGCTGCAGGCTGGCGAGTTCCGTGTGCTGCCCGCCCGCGCCTGGCAAGCCTTCTTCCCCGAAGTGCAAGGCACCAGCGCCGGCATGATCTTTGAAATCAAACCATAACAATGCCCTGTTGCCAACACCTTGACAATTTGTCACTGCGAGTGACGCCAAAACGCAGCGAAGCAGTCTTCTGCCAGCGAGGAGATTGCTTCGCCGCCTTTCGCGTCTTGCAATGACATCCTTACAACAGAGTATCCTAACAACAAAAAAGCCACGGATTGCGCTGAAACTCACGCCATCCGTGGCTGCACTTTCTACCCTCTACCTTCTACTCTCTACTTTCTACCTCACCATCCCCCACACCGCCAGCGCGCCAAAGACCGCCACCACCAGCGCTGCACCGGCAATCACCTCGCCGGAGGCGCGCCGGTCAGCAAGATACAGCATGGGCGAAATGCCTTCCACTTCCCACAACGGGCTGGCAAACCAGGTAAACATCAACCCGCCGAGCAGCCCGCCCACATGCCCCCAGTTATCAATGCCGGGCAGCGAGCCGACCAGGAAAAGATTAATCGCAATGATGAATAACACGTTGCCGATGGCGCTTCGAAACCGATCTGCCAGCAGGCTGCGGTTGCGGTAGAGAAACACCGCCTCCGCCCCAATCAGCCCAAAGACCGCTGTGGAGGCTCCAATCGAATACCCATCGGTGAACAGAAACGACATCACATTTCCTGCAAACGCCCCCAGCAGGTACAGCGCCAGAAAACGCCCATGCCCAAAGAACTGCTCCAAAGCCGTTCCAAAGGATAACAGGGCATACATATTGAAGAAGATGTGCGTGGGCGAACCGTGCAGCAGCACAGGGGTCAACAACCGCCACACCTGCCCTGCGCGGATGAACTCGTTGATGCGCGCACCGTATAACGCCAGCCAGTCAATATTGGAAAAGGTGGTGGGATAACCAAAAAACAAAACACTGGCAACCTGCAAAAGATAAAACACTCCCGTGATGCCGAGGATCGTATAGGTCACATACGGAACGACTTGCGGCAGCGCCAGGCGCACTGGCTGCTCAGGCGGTGGCTGCGGCGCGGCGGGAGAGGAGGCGTATGTCACAGGGAGACCTTTCTCGGGTTCACGCGGTGATGCTCCGCTATAATGATGGCGCGAATCACATCCACTGTTTCATCCAGTTGAAGGTCGCGATTGATGATAACGTAATCGAAGGAATTCACACGCTTCAATTCTTTGCGCGCCGTGGCAATGCGAATGGCAAGCGAATCGGCGGTTTCGGTCTTGCGGAGTTCGAGGCGGCGCACTAGTTCCTCTTCGCTTTCGGTGGTGATGAAAATCAGCAGCGCGTCGGGCGCCAGTTTACGCACCGTCTCGGCGCCCTGCACATCGAGCCGCATCACAACGTCCTTGCCGCTCTCCAACGCTTCGCGCACCTGCTGTTTGGGGATTCCCTTGTAATCGCCGTACACGATGGCATGTTCGATCAACTCGTCTTCGTTGATCATGCGCGCAAATTCTTCTTTCGAGACAAAAAAGTAATCTTTGCCGTCTATCTCATTGGCGCGGCGCGGGCGCGTAGTGGCGGTGACCACAAAATGAAACGGCATCCCCCGCTCTTTCATCCTTTGCATCACGGTATCCTTGCCAACCCCCGAAGGACCCGAAATGACAATCAGCAGCGGCTGGAAATGAGGCAGATCGAATTCTGAATTGACAGATGTGGAAGACATGGACGACATTTTACCAGAGAGAGGCATTCCCCCCAGCCGTCAACTTCATTGCGGCTTTTCCAACGTGAATTCGGGAAAAGAAGTTTTCTCACCGCAGAGACGCGGAGCAGCAGAGAAAATGCCAGTTTCTTGAGAAAACTCCGCGCCAGCAACAGCGCAGCCGCTTTTCAAGATGAGAATTCCCGCCGCGTTTCCAGCGCCCGTGTCACCAACTGGATAATATCCCCGCCGCCCGGCTCCGCCTCTGCCCGCCTCAACCAGACCAGAAACTCGGCGTTGCCTTTCGGCCCCAGCAGCGGACTTTTGATCAGCCCGCGCACCTCGAACCTTTCCCGCTGTGCAAACCCCAGCACATCCAGCAGCACTTGGCGGTGAATGTGCGGGTCGCGGATGACGCCATCGCCCCGCGAAACCTCCTTCTTGCCCGCCTCGAACTGAGGCTTGATTAAAGCAATGACGCTTTGCCCATCCCCCTTTTCGCCATTCGGGGAAGAAGCAGAAAACGGCACGTGAGCAAACCAATGCTTCACCACCGGCAAAAGGAGTTTCAACGAAATGAACGAAGCATCCACCGTCACCAGCGAGACCGGTTCCGGCAGCGATTCGACATAGCGGGCGTTGGTCTCCTCCATCACCACCACGCGGGAGTCGTTGCGCAGTTTCCAGTGCAGAATGCCCTTCCCTACATCAATCGCATAGACTCGGGCGGCGCCGCGCTGCAACAGACAATCGGTAAAGCCGCCGGTGGAGGCGCCCACATCGGCGCAGACCAGTCCGCCCACCTCCAGGGCGAAGGTTTCGAGAGCGGCATCCAGTTTCTCGCCGCCGCGCGAGACAAAACGCGGACCGGACTCCACCGTCAGCGGGGCAGAGGCGTCCACCGTGGTGGCAGGCTTCAGGGCGGTCTGACCGGCGACGCGCACCTGTCCCGCCATGATGAGCGCCTGCGCTTTGGCGCGCGATTCGGCGAGTCCGCGCTCCACCAGTAACACATCCAAACGTACTTTCGTCATGGTGTTGCTATTGTACCGCCTGCCATCAATAAAGGTAAAATTATCCCATGCTCAAACATCTGCTCAAAGCCATGCGCCCCCGTCAGTGGGTGAAGAACGGTTTTGTTTTTTTTGCGCTGATTTTCGACAAGCAATTGTTTCAGGCAGAGCCATTCCTGCGAACGCTGGAAGGCTTTTTCTTGTTTTGTCTGATTTCCAGTTCCGTCTATCTCTTCAACGACCTGGTGGATATTGAAGCCGACCGCCAGCACCCGGAGAAAAAACACCGCCCGCTGGCTTCGGGAAAGTTATCCGTCCGCGCGGCTGTGGTTGCGGCGGTCACGCTGGCGGCGTTGGCGTTATCGCTGGGGTATTGGCTTGCGTCCGGTTTTGCCATTCTTCTCGGAATCTATTTTGTCATCAACCTGCTGTATTCGCGCTGGCTCAAACACATTCCCATCCTCGATGTATTGATTATTTCCGCCGGCTTCGTCCTGCGTGTGGCAGGCGGGGTGACGCTGATTACCGTGGAGCGTTTTTCGCCCTGGCTGTATATGATCACCGTGCTGTTCTCGCTCTACCTGGGGCTGGGCAAACGCCGCGCCGAAATGAGCCTGCTGGCGCAGGGCGCGGCCTCCCACCGCAAAGTGCTGGACGGCTACACCCTGCCGCTGCTCGACCAATACATCACCATCGTTTCCGGCACCACCATCGTCGCCTATTCGCTGTACACCTTTTCCGCCCCCAACCTGCCCCAAAATCACAGCATGATGCTGACCATTCCCTTCGTGGTGTATGGCATTTTCCGCTACCTGCAGTTGATTCACACCGGCAGCACCGCCGGCTCCCCCGAAGAAGTAGCGCTGACAGACCGTCCGCTGCAAATCACGGTTCTCTTGTGGGGGTTGGCGGTCATCGTCATCTTTTACCTTTCATAAGGCGGGCTTTCGTTTTTTCATGACTACCGCTTCAGCGCCCGGCAAAATCATCCTCTTTGGCGAACATGCTGTGGTGTACGGACGCCCCGCCCTGGCGGCACCGGTTACGCAGGTCCATGCCGAGGCGGAAGTGACCGCTTCAGACCGCCCCGGCATCTGGCTCCACGCCCCCGGCATCAACCTCCACTCGGACCTCAACTCGCTCCCCTCCGACCATCCGCTGGCTGCGGTGCTGCACAATTTTTTCTTCCATTTCCATTTTTCCCCGCTGCCCAGGCTGAACATTCGCATTGACTCCACCATCCCGGTCGCTTCGGGGCTTGGCTCCGGCGCGGCGGTGACGGTGGCTCTTGTGCGCGCCCTGGCTGCTCATTTCAACGTTGCCATGACGGACGAGCAGGTCAACGCCTTTGCGTATGAAATCGAAAAACTGCATCACGGCACGCCCTCCGGCATCGACAACACGGTCATCACCTATGCCCGCCCGGTGTACTTTGTGCGCGGGCAGCCTATCGAGACCTTTACTCCAGCGCAGCCATTCACCATCGTCATCGGCGATACCGGCATCTCCGCACCGACAAAAGAAGCGGTGGGCGATGTGAGAAAGTTATGGGAAGCCGACAAAGCGCAATGGGAAAATATCTTCGACGCAGTGGGAGAGATTACCCAACAGGCAAGACACACCATCGAAAGCGGGCAGCTGGAAAACCTGGGAAACCTGATGAATGAAAATCACCGCCTGCTGCAAAAGATGACCGTCTCCTCCGCCGCGCTGGACCGGCTGGTGGAAACGGCGCGCAAAGCGGGCGCCCAGGGAGCCAAACTCAGTGGCGGCGGGCGCGGCGGCAACATGATTGCGCTGGCAGACCCACTGAAAGCCAAAGCCGTCGCCGCATCGCTGCAAGAGGCGGGGGCAAAACACACCATCATCACCCAAATCGGCTGAGCATCGCCTAACCAAGCGAAGCCGCCTGTTGCGGATTAGCAAATGAATCGAACAATCTCGTTGCGCAGGATTTATCTTGTGACCTTTCAGCAGCGGGTATTACAGCACAAAGTCCGACCTTGAGCCTGTCTTCCCTGCTTGCTTATCGAATGATGTGCAGATTTGACAATCCGCACGAGCAAAAAGTGCTGGCTTGGATACTGCTGGCTTGGATTGCAAAATCCAAGCCTCTTGCCAGCGGCTTGCTCCACCTTGCGCTGTAATGGTTGGATTGCCAGAATGCTTTTGGGAAGCACAAAAATTCCCGCAGCGTAGCGAGAGGACAAGTGCCTGCGCTCTTAGAGAGCGCTTTAAAACTACCTCTCCTGCGCGTAAGCGAGGTTCTCTAACCTCACTGGATGCGCTAAAGAGTACATCCTACGCATTTTGGAAGAACAAACAAGGACTTTTAAAACACTCTCTTAGAAAGCGTTTTAAAACTATGCACTGTGCGCGTAAGAGGCGTTCTCCCCTGGCACTTGCACGCCACATCGTCCCCGCAGCGAAGCGGAGTGGGAGGGCAAGTGTAACGCCGCCGGGCGCGCTAGAGAGCGCGCCCTACGCGCCATAGAAAGAACAAAAAGGGCTTTTTAAGACACTCTCTTAGAACCAGTCGCGCTTGTAGAAGATGTAGGTGGCAATCGTCGTCACCCCCACTGTCAGAGCAATAATAAAGAGAAAGGCAAGCGGGTGTTCCTGGGCGGGCAGGCTTACGTTCATGCCATAAAAGGATGCCACAATGGTCGGCAGGTTGAGGATGATGGTCAGGGCTGCCAGGGCTTTCATGACGACATTCAAATTGTTCGAGATGATCGAAGCGAAGGCATCCATCATGGAGGAGAGGATTTCTGTGTTGATGCTGGTCATTTGAATGGCTTGCTGGTTTTCGGTAAGCACATCCTCCAGCAGGTCCTGGTCTTCCTCATAGTAATTGAAAATTTGCATGCGCTGAACGCGCTCCATCATCACCTCGTTCGAGCGCAGGGCGGTGGCAAAATAAGTGAGGCTCTTCTGGTATTTGAGCAATTCCATCAATTCACGGTTGCGGGTGGACTTTTGTAATTGGTCTTCGATGGTCTCGGTCATGCGGTTGATTTCGCGCAGGTGGGTCAGGTAGCGCGTGGCGGTTTCGAGGAAAATATACAGGGCAAAGCGGTACCGTTTGCCGGTCTTCAACATGCGGTATTTGCCGCTGGCAAGCACCTTGAACATTTCCTTGTCGTACTTGCAAATGGTGACCACCATGTTTCCGCGAATAAAGATGCCCAGCGGAATGGTGATGTAGGGAATGTCACTTTCGGGCTGACGATGGGGGATGCGCAGCAGGATGAAGGTGTATTCTTCATCGCGTTCGATGCGCGGCATTTCATCAAGGTCGAGGGAATAGTTGATATAGTCAACATCCACCCCCCAATTGACCAGATGCTCGATCTCTTCCGCCGTAGGGTCAATGGCTTTGACCCAGGCGCCGTTCACCATGGTTTCCAGTTGTTCGATTCCCCGTTCGGTGGTTTTGTAAATGGCGAGCATGAATGCCTCCTTGCGTGAAATCATCACGCAGAGGCACTGCTTATCTGCGTGATGTCAGGGATGGTGCAACACGTAAACTCCGCCTTGTACTGGGCGGCTGGCTCTCGGTATTTCCTGAAGCGCTATCCTTGGTACACATCACGTTTCCTTGCGGCGGTTATTGTACGCCCGTTGAAAGAATCCTACAACGGTTATGAATTTGGTGCTTGCCCACCAGGGAGGCATGTGCGGATTTGGCAATCCGCACGAGCAAAAAATGGCGGCTTGGAAACCGCTGGCTTGGATTGCCAAACCCAAGCCCCTTGCTGGCGGAGCGCTCGAAAGCATTTACCCAAACGTACAGCGTCATTTTAGAGAATACGCCCTGCCCTCAAGAGGTGGGCAATCACCAGTTATGAATGCGAAAAAGTGGAATGCGATCCTTCATGGACGATGTACAAAATTTGCCCCCATGGTTGGGTTTTATCTCACATACTTCCAAAACAGAAGCCCAGCCAGCAGCGCCATGACCGCCCCAAAATAAAACGGCGCGCTTGCCCCCCGCCCGCTCCAGGCGCCAACGCCCTGCCACAAGATGCCCGCCAGCAGCGAGGCGGGCAGGGCGGTAATACCAATCACGGCATTGAACCAGCCATAGGCGGTTCCGCGCTGCGCTTCGGGGGTTAGGTCTGCTACGAGCGCTTTTGCCACGCCTTCAGTGGCGGCGTAGTACAAGCCATACAAGCCGAACAGCGCCCATACCTGCCAGCCTTGCCGTGCAAAAGCAAAGCCCAGGTACACCAGCCCATAGGTGAGCCAGCCGCCTAAAATCAGCCTGCGCCGCCCTACTTTGTCAGACCAGGCGCCGAGGGGACCGGCAAACAAGGTGTACACCAGGTTGAACGTCAATGCCATGCCCATCACCCCCAGCACGCTCAAGCCGCGCTCCTGTCCGCGCAAAAGGATGAAGGAATCGGACGAATTGCCCAGCGTGAACAGGACGACCACCAGCAAAAAGGCTTTGAAGCGGCGGTCCATGCTCTGGAATTTCCATCGGCTTTCCGCCGCACCCTGCTGTGAAGCGCCGCTTCTGCCTTCAGTCTTCTTCTCTACCGCACCTACGGCAAGTACCAGCACTGCCAGCACTGCAGGAATGACACTCGCCAGCACCACCAGTTGGAATGTGGCACGGGTGAGGAGAGAGGTTTGGGCTTGGGTCAGCCAGAGGATGACGGCAGCCGTCCCCAGTCCGAGGAAGGCGCCGGCGGTATCCCCAGCGCGGTGAAGCCCAAACGCCAGTCCGCGTTGTTCGCGTTGGATCGAGTCTGCAATCAAGGCGTCGCGCGGAGCAGTGCGAATGCCCTTGCCCACGCGGTCCACGAAGCGGACACCCAGCACCCAGCCCCATGAAGAAGCGAAATATAGAAAAGGCTTCGCCAGCGTGGAGAGAGAGTACCCTGCCACGGTCAGCCATTTGCGTTTGCCGAGACGGTCTGAAAGAACGCCGGAAAAAATTTTCACCAGGCTGGCGGTTGTCTCTGCAACGCCGTCAATCAAACCAATGACCGCCGTGCGCACGCCGAGCACATTGGCAAGAAACAAAGGAATGAGGTTGGCGAGCATCTCGGTCGAAGCGTCGGTAAGCAGAGACGTAATGGTTGCCACCCACACATTGCGGGGCAAATTGCGGATGCGGCTGTGCGTTGTCATGTTTGTTGAAGTTGACTGAATATGAATCGTTTTATTCCCCGTCGTCATCGGAAGCAATGCCCGGCTGGTTGATGCTGAGCACCTCGCCATGCAGGTTGATGACCACCTTGAACCCCATCATTCCCAAATAGGCGCGCACATCCTCCGGGATGCCCGCCTGCATCAACTGTTCGAACTGTTGGTCAATATGTTTCAACTGCTGCTCGATGGCGGCTTTGGTGAAGACATCTTCCTGCCCCAGCATTTTGGCGGTTTCCTGCGAAATCAGGTCTTCGCTGCCCTTCATCAACTCGGCAATGTGACGAAGCACCTGACGATCCACCTGCTCGGCGGGGATGTGACGGCGAAAGCCGGCGTCATCCACCACATAGCAGGGTTCACCGCCTACCAGCGCGGTTTCGGCGGGACGGTCGAACTCATCCACTACCAGGCCGGCGAAGAGGGGCTGCTGGGGCGTCAATTGCTCTGCCTCCCCTCCACTGCCGCAAGCAGGATGCCGGCGGCAATGCCCAGGCGGCGGTCGAGCCGCTGCGAGGGGTCCATGCTGAAATCGAGGTTGAGCTCGTAGCGAAAGAGATTGAAGTTCTGTTTCAAATCGGCGACGCGCGTTTCGCCGAGGGTGATATCGTAGTTCTGGGGCAGCCACGAGCCGAGCAGAAAGCGGCGCAGCAGCGCCAGCCCCATGCTGTCTTCGAACAAAACGCCAATCTGTTCATCGTTGGCATTCAGCACCTGCCACTCATCGCGCAGCATGGAACTCCAGCCTTTGCGGCGCAGGGTTCCCACCTTCTGATTGTAGGCGGTATCCACCACATCATACGCCGCCGAAAAATCAATGATTTGCCGCGCCTTGATGCTCAACACCTCCTGCGATTTGTTTTCATCGGCATACACGCGGATATCCTCGCGCAGTTTGAACATCTTTTGTTCGCTGAACATGACGAGGTTCCCGGACGGGTCATAAATGCGAAACTTGCCGGTCAACGCAAAGACCTGGCGTTTGAGCAAATAGGTGGGAAATTGAAAGATGGGATTCATGTTTCTCCTGTCAGATGACCTGAACTCGTGTGCCTTCGCCGGGGCGCTGGAGGTATTCCGCATCTGCCGGGACGTTGGGCAGACTCCAGCGATAAAGGAACTTTGCCGCCTCTGACGGCAGGTTGACGCAGCCATGGCTGCGCGGACGACCGTAATCGTTATGCCAGTACACGCCGTGCAGAGCATGACCCGCGCCGGTGAAGAACGAACACCACGGCACACCGGGCAGGTTGTAGATGTTTTCGAGGGCGTCGCCCTGGTTGGTCATGTGTACGGCGGGTCCTTTGTGATACGTACGAAATTCGCCGCGCGGCGTTTCGGTGCCTTGCGCGCCCGAAGAGCAGCGCTGAGAAAAAACCAGCCGCTCGCCTTCGAAGGCGGTGACCATTTGGGTTTCCAATTCGATGACAATCAATTTCTCTTCCTTCGGCACTTCGGGCGAGAGCAGGGTTAGTTCATCATATGGCACGAGCCGCATGGCGTAGGAAGGGACATACAGGTAGCGTTTGATTTCGCGGTCGTAGATTTCGTACCAGATACTCTTTTCCTCGCGCGTCACAACGACCCGCTTGACCCAATGCGTGCTGCCGTAGTAGATGCGGTAGCCGCGCTCTGCGTAAATGTAGGGCGACTTCTTCGTATCCACAAAGGGGATGGTGATTTCGCCCACCCGTCCCTGAGCAGGGACATCGAACTGCGGCTTTTGGTAGCGGGTTTCCACCGGCAGCACCCAGCCGGAGTAGGTGAAGCCTTCGTTGTTGATTTGGTACCACACGCGGTTAAAGGGATTGCCTTTGTCGCCGTTTTCTTCGATGGCAGTGATGTCCACTACATTATCTTTTCCAAAAAAATGAATTTTGGCGGCGTTGAAGGAGGGGGCATCGTACAAGGGAATGCCGCTGATGGTCATACAGCCCTGGCGCGGGGCAGAGGCGGCAAAGGCGCGGTCGAGTTTGAGGTCGTTTAGGGCAAAGGCAAGCGAGCCAGCCGCTGCAAGTTTGAGAAATTCGCGTCGGGTCAGTTGCGGGTTGAGCATGAGATAAGTGTAACGCAGAAGATTATCTTTGGGGATTTTTTCAGTCAATTCTTATCTGGTTGGTGAGTAACTCACCTTACGCCGAACGTCTCGAAGGTTCTCGCGAAACAGGCTTGTTTTCGCTGCAGGATGGCTGACGTCGCGCCTCAACCTTACGAAGCCTGCCTGCGCAGGCCCTCAAGTCAGCGAAGGCTGACTTCGTGATTGCTGGATGCGGTTTGAACCGCCAGCCATCAAAAACCGCGTAAGATCAGAGCGTAAGATTACAGCGCAAGGACTTTCAAGCATCCCGCCGGCAAGGGGGCTTGGATTTGGCAATCCAAGCCGGCACCGCCAGCAATCCAAGCCAGCCGTATCCGAGCCGGCGTGTTTACAGCCGCACGGTCACTTTGGTGCCAGTAAAGCCGTAAACGAGCGGCTTTTGCGGCGGGACGGAGGGAAACGTCCAGAGATAGAGCCATTTGGCGGCTTGCGGCGTGAGGTTAATGCAGCCGTGGCTGCGCGGACGACCAAAGTCGTTGTGCCAGTAGGTGCCGTGCAGGGCAATCCCGTTTTCTTTGATGTAAATCACCCAGGGTACGCCGGGCAGGTCAAAGCCGCTGGCAGCCAGGTCTCCGGCAGCCATGTGCCGTGTGGGACGTTTGTGATAGGTAATATACTCGCCTTCGGGAGTGGTGTAGGTGCCGCTGCGCAGCCGTCCGCCGGTGGAGGCGCGGGTGGCAAATACCAGGCGGTCTCTTTCGTAGGCAAGCACCAATTGCTCTTCGAGCCGAACTTCGAGGCGCTTTTCGCGGAGGGAAAGGCCAGGGGAAAGAGGCGCCAGTTCCTCGTCGGGGATGAGGCGGATGTGTTCCCCGCGCACGAAGTATTGCTGCTGATATTTGTCATCGAGCAGGGCATACCAGATGCTCCCGTCTTCCAGGACGGCGCTGGCAGTAACCCAGTGAACGGATTCGTAGTACAGGCGGTACACCACATCCGCTTCGGGATGCGCTTCGAGGTGGGCATCGGTGTAGGGGACGCTGACCTCGCCCAACGCGCCGCGCAGGGAAATGAGTTGCGGTTCGTTCAGAATCGTACGCACCGGCTGGACGCTGCCCGAATAGACATAGCCTCCCTCTTCAAGTTCGTACCAGATGCGGTTGTAGGCGCTCTCGTCATCGCTGAGGGCGGTGTTGGTAATGCGCAGGATAAGATCGCGCCAATAGAGTTTTTTCTTTTTGGATTTGCGGTTCGGTTCTTCATACGACCACAGGGTGCGGTCTATGACGCGTCCCTGCAAAATCTCAAAGGGATCGGCAAGGGAAATCTGCGGCAGGAACAGGCTCATCACGCCGTAACCGCTGAGTTTGAGGAATTCGCGCCGGGAAAGAGAAGACCCGCTCATGTTTGTTAGGCTTTATTGGGAAAACGTCCCGAAGGTTACTGTCTCACACTCAAATTACTCGAAAACAAATCTTCGGGACGTTCCGCGTAAGGCGAGTTAGTAATGGATGTTTACCAACGTGCCGACCGATGCCCAATTGAACAGCCATTCGGCATCTTCGGTGCGCAAATTGACGCAGCCATGACTCATGGGAGTGCCGAAGTTGTTGTGCCAGTAGGTGCCGTGCAAGCCGTAGCCTTTGTAGAAGTACATGATGTAAGGGACGTTGGGCAGGTAATAGCCGGGACCGGACATCTTGGCGGAACGGTATTTGACGTAGATTTTGTATTGGCCGGTCACAGTGGGGGTGCGCCAGGTACCGGTGGAAACGACGAAGGAGTTGACGATGACATTGCCTTCATAGGCAAAAACCATCTGGCGGCTCAGGTCCACGTCAATCCAACGCACGCCGTTGCCGGCGCTGGCAAGGGACGGTTGTTGAGGGGAGACGGTCGGCGGGATGTATTGAGGCGTGGGAGTATCCGCGAGGATTTCCATGGCGAGCGGCGCGGGGGTTTCGGTCGGTTCGGGGGTGGATGTGGGGAGCGGGGTGGGAGTCTCGGCAGGGACAGAGGTGAAGGTGGAGGCAGGCAGGGGCGAGGGTTCGAGCGCCGGAGCGGGCAGATCGAGGGGTTGATATTCCACCATGCTGACGTTCGCCGGAGCAGGCAGGGGTTTAGAAATTTCCACCTGCGCCCACAGGGTTTCCTCCTGTTGTGCAAGGGAAGGTTGAGGAAAGAGAATGGAAGCAAGCAGCGGTGTCTTGAATACCGTCCATGCGGCAGCGCCCATCAATACGAGAAAGAGACTCATGCCCACTGCCCCCCACAGGAGATACACGTACGAACGGGTCGGTTTGGCTTTTTTCATCGTATCACCTCTCTCCTCTAAAAAAGGCTGCACATTCAATACCGAATCACGGCGAGACGTCTGCTTGCAAGTTTCCCAAAATTACTGTGTTGCAAACATCATCATCGTTTGTCACTGCGAGTGACGCCCAAGGCGACACGAAGCAATCTCCTGCCAGGCAGGAGATTGCTTCCCACAGGTCGCAATGACAGACAATGGAAACGGAAGATTACAACAGAGCATCCCAAACTCATCAAAGGTCACCAGCGAATCTCCACAGGCGTGCCGATTTCTGCCCAGTCGTAGAGCAGTTTCGACTCGTATGTTCCCAGCACGACACAGCCATAAGAGACCGGTCTGCCGAGGTACCCTTCCCACAGAGTGGCGCCGTTGGGCAGGATGGGCAGCGCATGAATGCCGTTTTCCAGCCCGCCCGCCCAGTAGATGCCCAGCCAGTTTGGCATCCAGATATTCCAGGTGGAGCCGTAGGCATTGGGGATTTTGCTCTGCACGGCAAAAGTTCCCACGCGGGTGGCGTTGTTCATGCCGGTGGAAACGACGAAACTATAAATCAACACATTGTCTTCATAGACGTACATGTGCTGTTCGGAGATGTCCACCAGGATATATTTCGAGCCGCCATAGGAGACGGCGGCCGGCTCGGGCGCAACATACTGCGGCACGGGCGTATCTGCCAGCACTTCCATGGAAAGCAACGCGGGAGTCTCGGTGGGGAGAGGGGTGAAGGTGGCTGTCGGCAAGAGAGGCGGCGGTTCGGGGGTCAGCGGCGGCGCTTCGCTCGTCGCTGCGGCAGAGAGGGAAGGCAAAAGCGCGCGCGGCGGCTTAGGGATTTCGACGTAAGACCAGACGTATTCTGGGGCGGGCGCAGGCGGCGGGACAAAGTACGCCTGCACGAAGGGAACCGCGAACCAGAATGCAGCAAGGAGAATGCCCACGAATGCCAGGAGCAGGAACAGGCGGGGAACGAAGCGCATAAATCTGCTGGAAGATTTCATGGCGTCACTCCGGGGATGGGTGTCGGCTCGATGTTTTCGTTGTTCGCAAAGCACAGAATACCATCCACGATCCCGGCAGCGACGCGGTCGGTTTGGCGGGTGAGGATTTCGCGGTCCAGGTTGAGGAAGCCGGTTTCGATGATGGCGGCTACTGTGCTGGGGTCAATTTCGCGGAAGGCGTGATATTCGCGCATATCGCTGGTGATGCTGCCGGCGTGAAAGGTGAGGTTCGTGGCGCGCTGGTAGCGATCTATCAGGCAGGCGGTGAGACGGTCGGCGCGGTTCGGGTCGGTGGTGTTGAGCGCCGCCGCCACCTTGAAGCCGGTGGCTTCGTCGTTGATGTACTCGCAAGAATCGTTGTGGATGGAAACGATGGCAAGCGCGCGGTAACCGTTGAGACGCGAGTCGAATTCGCGCAGCAGATCCACCTGATACCCTGCTTCAATCAATTTCTGCTGGACGATTGCCGCAATCTTCAGGTTGACTTCCGCCTCGGTCAACGTGACCTGACCGTTCCCGTCCACACAGACGGCGCCGGAGTCGTTGCCGGCATGTCCGGAGACGATTCCGATGCGCAATTGCGGCGGCGGGAGCGGCGCCGCCCCCTCTACCGGGCGGGGAGTGAGGATAAGACTCAGGCGGCTATAAAAATCTCCCGAAACCAGCCCGCGCGAGGGAAAGGCAGTGAAGAGAGTCGCCAGCAGGAGGGCAGCGCCCAAGATCGTCTGTAAAATCCGCAACGCGCTGCGGCTTTCACGGCTGGGAGCGGAGGAACGGCGGGTCGAAGAAGTGTCCATGCCTTTAGATGGTACCTTTGAAACGGACAGGAGGCAAGAGTTTGGCAGGCTGAATTTGCAGCGGCAGCCTTCGCAACGGGAGGCGGCGCTTCGTGATTGCTGGCAGTTCAAACCGCATTTAGCAATCACAAAGTCAGCCTTCGTTGACTTGAGAACCTGCGCAGGCAGGATTCGTGAGGTTGAACCGCGACTTTTGCGACTTAACAAATTAATCGAACCATCTCGTAGCACAAAATTATGATTGTTACGAAAATATTTCCGTAATGCTTGCGTAGGGCGCGTTCTCCCTTCGGCAGGCTCAGGGCAGGCTTACGCGCCCGTCGGCGTAAGAGAACGCCGACTGCGCGCGGTTACGGAATTAATTTGTAAAACTTCATTATCTTGTGCCCCCACCTCTAGTTACTACCCCAACCATACAATCCGCAAAAAAAAACGCGTTTTTCAGCGTCCAAAAACCAAAATGAAAGGGTATCAGGAACGACTTGCTTTGTTGCAATCATCCAAACTATTTTGCGTAATTTGCGCTCTCTAGCGCAAATGGGAGCGTTAGAGAACGCTCACTGCGCCACCAACCATATCATTGCAACAGAGCAGGAACAACTACTTATCTCGCCGCAGACGCCGTAAAAAATCCGCATCGAACCTCATCCTATGGGTGGAAAATCTCAGGCAATGCGCCGCGGCTTGACGCATCGCTGCCTGACAAGTATCATGCCTTTCCATTGGAGAACCCATGACCATCAATTCTGAAACACTGCGCCGCACCATGCGTGCCTGGACCACCGGCGTAACCATCGTCACCGCCAGTCATGGCGGAGAGCGTTACGGCATGACCGTCAATTCCTTCACATCCATTTCGCTCGACCCGCCGCTGATCTCTGTGGCACTGCGACGGTTGACTCACACCCACGCCCTCATCGAACAAAGCGGCGAATTTGCCGTCACCATCCTTGCCGCCGATCAAGCCCATCTTTCAGACCGCTTCGCCGGAAAGACCCCCGGCCTCGCCGACCGCTTTGAAGGCGTCGCTACCGAGCGCCTGCTGCTGGAAGCGCCCCTCATTCAAGGCGGTATCGCATACTTCAACTGCCGCGTGATACAGTCCATCCCTGTGGGTGAAAACACACTCTTCATCGCCGAGGTCATCGCCGCTACAGGAGAAGACGAAGGCGAGCCTTTGGTGTATCATAATAGAGTGTATTGGAAGTTGACGAAGTAAACCCCTCACCCAGCCCCCAAATTCTTCGAATTTAGGAGAGGAAAAAAGGGAGGCAGCCATGAACGAAAAACTGACCGCTGAAGAGCAAAAGATTTTGCTGCGCCTGGCGCGCGAAGCGATAGAACACGCCGTCAGAGGCGAAACACCACCGGCGCTTCACCTCCCCAGCGTGCCCGTCCGCTTGCGCGAAGCGGGCGCATCTTTCGTCACCCTCACCATCAGCGGCGCGCTGCGTGGCTGCATCGGCACTCTCGAAGCCTATCAGCCGCTTGCGGAAGATGTGCGCCAACACGCCATCGCCGCCGCCCTGCACGACCCGCGCTTCCCGCCCGTGAGAGAAAGCGAATTGAGCAGCATCCAAATCGAAGTCTCTAGGCTCACGCCCCCGCTTCCGCTCGAGTACAAAGACGCCGCAGACCTGCTCGCCAAACTGCGCCCGCATGTAGATGGCGTCATCCTGCGCGATGGCTTCCGCCGCGCCACCTTTCTGCCGCAAGTGTGGGAGAAAATCCCCAACCCGTCCGAGTTTCTCGACCACCTGTGCCTCAAAATGGGCGCCAACGCCGACCTGTGGCGGCGCAAACACCTCGACGTGATGACCTACCAGGTGGAAGAATTTCACGAGTAAGGTAAAATCACCTCATGGCTGACGATGTCGTTTTTCAAGAAGCACTGGATGCCCTGCGCCAGGGGGAAAAAGCCCGCGCTCGTGAACTCCTAACGGGTCTCATCAAAGAAGATCAGAACAACGCCGAATACTGGACCTGGCTGAGCGCCGCGATGGAAACGCCCAAAGAACGCATCTACTGCCTCCAAACGGCTCTCAAACTGGACCCCGAACATGCCGCCGCCAAACGAGGCTTGATCCTGCTCGGAGCCCTCCCCGCCGACGAAACCGTCCAGCCGTTCCCCCTCAGCCGCACCCGCCCCTGGGAAGAAAAACTGCTCCTCGCCCATGAAAAGCCCAAACCCACAGGCTGGGCGGCTGTGCGCGCCAGTCCCGTCTTCCGCCTTGGGCTGATCGTCCTGCTGATTGGCGCCATTGCGGGCGGTATCGTCTTTGGGCTGGTCATTCCCAACACTGCATCCAACACCATCCGCGCCCTGCCTACTGCCGGTCCCTTCTTCACCTTCACCCCCACCCCCACCGCCATCGGCGGCAAACCGCAGGCAATTGCCACCGCCCGCGGACCCGCTCAGCCGGACGTTCCCTACACCCCCACCCCGCTCTACGTCACCATCGAGCGGTCGCCGCTCACCGCCGATTACCTGCTGCAATTCGAAAACGCCTACAAACAGAGCAACTGGGATCAGGCAATCTCCGCGCTTGAAGAAGTACTCAAACTCGACCCCAACCTCATCTCCGCCTATTACTATCTGGGCGAGTCCTACCGCCTCAAAGGAGATGTCATTCGCGCCCAGCAATACTATAACGAAGCCATCACCCGCCAGCCCGATTTCAGCCCCGCCTATGTGGGTCTGGCGCGCGCCCTGCAGTTCATTGACCCCAACGCCAACGTCCTGCCGCTGCTCGATCAGGCGGTGCGCAACGCGCCCGATTTTGGCGAGGCATACCTCGAACGGGCGCAGGTGAAAATCCGCGATAACGACTTGGTCGGCGCGGTCTCCGACCTGCAAAGAGCCGATCAGCTTCTGCCCGGCTCCCCGCTGGTGTATTATCACCTGGCGCGCGCATGGCTCAAACAGGGCGATGTCTCGCTGGCGCTCGAAATCGCCCGCCAGGCGCTTCAGCGCGATGTGACCGCCCTACCCACTTACCTGCTGCTGGCGCAAATCCACGCTGCGCTTGGCAACTACGAAGACGCCGTTCAGTTCTACACCACCTACCTGCAATACGAATCGCAGGACCTGCCTGCCTTCATCGAACTGGGGAAACTTCACTACGAAAACAGGAACTACGAAGCGGCAGTGCGCGTGTTGGATGACGCCCTGCGCACCGACCCCAACCGCCGCGAAGCCATCCTCTACCGCTTCCTCGCCAACGTCGAACTGGGGAACGCCGCCGCTGCCAACGCCGACCTCGCCCGCGTGCGCTCCTCGTACCCCGACCTGTTCGAAGCCAACCTGGGCATCCTGCGCGCCGAACTGCTCAACGGACGGGAGGGAAACGCCTTCCTTGCCATCGAAAAAACCCTTGCCCTCGCCGCCGACGATGAACAGAAAGCCCTTGCCTATTACTGGGCGGCAGTGGTGTACGAAGAACGCAATGAACCGCGTCAGGCAGCCGAATACTGGGCGCTCCTGCTCGACCTGCCCGAAGAAGCCATGACCGCAGAAATGCGCCAGGAAGCGCAGAAGAAACTCTCCGCTCTGCGCACCCCCCCCCCCCCCCCGGCACCCCCCCCCCCACCCCCCCCAGAAACCAGCAGACCCCCCACACCACCCACAAGCAGACCCCCGGCGCCCCACCCATTTCCGCACCCCCACCCCCACTCGTACACCATCTTCACCCCCCACACCCACGCCATAAACAAACTGCGGCTGGAAAACCAGCCGCAGTTTGCCGGCTCGTCCGGATCAGGGTCTTCCAAACCGTTTGCGGTCTTCCTCGCACGGACACAACGCCCGCAGGTAATGCCAGTTGAAAATGCCGTAATCGTGGCCGTCCTCCCACACGATGGTCAACGCGTAGGAACCGACCGCCACCACGTTGGCAATCCGCGTTGCGGGTGAATCGCCCAGATGTTTCTCGAACACATCCGCATCCGGCTCCGATTTCATATTCTCATGCCCGCCGCGGCACGAAGCGCACGGACATGCCGCCCGCAGTAACTCGAAGGGATACACGCTGACATGCCCATCGCTCCACGTCACCTGAAATTCCCTGCTCTTTTTGTGGACGGTAATTCCGGTTGGTTTTTCGTTCATGATTCTCCTCACAATGTTTTGTGGTTTTCCCGTTTCTAGCGGGATTCACTGCAAATAAACACGGGTAAACGCTGGTATTTGATAAAAAAATCATTGCTCTGTTGCAAGGATGTCATTGCGAGACGCCAAAGGCGGCGAAGCAATCTCCTCGCTGTCAGAAGACTGCTTCGTGGCGTTTTAGCGCCACTCGCAGTGACAAATTTTCAAGGTGTTTGCAACAGAGCAATAAAAAATCATCCAACATCCATTTCATCTGCGTTCGTCTGTAGTTTCGTGCTGCCCTTCCCGTTAAGTACGGTAGAGGCTGTCATGCTAATCCTTATACGGGTCGAACTCATGCTCGCCTGCCATCGCCACACCAATCGGCTTGAGCACGTGCAAAATGCGGATGGTCGAGCCATGAAAGCCCAACACCTCCGGCAGACGCTTATAACAATGCGGCGACTCGTCCGTGCCGGCGCCTCGCAACTCCACCCCCTGCCGGCGCACCCATTCCATCATCATCTCGCGCGAAACCGCGCCCGGTGTGATGACCTTGCCCGTGCGGCGGTTGATCTTGCCGCGCGCCGCGTTGCGGCTCATCACCCGCCCCGCCCCGTGGACGGTGGAATACAAGGAATACTTCGCCTCTTCCGATTCCACTCCCTCTAGGATGACCGAAATGTCACCCATCGAACCGCCCACAAACCCTTTCTGACCGGGGAATGCCGGCGTGGCTCCCTTGCGCACCACCCACAGATCCTCGCCGCCGTGCTTCTCGCGCCAGGCATAATTGTGGTGATTGTGAACCTCCTCCAGAATACGCGCCCCCAGCATACGCGCCACCTCATTGCACACCCAATCGCGCCCGGCGTAGGCATAACGCCCCGCCAACTGCATACAGGCAAGGTAATCCGTCCCTAAAGCCGAACGCACCGGAATCACCAGCGGGTCCACATCCATACCGTCTTTGGCGCCGCCGGCGTGCAGAAAATAGGTGGCGGTTTTATACCCCAGCCCGCGCGAGCCAAAATGCACCCCCACCCACGTGCGCCCCTGTTCGTCTTCAAACAAATCCACATAATGATTGCCGGAGCCAATCGTTCCCAGTTGGGCGCGCGCCATGTCCTTCAGGCTGCGCATCACCGGCAGCGACCAGGTTGGGTCGTCGAAAAGTTCATGATCCACCCGCTGTTTGTTCTTGAGACCAATCCCAAACGAGAGATTGTTCCAGATGTCATCCATGATCGTGCGGATGTTGGCACGCACTTCCGCGGCGGGAATATCGAGCAGCACCGCCTTGTTCCCGCAGGCAATATCGAACCCCACCCCCGAAGGACTGATACTCTCACGATAGGCCACCACCCCGCCGATCGGGACGGCATAGCCCTTGTGATGATCCGCCATCAGGGCGACGGCATCGGCGGTTTTGGCGCAATTTTTGATCTGCGCAAAGGCGCTCATATCCACCGGCTCGCCCCAAACAGGAATATTCTCAATCAGTTTCATAGGATGAGCCTGCTGCAAGAGAACATTTCACTGCCAAAAGACAACGACACCAATCACGGCGCCGGAAGGTACGTCAAAAAATTGGCTGCCGCCCAGCCGGCGCGCGCTTCGTCGTAAGGCGCTACGATATACCACCACACATACCCATCCGCCTCACGCGGACCGTCCTTCACGAGGAACACTTCCGAATCCAGCCCCAGGAAGACCGGCTCGCCGCTCAGACCGGGGGCGGAGCGAATGCGCAGCCCGTCGCCGCCGGTGCCGGTGATTTGGGCATAACCGCCTACAGCAAGACCGGTGGGAGTGGGAGAAGGAGCAAAGGGGTCAATCGTCGCGGTCGGGGTGACGTTGGGGGTGGCGGTTGGGGCGGGGATCATGGTCAGGTAGGCCGGAGCAAGCCCAGGTCCAGGAGGCGGAAGCGGGGTTGTCCATCCCACAGCGAGGAGGGTGACGAGCAATAAAAGTCCTGCAAAGAGCACAGCGCTCAGAATGACCCATTTGTTGAACAGTTGACGAACGTCCATGGTTACCTGTGTTTCAACAACTCCATGCTGCGCGGGGGCATGAGCATCCGCAGGGCGCGCGTGTGGATGTTGATTTCAGCGCTGCGAGCCGAACCGCGCGGTTCGCCGTCGGTTTGAATCCAAAACGGCGTGTCGCTTTCGATGCGCAGGCTGTTGAAAGTGATGCGGCGCACGTCGGAAGCGTTGATGTGGTGACCGCGCCACATCTTATAAGCATGACGCAGCGCATCGCCCAGGTTGTTCCCGCTAAAGAGCCAGAGGTCGAGCAGCCCGTCATCGAGGTAGGCATCGGGCGAAAGCTCGGCCAGCCCGCCCAGGTAGTGGCGGATGTTGGTGGCAACCGCCACGATGTAATGCCCCTCCACTTCGGCGCCGTCTGCCCACAGGCGTAACTGCACGCCGCTCCACTGCGCCGCCTGCCAGATGGTCTTTGCCGCATATTCAGGCAGGGCAAAAAATTTTTCAAGGCGGATGCGCGGCTCGAGGCTGTGAATGGTCAGCGCGTCCAGCCCAATGCCCGCCCACATCATAAACGAATACTGGTTGCACGCGCCCACATCCACCCAATGACACGGCGCATTGGCGAGCAGCGCGGCGTTTTGTTTCAGCGTCCAGGGACGCGTCCACGCAAAGGGACGCAGCCCCAGTTCGATGCTCCACACGTTCGCCGTGCCGGCCGGCAGGACGCCCAGCGCCGTTTCTGAGCCGATCAAGCCGTTGACGACATTGCCGATGGTGCCATCCCCGCCGACAGCAAAGACCGCATCTCTCTTCTCTGCCGCAGCCTGTTTCGCCAACTCAATGGTGTGTGCGCCGCTGAGAGTTTCCGCCGCGTCCACCTGCCAGCCGGCTGCTTCCAACACCCGAATCGCCGATTTGATGAAGGGCTTGACGTTGAAGCGTCCTGCCGCAGGGTTGTAAATTATGAGTGCGTTGCGCATACGAGGGATTATAACCTGCACGATGATATAATCTTTTGCATCATGGAAGAAGGCGCAGTTCTCAACAACCGCTACCAACTGCTCGAACGCATCGGCACCGGCGGCATGGCGGAGGTGTTCCGGGCGCGCGACCTGATGCTCGAACGCACGGTCGCCATCAAAGTGCTGCACGAGCATTACTCCAACGAACACGGTTTTCAGGAACGTTTCAAACAGGAAGCGCGCGCTGCGGCAAATCTCTCGCACCCCAACATTGTCACCGTTCACGATTTCGGTTTCCATGAGGATCAACTTTACATCGTCATGGAACACATCCCCGGCAAAGACCTCAAAACCGTCCTGCGCCAGCGCGGGCGATATGCCGTGGAGGAAGCCATCCCCCTCATCGTGCAGGCCTGCGCCGGCATCGGCTACGCCCACCGCGCCGGGCTGGTCCACTGCGACGTGAAGCCGCACAATATGATTGTCACCCCTGACGGGCGGCTGAAGGTCACCGACTTTGGCATCGCCCGCGCGCTGTCCACCATCCTGCCCGGCGAACGCGCCGATGTGGTGTGGGGCTCGCCGCAATACTTCTCGCCGGAGCAAGCCGCCGGCGAAGCGCCCTCGCCCGCCTCCGACGTGTATTCGCTCGGCGTCGTTTTGTATGAGATGATTACCGGCGCGCTTCCCTTCAACGCCCCCACCAGTCAGGAACTTGCCCGCCTGCACCTGGAAGCCCGTCCCATTCCGCCGCACGAATACATCCCCGATATTCCTCCCGCCCTCGAAGAAATCATCCTCAAAGTCCTTTCCAAAGAACCCTCCGCCCGCTATCGCACAGCGGACCAGTTGGGACGCGTCTTGCTGCGCTTTGGGACGCAGCGCGAAACGCCCGCCGCCCCGGCCCTCAGCCTGACGCCGGAGGCTGCCTCCGCGTTCAAAGAGCCGAACTCACAGCCGCCGCCCAACTATTCCCCAAAACCTGTTCCCCCCATCACGCTGCCCGAAATCGAACTCCCTGAAATCTACGTCCCCGAAATTGACTGGGCGACCATTGGGCTGAGCCTGCTGGCGCTGATTGCCGTCCTGGGTTTGATTCCGTTTTGGATTTGGATCTTCATTCTGTACAATCCCCGCTGACCTCTCCATGACATCCCCCATCATCGCGCCCTCCATCCTCTCCGCCGACTTTGCCAAACTCGGCGAAGAGATTCGCGCCTGCGAAACCGCCGGCGCCGATTGGATTCACATTGACGTGATGGACGGTCGCTTCGTCCCCAACCTGACCATGGGACCGTTCATCGTCGAGACCTGCCGGCGGATCACCCGCCTGCCGCTGGATGTCCACCTGATGATCGAACAGCCGGAACGTCACCTCGAGGCGTTTGCCAAAGCCGGCGCCACCACCCTGACCGTACACGTGGAAACCTGCCCGCATTTGCATCGCACGCTGCAACAAATCAAATCGCTGGGGTGCAAGGCGGGAGTGGTGTTGAACCCCGGCACGCCAGTAGGGGCGCTGGAGGCGGTGTTGGGCGAAGCCGACCTGGTGCTGGTGATGAGCGTCAACCCGGGGTTTTCGGGGCAGGCGTTCATCCCGCAGTCGGTGGCGCGGGTGGCAGAACTTCGCAAGCGGCTGGATGCGCTGGGTTCGCCCGCCTGGCTGGAGGTGGATGGAGGCATTACGGCGGAAAATGCCGGGGAATTAAAACAAGCCGGCGCCGCCGCCTTTGTAGCGGCAACCGCTGTCTTCAAGCACCCGCAGGGAATTGAGGCGGGAATCAAGGCGCTGCGCGAGTCACTCTCTCACTGTGCGCAGTGAGGAAACTGCGTAACATGGGTTAAGAAAAAAACCCTCTCCGCACAGGGAGAGGGAAAGGAGAGGAGAGCCTTCGCTTAAGCGGCGGATTTTGCCATCGCCTTGATGCACTTGGTGCAAAGCAGTTTATGCACCTTGCGCCCTTTTTCGATCACCAGCGTCTTCTGCAGATTCGGTCTGAAGGCGCGGTTGGTCGCCCGCTGGGAGAAAGAGCGGTTGTGCCCGAAGGTTGTGGATTTTCCACAATTTGCGCATTTAGCCATCGTGATAACATCCTTTCTTGCTATAATTCCAATACAGCGCCTTCCGTGAAGGCACGCCATTTTATCACGTGACCTTTTTGCAGGCAAGATGTTAAAATAGAAGCAAATCACGTCATACTGAGCGGCGTTCGGGCGCGGCGAAGAACCTCCGCAGGTTTATGGAGATGCTTCGTTTCGTTCTGAACAGCAGAAGCAAGAGGAAAACCATGGGCGAAGAAACGACAAACCTGGGCGGGATTCACATCTCCCCGCATGCCGTAGCGACCATTGCCTATCATGCCGTACTTGAATCGTATGGCGTAGTGGGGCTGGCGCCGATGAACCTGGCAGACGGCATCGTCAAATCCATCACGCGCGAACCGTCCAAAGGCGTGCGGGTGGAATACGACGGCGAAAATATCAACATCGAAGTGCATATCATCGTCGAATACGGCACGCGTATCAACAGTGTGGCGGAGAGCGTGAAGAACACGGTTCGCTATCATGTGGAAAAGGCGCTCGGGCTCAAGGTGAACAGCGTCAACGTCCACGTGGCGGGTTTGCGAATCAGCAACAACGATTAGGAGACAAAAGAACGAAATGACAGTACCCCCCCGCGTGGAAAAACTTCGCAAGGCACGCATAGACGGTCAATCGCTGAAACGGCTGGTGGAGGCGGGCATGCTTTGGCTGCGCACCAACCAGCAGGTTGTAAACTCGCTCAATGTCTTTCCGGTGCCCGATGGAGATACCGGCACCAACATGCTCCTCACCCTCTCTTCAGCGTACAACGAAATCAAAGATTCAGGGGAGAAGCATTTTGGAAAGATGGCGGGCATGGTTGCCAAAGGCGCACTGATGGGCGCGCGCGGCAATTCGGGTGTGATTCTCTCGCAGTTGTGGCGCGGATTTGCGCGCGGCGTGCAGGATCACGAAACCCTCGACGCCGCTACTCTTGTGGGGGCATTTGCCGAAGCGCGCGATACGGCGTATAAGGGCGTGGTCAAGCCGGTGGAGGGGACGATTTTAACCGTCGCGAGGGAAGTGGCGGAGAAAACAGAGGCGGGGATCGGGTCCGCGAAAGATGCGGTGGATGTTTTGGAGATGGCGGTTCGGGCGGCGGATGAAGCCGTCCAAAAGACGCCCGATCTGCTGCCCGTCCTCAAACAAGCGGGGGTGGTGGATTCGGGCGGCAAGGGGTTGTTCTTCATCCTGGAAGGCATGCTGCGTCACGTGTATGGCGAGCCGCTGGATACGCCGCTGATGAGCGTTCAGCCGCTTTCGGCCATGAACCTCGAAAATGCCCTGCAGGAAGTGGAAGAGGGACAGGATTATGAAGTGGTGGTGGATTTCTTCCCCGGCGAAGGCTTTGAATTGAAGTCGTTTTACAGCCGGCTGGAAGAAATGGGCACTTCCATTCAGGTGGGCGAGGGAGAGGGGATGTACCGTATGCACATTCACGTGCCGCTCGAAAAGCGTTACGAGCCGATTGATTACATCATGGGCATCGGCACGATCACCAAGGTGGCGATGGAAAATCTGCTGGCGCAGATGGACGATATTCAAAAGAGCAAACAACAGAGCGTCCGTTTCGCGGCGGTGGAACCGGGGCAGATTGCGGTGGTGGTCGTTTCGCCGGGCAATGGGTTGAACCGCATTTTTGCCAGCCTCGGCGCGGCGGCAGTGGTGGCAGGCGGGCAAACGATGAACCCCTCTACGCAAGACATCCTCGCCGCCTTCGAAAACCTGCCGACGGACAAAATCATCATCCTGCCGAACAATAAAAACATCATCATGGCGGCAAACCAGGCAAAAGAAGTGACCGTCAAACAGGTGGCGGTGGTGCCGAGCAAAACCATCCCCCAGGGGCTTGCCGCCATGCTGGCGCTTCAACCCGACGGGGAGGTGGAGGCGGTTGCCGAAAAGATGACCAAAGCCATCAGCACCGTCAAGAGCGGCGAGATCACAATTGCCGTGCGAAATGTGGAAATTGACGGTGTGACCGTAAAGGAAGGGCAGGTCATTGCGCTGCTGGATGGGAAACTGGTTGCCTCGGCTGAAAGCGTGGAAGAGGGTGTGCTGCACCTGCTCGAAAAAGCAGAAGCGGAAGCCCACGAACTCATCACCTTGTTCTACGGTCAGGATTTGCCCCATGCCGAAGCCAACCGCATTGCCGACATCGTGCGGGGAAAATATCCCTCCGCCGAAGTGGAAGTGCAGGAAGGCGGACAGCCGTATTATCAGTTCCTGATTTCAGTGGAATAAATCATTTACCTGTAACGATTACTCACATTGAAAAGCGCAAAGGAAGCGGAACGAGAGGCTTTCCTTGCGCTTTTTATTTGCGCTACGGCTGCTACTCCCCATTGACCAACTTCGCCGCGCCGCCCGCGCGCGCCACGAGGACATCGCTCACGCCGGGTATCTCCCGTAATCTCCGGTCAACCCTCTGCGCTTCGGTTTCAGGGCAAAGGACATGGACATTGGGACCTGCATCTACCGTATAGCAGACCGGGAGTCCCTCGCTGCGCCACTGACGCACAGCCTGCATCACGCTCAAGGAGGCGGGCTGCCAGTAATGCAAAGCAGGCGAGGAGGTCATCATGACGGCGTGCATCATATCCGAATCGAGTTCGACGATGGAGGCAAGGGCTTCGAAATCGCGGTTCAGGATGGCAGAGCGACAGAGGTCGAGGCGGCGAGGCGCATCCGCCACGCGCGCGGCTTGCAGCGGGCTGGTCGGCGCGAGGGCATGTCCCTCCGTGGAACCGGTCTTCTTGTGCGAAGCGCTGACGATGGCGATGCAGTCTGCCAGTTTCCAATATTCGGGTGTGGCAATGGAAACGGCATACGAGTCCTCGTCTCCTGTTCCTGCCTGCCATTCCACAAAGCCGGCGGGAATGGAACGGGAAGCAGAGCCAGACCCCCGCCGCGCCAGCCGCGAAAGTTCGGCTTCGCTCAAGTTCAGCCCGGCGGCGGCGCTTCCGGCCAGCGCCAGCGCGGCAAACGCCGAGGCGGAGGAGGCAATCCCCGCGCCGGAGGGAAAATTGTTCTCGGTGATGACTTCCGCGCGTTCCTGCATGCCCGCCATACTGCGGATCAAGTCAAGGATATACGAGACGCGTTGGAGGCCTGCGCCGGTCACCTCGCGCCCGTTGATCATCAATTCATCAAACGGCAGCGAAGGCTGGAAACTGACAGTCGTGCGCGTGAACAGACCATCGAGATTCATCGAAATTGAACCGTTCGAGGGCAGGCGCAGCGCATGATCGCGGTTGCCCCAGTACTTGATAAAGGCGATATTCGGGTGGGCGATGGCGGTGGCAGTCGTCATGAGGCGATGATACCACCTCTGCTATAATCCTTGACATGATTCTCGTTACCGGCGCCACCGGCTTCATCGGGCGCGCCCTTGTACGTCACCTTACCGAAAGCGGAGAACAGGTGCGCGTCTTGCTGCGCCCCTCTCCCCGCTCTCCGCGCCTGCCCAAGGGCGTCCCTGTGGAAGTGGGGGTCGTCTCGCTTCACGATGAGCGCGGTTTGCGCGCCGCCCTGCGCGGCGTCAAACAGGTCTATCACCTCGCCAGCGCCGAATCGCTGGGGCAGCACGGCAACCTGCTCGCCACCGACATTGAAGGCAGCCGTACCCTTGCCCAGGTCGCTGCGGCGGCAGGTATCGAACGCTTCATCTACCTCAGCCACCTCGGCGCCGACCGCGCCTCCGCCTTTCCCGTCCACAAAGCCAAAGGCATCGCCGAAGAACACATCCGCAAAAGCGGCGTCCCGCACACCATCATCCGTTCCGCCATCGTCTTCGGTCCCGAAGATCACTTCACCACCCACCTGGCGCGTTTCATCCTGCGCTCGCCCGGCATCCTGCCCATCCCCAGCGACGGGCGCACCCTCATCCAGCCCCTGTGGATCGAAGACCTCGTCACCTGCCTGATATGGACGCTGCACAACCCCGAAACCATCAACCAGACCTATGAAATCGGCGGCGGCGAATACCTCACCATCCGCCAGATCATCGAAACCCTCATGAACGTCCTGCACACGCGCCGCCTGCTGCTGCCCCTCTCGCCTCCTTACATGCGCGCCCTCTTCGTTACCCTCGATGCCCTCACCCCGCGCTTCAACTTTCCCACCTACTGGCTCGACTACACCGCCGTCAACCGCACCTGTCCCGTAGATAACCTGCCGCGCATCTTTGGGCTGATGCCCGCCCGCTTTGCCTACCGTCTCAACTACCTGCGCCGCAAGCCCCTCACCCAGCAAATTGGGGAAGCGCTTCGCGCTCCGCGTCGCACCTGACCCTATGCCTGAACTCACCATCAAACTGCTCGAAACCCCCGAAGAAATGACCCTCGTCGAAGAACTCCAGCGCCTCGTCTGGCCTGGCAGCGAAACCGACGTCGTCCCCGCGCACGTCTTCATCACCGCCGTCCACAATGGCGGGCTGGTGCTGGGCGCCTTTCAGCAGGGAGAACTCGTCGGCTTCGTCTTCGGCTTCCCCGGCCTCGACTTCACCCCCGACGGACCGCGCCCCAAACACTGCTCCCACATGATGGGCGTCAAGCCCGGGGTGCGCGATTCGGGCATCGGCTTCGCGTTGAAGCGCGCCCAGTGGCAAATGGTCCGCAAGCAGGGCATAGATCACATTACCTGGACGTATGACCCCCTTCTCAGCCGCAACGCCTACCTCAACATCGCCAAACTGGGCGCCGTCTGCAACACCTACCGCCGCTCCGAATACGGCGAAATGCGCGACGGGCTGAACGCCGGCCTGCCCTCCGACCGTTTTCAAGTGGATTGGTGGGTAAACACCCGCCGCGTCGAACAGCGCCTCAGCAAACGCCCACGGAGACCTCTCAAATTGGATGACTTCTCCAAAGCCGACCTGCATCCGCTCTACACGCCTCACCTTCTCCCGCAGCGACACGCTTCAGACCGCCCCTCGAACCTGCTCTGCCCGCCCGAACATTTTGCCCCGCTGCACGGACGCCTGCTGCTCGCCGAAATCCCCTCCGATTTCACCGCGCTGAAAGAAGCCGACTTTAGCCTCGCCCGCGACTGGCGCTTCTTCTCACGGGAAGTCTTCGAAACCGCCTTCGCAAGCGGCTACATCGTCACCGACTTCCTCTATGACCAGGGGCGCAGCTTCTATGTATTGACTGACGGCGAAAGCACGCTGGATCAGTAACCAACCCGGCAAAAAGCGCGTCATATATTCGCATGAAGAACCCCAGACCCGACATCGAACACTGGTGGGCAGTGGAGGCGATGATTGCCTCCTACAACCACGTCTATCAGGTCACCTACAAGACCAAGTACCAGGTTCACGGTCCCATTGGCATTTCCATTTACGAGGGGGCGCCTATTGCCTCGTTTCAATACGAATTCCTCGCCCTGAGCGCAGACGCCAAAGCCGTGATGGACGCCGTGCTGGCATATCCCATCCCCGACGATAAACAATACGTGGTGGATATCTTTCATCCTGCGCCATCCAACCCTGCCCTGAAGGAACAATACACCAAATACGCTCATGAATTTGTGCGCACAGGGCCCATCCTGGGGCTCGAACTGCCATCCAAGATTCAAACCATCCCTGCCAATGTCCATCAGGCGCTTACCATCCAGCAGGCAGAAACCGCCAACCACAACCTGACGACCGAGGGCGAACGCATCCACATCCAAACCCTGCGCGATAAACACATCCATTCCTTTTATGTAGAGCATGAGGGGGAAGCCGTGGGGTGGATTCAACTAGTGACCAAATATCCCAAAGTGGGATACATCAACCAGTTATACGTTCTGCGCAATTACCGCAAACGCCGCTACGGCACGGCGCTCGTCCAACGCGCCCATGCGCACGCCATCGAACTGGGAATCAAACGCATGGTGGTCATCCCCTCCGATGAGGCAATGCCGCTTTACCGCCGCCTGGGATACCGCCCCCTGCTCTACTTCTCCGCCTTCCGCCCCAATGACGGGGGATAGGCATAAACCAAAACAAACATCCCGCCGCATGGTCGAAGCGGCGGGACGCGCTGGTTTCGTCTAAATTCCCTCACTGGTCATGATAAATAGCGGGGTCATCTCGAAACTTTCGAACTTCGGGCGCAGGCGGTCAGTGTTATAGAAGCGCTCGACATTGACGAACTTCTTCGTGCTGGTGACGATGTCCACCGGGATATTGTCGTACCGGCCGTTCTTGAGAACGACCAGACGCCCATGTACGTTTTTGATGATGAGATCGAGTGCCAAATTGCCATACGCCATCGGCACAATCGAATCAATCGCATCCGGGTCGCCGCAGCGAACAAGATACCCCAACTTTTGATTCACCGTATCCACCGAACGCCCGTTATTGAGTTGAGCGGTGAAATCCTTCAGTCGCTCTGAAACCAGATCGCCAATACCGCCCAATTTGGCATGACCAAAGGCATCGGTGGTTTTATCCTGAAAGACCATCTCGCCGCCCTCGAACATTGCTCCTTCTGAGACCAGCACCACCGAGTAACGGCTGGGGTTATTTCTGCGGTCGAGCATCAGCAACTCGGCAAGCCGCTCGATCTTGAACTTGTATTCGGGGATGACGCAGCGGTGCGCCGCCCCCGCCATGGTGGGAAGCATGGCAGTAAAGCCGGCATAGCGCCCAAAGACCTCCAACACCATTAGCCGTTCATGCGAACCGGCCACCGTGCGCAGGCGGTTCGAGAGCTCGATGGTGCGCGTCACACAGGTGCTGAAACCGATGCAGTAATCCGTCCCTGGCACATCGTTATCCATCGTTTTCGGGATAGCAACCACCTTCACCCCTTCCTGATACAAACGGACAGCGTAACTGAGCGTATCGTCGCCGCCGATGGGGATGAGATAATCAATGCCGATGAAATCCAGGTTTTTGAGCACTTCTTCGGTCACGTCGTTGACCTTATCCGGATACTTGCTGCGCAAATGCTCCGGAACACGGTCCTGCCTGACTTTGGCCGGATTGGTACGCGAGGTATGCAGGAACGTCCCCCCTGTCCGTCCGGCTTTATTGACAATCTCCTCCGTGAGCACCTGAAAATTATTGCTGTTATCCGCATCCTTCTCACGGACAGTATCCACCAACCCCGCCCAGCCGCGGCGGATGCCAATCACCTTGTACCCTTCACGCAGCGCACGGATGGTCACAGCGCGAATGGCCGGATTGAGTCCCGGTACGTCGCCGCCGCCGGTCAAAATTCCAATCACACCTGGTTTGCGGACATTCATGGATGCCTCCTGCGTTTTATTTGCTCATCAAGGTTTCTTCTTTACGCCCCTTGCAACTCGTTCGAAACAGCGCTTCAGGTCTATTTTACAACTTTTCTCCCCCGCTCCTGGGCGCGGAAGGCATCGAGTGCTTTTTGGGTCAGGTAGGCTTGAGCGGCGGCTTTCCACTCCTGCGGCTTGGCTGTCAGGGACTTCATCAGGTGTTGACTTTCGTTTGTCTAACACGCTGTGTTTATCATCAAGGTATTCTGCCTGTTAACACCCATGTTGTAATAGCCACATACGCAGCCGAAAGCGGAGCATTGGCCTCGGTATAGAAGTTGTCGTGGCTGTTCGCATCTACCTTGAACTTCCAGCCTTCCTGCCACACCGTCACACTTCCCGATTGCTTGTAAGCCTCGTCAAATTCATCTTGTACGGAAGTAATACAGATTGTTTCATAAGCACCCCATGTTGCTCCAGCCAATGCCCCAATCACTCCACCAGCAAAAGCGCCAACAATCCCACCCCTGCTCCCTATTGCGCCACTAATCCCTGCCGTCAAACCTATAGTAAGTGCCCATGTTGCTATTTGTGCTGCAACATTCAAATTTTTCACTGCCTCATATTGCTTTGCTGTCAAAGGCGGGATAATCACCGCATCTGGCGGCGGTGGGTTATCAGAAGGTTTCCGATAGTGAGCCTTGATTTTCTCTTCCAGCCGGGCAATATATTCCTTTACCACGTTCAATTTCTTCTCTTTCTGCGCCGCGCGCTGTTCGGCGGCTTGTTCGGTTCGGTGTGCCCGTTCCCGCGCGGCTTTGCATCGTGTTCATGACCGCCAATCTATTTACGTAGTGCAATTTTGTAGGCAGCCCATCCAATTATTCCTCCAAGCAGCAATACTAATAAAGAGCCTATCAGAAGAATAGCAGTATAAGCAAAAATTTGCTGGGCTGACTGATGCAAAACAGTCTTTCTTATGAACACTTCTACAAAACTAAATAGCCAAGAGATAGCGCAAACTACACCGTTGAGTGTCATACCTAGTTGCCAGCCCATGTTTTTTCTTTGTAGTAAATGCTGCGATAAATGTTTTGTAGCCTTTAAAGTCACAACAAAGGGGAAAATTGTTACCATCCCTAAGCCGTAAATCATCATCAGAAAATTGAAATCTTGCAAGTTGACGTACATGGTATTGCCATAGTAAACAAACAGTGCTATTGCCTGTATTACAATCATACCGGTAATCGCTATGTTCAGGAAGATTGGATAGTGATGGTAAAGAAATTTCAACATGTAGTTCTCCTACAACGACAAAACGAGAGCGACCATGGTGGCAAGGAGCAGAGCGGTAACTATTGTCCATCCTACTTTTTCGAATGTTGACATTTTGTTCCACCGGTTCACAAAATTGGAAATTTGCTTGTCCAATGGAAACAGTTCATAGTATGGACCTTGTCTCTCCCATTGTTGACAGACAAAGTTAACCGCGCTGGATGCAGTATCCTTAAAAACTTTCAAGGTAGAAACACCAAACTTGAAAGTAGCAATGATGGGATTGCTGGGAGGAACGGTCTGCATTGCCTCATTCGCCTGATCAATCAAATCCCCTACATCCGGTCCACCGACCGTGGCCGGATCAGGCATAACGGGGTCCACCAAATCGGCCACTTCGCACACACCACGAGCAACATCCTGCCCACTAAGCGGAGGAATGGGAGTAGGTGTCGGTGTATTTGTTGGTGCAGGACCGATATATGTCTGTGGCTGGGGCGGCACGGTGCACATCGGTACAGGTGTTGACGTAGGCGTCGGCGTAGGAGTAGCAGTAGGTGACTTCCCCTGCCCCGCCGTGGCATTATACCCCTGCCGCTCCTGGGCGCGGAAGGCATCGAGCGCTTTTTGGGTCAGGTAGG
>JBBITE010000001.1:112616-143486 GCA_037440905.1 Anaerolineae bacterium | reverse complement strand
TGCTCTTCTTTCTTCCTCCTCAACTTTGCTCAAAGAGCCAAAGTCGAGTGTTTTTATGGAGCAGGGCTGTAGATGGCGCGGTAGGCGGCGTAGATTTCGTAGATGTAACGGATATAATCGCGCGTTTCCTGAAAGCGGACAACCTCCAGGAAAAGGTCCGGGTCGTCGCCTGCCAATTCCTTCCAGGTCAGGGCGTTACCGGGGCCGGCGTTATACGCCGCCAGGCTGCCATAGATACTTCCGCCCAGCAGCTTGCGATTCTTATCCAGGTAATAGGTGCCAAAACGGATGCTTACATTGGGACGATACAGGTCCTCTTCTGTGTACTGCGGAGGCCAGTTGAGTTCGGCGGCGATTTGCGCTCCGGTGGAAGGGATAATTTGCATCAGTCCGCGTGCGCCGGCGGAGGAGCGGACAAACCCCTCGAACAGGCTTTCCTGACGAATGACGCTGAACATGAAGAGCGGGTCCATGCCGTAACGTTCTTCTTCAGGCAGGATCAGGTCACGATAATACAGCCCGTAGCGCACGTGGTTGAAATAGGCCGGGGCTGCCAATGACGCCGATTGTGATTCCAAGCCTGCCAGCGAAAGCACTTCGCGCGCGGCAAAAATGGCAGAACGGTACAAACCAATCTCCAGCAGATGGTTTGCCAGGCGGAAACTATCGGCGGGGTTGGTCTTGACAGCCTCGCGCAGCGCTTCAAATTCCAAGCGCGCTTCGTCGTACATGCCCAGTTCCCACAATTCGGTGCCGCGAATGAAACGCGGGTCCTGTGCCAGTGCGCCGGGGGTGGAGAGGTCGGTCTCCGGCGGAAGCCCGAATGTCAGGCGCACCCAGGCTTCGGCGTCACGTCTTTCTTTTTCGAGGTCTATGTCCAGGTTGATGGAGGGCGGCGATTGAAAAGGTTGTCTTTTCAGCAGCAGGTCTTGAGCGCGCAGACTGTAATAACCGCCGGGGTCGGTCATTTGTGCCTGCTGCCAGGCTTTTATCGTTGCGGCGTTGTCGCCCAGTTTTTCGTGCGTTTTGCCGATCCAAAGGTAGGCGCGGGCAAGATCGCGGGGGCGGGTGGAGAGGATCAAGCCCCGTTGAAAGGAGGCAAGAGCGCCGCTAAAGTTGCCGAGGCGGTAGCGGGCAATCCCTGCCAGGAAAAGTGCATCTGGCACCGGTTCGCTGGAGGGATATTCGTTTGCCACACGGTCCCATAGTTGGGCGGCTTCTTCCAGATTGCCGCTGCGTTCGGTAACGCGGGCGGCGTTCATGAGAAAAGCTGGCGCAGATGGAGAAACAGGTACAGCCGCTACAAAATCGAGAAAGGTTTTTACGCCTGCGTCATACCTGTTGAGGACCGCCCATTCAAGAAAGCCTTTTTGCTCCCAGGCTTCTGCCCAGCGTGGATGAGCGGGATACGCCTTGATGAAGGCATCGAAGGCGAGAATGGCTTCGTCGGTGCGTTTCAACTCCTGCAGGGTGAGGGCGCGGTAGTAGGCAGCGGTGCCATCATTGACAGGGTTGGCGCGGATGTAATTATCGAGGGCGAGGAGCGCTACGTCGTATTGCCCGGCGAAATAATCCACAATACCGCGGTCGAGGTCGTTGACCGGGATATTGGCGTTGATGAGTTCCACCAGCGCCAGATAGGAATAGTAGGAAAGCGGATAATTTTCCACAGCATGTAAATAGCGCGTGTAAGCCGCTT
The DNA here is from genome assembly GCA_037440905.1 of Anaerolineae bacterium. GTDB lineage: Bacteria > Chloroflexota > Anaerolineae > Anaerolineales > Villigracilaceae > Defluviilinea. The sequence goes on along the minus strand of JBBITE010000001.1, from coordinate 141,787 downwards.
CTGCTTGTCCCAGTTCCAGATGGGTAGTGCCGGCAAAGTAATCCATTTGGGCGCGGATGAAGTCGTTGGTGGCGGCGTTGTAAATTTCATCGGCGAGGCTCAAGGCGCCGGCGTAGTCGCCGAAATCGTATCGGGCTTGGGCAATTTTGATTTGCAGAGCCAAGCCATCGTCGAGGCGCGAAGCGTTAAGGGCGGCGGTGTAGGCGTTGATGGCGCCGGTGTAATCTCCAGCCTGATAAAGCACATCTCCGCGATATTCCTGGACGTAACCATCCAACACGCCCGGCACGCGGCTCAGGTAGGTGTTGTAGGCATCGGCGGCGGGCTGATATTGGTTCAGTTGAGAGTATGCTTGTCCCAGCAGAAAGTAGGCGCGGGCGGCGTACGTTGAGTCGGGGTATTCGTTGACGAGGCGATTGAGCGCTTCGATGGCAGGCTGGGGGTGGTTATCTGCCAGTTCTGTGCGTCCCAATCCCCAGAGTGCGGCGGCTTGAACAGCCGTATCGCCAGACTCTTGAAAGGCTGAGGTATATTGCTGCCGCGCCTGATCGTAATCGCCGTAAAACAAAGCAAGGTCGCCGGCTTCGATGCGCACCACAGGCAGCGGCGTGGGAAGCGGTGAGATGGTGGGTGTGGGGGCCGGAGTTGGGCTTGCCTCTACGCTGGATGTTGGCGAAGGGGAAGGCGGCGCTGCAGGAGATGCCTGACATGCCATGAGTGTGATGGCAATCCCCAAACAAAGGAGGGAGGTTTTATATCTCATAGCGGGGGGTTATACTGGAGGGGAGGAAGGGTGTCAATGGACTTTATTTCTGGTGATTGCCCACATCTTGAGGGCAGGGCGTATTCTCTAAAATTACGATGTAAGTTTGGGTAAATGCTTTCGAGCGTTCCACTAGCAAGGCGCTTGGATTTAGCAATCCAAGCCAGCGGTTTCCAAGCCGCCATGTTTGCTCGTGCGGATTGCCAAATCCGCACATGCCTCCTTTGCGGGCAATCACCAAACTTTATTTGTGTTCGGTATGGATTTCACAAAGACCTTGAATTTTTTTCTCTGCTATCACTTTGGTAAGCCTAACAAGGTTGCAAATGCTCATTCCCTTGGGGGACTTGTATTTTTTGGCGGTTCAGATACAATATAGACAATTCCAGGGGCGGTCCCTGGAGAAACAAAATTTTATCCAAGAAAGGAATTACAGCCATGTTATTCGCCCCCAAAGAAAAAGGTCAAGGTCTGGTTGAGTACGCAATCATCCTGGCCCTCGTCGCCATTGTCGTGATTGCGGTCATGCGCCTGCTTGGCCCCAAAGTCGGCAACACCTTCAGCAACATCAACAGCGCGCTGCCCAGCTAATCTCAACCACTGCAAGCAACTTACAAAAAGTCCCGTCGTGAGGCGGGGCTTTTTGTTTGCCTGCTTCAGGGACTATTCCTTATCCTCACATCCACTGCCAGCGCTCCGCTTTCCCACACACGCAGCGGGTTGATCTCGATCGCGGTAATGGATTCGTGTTCCAGCGCTAGGCGCGATAATTTGAGCAGGACATCTACTACCGCTCCCTCATCCGCAGGCGGGATGCTGCGAAAGCCTTTGAGTTTCCTGCCGGCCCAGGTTTTACGGATCATTTCCTCCGCTTCAGCCTGGCTCAACGGCGCCAGGGCAAATGCTACATCTTTGAGGCCCTCCACCTCTACGCCACCCGACCCAAACATCATCAACGGACCGAACTGCGGATCGCGCACCATACCTACAATCACTTCCTGCCCGGCGGGAGCCTGGCGCTGGAGATGAACGCCTTCGATGTGCGCTTCGGGTTTCAGCGTTTTAATGCGTTCGAGCATCTGTGTATAGGCGGAAAGCAGGGAGGGGTGGTCTTGAATACCAAGCCTCACTCCGCCGACATCCGACTTGTGCAAAATATCCGGCGAGGCAATCTTCATTACAAGCGGATAACCGAGTTCATCGGCCAGGGCGGCGGCTTCCTCCGCATTTCGAGCGAGCCGCACGGGTGCAATGGGGATCTGATAGCGTGTCAGCAAACTTTCCGCTGAAAGATTGGCAATTGGGGCGAGGGATGGCTGTGTTTCAAGCATAGACTGGCTCTCCCGCCGAAGCAGCGCTGCCCGCCGCACAAGCGCTCCCAGCGCCGAGACGGCACGTTCCGGGAACGGATACGCAGGAATGCCGGCGCGTTCGAATGTTTTGGCGGCTGCATGGACCAATGTGGAGCCCATCAATGCGATGACCACCGGTTTGTCGTACTGACGAATCGTTTTTACCAACCGTTCTGCCACGTCCTCCGCTTTGAACATGGGCGGAGGCGGCAGGATGACCAGCGCCGCATCCACAGCAGAGTCTGCCAGCAGGAGGTTCAGGCAGGCAGCGTAGGTTTCCGGCGAGGCGGAGGCGAGCATATCCACCGGGTTGTGAATAGAGGCGGAGGGAGGCAGAATGGCAGATAGCCCTTTCAGTGTGGATTCGGTCAGTTGGGCAGCGAGCAGGTTGTTCGTCTCGAGCGCATCGGCGGCGATGACGCCAGGTCCGCCGGCGTTGGTCAGGATGGCAATCTGCCTGCCTTGCGGTAGCGGACAGTGTTCCAGCGCTCTTGCCCAATCGAATAGTTGCTCGGCGGTTTCGGCGCGCAGGATGCCGGCTTTGGCAAAAGCGGCATCGAAGGCGGTGTCGGAGGCGGCTAAGGCTCCCGTATGCGAGGCGGCGGCTTTTTGTCCCGCCTCGAAGCGCCCCACTTTGAGGGCGACGACCGCTTTGCGGCGGGTCACCTGCCGGGCGGTATCCACGAAGCGGCGCCCATCCGAAACCGATTCCATGTAGAGAGCGATGACTTTGGTGTGGGGGTCTTGCGCCAGGGCAGTCAGCATGTCGGTCTCGTTGACATCTGCCTGATTGCCAAGGCTGACGATTTGTGAAAAGCCGAAGCCCTCGCCGCGCGCCCAATCTACAATGGATGCGGCGAACGCGCCCGAATGGGAGATAAAGCCGATCCCGCCGGGCGCCGGCATGGGCGGCTGAAGGAAGGTAGTATCGAGGGGCAGGTGAGTATCTATGACGCCGATACAGTTTGGACCGAGCAGGCGCATGCCGTGAGCGCGTGCAATCTCCAGGCAGGTTTGTTCGAGCGCTGCGCCCTCGAGGCCGGTTTCGCGGAACCCGGAAGAGACGATGATGGCGGCTCGAATCCCTCGCTTGCCGCACTCCTCGAGGGTGTGCGGAGCGGCGGCTGGCGGGACAATGAGAACGGCAAGGTCGAGCGGGTCGGGAAGATGCGCAAGGTTGGTGCGGATAGGCCGCCCGAACAGCTCGCCTTCCTTCTGGCTGACAAAATGAATGGCGCCCCGATAACCGCTCGATATCAGGTTGCGCGCCACGCCATAGCCGAGTTTTTCTGCTGAAGTAGATGCGCCGACAACGACAATGCCTTGAGGCTGGAAAAAGGGAAGGAGAGAAGTATCCATGCTGTGATTAAACCACAGTGCGTCATGTCAGTTAACAAAATTCTATCTTCGGTTTGCTACAATCATTTCGATACGAAAGGAGGTCTGCATGCTCGATGCAAAACTGGTAGCAGACCTCATCACCGCTGCACGCGCTCTCCTCGGAGTGATGATGGTCTGGCTGGGTTTTACACAGGGCAGGGATGCCCTGCCTGGGGTGGTGATGTTGATGCTCCTTGATTGGACAGGCGATTTTGTGGATGGCGGCATTGCCAAACGCAGCCGCAGTCCCCGCCGCACCTGGGTTGGCGACAGCGATCTCTACATTGACCTGCTGGTCTCCATCGGTTTGGGAATCTACCTCGTCGCTGCCGGTTTTGTGGGATTTGCCTTCGCTCTCTCCTATATCCTCTTTTGGATGCTGCTCCTTTGGCGCTTCGGTCTGGACCGTAACCTGCTCATGCTCGTTCAGGCTCCCATCTACCTTTGGCTGATTCTCATCACGCTGCGGCTTGCGCCTCAGATGGGAACCTGGCTTGTGCTGTGGGTGCTGGCAGCCACGCTGATTAACTGGCGCCGTTTTTCGCAGCACATTGTTCCTCAGTTTGTGAGCGGGATGACTTCCCTTTGGCGCAAACGCCGCCCCTGACGGCAGGAGGCACACTTGCCCGGCAGACAGGAACTTTTTATCAAGCCGCACGCCGACGAACATCCGCGATTCTATACATGGCTTTGGGGGGCGCTCAAACGTCTGTTACAGCGAATTGGGCATGAGCGCTTGCCCAAATTCATCAAGGCTGCTGTTTCGGTGGCAGAGCCGGCGGGACGTGTCACTTTTCAGCGCGAGCCTTCCCCCATCCCTGCTGAAATATGCGGCGCATACACCGTGCTGAGCGCCAACCTCTGGCATGATTGGCCGCGCTTCAAAGATTTGGAAAAACGGCTGGAAGCCTTTGCAGACCTGGTGGATGCCGAGCGGGCAGACCTGCTGCTCTTGCAGGAAGTGACGCGCACCCCCGCCTTCAAAACCGACGAATGGCTGGCAAAACGCCTCAACATGGCATACGTCTATTCGCGGGCAAATGGCTCGCAGCGCATCGGCTTTGAAGAAGGGCTGGGCGTGTACAGCCGCTTCCCATTGAAGCGCCTTCCCTACCTGCGTGAGATGCGCCAGGCGCACAACCCCTTTTCGCGCCGCCTTGCCCTAGGCGTGGAAGTGGACACACCCTGCGGCGAAGTCCTGGCGGTCTCTGCCCACCTTGGCTTGATGCGCACGGACAACGCCCGTCAGTTGCGCGGCTTGCAAACCTGGGTGCATCACCTCGCCGGCGGACGAGCCGCCATCATTGCCGGCGACTTCAATGCCCCCGAACACAGCCGCCAGATTCAAAACCTGCGCGCCCATTGGGTGGACACGTTTCGCGCCATCTCCCTCCATGAACCTGCCCCTACCCATCACCTCCGCTTTCCCTGGGGCGGAACCTTCCTCAGCCACCGCCTGGATTACATTTTCATCCAGCCCGGCAAACCTGGCTGGCGTGTGCTGGAAGTGCGTCACATAGATGCGCCCAGCCGCCCGCATTCCGATCACCTTGCCGTGTTGGCGAGGCTGGCGCCGGCGGTCGAATAAACGTCACCACCGCTCCCAATGCACCACCTCTTCCAGCGGTCTTCGTCCCCCTTTCTTTGGCGGAGCCGATAACTTTTCCTCCTCCAGCGGGTATCCAAACGACAGCGCAATCCGCAAATGCCATTCCGGCGGAAAGCCCAAAATCGTGCGCGCTTTTTCAAACTCATAAATCGAAGCCGGCACCGACCCTACCCCCAATTCCCACGCTGCCAATTGCATGAACGCTGCCGCCTGCCCGGCATCGAACATCGTCTGAAACTTCGCGGTCGGATCGGGCGTGAGGATGGCAACCCCCAGCGCCGCTCCTGCCAAATGCCCCGCCCATGTGCCGCACTCCGAAAGCGCCTTGAGGATGGACTTATCCCGAATGGCAATGAACTGCCAGGCTTGCTCGTTCTTCGAGGATTGCGACCTGCGTCCGGCGTTCAGAATTGTCCGCACCACATCCTCCGGCAGCGGCTCATCGCGGAACTTTCTCACCGCCCTTTTTGTACGAATTGCATCCAAAACATTCATCCTTTCACCTCTCGTTAGCAAAACTCCGCAAAAGACAAAAACGCTGGCTTGGGGTGCTGCTGTGTGCTGGCGTGGCGTGCCAAACCCAAGCCCTTGCCTGCGGGACGCAACCTCACTTACTGAGTATAATTCACCCGATGGACGAACCCCTCAAATTCAAACCCTTCGGCATTTCAGCGCTCATCCTCATCGTTGCCGGCTGGGGCGGTTTGTATTACATCGTCACACAAACCCTTCCCTACGTCTGGTATCGCTGGGTCTTTTTTGCTCTCATTCTCCTGGCGCTGGCGGGTATGTTCCTGCCCATCGTCTATTTCTTCCACAAACGTTTTCCCGAAGACCCTCCCGCCGGCGCCGAGGTCATTGTCCGTCAGGCAATCTGGTTTGGCGTGTATGGCGCCACCCTCGCCTGGCTGCAAGTAGGGCGGCTTGTCACCGTCTATGTCATCCTGGCGCTGGCAGGCGGGCTGATCGCCATCGAATACTTCATCCGCCTGCGCGAACGATCGCGCTGGAAACCTCCCGCCCAAGAAGATGAATAACCTGCGCGCCCTTCCCTCCATTGAGCATCTCCTTCAACATGCCGCTCATCTCATCGAACTCTATGGCCGCCCGCTGACGCTCGATGCTCTGCGAGAGACCCTGGATGACGCCCGCGCGCGCTTCAAACTCGACCCGGAAACTGCGCCGCCCTCCCTCAACCTGATCCTCGCCCAAGCCGAGTCGCGCCTCGCTGCATGGACAAAGCCCACCCTCCAGCCGGTTATCAATGCCAGCGGTGTCATCCTGCACACCAACCTGGGGCGCGCCCCGCTTTCCAATGCCGCAATTCGGGCAATGAACGAAGCGGCTGCCAATTACACCAACCTCGAATATGACCTGCATAAAGGCAGGCGCGGTTCGCGGCTGATCCATGCCGAAGCCATTTTGCAAAAACTGCTGCGAGTCGAGGCGGCGCTGATTGTCAACAACAACGCCGCTGCCGTTCTGCTCGTTTTATCTGCCCTGGCGAACCGCCGGCGGGTGGTCATTGCCCGTTCACAACTGGTCGAAATCGGCGGCGGGTTCCGTGTGCCGGATGTGATGAAACAATCGGGCGCCAAACTGGTGGAAGTTGGCACCACCAATAAAGTCAAACTTGCGGACTATGAAAACGAACTGGGGAATGCTGCGCTGGTCATGCGTGCCCACCGCAGCAACTTCAGAATTGTTGGATTTACCGAAGAACCGCCCCTCAAAGCCATTGTTGAGGCGGCGCATCGCGCGGGCGTTCCCGTGGTAGATGACCTCGGCTCCGGCGCGCTGCTGGATACTGCTCAATACGGTCTGGCTCACGAACCGACCGTGCAGGAATCGCTGGCGGCAGGGGCGGATGTCGTTTGCTTTTCGGGCGATAAACTGCTCGGCGGTCCGCAGGCGGGAATCATCGTAGGTAAAAGAGACCTGCTCGACAAAGTGAAGAAGCATCCGCTGGCGCGGGCGGTGCGGGCAGATAAAACCTGTCTGGCAGGGCTGACCGCCACCCTGTTGCACTACCTAAAAGACGAGGCGGAGCGCGAAATACCGGTGGTGAAGATAATGTCTATGAAACAAGAGCAGGTCAAAGTCAGAGCCGAAGCGTGGCAGAGGGCGTTGGGGCAGGGGGAGGTGCTTCGGTCTGAATCAACCGTGGGGGGCGGGAGTCTGCCGGAGGAATCTCTGCCGACGTTTGTCCTGGCGTTGAATGTCCGTTCAGCGGATACATTTCTGAAAAAACTGCGCGAGGCGAATCCGCCTGTGATTGCACGGACGGAGAACGACCGTGTCCTGCTCGACCCGCGCACGGTGCATGAAGAGCAGGACGGAACGTTGATTTCAATCTTAAGGAGTTTGTTGTGAAATCTGACCTTGATGCCATCATGCAAGCCAGCAACCTCGATGCGTTGATTGTGTTCGGCAACGCGGAACATAACCCTCCCATGTATTATCTGACCGGCGGCGGGCATGTCAGTCATGCCACGCTGATTAAGAAGCGCGGCGAGGCGGCGGTGCTCTTTCACGGCGATATGGAGCGCGATGAAGCCGCCAAAAGCGGCTTGAAGTGTGTGCCGTACAGCCGCTATGACTATAACGAATTGCTGAAACAAGCCGGCGATCATGCCGGCGCGGGCGCCCTGCGGATGGAGTTGATGCTCAAAGAGTGCGGCGTCACTGCCGGACGGGTGGGGGTGTATGGGACGTATGACGTGGGCGCCGTTTTTGGGCTGCTGACCCGCATGCAGACGTTGATGCCAGCCATTCAATTCGTGGGCGAGCGCAGCGAAGGCTCCATTTTTATGAAAGCCATGGAGACCAAGGACGAGCGCGAAGTGGAGCGCATTCGCCGCATGGGAAAGATCACCACAGAGGTTGTGGATTTGGTGAAGGAATACCTCACCTCCCGCGAGGTGGGCGCGGATGAAGTATTGTTGAAGGAAGATGGGACGCCGCTCACGGTGGGCGATGTACATTCGAAGATTCGCCTGTGGGTGACGGAGCGCGGCGCCGAACTGCCCTCCGGCTTCATCTTTGCCATCGGGCGCGATGCCGGTGTGCCGCATTCTTCGGGCAACCCCAGCGACCTGATTCGGCTGGGCAGAACCATCGTGTTCGACATCTATCCGGCCGAGGCGGGCGGCGGCTATTATTACGATTTCACCCGCACCTGGAGCCTGGGCTATGCCACGCCCGAGGCGCAGGAACTGTACAATCAGGTAAAGGAAATCTTCGACAGGCTGCTGGAGAACTTCGATTTGAACGTGCCCTTCAAAGAATATCATCGCATGACGTGTGAGTACTTCGAGTCGAAGGGTCACAAGACGCAGTTGAACACCAGCGCGCCGCAGGAGGGGTACGTCCATAGTCTGGGACATGGCGTGGGGTTAAACATCCACGAGCGTCCTTTCAGCGGCTTGCAAAGCGGCGATGACCAGCGGCTGGCGGCAGGGGTGGTGATTACCTCGGAGCCGGGGCTGTATTATCCCGAAAAAGGCATGGGCTTCCGCATCGAAGATACGATCTGGGTGCGGCCGGATGGAAAGTTCGAGATTCTTGCTGAGTACCCTTACGACTTTGTCCTGCCGATGAAGAAGTGGAAGAAGTAAATCGTAAGTCGTAAGTCGTAAATCGTAAATCGTAAGTCGTAAGTCGTAAATCGTAAATCGTAAATCGTGATCCATCTTTTGTCTGTTACGCTCCGCCCTTTTCTGGAAAGCGATGCCGGTGAATTCCCCTTCACAGTTCCGGTCATCCGTTCTCTGCAGGAGATCAAATTCACAGCGCCGGTGACTTTCCTTGTCGGTGAGAACGGATCGGGGAAATCAACAGTGCTGGAGGCGATTGCCTGCGCGGTGGAGTCGATCACGGTCGGCGCGGAAAGTGTGAAGACCGATAAGACTCTTGCTCCGCTCCGCAAACTGGCGGGATACTTCCGCCTGGCATGGACGAAACGCACGCGCAAGGGCTTTTTTCTGCGGGCAGAAGATTTCTTCGGGTATGCCAAATCCATGCGGCAGACGCGCGAAGAATTGGAACAGAACCTGAAAGACGTGGACCGCGACTACGCGGGACGCTCCAAATATGCTGCAGATTTGGCAAGGTCTGCGTATCGCGGGCAACTCTTGGCGATGCAGAACCGCTACGGCGGTGACCTCGACAACTACTCACACGGCGAATCCTTCCTGAAGTTGTTCCAGGCGCGCTTCGTTCCCGGTGGCTTGTATCTGCTCGATGAACCCGAAGCCGCCCTCTCCCCGATGCGCCAGTTGACGTTCATCGCTGCGATGAAGCAGATGGTGGAGCAGAATGCACAATTCATCATCGCTACGCATTCGCCGATTCTCCTGGCTTTCCCCGGGGCGCAGATTCTGCAATGTACAAACGGCAAGATTCAGGAAGTACAATACAGTCAGCTCGAACCCGTCCAATTGACGAAGGACTTTCTAAATAACCCCGAAAGTTTTCTGCGATATTTATGAGCCATTTACCCCCCGCCCGTATTCTTGCCATTGAAACCTCGTGCGATGAAACCGCCTGCGCCATCCTCGAAAATGGACGCGCACTGCTCGCCTCGACGGTCGCCTCGCAAATGGAACTGCACGCGCGCTTTGGCGGCGTGTACCCCGAGGTGGCTTCGCGTCAGCATGTGTTGAGCATTGTGCCAGTAGTGGAGCAAACACTGGAGCAGGCGAATCTGACCCTTGCCGATGTGGACGCCATCGCTGTCACGCGCGGGCCGGGGCTGGCTGGTTCGCTGGTGGTGGGGATGAACATGGCAAAGGGGCTGGCTCTTGGTTTGAACCTGCCTCTCATTGGCGTTAACCATCTGGAGGGACATATTTATTCGGCATGGGTGTACAACGCGGGGGAAAGCGCTCCGCCGCAGCCGCAGTTTCCCTTGATGGCGCTGCTCGTCTCTGGCGGACACACCGAATTGAACCTCATGACCGATCATTTGACGTACAAACGCCTCGGTTCCACCCTCGACGACGCGGCGGGGGAGGCTTTCGACAAAGTTGCCCGCCTCCTCAACCTGCCCTACCCCGGTGGACCGTCCATTCAGCAGGCTGCCGAGCGCGGCGACGCAACGCGCTTCAAGTTTCCGCGCGCACGCCTCGATTCGCCCTACGATTTTTCGTTCAGCGGGTTGAAGACTGCTGTTTTGTACACCGTCAATGACTTGAAGAAGAAAAGCAAATTTTTGCCGGTGGAAGACCTCGCCGCGTCCTTTCAGGCGGCTGTGGTGGAAACGTTGTTCGAGAAGACGATGCAGGCGGCGCGTGAGTTTAGCGCAAGGGAAATTTTGGTGGCGGGCGGCGTTTCTGCCAACCGTGCGCTGCGAGACGCGTTCCAATCGCAGACGGAGTTCAGGGTGAATATCCCTGCTTTTTCGTTGTGTACCGATAATGCCGCCATGATTGCTGCGGCCGGATATTACCGCTACGCGCTGGGGCATGTCTCCGGACTGGAGATGGATGTCCAGCCGACGTGGGCGTTGTCATAAACATTCCCTCCCCCAATTCGATTTTCGAATTTGGGGGAGGGCAGGGTGAGGGTATTAAAAACCCAAACCGCCTCTGGCTTGCCCGAGCCATCGGCGGTTTGAATAGGAGAATGCAACTGTCATTATATGCAGGCGCTTAAGTGAAACCTGAACCAGACCTAAAAAGAGGATAAGAGTTTTGACCGTTCACCTGCGGCTGGATTCGTCAATCCAGCCGAGCGTTGTCCCGAAAAAAAAGAGGATAAGAGTTTTGACTGGTGATTGCCCACCAGGGAGGCATGTGCGGATTTGGCAATCCGCACGAGCAAAAAATGGCGGCTTGGAAACCGCTGGCTTGGATTACCAAATCCAAGCCCCTTGCTGGCGGAGCGATCGAAAGCATTTACCCAAACGTACATCGTAATTTTAGAGAATACGCCCTGCCCTCAAGATGTGGGCAATCCCCAGGTTTTGACCGTTGACTTATGGCTGGGTTTGTCAATCCAGCCGGGCGAGGGGGAGGAACGGTTTGGGGGGCGAATCAGGCTGAGGGTCGAGAAGGAAGCGGGTTTGTAATCTGGCGTTAGAGCATGATTTCGAGCAGGCGGTCACGTCCGCTCAGGTCTTTGTGCAGGCGGATTTCGGCGTGGGGAAAGGTGCTGCGGGCGAGATTCAGGGTTTGCGCTCCGAGGGTGGATTCGATTTCGAGCAGGATGAGGCTGTGGGGGAGCATCCACGCTGGCGCAAGACGCAGGAGTTTGCGGAAGAGGTCGAGACCATCTGTACCGCCATCGAGGGCAAGGGTGGGTTCGCGGCGGTAGACCGTCAGGCTGTGCAGGGTTGGGGTGGGGATGTAGGGCAGGTTGGCACAGAGCAGGTGCAGAGGTTCGATGGGTGGCGCGGGCAGGAGGTCACATTCGAGGAAGCGGATGCGGTCTTCTACGCCATGTTTACGGGCGTTGGCTTGGGCAACTTGCAGGGCGGCGGGAGAAATGTCGGTGGCGAGGAAGCGGGCATGAGGGGCGTTTGCAGCGATGGTAACGGCTATGATGCCGGAGCCTGTGCCTATATCTGCGGCGAGGCGGGGGAGGGAGGTGGTTTGCAGCCAGGCGATGGCTTTTTCGACGAGCAGTTCGGTTTCGGGGCGGGGGATGAGAACGTCGGGCGTGAGGTTGAAATCCATGCCGAAGAATTCCCAGTGACCAAGCACATAGGGCAGGGGTTCGCCGTTTTCGAGCCGCGCGAGGGAGGCTTGAATCTGCTGGTGTTGCGAGGGGGTGAGGGTCAGTTCGGGATGTGCCAGTACCCAGGTGCGGGTCTTGCCGAGGATATGGGCGAGGAGGACGGATGCGTCGAGGGCAGGGGTGTCGCTGAGGGGGGCGAGGCGGGCTGTCAGGTCGGTGAGAAGCGGGGGCATGGAGGGAGGGCAGTGGGTAGTGGAAAGTGAACAGTAAGCAGTGAACAGTGAACAGGGGGATGGTTATCGAGGGGTTTTGAGGGCGAGCAGAGACAGGTATTCGAATACGATGTTCGAGGCGAGGATGGCGGTGATGTCGCTGTGGTCGAAGGGTGGGGAGACTTCCACGAGATCAAAGCCAATCAGGTTCAAGCCATGCAAGCCGCGCACGAGTTGCAGGAGTTGATAACTGGTCAGGCCGCCGACTTCTGGAGTGCCGGTGCCGGGAGCGTAGGCGGGGTCTGCGGAATCAATGTCCACGCTCACGTACACGGGTCCTTTCATGCGCGCATGGATTTCTTTGAGAATTTCTGGGATGCCTTTTTCCATTACTTCGTGGATAGTGACGATGCGGGCGCCGAGGCTGCGGGCGTCTTCGTAGTCGTTTTCGCCGCTGACCGGCCCACGAATGCCGATTTGCATGTATTCGTCTTTGCGGATCAATCCCTCCTGCAGGGCGTAACGGAAGGGTGTGCCGTGGCTGTAGGGAACGGCTTCGAACTCCGCTTCCCAGGTGTCGAGGTGGGCGTCAATGTGGACGAGGGAGAGGGGTCCGTGTTTTTGGGCGTGGGCGCGTAGCAATGGGAGCGTGATGGAATGGTCGCCGCCGAGGGTGATGAGGGTTGTGCCGGCGGCGATGATCTCAGCGGCGGTGCGGGTGATGGCGCTCATGGTGTGTTCGATGGAGGTCGGGATGACCGATACGTCGCCGTAATCCACCACGTTGAGGGTTTTCAGGGGCGTGATGTTGAGGGTGGAGTTGTGTCCCCAAATCAGGAGCGAGGCTTCACGGATCTTGCGCGGACCGAAGCGCGTGCCGCTGCGAAAGGACGTGCCGCTATCGAATGGCACGCCCAGGATGGCGGCATCCACGCCTGCCAGGTCGCGGGTAACCGGCAGGCGCATAAAGGAGGGAATGCCCATGAAGGGCTGCAGGTTCGCGCCGAAGGCGGGGTTCTCGTTCATTGGGATACCTCTTTAAACATAAAGGACACAAAGGGAAGAAGCCAGCAGGTTTTCCGCTTTGTGTCCTGCACGGTGAATCATTCTTCGTCCACGCCGCTGGCGGCAAGACGCTGCGCCTCGTCGCGGGTGGCAAGCTCATCAATGAACTCGTCAATCTTGCCGTCCATGACGGCGGGCAGGTTGTAGGTGGACAAACCGATGCGGTGGTCGGTGACGCGGTTTTGAGGGTAGTTGTAGGTGCGAATCTTTTCGGACCTCTCGCCTGTTCCCACCTGTGAGCGGCGGTCCGCCTCGAGGGCGGCGCGGCGCTTCTCTTCTTCCATCTCATACAGCCTTGCCCGCAGAATGCTCATGGCGCGCAGTTTGTTCTGCAACTGTGAGCGTTCGTCCTGACAGGTGACCACCATGCCGGTCGGCTTGTGATACAGGCGCACGGCGGTGGAGTTCTTTTGCACGTTTTGCCCGCCTGCGCCGGAGGAGCGGTAGACTTCGATTTCGATGTCGCTTTCGGGGATGTCAATTTCCACCTCATCCACTTCCGCCAGCACCGCCACCGTCGCGGTGGAAGTGTGGATGCGTCCCTGCGACTCGGTGGCAGGCACGCGCTGGACGCGATGCACGCCCGACTCGTATTTCAGCCTCGAGTAGGCGCCTTTGCCGCGAATCTCGAAGATCACTTCCTTGTAGCCGCCCACCCCGATGGCGTTTTCCGAAAGCACCTCGGTCTTCCACTTTTTCTCATCGGCATAGCGTGTGTACATGCGGAACAAATCGCCCGCAAAGATGGCGGCTTCATCGCCGCCGGTTCCCGCGCGGATTTCCATGATGACGTTTTTCTCATCGCGCGGGTCTTTGGGAACCAGCATGCCCTTGATTTGTTTTTCCAGCGCCTCGATTTTGGGCGTCAGTTCCTCGATGTCCGCCTCTGCCAGCGCCACGAGTTCCGCATCTTTTTCAGATTCGAGAATGGCGCGCGCTTCCTCCAGGCTTTTCACTGCCTGACGGTACTCCCGCGCCTTTTGGACGATTTCTTCCAACTCCACGCGCTCCTTGTTGATTTCGGCTGCGCGCTGATAGTCGTTGCCCACCTCCAGCAGTTCTTTGCTGAGTTGATCGTAACGGTCTTCAATCCCTTTGAGTTTATCGAGCATGTATCCTCATCACAGCGGCGGGTGCGCCGCCCCAAGATAACAGAATAAAACGCGGCAACCTGCGCCGCGCGCGGGGATTATATCACTCTCCCCTGAAGGACGCTGCCAGGGGGAAACGTCTGCCTGCGCCGAAACGTAGGAGACGCTCTCTAACGCCGGACGTTGCGCTGAAATGCTAATAAAACGACGAGATTGCCGCCAGCACCATCGAGAGGACGATGAGCAGCGAAAGGATGATGAACATCACCCGCATCGTTCGCGCTGCGCGGAGAGCGGGGTCCATTGCTTTGGGTTTTGCTTCGGGTTTGTTCTTCGGTTTTCTGTTTGCCATAATCTGTCAGGATTTCAAATGTTTATAGAAGGCGGTTGCCATTGCCTTTTCCAGTTCTTCGATGGTGACCGGCTTCGTCACATACGCATCGGCGCCCAATGCCATGGCGCGGTCTATCATCACATCTGCCGTTTCGGAGGAAAGCATCACAATCGGCAGGTCTTTTGTGGCGGGGCGCCGCCGCAGAAACTCCACCATGTCCAGCCCCGTCACCTCGGGCATGTTGATATCCAGCACGAGCAGGTCGGGCATCCTGCCGGAGACAAGCATTTGTGCCGCCGCACGGACGTTATGAAAAGAGGTCACTTCACAATCGAGCAGTTTCAACATCAGCCCGATGGCGCGATTCATTTCCTCGTCGTCGTCAACAATCCAAACCGTTTTCATTCCAGATGTGCCTTAATGGCGTGCGCCGCGCTTTCCGGCACCACTGCCGTGAGTTCCTCAATGGAGGCGTCTCTAATCTTATCCACAGAGCCGAAATGTTTCAAGAGCGCCTTGCGGCGGGCGGGTCCGATGCCCGGAATCGAATCCAACAGCGAAGCCATGCCGAGTTTCTGTCTCTTTTTGCGGTGGGCGGTAATCCCGTAACGATGCGCCTCATCGCGGATGCGCTGCACCAGATACAACCCCTGCGAGTGACGCGGCAGCAGCAGCGGCTCGGATTGGTTCGGGAAGAAAATTTCCTCTCTCTGCTTGGCAAGCCCCACTACAGGCACCTTATCTGTCAGGTCGAATTTTTGGAGGACCTGGACGGCGCGCCCCAACTGTCCCTTGCCGCCGTCAATGATGATGAGGTCCGGCAAAAAGGAAAACGACGCGTCTTTCTTCGCCCCAACCTGACTCTCCGCCTCCTGAGCCGCCCGCCACCGACGAAACCTTCTGGTCAGCATCTCTTCCATCGAGGCGAAGTCATCCGGCGCGCCGGCCACGCTCTCGATGTTGAACTTGCGATAGAGTTTCTTATCTGGCACGCCTTGTGTAAACACCACCATTGCACCGACGATTGCCGTGCCCTGGGTGTTGGAAATATCATAGCATTCGATGCGGTTGGGCGGAGCGGGCAGTTTCAGCGCGTCGCGCAGTTCTGCCAATGCCTGTTCCTGTTTGTGTGCATCTGCCTGCCACTGAGCGCGCAGGGCTTGCAGGGTTTCGGTGGCGTTTTCAGTTGCCATCTGCACCAGATCGTGCGGCTGACCTTCCTTCGGCACGAAAAATTCCACCTTTTTGCCGCCGCGCTTGGAGCGCAGCCACTGGCTGATAATGCGCGCTTCTTCGATGTGCGCCGGTAGCATCACCTGTTCGGGGATGGTGGCGGCTTCGGTGTAGAACTGGGTGATGAACTGTTCCATCACTTCCGAATCGGCGGCGTCCTCTGTCCCTTCGAGGATGAAGTATTCACGCCCGATGAGTTTCCCGCCGCGAATGAAGAAGACCTGCACACAGGCTTCGCCGTCGCTGCGCGCCATGGCAAGCACATCGGAGTCTGTATAATCGGTGGCAAAGACGATGCGCTGCCGTTCGATGATGTTTTGAATCGCCTTGAGTTGATCGCGCAGGGCGGCGGCTTTTTCGAAGCGCATCTCCTCCGCCGCTTTGAACATCTCCTCTTCGAGCCGCTGCACAATGCCCTCGCTGTGTCCGCTGAGGAAATCCATCAGGTCGGAAATCATTTGGCGGTATGCCGCCTGGGTGATGGCTCCGATGCAGGGAGCGGTACACAGTTTGATGTCGTAGTAAAGACACGCCCGCTTGTCCTGTCCTGTGATTTCGCGGTCACAGGTCAGGTAGGGGAAGACCTTGCGCAGCACATCCAGCGTCTGATACACCGCCCAGGCGGAGGTATAGGGACCGAAATAACGCGAGCCGTCCTCCACCATCTGCCGCGTGACGGTCACCTTTGGGAAAGGGTCTGCCCAGTGAATTTTGATGTAGGGGTAGCGTTTGTCATCTTTGAGGCGGACGTTGTACTTCGGGCGGTGCTTCTTAATCAGGTTCATCTCGAGGATGAGCGCCTCGAGTTCTGAACCGACCACAATCCACTCAATATCTGCAATCTCGCGGACGAGACGGCGGGTCTTGTTGTCGTGGCTCGAATCTGCATGAAAGTACGAACGGACGCGGTTCTTCAGGTTGACCGCCTTGCCGACGTAAATAATCTTTCCCTCGGCGTTTTTCATCAGGTAACAGCCGGGCTTGGCGGGCAGGGTGGCAAGGATGCCCTGAATCTTTTCCGAAATTTCCATAGGAGATAATTTTACTTCACCCGCCCTGCGCTTTTCCCTTTGCGTTGTTGCTGGCGGGGAGGTTGGCAAACTTGCTCTGGTGATTGTATTCCGATAGGTTTTGTGCAATAATTGGCAAAACCATTCCAAGGAGGAACCCATGAACGAACAAATGAACGTCCCCGCAGCGCCCGAGCCATCCGGTTTTGCCGGCTGGTTCACCACCTGGATCACCGCCGTCACCAAGCCCAGCGAACAGACATATGCCGCCATGGCGGAACGTCCAGAAGCCCAAACCATTAACCAATCCTTCCTTTGGGTTTTTCTTGCTGGAACATTCGTGGCAATTGTCAGCGGTGTTTTGAGCGCGATCCTGCAAATGGCGGGCTTCACCCCTCAAATTCCCGCCTTCTCCGAATTGGCTGGCAGTGCGCCGCGCAGCCCGCTCCTTTCGCTGGTGATTTCCGTTTGCGCTTCGCCCATCAGCGGTGCGTTTAGCGTCTTGTTCTTTGCTATTTATGTCGGCGTTATTCAATGGGTGGCAAAGATGTTCAAAGGGACGGGGACATTTTCTCAACTGGCGTATGTAACCGCCGCTATTTCCGTTCCGTTTTCGGTAGTTACATCCCCGCTCTCTCCGTTCTTCACCCTCGGGGCGGTCGGTTATTGTGCGAGCGGCATCCTGCTGTTGTTGACGCTTTATTCCATCTATTTGCAGTTACTGGCGGTTAAGGCAGTCAACAAGTTTGGCTGGGGCGAGGCAGCGGGAGCGTATTTCCTGCCGCTTTTGCTCTTCGTATGTATTTGTGTGTGCGTTTCTGTAGCGTTCGGCGCCGCGATTGCCAGCATGCTGGGTCAGGGATTTGCTCCCTAAAACTGTATCTCTTCCAGTTCCAAGTCTCCGGTATCCAGCCGGAGACTTTTTGTTTCGGCGTAATGGTATGGAAACCTCCCGCTGGTGAGATGACCCTTTCCATAAGCAAGCGATTTTTCCATCGCTGGCGCTGCCGCCGGCGGGTATAATCGCCCTTCGAAGATTTTTTTCTGATGAGGTTCAATTGAGCGACTTGCTTGAAGTGGAAATTGGCAAATTGTTGAGCGCCCGTCATTTGCGGCTGGGGTTGGCAGAATCTTGCACCGGCGGGTTGATGGGGCATCGCATTACGAATGTGGCGGGCTCTTCGGAGTATTTCATGGGCGGAGTAGTTTCTTATTCCTACGAAGCCAAAGTTGCTGTGCTGGGTGTTTCCTGGGATACGCTGCATGCCTTTGGCGCCGTCAGCCGCGAAACAGTGCTGGAGATGGCGCGCGGAGCAAAGAGGCTGTTCGAGGCAAATATTGCCGTGTCCATCTCGGGCATTGCAGGTCCCGGCGGCGGAACCGCAGACAAACCGGTTGGCACCACCTGGGTCGCTCTCGTGGCAGACGATGGCGAATGGGCGCAAAAATTTCAGTTTCAAGGCGACCGTCAACAAAACAAAGCCGCCTCTGCTGAAGCGGCTTTGAAAATACTGTTGGAGTATTTGCAGGGGGAGATGAACCGTCCGCGTTGAAGCGCGCCCGCAATGCACTCTACGCGCAAGATGTGAGCCATTAAACTCACCCCAGCCTTGCAGTTCACGCCTGGGCGAACGTATCAATCAGCAGTTTGAAATTCCCGCCGACCGGATACAAAATAGGGCAGGTGCAGCCGCGTTTCTTGTATTCCTCCACTTTGGCTTTTGCCTCGGCTGGCGTGCCCGAAGCGGTAATTTTGAGCACCAGTTCATCGGGAACCAGGTCTTTAGCTTTCATCACCTGTTCTTTGGTGGCGGGCCATCCCAAAATGGACTGTATCTCATGCACCACTTCATCCGCCACGTTGGAGGCTTTGGCAATGTGCGGCTGCTGGGCAATATACTGGCAGAGCAGCATCTTGGAGTAGTCAATTGCCTTATCGTGGTCCTCATCCACCGAGCAGACGATGAGTTGCGGGCGGTCGAAATCTTCCATTTTGCGCCCCGATTTTTTCAACCCGTTGTACAGCAGTTCCATGGCTTTATCGTTGTATTCCGGAGCAACGCAGTAATTCAACACCGCGCCGTCAGCCACTTCTCCCGCCAGTTCCATCATCTTATCGCCGGTTGCGCCGATCATAATTGGCACATTGCGCGGCTCGCGGCGGCCGTAGACGACATCCAACTCGATGCCGTTGACGTGGATGAATTCGCCGTCGAAGGTGACTCGTTCCATGTTCAGCAAACGCTTCATCACCTGAACCGTTTCCCTCATCGCTGTCAGAGGCTTTTTGCGCTCAATGCCGACGTTTTTGGCAAGCGGGTCCCACCACGCCCCCAGTCCACAAATGACGCGGTTCGGGGCGAGATCATCGAGGGTCAAAAATGTGGCGGCTAACAGCCCGATGTTGCGCGTCCAGTTGTTGATCACCCCCGAACCGACTTTGATGCGGTTGGTCACCGCTGCATACGCCGCCATAGGGACGATGGCATCGCGTACCAGCCGCGATTCCGCCTGCCAAACCGCCTCAAATCCCTTTTCTTCGGCGTATCGGGCGTATTCCAGCCCGTCTCTCAAATCGTGCGAATCTTGAAGATAAAGTGCAACCCGCTCTGTCATGACATCTCCTTTTTATCAAACGATGTTACGCCATTCTTTCGCGGCGCGGCACGATGAAGCTCTACAGATGCTTTGTTGCAATCCTCTATTGCCGCTGTCATTGCGGGCAAGGGGCTTGGATTTGGCAATCCAAGCCAGCGGTACCCAAGCCAACACTTTTTGCTCTTGCGAATGGTCAAATCCCCAGCCAACTCTCAAAACGCGCGGGCTTTTTCGAGTTCGCGGACGATTTCCAGGTCTTCAGGCAGGTCGAGGTCCAAACCCAGCGAGGGGAGTTCCACAATTTCGAGCCGCGCTCCCGCCTGTTTTGCCCGCTCACAGTGCCGCTGAAAGGAATTTTCGCCGAAGTCATATTCAATCAGCCCCGAAGGGCAAATGAGCAGCGCGTTGGTTCCTTTGTGGTGCCTGTCTGGGGCAATGACCACCACAGGCGGTTCGACCGCCTTTGCTGTCAATGTTAGCACATCCTCGCGTGAAATCAAAGGAAGGTCGGCGGGCAGGATCAACACCCCGCGTGTGGCATGAATCTGCGCAATGACCGTAGCGCGGGTGAGCGCAGTGTTGAGTTCGGGCTGCCCGTCTTCACGCACTGTACGCGCGCCGTATTGACGCGCAATTGCCAGCGCGTGCGGGTCGCGGCTGACGACCAGCACCTGTTCCAGTTCTTTGATGTCTTTTAGTACATTGAGTGTGTGTTGTAGCAGAGATTGATTCAATTCCGCCCGTTCGTCTTCGGATAACGCCCCCGCCAGGCGCGACTTTCCACGGCGCAGGGGCTTGACCGGCACAATCGCCCAAATGGTCATTTGGCCTCTCCTATAAAACGCAGTACTTCGCTTGCCAGTTGCATTCTATCATCAAGACTTTTCATCAGAGTATTGGTTACGCAAACCCGCATATTCAAACCCCGGATCGGGCTGGCAAGTTCCGCATCTACGGTATCAATTACTATTCCCGTCAACAAAGCAGAGTAATGATTTGCCACAGCCAGCGCCGAGGGTTCGATGCCTAGTTCACGGTACATCTTTGCCGCGGGTCCCTTGACTGTTTGCCCGCCTAGAATAGGCGAAACGGCAAAAACGGGTTTCTTGATTTCACCGATAATTTTCAGGATGGGGTCAATGCTCACCCACGGATTCGACGGGCAAATGACCACCGCCTCCGCCGAAGCGACCGCATCCATCACCCCCGGGGCTGGTTCAGCAAAATCAGCCCCCTCAAATCTGAAGCCTTTGACTCGCGGCTCGCATCTTCGATGAACGAAATACTCCTGAAACGGCAGATCACCCTCCTCCGTTTCGACGATGGTGCGCACCGGCTGGTCACTCATCGGCAGGATGGTATGACGCACCCCCCACGCCGCGCAAAAACCGCGCGTAATTTGCGAAAGGGGTTGTCCCGCTTTGAGCCGCCGCGTGCGTTCGATGTGGGTGGCAAGGTCATTGTCGCCCAGGTTGAACCAGTCTGGCGCGCCCAGGCGCTTGAGGTTCGTCATGGCGTTCCACGTTTCACCTGCGCGCCCCCAGCCGGTCTCAGGGTTGGCAAGCCCGGCAAGCGTATAGCAGACGGTATCCAAGTCGGGGGAGATATAGAGACCAAGATGTTCGAAGTCATCGCCGGTGTTGACGATGATGGTCAGGTTTTCAGGGGAGAGGAGGCGGGCAAAGCCGTGCGCAAGTTTTGCGCCGCCAACGCCTCCCGCCAGGGCAGTGATTCGCATGATGGTGAAAGATTTTCTTTTTTACCTGAATTTTGGGGTGTTCGTTGAAGCGTCCCGAAGGTTTTCAGAGCGCAAGAGAAACCGCAAAAACCAACCTTCGGGACGTTTGTTCTATTTAGTTTCCCAGCAAAGCCTTCAACTCAGGTTGTGCTTGTTGAAATTCCTGCGCTGCTTGCATAAGGAGAGAGCCCAGTGCAGCGGCGTCCAGCGTGCTGCCCTGTTGTTCCATCGTTTCGCACAACTGACGCAGTTCGTTTGCGCCTACCGTCGCCGAATTGGATTTGAGCGTGTGTGCGGCGCGTACAAACTCCGCTCGTTGATCGTTGGCAAGCAGCGTTTTCATTTCCTGCAGGGCTGCGGGGGCACTGGTGAGAAAGGTCTGCACCAAATCAGCGATAAAGGCATCAGCCTCCTCTCCCATGAACTCACGATATTTTTCCAACGCAGAATGATCCAATGGCATGTCAGTCTCCTGATGAAGTTGCGTTTTCGCCGCTCAACCGCAGCGGACGTGTATTTTTGCGCGGCAGCGGCACGGTATTTTGCAAAACACGAATCAGCTCTTCCACCTGAATCGGTTTGCTGATGTAGTCGTCGAAACCAATGGAAAGAAACCGTTCGCGGTCGCCTTCCAGAGCGTTGGCGGTGACTGCTGCCAGCCGCGGACGTTTGCCGCGCGGATAACGCTCCACGATAATGCGGGCAGCCTGTTCACCGTCCATTTCGGGCATTTGCGCATCCATCAAAATGAGGTCATATTCCTGCCGCCGCACGGCTTCCAGGGCTTCCAACCCATTTGCCACCACATCGGTGCGATAGCCGAGCTTTTTCAGCAATGCGATGGCTACTTTTTGATTGATCAGGTTATCTTCGGCGATCAAAATGCGCAAAGGATGGCGGTCTCCCATCGTGGCGTCGAACATCGCCGGCTTGGGCGCTGCGGTGGGTTCGATGCTAGGGCGTTCTGCCAGCGCTTCGCACACTGAATTATACAATTGAGAGGGCTTAATCGGTTTGGAAAGAAAAGCGCTGAATGCCAGGTTTTCTGCGCCTTCGGGTTTGCGACCCAGCGAGGTAAGCATAATGAGCGGCGTTTGAGCAGCGGAGGGGTGTTTGCGAATTTCCTGCGCCAGCGTCAAACCGTCCATTTCAGGCATTTGCATATCGAGGATCATCAGATCGAAGCGTTCTTCCCCGAGACGTTGAAGCGCTTCTTTGCCCGAACCGGCTGCAGATACCGACATGCCCCAACTGGAAGCGTGTTTTTGGATGATTAAGCGGTTGGTTGCGTTGTCATCCACCACCAGCAAGCGGCGCTGTGAGAGGGATGGCTGCGCCTGGCGGGGAAAGAGAGAGGCGGTGCCGCCGGCGAGTTCTGCCTGAATCGTAAAATGGAACGTAGAGCCTTTACCTTCTTCGCTTTCCACCCAGATTTTGCCGCCCATCAGTTCGACCAGCCGCTTGCTGATGGCAAGCCCCAAACCTGTGCCGCCGAATTTGCGCGTGGTGGAAGTATCTGCCTGAGAGAACGCGCTGAACAAGCGGTGAAGTTTGTCTTGCGGGATGCCAATGCCGGTATCCCGCACCTGAAAGTGCAGCGTATACCGCGCGCCCTGCATGGCTTCGGCTCCCACCGAGATTGTGACCTCGCCTTCATGAGTGAATTTCACGGCGTTGCTCAGTAAATTCACCAAA
This sequence comes from Anaerolineae bacterium, assembly GCA_037440905.1. Lineage (GTDB taxonomy): Bacteria > Chloroflexota > Anaerolineae > Anaerolineales > Villigracilaceae > Defluviilinea. Next base: position 119,029 of record JBBITE010000001.1, on the reverse strand, counting down.
ACCTGGCGTAAGCGCGTAATATCGCCCTGAAATTTTACCGGCATATCTTCTTGTAAAACATAAGCCAGTTCCAGCCGTTTTTCGAAGGCTTTGGCAGCCACCAGGTCCAGCGCCGATTCGATGCAGTATGCCAGGTTGAAGGGGACCTTTTCCACCGTCATTTTGCCGGCTTCGATTTTGGAAAAATCCAAAATATCGTTAATCACTGCCAGTAACGTGTCGCCGCTGTTGCGGATAGTTTCGACAAAATTCGCCTGTTCGTCATTGAGCGGCGTATCGAGCAGCAGGCTGGTCATGCCAATAATGGCATTGAGCGGTGTACGGATTTCGTGACTCATATTGGCGAGGAATTCGGCTTTTGCCTTTGCCGCCTCTTCCGCCTCGCGTTTGGCTTTCAACAACTCTGTGATGTCGTGGTAAATGGCGATGACGCCCACCATCTCCCCCTCGATGCGCACCGGCGCAGCGGAAATCTTTACGTCAATCATGCGCCCGCTTTTTGAGCGGCGTTGTGCAGTTTGGTTGATGAGTTTCCCATCCAGCGCCTGAAGCGAAAACTGCTGCGCCTCACCGCGCGCTTCGGGCGGTACGATCAACGTGTCCAGAAGTTGTCCCACGCATTCTTCGCGCGAATATTCAAAAAGGGACAAAAACGCTTCGTTGCAGGACTGGATGGTTTGATCATTGGACATGACCACCACAGCCGCGGGGCTGGTTTGCACCAACGTTTCAAAGAACGTTTTTTGGCGGGCGTTCTCTTCTTTGACTTGCCGCGCAATAATCATGCTGGCCAGTGTATGTGCGATAGCCTCCAGCGCTGCCTGTTCTCCTGCTTGGGGTTGATGTCCATCTGGCACGTACAGAACCAATACACCCAATACTTTGTCGTGATGGACAATCGGGACGTTGTAATGACCGTGCGGCTGCATCCCTTCGTAACGTATTTCATGCCGCTGATCCACACAATCTGTAAAAAGAATTTTGCGGGTTTGGGCGGCCCGTCCGCATAGACAGACGCCGAACGGTACACGCGCGCAGGATTTTAGCAGCGGCGCTGCCATATTGTGCGAGGCGCGCAGCACCAGAGCGGTGGGGTCGTTTTGTGAAATGAGAAAGATACCCCCTTTTGGTTCAGTTGGCAGCCAGGGAATGCCGATGATTTGCTCCAGCGCCTGTTTTAGGGTTTCCTCCATCGAAAGGTCTTCCAACGAAAGGCGCAGCAGGCTGTTCAAGATTTCCTGAATCTGCTTGGATTCCTGTAATTCTTTGGTGCGCTGCAACACTTGTTGTTCGAGCGAAGCGGCTAATTGCGCCATCTGGTCTTGCTGTTTGCCGAGGAAGTACCCTGTGACGCCCAACACCAGCGGCCCCAGGTTGAAGACCCATAAAATCGGATTTTTCCGCAAAGCATAGTTGATCGCCCACAAAGACAAAGGCAATTTCTGCAAGTAAAGTTCTGTTAACATTGCCAGCACCGGCGGTAAAGTGCCAAGCACCACTCCCAACCAGAAATAAAGCATGGTGTGCTTTTGGCGCCACGAGGGTTGAGATTTGCTTTTCATCTTTTTCTCCTTATGGTGCTTTTTTTGTCTGTTTTCGGTAAGTGGTGAAAAACGTACGTCGTGTGTGCGTTTCTCTACTGGGCGGCGCTGGGGCAGAACGCCGATTTTCATTATACGGCGACCTTTTCGTTTTTATCTCATCTTGTATTAAACTGTAATCCCGCTGAAAGGCGGGAGCAGCAACGGCGTGTTATACTGAAAACAGCCCATTCCATTCTGGACCTTATACAAAAGAAATTGATGCTTCAGGAGAGAAGTCATGAGCGTTGGTATTCTTGTTGTGGACGATGACCCGCTCAGCCGTAAGATTACCAGCGAGGTTTTGCAAGCGGCGGGCTTTCATCTCTTCACGGCTGGCAGCGGTCAAGAAGCGCTTCACCTTATCAAAACTTCGACGCCGGCGCTTGCCGTTCTCGATGTCCTGATGCCGGATATGGATGGCTTCGAACTTTGCCGCCGTCTGCGGCGCTCTCCTGAAACAGCCCAAATCCCCATTATTATTTTGACCGGTCTGAAGGAACTCGATGATCGTTTGCAGGCCTACGACGCCGGCGCGGACGACTTCATCCCTAAACCTTTGGAGCCGGCCGAATTTGTGGCGCGCGTACGGGCGTTGTTACGCCGCTCTGCCGGGACCGTTGAACCTGCTGCGCCTAAACCGAAAATAGACAACCGCACGATTGCCGTTTTTTCTCTGCGCGGCGGGTGCGGTGTTTCCACCCTGGCTGTCAACCTGGCAGTGGGGCTTGCACAGGTATGGGACTATAAAACCGCCCTGGTGGACCTTTCGCTAACTAATGGACAGGCCGCCCTGATGCTGGATGTGCCGCTGCGCAATAGTTGGGCTGATCTTGCTCCCATTCCCGCTCCAGACATAGAAACGGATTTGATCCGCCGTGTGCTTCTGCGTCATTCGTGCGGGGTGGATGTGCTGGCTACCCCGCGTGAGCCGGAACTCACCGAGGCGCTCTCGAAAGATCAGGTGGAGTATGTATTGGCAGCGCTCAAAACCCAATATGAATACCTTGTGATTGATTTGCCGCATGACTTTCGGGATACGACGCTTGCGGCGCTGGATGCCGCCGATTTGATTGTATTGCTGCTGACGCCCGAACTGGCTTCCATTCAAAATGCCAGTTCGGCGTTGCGCGTTTTCGATAAGCTCGATTATCCGCCGGAAAAGATTGAACTAGTGCTGAATTGGACATTTAAGGGGAATGGCTTATCGCGTGCCCAAATTGAAAAATCCCTTAAGCGTCCGATCCGGGTGGTCATTCCTAACGGCGGCGATACCTTTTCTACCGCAATTACCCTGGGGAAGCCGCTTACCTACGCCCAACCCGAAAGCCCCTTTGCTGCTTTGTTCGAAGACCTTGCTTTTCATTGGAGCCATCCTGTTCATAAAACGACAGTGCCCCAATCCCCCAAGGAAGGATATCAGCGTGTTCAGGCAAGGATTGCAAAGAGAAAGGAGAAGTAACCATGAAACCGCCAAGCCTTTCGAAAGGACAAGGACTTGTAGAATATATTTTGCTGATTGCTCTGGTGGTCGTCGGCACAGTATTGGTGCTGCAGTTGAACGGTGTGCGCCTTTCGGATGTCTATTGCCGCACTGCCAGCGCTTTTAGCGGCGACGATGTGTGTGCAAAGGTCAAATATGCCTGTGAAGATCAATTCGACGCGGGGTTGGATAACTGGGTCAAAGGGCAGGGCGCCTGGCAATCCAAAAGCGGTTCTGCTTGCGCTGCAGGAACGGGAATGATCTTCGATGCGTGCTCTGCCGACCTCAAACCGAAAGATTACACCATTCAGGTTTCCGGCGCCCATTTGACGAAAGGTAACGGCTACGGAGTTTTCTTCCGTACCACCTTGAGCGACAAAGGACAATTCAATGGTTACACCTTCCAATATGATCCAGGGTACGGAGGCGGAGCCTTCATCTTCCGTAAATGGGTCAATGGACGGGAATTGTCGCCCTTTGCTGTGACACCCGCCAAAGGATATGATTGGTACGGCGCCCCAAAAGATGTCACCATTTCCATACAGGGTGATGAATTTACGGCTTATATTGATGGGGTTGCTGTGCTGACGGGAAAGGATGGCAGTTTTAGCGAAGGGGGCGCCGGTTTACGCTCTTGGGATAGTTCTCAAGTCTGCGTGGATGATTTTCGTATTTCGATTCCGTAGGCGGAGGAACAGTGGAGCAAATTCCCTGTGAACCTGATGATGTTGACCAATCCCTAAGAGAGTGTTTTAAAAGTCCTTGTTTGTTCTTCCAAAATGTGTAGGATGCGCTCTCTAGCGCATCCAGTGACGTTAGAGAACGTCGCTTACGCGCAGTAGAGGTAGTTTTAAAACGCTCTCTTATAGACTTGTAGGAGAAAGCCATGTTCGAAAAAGACCCTTCTCTGGAAGAATTTCGGGATGGATTGCCGGAAATGCCCTCCGACACCGATGGCGGAAAACGGCGGATGCGCCGGCTGATTGCCGCGCTCGCTGTGGTGGTGTTGTTTCTCGGTTTCTTCAGCCTGGTCAATAACGGCTCCGGCAGTCAGATTGTGATGGGAAGAGGGGCGGTGGAAGGAGTGGTGTTGACTTCCAGCGGCGCGCCGTTTCAAGGCGAGGTGTTGATTTTGGGCAGCGATCAAATTGTGCGCACAAATGCCGATGGCAGTTTCCGCCTTGAAAATGTGCCGGCGGGTGAACAGTCGCTGATTCTTCTTGGCGAAAACGGAGGCAATGAGATACGGGTGAATATCCCGCGCGGCGAAACCTATCAGTTAGGGGTGGTGCGCTTTGTTGAAACAGCCATGCCGTAGCGCAAGATGTATCTTGTACCCATCTTTGCTTATCGGTTAATATGCGGATTCGACAATCCGCACGAGCAAAAAGGCTGGCTTGGATTGCCAAATCCAAGCCAGCCTGCGCTGTATGTCTGGATTGTCAGAGTAATTTGGAAAAGTTGCTCTGTTGTAAACACCTTGAAAATTTCTCGCTAGCCTGTGCTACGGCAGGCTGTTGCGAGGGTCATAGAGTGAGGGTGATTTCTGGCAGAGGAGTGAGTATCTTTTCTTTTGGTTCTTCGTTGGCATACCCCAGAAATAGAATTGCCTGCGGTTCCCAGGTTTGAGGAAGCCCCAGCGCCTGCCGGGTTGATTCTTGGGCGTAGAGGCTCCAGCAAATCCAGTTGCCGCCCAAGCCTTCGGCGTGCGCTGCAAGGAGAAGGTAGGTCGCAGCGTTGGCAACCGACTGAATGGACATGATTTCGTCCTCGCGCTTGTGTTCGCGGACGGCTGTCACGTCGCGGCAGAGCAGGATGAGGACGGGGGCTTCGTTGATCCGTTGGGTAGAACGTGCGGCGCGCGCTTCGATTTCGGATGCGGGAGCGCCTTCGGCTGCCATGTCGCGGCGCATGGCGGAGGTCAATGCGGCGGCGAGGCGGCTGCGCAGCGATGCGGTTTTGACGATGACAAAGCGCCACGGCTGCAGGTTGTGGGCGGAGGGGGCAAAGGTTGCAGTGTGGAGAATGCTTTGGATGACCGACTCCGGTACCGGGTCCGGTTTGAAGCGGCGGATTGAGCGGCGTGTCTGCAGGAAGTGATGCAAATCAGTGTTGGTCGAAATGGGTCGGCTTGATTTTGTAGATGATGCGTTTTTGTCCAGGACGGTAGGACCAGGGTCTGTTGTCGTATTTGAGGGAAAGTTGGTTGATGTGCTCATCGGCGCCCTCGCGGGTGTAAGCCGCCACCTCTCCGCGAATCTGGAGGTAACGGTAGGGGTTGGATGGGTCTTGTATGACCATTGCGACTTTGGGGCGGGCTTTCATGTTGCGGTCTTTGGTGCGCCCTTCGTTGGTGTTGATGAGGATGTGTTCGCCGTCGGTGTTGAACCAAACGGGCGTGACCTGGGGCGAGCCATCGGGCATGATGGTTGCCAGGTAGAGGTAGGCTTTGGTTTCGTCTTTGAGCAGGTCGAGGAATTGTTCGGGGAAGTTCATGGCTGCAGTTTTTGTTTTGAAGGGATTGAAGGTTTAGCGGAAGAGGTCTTGTTCTTTTGGGCGGAGGAGTTCTTTGAGCGAGCCTTCGCGCAGCGGGTAGGGAAAGCCGCGCACGTGGACGGCGGGCGTGCCTTCGGCGGCTTGCCCCATAACGAGGCTGGCGGCGGCGGCGAGTTCATCGGCTGCGCCGAGGATGGTGATGCGCAGTTCCCGCCCGAAGAGGTCTTTCCAGCCGCGCTCGTCAACCACCGGCGGGATGCCGCTCAGTCCAATACATACGCCGACGGTTCCGATGCGCCAGGCGCGCCCGTGAGAGTCGATGATCATGACGCCGATTTTCTTTCCTGTGACGGCTTGGATTTTTTCCCGGATCCTTCGGGACGATTGGTCTGGGTCGCGCGGAAGGAGCAGTACCCACTCTTCGGCAGCGGTCTGCGTTCCTTGGGCCTCTTCCGCAGCAGGGCGGACGTTGGAATGGTCAATGCCGGCGTTGGCGCAGACAAAGCCCAGGCGGTGTTCGACGATGATGGTCCCGGGGCGGGTGCGAAGAACTTCGGCGCTTTCGCGCAGGATGAGTTCAGCGAGGCGGGCGTCTTTTTGAGTGGTTTCGGCGAGTTCGATGGCGAGCGGCGAAGGTGTGATGGCTGCCAGGTTGACCATTTGTCCTTCGGCTTTGCTGACGATTTTTTGCGCCAGAACGAGGATGTCGTTGTCTTGAAGTTCGATGCCGGTTTGACGCAGGGCATTCAGAAGAATATCCGCCAGGTTGTCGCCATGGCGGATGAGAGGGATGCCGGAGAGAGGGGTGAGGGTGAGGGGCATGCGGAGGGGGAGAGGGGGGAGTGGAAAGTGAA
>JBBITE010000001.1:93119-112516 GCA_037440905.1 Anaerolineae bacterium | reverse complement strand
AGTGATCAGTGATCAGTGATCAGTGGCGGGTCGGTTTGCGCCGGTGATTTTGATTCCTGCGTGGGTGGAGCCGTATTGTTTGTTGATGTGGATGAGGACGCTGGTCAGCCCTTCGACGACGACGGAGTTTTCGATGGGGCCGGCGTCCCAGCCGGTGAGGCCGGCGGCTTCGACCAGCTTCAAGGTTTCTGCCCGGGCTTCTTTGCTGGAGCCGGTGACCAGCACGTCGCATTCTATTGTGCCATCGGTCAGCAGGTGTTCGTGGGAGATGTTTTGGAAGGCGGCAGCCACCTGCACGTTTTCGCCGAGGATTTGTTTTGCCTCCTGGGCGGCGGAGCCGGCGGGGGGCATTTGCACTTTGGTCACTTTAGGCGGCACAAGCGGCACGGTGACGTCAATCAGCAGTTTGCCCTGCAGCGCTTTGCGGACGCTTTCGAGTGTGTCACGGTGGGCGGAGTAGGGGACGGTCAGCACGACGATATCTGCTTGTTGGGCGGCTTCGAGGTTCGAGGCGCCCACCACAGAGGAAGAACCCTCCAGGCGTTCGATGATTTCGGATGCGGCGCTGACGGCTTTTTCGGGAGTGCGCGAGCCGATGATGATTTTGTAACCTGCTTTTGCCCAGCGGTACGCCAATCCTTTGCCTTCTTTGCCGGTACCGCCGAGGACGGCGATGGTCAACAATAGGGGGGCTTTTTCTTCCATGAATACTCCTTGTCTTGGTTTGCTGGCTGGCGGACGTTAGAGAGCGCCCGCTGCGCGGTGATGGGCAAATGTTTGTGAGGCGGATGGGAGGGAAATCCGTTGTGCGGTGCAGGTTACATGACCTTTGCCACTTCACGCTGATAACGCGCCCAAACTTTGGGGGCGATTTCGCGGGCTTTGGCGGCGATTTCCTTTTCGTCCAGGGTGAGCAGTTGGCGCTCTTTCATCAGCACGTTACCCGCCACGATGGTGGTTGTGACCATGCTTTGCTGGAAGCCGAAGACGATATGCCACGGCAGGTTGCCGGGGGTGAGCGGTGTGTTGGGGTGGTAATCCACAAAAATCATATCTGCAAAAGCGCCGGGGACGAGTTGCCCTATCGTTGCAGAGGGGAAGAAGATGCCCGCCAGCGCAGCATTGTTGTAGATGGCGATTTGCTGCAGGTCGAAGCCGTTCATGCGGCGCGGGTCGCGGTGGTGGACTTTGTGGAGCAGGTAGGCGGCCTTCCATTCCTCCCACATGGCATTGGAGAAGCCGTCGTTCCCGAGACAGACCCTGACGCCCGCGCGCAGCATGGATTCGATGGGCGCTACGCCGACTCCGTTGTTCATGTTCGAGCGCGGCTGGTGGGTGAGCCAGGTGCCGCTTTCGGCAAGCAGTTGGATTTCGCGCGCGTCGAAGTGAACGCCGTGGGCGGTGATGGTTTTGGGACCGAGGATGCCGTGTTTGTGCAGGCGGTCAATGACGCGGGTACCGCATTTGTTCAGGCTGTCGTATTCGTCGGCTTCGTGTTCGGCGGTGTGGATGTGGAAGCCGACATCGGCGGGGACGGCGTCGCGGCACAAAGCCAGGGATGAGTCGGAAAGCGTCAGGCTGGCGTGCAGGCCAAAGGTCCCGGCAAGAAGCGGGCTTTTTGCGCGTTTGAGGAAGCGCAGGTTTTCTTCGATGCCGGCTTTCATCTTTGCTTCGCCGTCGCGGTCGGTCACCTCATAACACAGCACGGCGCGCAGACCGGCCTTCTCCACCTCTTCGGCGATGATATCGAGCGAGCCGTGAATGGCGTTGGGCGAGGCGTGATGGTCGAAGAGGGTGGTGGTGCCGTGTTTGATGGCGTCCACCAGGCAGGGGAGGACGGAGTAGCGGATGCTTTCTTCGTCGAGCGAGCGGTCGAGGGGCCACCACAGTTTTTGGAGGATTTCGGGGAAGTCTTTGGGGGCGGGGCCGGGGATTGCCATGCCGCGGGCGTAGGCGCCGTAGAAGTGAGTGTGGGCGCAGATGCCGCCCGGCAGGACGTATTGCCCGTGCGCGTCGAGCGTCTCTTCGTGGGGGTATTTGGTTTTGAGGTCCTGCGTGGTGCCGATTTCGCGGATAAGTCCGTTTTCGATGAGGATGGCGTGATCTTCGAGGATGCGGTTTTCTGCTTCCCAGGTGATGAGGGTGGCGTGGGTGATGAGCATGTCAGCCGAGTCCGAATTGGTTGGGGTGGGGGATGGGAACGCCGTCTGCAGCCAGTTCCTGAAGGGCGAGGTAGCAGGCTTCGCGGACTTCGGGGTCTTCGCCGTAGATGGCGTTGTAGAAGGCGCCGATGACGCCCTCGTTGGGGGTTTGTTTGAGGTAAGGGATGGCGGCGAGGCGTTCTTCGGGGCTGCCAAAGCGCAGGGCTTTGAGCAGCAGGTCGGTGGCGGGACCGCCGCGCGGGATGCCCACGCCTTGTTTGCCGGCGAATTCGACCAGCCAGGGGGTTTCGGAGGGCGGGGTAAGTTTGCGCGGGGTGCGCGGGTCGCGCATGGAAATTTCTTCGACGTATTGGTTGGCAAGGTTGCGCACTGCCCATTGTTCGTCTTCGGTTTGCATGCGCTGGAGCATTTCGAACGCCCAGGGGGCTTCGACGCGGGCAAGGCCGTGGACGACGGCGCGGCGGATCATGATGTCGGCATGGGAAGCGCCCTCGCGCAGGATGTCGTAACCTTCGGCGGGGTCGTTGGCAAGCGCCTGGGCAGCGGCGCGGCGCAGTTCTTCATCGCCTTGCAGGAGGGCGCGGGCAACCGCTTCGATGGCTTTGTCCATGCCGATGGCGACGAGGGCAAGGCAGGCTGCCCGCCGCACAGCGCCAATAGGCGCCTGGAGGGTTTCTTCAAGAATGGGCACGGCTTTACGGTCGCGCAGGGCGCCGCTGCCGAGGGCGGCGAGCGGGATGACCTCAAAGGAACGGGAGGAGAGCAGTTGACGGAAGAGGGGCGCAGCGCCGGCGTCTTTGCTGGAGACGAAAGCCGCTACTGCCTGCGCCCGCAGGATGAGCGGTTGTCCCTCTGCCTGGAGGATGGAAAGCAGGCTGGCGAATACTTTGGCGCGCCAGGGGGCTTCTTTGGGGGCGTCTTTCAGCCAGCGGGCGGCTTCGAAGGTTTCGCGGTGGAAGGGCAGGTCCGATTGTTTGAGCAGGAAGTCTGCGGCTTTGGTTGCGTCGCCGCAGGCGGCGAGGTAGTGCAGGGCGATGGTTCTGCCGCTCCAGGAGGGCTGGGCGAGCAGGGCGGTATCGGCGTTGGCGCCGCTGGCGGCTTTCCCGGCCAGGTACCCGTTGAAGAGCGGATGCAGGAAGCGCATCTTTTCGTTGGGGTGCTCTACGAGCAGCCCGCTTTCAGCCCATTGGCTGAGCAAGCCGTGACTCGGCATGGGGATGGCGGTGCGGGATTTTTTGCCGGTCTTGGTGGACGAAACGGAGGCAGACGCTTCGCTCCCGCCGCCGGAAGTGGGCGCTGCTTCGGGGGCTTCTGCCAAATCGAATTGTTGAATCCAGGTGCGGGCTTTGCGCGGGTCGAAGAGCGGCTGAAGGTTGAGGATGACCTGCAGGGCGAGCAGTTCGGGGGCGGCGGGCAGGGTGCCGGCGGGGAGAAGCCGGCGTACGTGGGCGGCGATGAAGTCCAGCATGCGCGCGCCGCGGCTGTCGCCGGCGTAGGCGCCCCAGGTTTTGAGAGTCAGTTCGAGCGGAGTCAGACCCGTGTTGTCCATCTCCAGCCATTCGTTGAGCAGGAGCGGGTCTATGGCATGAGGCAGGGCAGGCAGGTTGCGAGTCCAGGCTTCGCCCCATTGACGGAGAAACTTGGACATGGTGCGCCCATCCCAGGCGGCAAGGGCGAGGGGGTGAAAGCCCAGCCCGCTCAAACCATTGAGTTGACCGGGCATGGCAGTGGCGACGATGCGCGCTTTGGGGTAGGCTTCGGTCAGCGCGCGAAGCCATTCGACTGCCTGGCTTTGGGTTTGCGGATCGGCTTCGTCGTAGCCATCCAGCAGCAGCAGCGCGCTGCCGTCGGTAAAAGTTCTTGTGACGAATTCGGGCAGACGCCGCAGGTCGAAGATGGGGGCGCGTTTGGCAACGGCGTTGATGACGACAGTCAGCGGGTCTTTGGTGGAATCGAACGGGAGTTGCAGATCGGCGAGGTGGTAGAGGAAGGGAACGGCTTCTTTGCCCGCTTCTAACTGGACCTGGGAATTGGCTGCCAGCGAGGCGAGGTGCGCCAGGGCGACGGTTTTTCCCGCTCCCGCCGCGCCGACGAGGACCACGTTTGCTTCGGCGGTCACCGCCTCCACCAGGCTGAGGGTGGGGGCGCGGTAGATGGCTGCCAGTTCGTTCCATTCGGGCATGTAGGGCAGGGTTTGGGAGACGATGTCTTCCATTACGCTGACCTTGCCCGGTTGAGCCGGGGCTGGAGGCGCGATGAGTTTTGGCTCCTGCAGGATTTCATCCAGAGCAAAGAGCGGCGCGGCGAGGTGCATGCCCTGGGCGCGGCGCAGGGTGAGGCGGCGGTGGTTGTCTTCCAAGCCGCTTGTGCGGCGAATTTTTGCCTCTTCGCGCCGTTCGCGGGCGTTTTCGCGGATTTGCTTGAGCAGCGGGCGTATCCGCCCGGCGAGGAGGGTGGCAGCCACTCCCAGCAGGAAGCCGATGATTAAGGCGGTGGGGGCGTTTAGTTGCATCGCAGGCGCTTACCCGGCGTAGAGAACCCTGCCGCAGGTGGGGCAGTAAAAGAGTTGCGGTGAGCGTGCAAGTTGCTGCTGAGATGCGGTCAGTGTGGTGCCGCAGGCTGAGCAGGCATCTTCGCTAATCATGGCAACGGCGATTCCCCGTTTGTGCTGGCGCAGTCCTTCATAGGTTTTGAGCGCTTGTTCGGGCAGCGTGGCAACCACTGCCTGCCGTTCAGCCTGGAGGCGCTCCAAATCGGCTTTGAGGGTTTCGCTTTCGCTGGCAAGGTCGCGGTGCTGCGCCAGCAGGTTCGCTTCGAGGGCTGCCAGTTGGTCTTTGGCGAGTTCGAGGTTTTTTGCCGTTTCTTCGGCGCGGAGCATGGCTTCCAGTTCGCGTTCTTCCAGCGTGCCGAGGTGTTTTTTGAGCGAGGCGATTTCCTGCTGAAGGTCTTGCAGTTCTTTGGGGTTTTTGACGCTGCCGCCGTATAGGCTGGCTTCGTTTTGTTCGATTTTGAGCGTTTGCCGCTCTACTTCGGCTTCGCTCTGCTTGAGAGCGCTGGCCGCCTGGCGGTGAAGGGATTCGGCGGCAGAGAAAGCCTGGGAGGCGGCGCGCAGTTCGAGGTCATTTTCGAGCGTTTGACGAATGGCATCCAGGCGCGCACGGATGGCGTCTATGCGGCTGTCCACCTGTTGGAGTCTGTATAGTCCCAGTGCCGTGCTCATATTGCGATTATATCTTATTGCCCCGGCAGGTTGTAGAAGTTGTAAACGGCTTGTGAAAGTTGGGCAAAGAGCATAGAGACCGGTTCCCAAACCGTCTGCACGGGGTGATAGGCATAAATAGAAAGTACGTAGTTGCCGCCGGGCGTATACACGATAGCGGCGTCGCTGATGTTTTTGATGACGCCGGAGGCTGGGTCGCTGATCCAGCCATGCTTGTGAGCCACGCGCGTTCCTTCGGGAACGCCCGCTTCAATCAGGACACCAATCTTGTCTGCCGCCAGGAAGTCAATCATCTGCCGGCAGATTTGGGGGGTGATGGTTTGGGGGAAGGCGGCCATCAGCGCTCCGCCGCCGTTTTCAGCGCATTGATAGATGTCTGCAAGCAGCATGCCGCTGTCGGAGGGGGTGGTTTGGTTGAAGATGTCGGGATCGGTGAAGACATCGGTACGCTGGTTGGCAGGGGTGGTGATGCGCTGAAGCAGAGGGCAGGGCGCCTCGGCGCTGCAGAAGAAGCCTGCCAGGAAGGTGTTCTCCAGCCCGATTTTTCGCATGTCTTCCGTCACCACCAGCGGACCGCGCGCCGGATCGAGCGCGCTCATCAGCCGGTCGGCTGGCGGGTTTTCGGATTTGCGGATCATATCCAGAATCAGAGCGGAGGTGTTTTCATCCAGCGCGGCGGGACCGTTGTGGATGAAGTAGGAAACCATGATGGGGATTTTGACCGTGCTGGAGGAGGTGAACGCCACATCGGGGTTGACGGGGATGGGCTCACCTTTGTCCATGGCAAAGTGAATTTCCCGCCCATTTTGCAGGTCGAGCAGATAGACGCCGATGACGCCATCGAAGCCGGCGGCAAGGATGTTTTGTTGAAGCAGGATTTCGAGATTCTGCATGCTGGGGCGGGCAGCGATGCTTTGCTGAAAAGGAAGCACTACTGTGCGGTTGTTGGGGGAGCGCAGGGTGTCTTCGATCAGGCGCACGGCGCGCGGAACATCCAGCACACGTCCCGGCTCGCCGGGCTTGAAGGTGGTGCTGCCTGGCACCGGCTCGGCGGGGGTGGGGGGCTGGTCGTAACGGGCGGAGATTTCGTTTTGGAGGTAGGCAACCAGCCTCTCTTCCGAGAGCGAAGCGCGGAGGGGAATCTCCACCGGCGCGGGCTGGCGGTTCCAGAGGTAATTCCAAAAGCCGCCCCAGAACGAGCCGCCGGTGCGTTCCAGGTCGGCGGCGGCAATCATGCTTTCGATATCCACCTGAAAGCCCACCACCGACGGGTCAATGTGGATAACGGCGTCGCCATAACGCACTTCGATGGGCGAGGAATACACCTGCAAGACCCGCTCCGCCGCCACTTGCGGGCTGACGCCTCCCACCGGCACGCCGGCGATGGTCATGCCGCTGGGATAGTTGTTGCGCGTGCGGCTGTAGCCAATCAGCGCAACGATGGTGATGACAATGGCAATCGACAGGAAAGCAATGGAAATACCGCGTAAAACGGGTACCGAACTGCGATTTCTCAATGTTTTACCTCATGAACTGATGTTACACACTGTTTTCTCCCTCACCCAGCGGGAGATGGTGGAGGGCGCGTAAGGTGAGTTTCGTAACGGAAAAAGTATAACACTCAATTTTTTTGTTTGTGCTAGAATACCCTGCGTGCCGCGGCGGGGTTTCATCCGCCGCAAATCAATTTCACGCAGGACGGACAATGCTACGCTCCTTTCTCATCTACCTTTCCAAAGCCCCTTGGGCGCAAAAACTGGTTACAAGTTGGAGTTTTGCCTGGCGGGCGGCGTCCCGCTTCATTGCCGGCGAAAAACCCGAAGATGCCATTCGGGCAGTGCGCGAATTGAACGCCAAAGGCATCAATGCCACGCTCGATCACCTCGGAGAACATACCTCCAACGTAGAGGAAGCCAACAAAGCGGCGGATGACATCCTGGCAATTTTGAATGAAATAGATAAAGCGGGGGTTAAATCCAATGTCTCTATCAAACTGACCCAAATTGGCATGGGGTTGGACGAAGAAATTTGCCTGCAAAACCTGCTGCGTATTCTGGAACAGGCCCGCAAGCACGGCAACTTCGTCCGCATTGACATGGAGGATACTCCCTACACCGATTTAACCATTTCGATCTATAAATCGGCGTTGGAGCGCGGCTTTACCCCTCAAACGGTGGGCATGGTAGTGCAATCCTACCTCTACCGCACCGAAGCCGACGTCAAAGCGCTGCTCGAACTCGGCACGCGCTTCCGCATCGTCAAGGGCGCCTACAAAGAGCCGCCCGATAAAGCCTTCCCCCAAAAAGCCGATGTGGACGCCAACTACGACCTGCTCACCAAAATCCTGATAGATGCCGCCCTCAAAGCCGCCTCCAATGCTCTCAGCCCCGACGGGCGCATCCCTCCCATCCCAGCCATTGCCACGCACGACGAGAAACGCATCGCCTTTGCCAAACAATACGCGGAAAAGGTCGGTCTGCCAAAGAACGCCCTCGAATTTCAAATGCTCTACGGTATCCGCCGCGACCTGCAGGAACAACTCGTCCAGGAAGGGTACCCCGTGCGCGTGTACGTTCCCTACGGCACACACTGGTATCCCTATTTTATGCGCCGCCTGGCTGAGCGCCCTGCCAACATCTGGTTCTTCATTTCGAACTTCTTCCGCAAGTAGCGCCCTCTCCATCTGGAAGAGGGATGGGGCGAGGGAACGTTTATAATCGGGACATGCCCTCCCTCGCCCTCGTTACCGGTGCAGCGCGCCGTCTTGGAAAAGCCTTTGCCCTGACTCTGGCGCGCCTCGGATACGACATCGTCCTTCATTACCACACCTCCCAGGACGAAGCGCTTCAGACTCAGGCCGAAATCGAATCCCTCTCGAGGAACGTTTTCCCCATCCAAGCCGACCTCACCCAACCCGACGGCATTGACGCCCTTGTCGCCCGGCTTGACTCTATCCTGCGGGCATCGTCCCTTGCCTTCTCCGTCCTCGTCAACTCTGCCGCTTTCATGCCCGCCGAAAACCTCGAGACCCTTTCCCTCGAAACCTGGGATTCCACCCTCGACCTCAACCTGCGCGCCCCTTTCCTGCTTGCCCAAGCCTGCGCCCCCAAGATGACCGCTGGCGGACTCATCGTCAACATCAGCGATGTAGGCGCGCAAAAGGCGTGGAGCCGTTACCCTTCTTACACCGTTAGCAAAGCCGCGCTCGAAAGCCTCACCCGGCTGCTTGCCCGTGCCCTCGCTCCGCAAATACGCGTCAACGCCATTGCGCCGGGCTTTGTCCTGCCCTCGCCGGTGGTCACTGCCGAGGAGTGGGAAAGGCTGATGGGGCGTATCCCGCTCAAACGTCCCGCGCGAACCGAAGAAATTACCTCAGCGCTGGAGTTCCTGATTCAGAATCAATACATCACCGGGCAGACCATTGTCGTAGATGGAGGCTATTCATTGGTGTAGGCGGCGTGTGTCGGCGTCGTCTCTGTTGGAGGTGTCTCTTATGTCCGAACTGAATGACCTTGCCGAAAAACTCCGAACCGAAGGCGAAAAATTCTTTGCCTTCTTCGCCAGCCTGACCGATAACCAGTGGCAGGCGGAAGTGTACACCGAAGGCGAAACGTGGACGATGCGCCATGTGCTCGCGCACTTTGTTACCTCCGAGCGCGGACTGGTCAAACTCTTCGAGCGCATCCGCCTGACGGGCGAAGGTGTGGCGGATGATTTTTCGATTGACCGTTATAACGCAGCCCAGCAGGAAAAGACCAAAACCCTCTCGCCGCAGGAACTTTTGGAGCAATTCAGAGCCGTCCGCGCCGATTCGGTTGCATGGACGCTCTCGCTCGACGAAGCCGATTTGGAGAAGCAGGGGCGGCATCCCTACCTGGGCATGACCACCCTGCGCGAAATGATCAAGATGTTGTACCTGCACAACCAGATTCACTATCGTGACATCAAAAAAGCCCTCAAATGAACACTGTTCACTGATAACTCCTAACTGCTCACCGCCCCTCAACCATGCGTCTCCCTCCCTTCAAACTCGAACGTTACTTTGCCAAATACGAATTTCACACCGAATACCTGCTCTGCTCCTCAGATTGTGAAGCGATGTCCGTTGCCGAATTGCTTGCCCTGGAAGAAGGCGCGGCGGAGAAGTTTCAAAACGTCTGGCTGGGATACACCGAGTCGCAGGGAAGCCCTGCCCTGAGGCGCGAAATTGCCAAAGTGTACGAAACCATTCAGGCGGATGAAATCCTCGTCCACAGCGGCGCAGAAGAAGCCATCTTCCTGTTTATGCTGGCGGCGCTGGAGCCCGGCGATCATGTCATCGTTCACGCGCCGCATTATCAATCCCTGAGCGAGGTGGCAAAAAGCCTTGGCTGTGAGGTCAGCCTGTGGTTGGCGCGGGAGGAGAACAATTGGGCGCTCGATATTCACGAATTACGGAAACTGCTGCGTACAAAAACCAAAGCCGTCATCGTCAATACCCCGCACAATCCCACCGGTTTCCTCATGCCGCGCGATAACTACGAATCGCTGCACGGCTTTGCGGATGAATACAATCTGCTTCTGTTTTGCGATGAGGTCTATCGCGAATCCGAATACGACCCGTCCCTGCGCCTTCCCGCCGCCTGCGACCTGGGCGCGCACGCCGTTTCGCTGGGCGTGACCTCCAAAACCTACGGGCTTGCCGGCCTGCGCATCGGCTGGGTTGCCACCAAAAACAAAAAACTGTATCAACGCATGGCGGCGCTCAAAGACTACACCACCATTTGCAACTCTGCCCCCAGCGAATTCCTGGCAGAGATTGCCATGCGCCAGCGGCACAAACTCATCGAACGCAATCTTGGTGTCATCAAGCACAACCTTGCCATCATGGACGACTTTTTCTCCCGCCATGCCGACCTATTCTCGTGGGTCCGTCCGCAGGCAGGCTCGATGGGCTTTCCCAAACTCCTGCGCGGTGAGGTCGAAGAATTTTGCGATGCGCTTGTCCGCCAGGCGGGTGTCCTGCTCCTGCCCGGAACCATGTACGACGATACCGGTAACCACTTCCGCGTTGGGCTCGGACGTAAAAACCTGCCGCAGGCGGTGGAACGATTGAAAGACTTTCTCTCCACGTTTGCCTTTTCATAACCAAACCCCCATTGATCCATGCTCCGTCTCACCCGTCCCCTTCACCTGTTCTTCGCCGCGCTGACCTACTGCCTCGGCGCCGCTCTTGCCGATTACCTCGGCGCCACCTTTCGCCCGGCTCCGTTTTGGCTGGGGCTGCTGGGCGTTCTCCTTGCCCAATGGACCATGTCGCTGCTGCCGGAAATCTTCCGCCTCGACACCGAACCCCTCGCCGAAGGCGAGTCCAGCCGAGGGCGGCAACTCCTGCGTAACAACCTGCTCTACGCCTCCATTGCCTCCCTCGCTGCTCTGGCGCTCATCTTCTACGTATTGTTTGCTACGCGGCAGATTCCCCTTGCCTCTTTGCTCTTTCCCGCTCTCTCGCTGGTCCTTCTCGTCAGCCATTCCGTCCCGCCGCTGCGGCTGGTCAATCGCGGCTTTGGCGAACTGCTGCTCGCCATTCATCTTGCCTATATCATCCCCTCGATTGCCTTCGTCTTTCAAAGCGGGAACACCCATCGTTTCCTCGCCATCGCCATCCCGCTGACCTTTCTCGCCTTTGCCTTCTTCATCGCCTCGAACTTTCAAACCTTCGCGCAAGACCGCAAATACGGACGTGTCACCTTCCTCACCCGTCTCGGCTGGGAACGTGTTGTACCGCTGCACCATATCTTTGTCATTTTCTCCTATATTTTCTTCCTCGTCCTGCCCGCCTTTGGGCTGCCTTTGCGCCTCCTCGCCCCGGCGTTCCTCACCCTGCCTTTTGCCCTGTACCAAATCCTCCAACTCCGTAACATCGCCCTCGGCTTGCCGCCCAACTGGAAAATCCTTCAATTCACCTCCGCCGCCGTCTTTGGATTGACCGCCTACTTCATCGCCCTCACCTTTTGGCTTCGCTGACCTTTCAACCTTCCACTTTCTACCACCCCCATGCCCGAATTCCTGACTCTCCTCCCTCCCGACGAAGCCCGCGCCCTTCTGCTCTCGCATCTTTCCCCGCTCCAGCCTGATTCTGAAACTATCAACGTTGTCCATGCCCTGAACCGGGTCCTTGCCGAAGACGTCCTTGCCCCGCAGCCGCTGCCCAACTTCCAGCGCTCCACGGTGGATGGGTACGCCGTCCGCGCGCAGGATACCTTCGGCGCATCCGACTCGCTGCCCGCTTACCTGACCCTCATCGGAGAAGTGCCAATGGGTGCCGCCCCCGCCTTCGAGATTGGGGCGGGTCAATGTGCATTGATTCATACCGGCGGTATGCTGCCTGCCGGCGCCGATGCGGTGGTGATGCTCGAATACACCCAGGCAGCCCGCGAAAGCGAAATCGAAATCCTGCGTGCAGTTGCAGTGGGGGAGAACATCATTCACATCGGCGAGGATGTTGCCCAGGGACAACTCATCCTCCCGAAAGGCGCGCTGCTGCGCCCGGCGGAAATCGGCGGGTTGATGGCGCTGGGAATCACCTCGGTGCGCGCAGCCAGGTTGGTACAGGTGGGGCTGATTTCGACCGGTGACGAAGTAGTTGACCCATCCCTCTCTCCGCGCCCGGGGCAAATCCGCGATATTAACTCGTATTCGCTGGGAGCGCTCGTCGAAAAAAGCGGAGGCGTGGCAAAACGCTATGGGATTATCCGCGACCAGTTTCAGGCGTTGAAAGAAGCGGCGGCGCAAGCGCTCTCTGAATGTGATGCGGTCGTCATTACTGCCGGTTCATCCGCCTCCACCCGCGATATGACCGCCGACGTCATCCGGCAGTTGGGCGAACCCGGCGTTCTCGTACACGGCATCAACACCCGCCCCGGCAAACCAACGATTTTGGGGGTGTGCGGCGGCAAGGCGGTGATTGGGCTGCCCGGCAACCCGGTCAGTGCGCTGGTGAACGGATATTTGTTCGTCGTGCCGGTCATCGAAAAATTATTGGGGGCGCTGCCGAAACCCAAAGCAACGGTTCAGGCGAGGCTGACGGTGAACCTGCCATCTCAGGCCGGGCGCGAAGATTGGTGGCCCGTGAAATTAATCGTCAAGCGCCAATCGTCAATTGTCAATTATGAAGCCGACCCCATCTTCGGCAAAAGCAATCTGATATTCACGCTGGCAAGCGCCGATGGATTACTGCGCATCCACCCCGATGCGACAGGTTTGAGCGCGGGTGAGGTCGTGGAAGTGATGTTGCTGTAGGGACAGGTCTCAGACTCGCCCCTACGATTACGATTGCCACGGCAGCCGGCGGAGGTCCACGTTGCCGCCGCTGAGGATAACGCCAACCTTCAAACCTGTTAAATCAATCTTCCTTTCCCATAACACTGCCACCGCCACCGCCGCCGAAGGTTCGATGATGAGTTTGGCGCGCTCCCAAATGAACCTCATCGCCTCGATAATCCCCCGCTCGCTGACCGTGACAACCTGCTCGACGTTCTGCTGAATGATGGGAAAGGTCAGCCTGCCAAGCGAGGTGAGCAAGCCGTCAGCAATGGTTTTCGGGTTCACGGAGGGCACAATCCTGCCTTGCTGCAGCGAACGGAAGGCATCGTCTGCCATTTCAGGTTCGGCGGCGATGACGCGGATGCCGGGGTTGAGTCCCTTGGCTGCGATGGAAGTCCCGCTCAGCAGCCCGCCGCCGCCGACGGGCGCAATGATTACTTCCATATCGGGGAACTCTTCGAGTAATTCCAATGCCGCTGTGCCTTGACCGGCAATTACATGTTCGTTATCGTAGGGATGTACAACGGCCGCACCGGTCTCGAGCCTGATCCGCTCCATGGCGCTTTCCCTCGCTTCGAGCGTTGGCTCGCAGAATGTGATCTGCCCGCCGTAGCCCGCCACGGCATCCTTCTTTACCTGCGGCGCATTTTGCGGCATGACGATATAGGCTGGGACGCCGCGCAGTCTCGCGGCGAGCGCCAGCGCCTGTGCATGGTTGCCGGAGGAATGCGTCACCACGCCGCGCGCTGCTTCTTCCTCCCCCAATGCAAAGACCGCATTACACGCGCCGCGAAACTTGAACGCCCCCACCTTTTGCAGGTTTTCACATTTGAGAAACACCCGTCCGCCCACCTGACGGTCGAGGCTTGCACAGGTGAAGACCGGGGTGCGGTGGGCAAAGGGGCGAATCCGCTCTGCGGCTTGTCGAATCTCGGCGAGTGTGACGGGCATGCTTAACTCCTTTTTGAATCACAGCCTGGGGACGGCTGATGACGGTCTGCGGTTCAGAATCAATATCCTCTCTTAAAATCCACCTGATACTTCAATGATTTGCCCGCCATGTAGCGATGGTAGTTCTCGATGAACAAATTTGTAATATCTTCGGGGTAACTTTTGGCGGAGGAATGGAAGGTGAGGTAGAGGTTGGGCGTTTCCCAAAATGGATGATCCGCAGGGAGCGGTTCCGGGTCCGTGACATCCAGCACGGCGGCGGCCAGTTTGCCTTGTGAGAGCGCTTCTATCAGCGCGGAGTTGTCCACCGCGTTGCCGCGCCCCACATTGATGAGGATGGCGTGCGGCGGCAGAGCCTCGAGCAGGCTGGCATTCACGATTTTGTTTGTGCCTTCGGTGTGGGGCAGCACACACACCAGATAATCCACTCCGCCCGCAAATTGCAAAATATCAGGCGGGTGAAAATAACGATCCACCTCGCCGCATGCTTCGCTGGAGCGCGTGAAACCCCACACCGTCATTTCAAAGTGTTTGGCCGTCTTTGCCAGATGAGACCCAATCGAGCCGACGCCCAGCAGTCCCAGCCTCTTTCCGCGCAAGAGTCCCGTTTCGGTGCGGTCCCACACATGCGCCTGCTGGGAGCGGTGCCGCTCGAAGATTTTCCTTTCGAGCGCGAGCAGGTGCCCAAACACAAACTCAGACATCAATCCCCCAAATACGCCGCGCGCGTTGGTCAGGATGTAATCGCGCCGCTGGCCGGGCTGCACCAGGAATTCCACCCCGGCATAGATGGATTGAATCCATTTCAGGCGTGTCAGGTGTGGAAGAAAGTCACGAATGCTGCGCGGCTCACCGAGGACAATCTCACACTCCTCGGGCTTGCTGGTTATTTCCAGTTGGGGCAGGTTTGCCTGCTCGATCAGTTGACGGTATGCCTGTGCGTCGCGGGAAACGATGAGCAGTTTGGGCATATCGAATCAGCGCACCAGCCGCATCGCAAGAATCAAAATCACCGCTCCCCCCACTGCTACCAAAAACCCCAGCAGGCTAAACCCCTGCGGCACGCTGATCCCCAGCGTGTTCAAAATTCCCGCTCCCACGAACGCGCCAAAAATGCCGATGACGATGTTGGCAAGCGCGCCCATCTTGCGGTTCTTGCCGGTGATGATGCTGGCAACCCAACCCGCCAGCGCGCCAAAGATGAGCCAGGTAATGAAGTTGATCATGTGTGCCTCCAGGTGATAGTTTGATTTTGTATTAGCCTTTATCTGAAATAAGAGTATCTCCACGAAGAACACGAATTTTCACGAAGATGAAAACGAAATTCGTGTTTCTTCGTGAACATCGTGGATGAAAAGGGGAATACGGATAAAGTCTATTTTACTTTTTGCATCTTCATCCTTCACCTTTTACTCTTACCTTCTTATCGTCGCTTCCCTCTCAGGACCCACCCCAATCCACTTTACCGGGACTCCTGCCGCGGTTTCGATCATCCTCACGTAGTTCTGTGCTGCGGGCGGCAGTTCCTCGAATGACCTCGCCCGGCTGATGTCCTCGCTCCAGCCGGGCACGGTTTGATAAACACACTCTACGCGCTCCAAGCCGTAGGCGTCCACATCCGCGTAACGGACGGCTTTTCCCTCGAATGTGTAATTCACGCAGACTTGAATCTGCTCCAGCCCGCTCAACACGTCCAGTTTGGTCAGGCAGAGTTCGGAGACGCCGCTCAACTCCACGGCGGTGCGCACCAGTTCCAGGTCCAGCCAGCCGACGCGGCGGATGCGCCCGGTTGTCGCTGCCACTTCGCCAAACTTCCGATAGGCTTCACTCTCCGTATCATGGATTTCGGTGGGCATCGGTCCCGCGCCGACGCGGGTGGTATAGGCTTTGGTCACGCCGACGACATCCGTAATGTAACGCGGCGGGATGCCCAGACCAGCCGAGGCGGCAGAGGGAATCGTCGTTGAGGCGGTCACGAACGGGTACGTTCCCCAATCGGTATCGAGAAACGTTCCCATCGCCTGTTCGAGCAGGAAGGTTTTGTTTGCCTTCAAGCCAGCCTGCACGATAGGGAACAACTCCCTGATGTACGGTTTGAGTTTCTCGTAATAGCCGCGATAGGTTTCGCGCACTTCCTCATACTTCAGCGCTGCGCCGCCCAGAGCCGCGATGATTTTATTCTTCAACTCCAACTGTACTTTCAACCGCGACTCAAAAGCATCGCTTGCGAAATCCGTCCAGCGGATGCCGTTGTAACTGACCTTGTCTGCGAACACAGGTCCGATACCGCGCCGCGTCGTCCCGGTTGCGCCTGCGCCTTTTGCCTCCTCGTACAACCCATCCAGAATTTTGTGATACGGCATGATGACGTGCGAACGCGGCGAGACCCACAGCCGCCCGTCCACGCCCACGCCTGCCCGATTGAGCGTTTCAATTTCTTCGAGCAGCACGGCAGGGTCAATCACCACCCCGCCGCCGATCAGCCCTGTGGTATTCTGCGCGAAAATCCCCGAAGGCACGAGGTGGATTTTAAACGTCCCAAACTCATTGATGACCGTATGCCCGGCGTTATTCCCGCCGTTGAAGCGCGCCACGTAATCTGCCCGCTCCGCGAGAAAATCCACTGCCTTGCCTTTCCCCTCGTCGCCCCATTGTGTGCCGATAACTGCTGTGACTGTCATGGTACCTCCATGTCATTGCGAGGGCGAAGCCCGAAGCAATCTCCTAAGTGGTGGGAGATTGCTTCGTCGTGACTTCGTCACCCCTCTCAACGACATCATCTGTGATTTGAACTGCGACTCCCAAATACGACTCCGGCGAGAGACTCATCAAACGCCCGCGCGTTTCCTCATCCACATCCAACGCTTCCACCCAGACCCGATACCTGTCTCTGTCCATCTGGCGTCCCCTCGTCTGAGACTTGAGCGTCTCGTAGGCGTCGCTGCGCCCTGCCGCGCGGAGAATCGTCTGCGCGCCCTCGCTGACGACCTCCCAGTGCGCGTTCAGTGCCTCGCGGATTCTCTCCTCATCTGCCTCCACGCGGGACATGCCCTTGGTGAGGTTGATCCATGCCAGCAGGGTATGACCCAGCGCCGCGCCGAAGGTTCGCCGCACGGTGGAATCGGACAAGTCTCGTTGCAGGCGTGAGACCGCCAGTTTTTGCGAGAAGTGGGTGAGGAACGCGTTGGCGATTCCGAGGTTGCCCTCGGCATTCTCGAAATCAATCGGGTTGACCTTCTGCGGCATGGTGGAGGAGCCCACTTCGCCTTCGACGACTTTCTGCCTGAGCCAGCCGTCGCTGATGTATCGCCACACATCATGCGCGCAGCCAATAAGGAGGGTGTTGGTCAGTTGGAGAGAGTGGAAGTACCGCAGCCAGTTGTCATACGGCAGGATTTGGGTTGTAACGAGGTTTGGTTCGAGACCCAGGCTTTGGATGAAGGCGCGGCTGAAGGCGAGCCAATCCACGTATGGGAAGGCGGCGTGCAGGGCGTTGAAGTTCCCGACCGCGCCTGTCAACTTGGCTTCGAAGGTGTGATTGGCAATTTCCTCACGGCATTTGTAGAGGCGCGCGAGATAGACGGCGATTTCCTTTCCCAGCGTGGTTGGCACGGCGGGCTGACCGTGAGTCCGCGCGAGCATGGGCAGGGCGCGGTATTTCTTTGCGAAGTCGCGCAGGGAGGCGATGAGCGCATCCAGCGCGGGGAGCAGCACCTGATCGCGCGAGTCACGCAGGGCGAGGGCTTGAGCAATGTTGTTGATGTCCTCCGAGGTCAAGCCGAAGTGAATCCATGGATGCAGTTCGGGGGGCAGGCGTTCGCGCAAAAAATATTCAATCGCTTTGACATCGTGCCGCGTGGTCTTTTCGTATTCCTGTATCTTCAGCGCGTCGTCCTCGGTGAAGGAGTCGAGGGAAAGGCGGGGGGGTGGGCAAATGCCTGTTTTGGAAAGAGCAGATAAATAGTCCAGTTCGATGCGGGCGCGGGAACGAAGATAAGCAAATTCGGAGAAGAAGTCCCGCAGCGGAGAAGTCTCTTTCTCGTAGCGTCCATCCAGAGGGGAAAGGGCATGCAGCGTCATCGTCAAGCATTATAATTCGGGCGGTTCGTTCCCATAAGAGTTCGGTGTTGGCAAGGTGTGCAATGCGGCGTTAGAGAACGCCGAGTACGCGAAATTAAATATGCGGAATGCTGAGTTGGTGTTTGGAGGTGATGATGAAAATTTTGCCTGATGTGGCTTTGACTTATGACGATGTGCTGCTGGTGCCGCAGTATTCCGATGTGGAGTCGCGGCGGACGCTTTCGACGAAGAGTTGGCTGACGCGAAAGATCGCTTTGCAGTCGCCGATTGTTTCGGCGAATATGGATGTGGTGACCGAGAGTGAGATGGCAATTGCGATGGCGCGCGAGGGTGGGATTGGTATCATTCACCGCTTCATGACGATTGCAGAGCAAGCGCGGCAGATCGAGCGCGTGAAGAAGGCGGAGTCGTTCGTGGTGGATAATCCCATCACGATGACGGATCGGCAGACGGTGGGGGAGGTGAAGCGCATTGTAGAGGAGACGGGAACAGGCGGGATTTTGATTCTTGATCAGGATGATAAACTCGTCGGCATCGTCTCGACGCGCGATTTGTTGTTCGAGGGGGATGACGGAAAGCCTGTCGCTGAAATTATGACGCGGGAGGTGCACAGCGCCGCGCCTGGCACTTCGTTGAAGGAGGCGGAGCAGTTGCTGCATAAGTTCCGCGTGGAGAAACTGCCGCTGGTGGATGCAGACGGCAAGGTGGCGGGGTTGATTACGCTGAAGGACATCATGAAGATTACGCAGTACCCGAAAGCGACAAAGGACGCGAAGGGACGGCTGGCGGTGGGCGCGGCGGTGGGGGTGCGCGATAAGGAAATGCGCCGCGTGGAGGCGGCTTTGCAGGCGGGCGCGGATTGTATTGTGGTGGATATTGCGCACGGCGATTCGCAACTGGAAATCGAGATGATCAAAAATATCCGCAAGCATTTTCCTGAAGCGCAGATTATCGGCGGGAATGTGGCAACTGCCGATGGGACGAAGCGGCTGATCGAAGCGGGTGCGGACGCGGTGAAGGTGGGGGTGGGTCCTGGCTCGATTTGCATCACGCGGCAGGTGGCAGGCTCAGGGGTGCCGCAATTGACGGCAATCATCGAGTGCGCGGAGGCGGCGCGTCCGTATGGGGTTCCGATTATCGCCGATGGCGGCATCCGTTACCCTGGCGATGTGGCGAAGGCGATTGCGGCGGGCGCAAGCACGGTGATGGTCGGTTCGCTGCTGGCAGGGACGGATGAAAGCCCGGGGTTGATTATGACGCGGCGCGGACATCGTTACAAAGCCTCGCGCGGCATGGCGTCGCTGACGGCGAATATCGAGCGCAACAAACGCGAGGGTAATGACCTGACTCGCGAGGAGATCGAGGAGTATGTGGCGGAAGGAGTGGAGGCGGCGGTTCCGTATCGCGGCAAAGTGCGCGAGGTGCTGACTCAACTCGTCGGTGGGCTGCAATCGGGGATGAGTTATAGCGGCGTGCATACCATCGAAGAGTTTCAACAAAAAGCCATTTTCGTGCGGATGACGGGGGCGGGGTTGAGGGAGTCGGGGCCGCATGATGTGGAGGTGTTGGGGTGACCCCCACCCCCAACCCCTCCCCGACGAGCGGGGAGGGGAGCACCCCCATCCCCAGCCTTTCTCCGACAAGCGGGGAGGGGAGCACCCCCATCCCCAGCCTTTCTC
>JBBITE010000001.1:3083-93019 GCA_037440905.1 Anaerolineae bacterium | reverse complement strand
CCCATCCCCAGCCTTTCTCCGACAAGCGGGGAGGGGAGCACCCCCATCCCCAGCCCTTCCCCGACAAGAGGGGAAGGGAGTGAGGTCACATGAAAAATGATTTTCCACGAGTAAAAGTCTCTTCGGAGATCAAACGTAAGACAGTTGAAACTGCGCGCCAGTTCCGTAAAGAGCCAACCAGAAGTGAGCACATCCTTTGGCAGGCTTTGCGCGGGAAGAAACTGGATGGTATAAAATTTAGAAGACAACAACCGATAGGTACTTTCATTGTGGATTTTTATAATTCCGCTTATCGGTTGGTTGTCGAAGTAGATGGGTCTATCCATGATGAGCAGGTTGAACTGGATCATGCGCGGCAGGAAGTACTTGAGCAACTTGGTCTGAATGTACTGAGAGTCAAGGCAGAGGATGTGGAGAAGAACCTTCCTTCTGTTCTTGCGGCGATACGCTCTAAAATCAATGTGCTAAAAATACATGACGGTGAGCCCCCTCTCCGTTTGTCGGAGAGGGGTTAGGGGAGAGGCAAGCAGACGAAAATAAAAAAGGAGACACCATGACAACCGATACTGCAACCTGGATCGAAAAAGACAAGAAGCAATTGCATCCCGTCTATCACCCGAAATCGCATGCCAATCCGCTGGTGATTGAACGGGGGGAGGGGGTGTGGCTGTACACGACCGACGGGCAGAAAATCCTCGACGGCATGGCGGGGCTGTGGAACGTCAATGCGGGGTACGGACGCGAGGAACTTGCCCAAGCCGCCTATGAGCAGATGAAGGCGCTGGCGTACACCTCCAACTTTGCAGGGATGACGAATCTTCCCTCCATTCGGCTGGCGGATAAACTCGCGGGCTTTGCCTACCCCGGGCTGAATACCACTTTCTTCACGTCGGGCGGGTCTGAATCCAACGATTCGGCGTTCAAGACGGCGCGCTACTATTGGAAGCGCAAGGGCAAACCCGGCAAGTACAAGGTCATTGCGCGCAAAGGCTCCTATCACGGCGTGACGCTTTCCGCCACGTTTGCTACGGGGCTGGAAAAATATCACACGATGTTCGGTCCCGCGCCGGAGGGATTCGTCCACATCCCAGCGCCGAATCCGTACCGCTTCGAGGGTGAGTTGAAGCCCGGCGAGACGGTGGGACAGGCGGCAGCGCGGGCGCTCGAAGAAGCGATTCTGCGCGAAGGCGCCGATACGGTTGCTGCGTTCATCGCCGAGCCGGTGATGGGCGTCGGCGGCGTCATCGTCCCGCCGGAGGAGTACTTCCCGCTTGTGCGCCAGATTTGCGACAAATACGAAGTGCTGTTCATTGCGGATGAGGTCATCACCGGCTTTGGGCGCACGGGCGAATGGTTTGCGCTCAAGCATTGGAACGTCAAGCCCGACATCCTTTCGTTTGCCAAAGCCATCACGAGCGGCTACGCTCAGTTGGGCGGCATCCAAATTTCGGATGAGATTCGGGAGACAATCGAGTCGGCGGCGGAGACGGAAGCGTACATGCACGGCTTCACCTATTCGGGGCATGCCATGGCGTGCGCGGTGGGATTGAAGAACCTCGAAATCATGGAGCAGGAGAATTACCCCGCCCGCGCGAAAGAATTGGGCAAGCGCCTGCTCGAGGGGTTGAAGACGCTGCTAGAGTTTCCGTTTGTGGGTGACGTGCGCGGACTGGGTCTGGTTTGCGGGGTGGAAATCGTCTCGAACAAGGAAACCAAAGCCGCGGACCCTGCGCTGGCGATGAAGATTTTCAAAGCCGCCCAGGAACGCGGTCTGCGGACGCGTCCGCTGGGGAATACGCTGGCGTTTGCCCCGCCGCTGATGATCAACGAGAAAGAAGTGGATGAGATTGTGAAGAGGCTCGGCGCGGCGATGGATAGTGTTGGCGGTTGAGTGAATCGCAAATCGCGTATCGCAAATCGCGTATCGCAAATCGCGTATCGCAAATCGCGTATCGCAAATCGCGTATCGCAAATCACAAATCGTAAATCGTCATGTCTGTCTATCTTCACGATATTCCCCTCGCTCAAGCCCAGGCGCGATTCAGAGAGGCGCTTCAAAACGCGGACCTCTGGTGCGTGCTTGGCTCCGAAACGATTCCTCTTGATGAGAACGCGCTGGGGCGCGTCACTGCCAAGCCGATTTGGGCGAAAATCTCCTCGCCGCATTATCACGCCTCCGCCATGGATGGCTTTGCGGTGCGGGCGGAGGATACCAGCGGGGCGCAGCCGACGACGCCAGTGCAGTTATCGGTGAACAGTGAGCATGCATCAGTGGTTGGCGGGAGGGCGCAGTATGTGGATACGGGTGACCCCCTCCCTGAATGGGCGAATGCCGTTATCCCCATCGAAAATACCGAGCCGCTGGATGAAAACGGGCAAGTATCGCCGTCTGTCCGCCAGCCGGCGTTTATCCGCATCCGCGCCGCAGTGACGCCGTGGAGTCACGTCCGACCGCTGGGGGAGGATATCGTCGCCACGCAGTTGGTGCTGCCGGCGGGACATGTCCTCAAAGCGGTGGATTTGGGCGCCATTGCCGCGGCGGGACATCAGGAAGTGGTAGTTGCCCGCAAACCGAAGGTAGCCATCCTGCCGACGGGAACGGAACTGGTGCCAATCGGCTCGAAACTCAAGGCGGGCGATATTCTCGAATACAACTCGCTGGTGATAGCGGCGCAGGTCAAGGCGATGGGCGGCGAACCGACGCGCTACCCCATCACGAAGGATGATTTTGACTTGATCTGTCAGCGGGTGGAAGAAGCCGCCCGCGACCATGACCTTGTCCTGCTCAATGCCGGTTCCTCCGCCGGTGCGGAAGATTTCTCCGCGAGGGTGGTGGAAAAACTTGGCACATTGCTTGTTCACGGCGTGGCGGTGAGGCCGGGGCATCCCGTCATTTTGGGAACGATAGACCGTGGACCACAGACCATAGACCACAGACCACAGACCGCAGACCATCGTCCATCATCCATCGTCTATCGTCCGTCGTCCATCGTCCCCATCATCGGTGTTCCCGGTTATCCCGTTTCGGCAGCGCTGACGATTGACATCTTCGTCGAGCCGCTCCTTGCCCGCTGGCTGGGGCGCCGCCCGCTCGAACTTCCGACTGAAACCGCCATCCTCACGCGGAAACTGGTCTCGCCGGCGGGCGACGATGATTTTGTGCGCGTGGTCGTTGGCAAGGTGGGCGATAAACTTCTTGCCGCGCCGCTTTCGCGTGGAGCGGGCGTCATCACCTCGCTGGTGCAGGCAGATGGCATTGCCGTCATTCCCAGCGGCGTGCAGGGCATGGAAGCCGGCGAAAAGGTGCAGGTTCGCCTGTATCGCAGCATGGCGGAAATCGAAAAGACCATCCTCTCTATCGGCTCGCACGATCTGACCCTCGACCTGATGGCGCAATTCCTCGCCGCTCACGACCGCCGGCTTGCCTCCGCCAATGTCGGTTCGCAGGGCGGGCTGGTGGCGCTGCGCCGCGGCGAGGCGCACTTTGCCGGGTCACACCTGCTCGACCCACAAACGGGCGAATACAACATTTCATATATTCGCCAGTACATGCCGAATATCCCGGTTAAAGTGGTTGCCTTGGTGGGACGTGAACAGGGCTTGATCGTGAAGAAGGGAAACCCAAAGGGAATCAAAAGCCTGGAAGATCTCGCCAGAACGGGGCGTCGTGCTGAGCCGGGTCGAAGCATCCGTTTTGTGAACCGGCAGCGCGGCGCCGGCACGCGCGTCCTGTTGGATTACCATTTGAATTTGATGACAATTCCCGCCAGTTCCATTGAAGGCTACCAGCAGGAAGAGTATACTCATCTTGGCGTTGCGGCATCGGTAGCATCGGGCCGCGCCGATTGCGGGCTGGGCATTGCCGCTGCCGCGCAGGCATTGGATTTGGACTTTATCCCCCTCTTTCAGGAACGCTACGACCTGGTGATTCCCAAACCATTTGCCGAGGATGAACTGCTCGCGCCTCTCTTCGGACTTTTGGCTGACCCCGCCTTCCGAAAAGCCGTTTCTCAACTGCCGGGTTATGACGTGTCTGTGATGGGCATGGTGATTTTGGAGGACTAGATGACGGAAGGATTGATTGTTGACGACAACCGCCAGACGGCGGATGCGCTGACTCAAATGCTGGGGGCGCTGGGGCTGAAGGCGCGGGTGGCGTATGGTTCCACTCAGGCGATGGATGTGCTGGGCAAAGGTTTCGTTCCCCGCTTCATCTGTCTCGATATTAACATGCCCGGCGCAGATGGCACAGAGGTGCTGGCGTTTCTCAAGCGCGAACCGCAGTTGGAGAAAGTGCCGGTCATTATCATCACCTCCGACGACCAGCCGGAGACGCGAAACAAGGTGATGAAACTCGGTGCGGCGGCGTTGGTCCTCAAACCTGCCACGATTGATGCGCTGGAAGAAGCCTTTCGCCGCGTGAAGTTGATGGAATAAAACCCTGAAAGAATCCCGCTGACGGCGGGGTTCTTTGTTTTATGAGGGTTGGGAGTATAATCTCCGCTCGAAGGAGATAAAGTATGCCTATTTCATCAGGTATTCCTGCGCCCGATTTCGAGTTGTATGACGATACGAACACCCTCCGCCGCCTCTCTGATTTTCGCGGAAGGAATGTCGTCCTGTACTTCTATCCAAAGGATGATACCCCCGGCTGCACCACCGAAGCCTGCAACTTCCGTGACGATTACTCTGCCTACGAAAAGGCAAACGTGGTGATTCTCGGCGTCAGCCCGGATAGCGTCCAATCGCATGTGAAGTTCAAGCAGAAATTCCACCTGCCCTTTCCCCTGCTGGCAGATGAGGGGCACAAGGTCTGCGACTTGTATGGTGTGTGGGGGCCGAAAAAGTTTATGGGGAAATCCTACGAAGGAGTGCTGCGGACGACTTTTCTGATTGATGGTAACGGAATCATCGTGCGGGTGTTTGAGAATGTGCGTCCCGCCGAGCACAGCGCCGAAGTGCTTTCGGCGTTAGGTGAGGTTGTTTAGTCAGGGACTTTTATTGGTGTGGCGAGAAGCGTTTTTTTGTCCTCTTTATCGTGACAAATAATAGAAAATTTGGTAAATTAGAGCGGTTGTGGACCGGGGAGGTCTGCCCTCGATTTTGTAACAGGAGAGAGTCTGTATGCGACATTTTGTGATTGTGGGAATTCTGGTCATTGTGCTGGCGGTTCTCACATATGTGGGGCTGAATGCGGCGGGGTTGATGCCTGTGCCTGCCAGCGCTCAGGCAGTTCCGATTGACTGGCTTTGGAATTTGCAAGTCAAAGCCATGTCCTTCCTCTTTGCCCTGATCGTCGTGCCAATGTTGTACAGTCTGTTGGTCTTTCGACGCAAAAAAGGCGATACGACCGACGCTGTACACGTGGAGGGAAACACAACGCTGGAAGTGGTCTGGACGGTGATACCGCTGGTGGTGGTGCTCGGAATGGCGTACATCGGTGCGCAGAACCTGGGCGAAACCCGCCGCGCGGCGCCGGACGCGATGGTGGTGAATGTGACCGGGTTTCAGTGGGGCTGGTCGTTTGAATATCCTGAATACGGCATCACTTCTAAAGAATTGTATCTGCCTGTGAACAAACAGGTGCTGTTGAAGATGACCTCCCGCGATGTGATTCACTCCTTTTGGGTGCCTGAATTTCGCGTCAAACAGGACCTGGTGCCGGGCCGCATCACCGAACTACGCATCACGCCGACGACGATTGGCGATACCTACAAGGTGCGTTGCGCCGAGATCTGCGGCACGTCCCATGCCTATATGGAAGCGCCGGTAGTTGTGGTGGAAAAGGTCGCTTTTGATGCATGGGTGACAGAGCAGCAAGCGCTGGCGGCGGAAGCCGGGCAAACCCCTGAAGGACGCGGGTTGGCGCTGGTGACTGCCAATGGCTGCCGCGCCTGTCACTCGATTGACGGCTCAGCGGGAGTTGGCCCGACGTGGTTCCAATTGGCTGGCTCCGAAGTGCCGCTCAGCGGCGGCGGGACGGTCATTGCGGATGACGCTTACCTGAAGGAATCCATCCTTCAGCCTCAGGCGAAGATTGTGGCTGGGTTCGAAGCGCAGCAGATGCCCACCTACAACTTCACCGAGGAGCAGGTGGCGGACATCATCGCCTACATCAAGACGCTGAAATAATTTGGCGGAGGAATTTGGAATGAAACGAAAATATACCGTAGGAAGCGGTTTGTTGTTCCTGCTGATTGCGGGGGTCATCGGGTACTTCATTGGGCTGGGGATTGACGCGCTCATCATGACGAATGTGCGCTGGACGGCTCCCGTGCCTTCAGCGTTCGCGCTGCTCTTTGCCTTCACAGCCTTCTTCTTTGGCGTGTACGGCTACCGCGGCATCACGCGCGGACTTGTCTATCAGGTTGTGTGGACGCTGATTGGCGGTTTCATTGTGACCGGCATCCGCGCCGCGATGGGGCTTCCGGTCTTTGGCGGCTTCTTTTTCACCGAGCCGGCCTGGGTGTTCGGCGCGCTGGTTGGCGCCGTAGCCTTCCTGTTTGGCGTGGGTGTGATGGACGATTGGGTCAAATGGGCGCGCGGGATGGATACGCCCGAATTCCATGAAGATGAACCCGGCTGGGAAAAATACCTTGGCGTCTCGCTCGACCATAAGGTCATCGGTATTCAATACACCATCACCGCCCTGTTCCTGATTTCGGTGGGTGGTATCTTTGCGCTCATCTTCCGTACAGAACTGGCGGCTTCTGGCTTGCAGTTCCTGAACGTGGGGATGAACCTCTTCGGGCAGAACGGACCGCAACTCTACAACACCCTCATGTCGCTGCACGGCATGATCATGATTGTTTCGATTCTGCTGGGCATTGCCGGCATTATCAACTATGTTGTGCCCCTCCTGGTCGGCGCGCACGACATGGCATTCCCGCGCATGAACGCCTTTGCCTACTGGGTTTCTGTGCCGGCGGCGGTATTGCTGCTGATGAGCCTGGTGCTGGGTGGCTTCGATACCGGCTGGACGGGGTATCCCCCGCTCTCAGTCAAGGCGCCCGTGGGGCAGCAGATGTTCTTCCTCGGCGTGTTCATTGCCGGCTGGTCGTCCATCCTCGGCGCGCTGAACGTCATCGCAACCGTTGTCCGCATGCGCGCCAAGGGAATGACCGCCATGCGCATGCCCATTCTGGTCTGGGCGTCGGTTGCCACTTCCATCATCGCTCTTACCGCCACCCAGTTGATCGGTCTTTCGTTCCAGTTGGTCATGTTCCAGCGCCTCTTCGGCATGGGCTTCTTTGACCCTGCCAAAGGCGGCAACCCGGTTCTCTTCCAGCATCTGTTCTGGTTCTACTCGCACCCGGCGGTGTATGTGTTCGTGCTGCCGGGCCTGGGCGTGATTTCCGAACTGCTGCCGGTGTTCGTCCGCAAGCCGCTGTTCGGTTACCGTTGGGTCGCCATGTCCTCACTGGGGATTGCGCTGGTGGGCTTCCTGGTGTGGGCGCATCACATGTTCACCTCCGGCATGAACGAATACCTGCGCGTGCCGTTCATGTATAGCACGCTGCTGGTTGCCGTGCCCACCGGGGTGAAGTTCTTCTCGTGGGTGGCGACGATCTGGCAGGGCAAGATTTCGACCCCCACCCCGATGCTCTTTGTGCTGGGCGGCATCATCGTCTTCCTGATGGGCGGTCTTTCCGGACCTCCGAACGCCACCGTCTCCGTAGACCTGCACCTGCACGACACCTACTTCATCGTCGGTCACTTCCACGATACCATCTTCGGCGGCTTTGTCTTCCCCTTCTTTGCCGCCATCTACTACTGGTTCCCCAAAGCAACCGGCCGCCGCATGAACGAATTTTGGGGCAAAGTGCATTTCTGGCTGATGACCCCTTCGTTCCTCATCCTGACCTTTGGCATGATGCACATCGGTCTGCTGGGCATGCGCCGCCGCATTGCCGATTACGATCCGGCGCAAGGGTTCGACACCACGCACCTCATCCTGACCATCTGCGCGTTTGGCATTGCGCTTTCGGTGCTGATCTTCCTCATCAATTTCTTCCACAGCATCAAGCACGGCGAGAAGGCGGAAGGCAACGTGTGGAACTCGCGCTCACCGGAATGGCAGGTTCCCTCGCCCATGCCTGCCCATAACTACGAGACCCCCTTCGAGGTCGTTGGTGAACCGTATGATTACGGTTTGCCCGGCTCGAAGTACGTCGAATTCATTCCCGCCCAGGGCGGAAAACACTAAAACGGGGAGGAATAGGAACAATGACACACAAACAAGATAAAGCCTCCATGCTCAACCAGGGCGTGTTCATCTTCATCTACCTGGCGGTGCTCACCGTCCTGGAGTTTTTGGTGGCGGCTTCCTTCAACTCGACGGCGGTTTTGATTGCGGTAGCCTTTGTCAAAGGCGCGCTGGTGGTGTACTACTACATGCACGTTTACAAACTGAGCGCGGACCACGAAGGCGACCACAACTCCTACGAATACAAATCCGGGACGAACCGCCTCGGTCTCTGGCTATTTCTGATTTCGGATGCGTTCGTCTTCGGCGGGCTGCTGGTCATGCGCATGAACCTGCTCGGCCTCACGCGCCCCAACCTCAATCAGTTGCTTGGGCTGGGAGTGACCTCCATTCTGCTGATTTCGTCCTTCTTCATGAACCGCGGCGAGACGATGATCGCCCACGGCGACCGCAAAGGCTTCCTCCGCAACACCCTCATCACTTTCCTGCTTGGGCTGGGTTTTCTCATCGGCGTCGTGTTTGTGGAATGGCGGCTGGCGGCGCACGAAGGGCTGACGCCCTCCTCCGGCGCGGCGGGCGCCGCATTCTACATGATGACCGGCATGCACGCCTTCCACGTGCTGACCGGCCTGGTGTTCCTCGCCATTGTCTGGGTCAATGGCAGGCGCGGATTGTACGACCAGAAACACTACCCGGTCGAAGCGGCGGCGGTTTATTGGCACTTCGTGGACGTGGTTTGGATTGTGTTCTACCCTGCGCTGTATCTGGTGGGAACTGCCATCGTCTAGCAGGCTGTACAGCCTGATGGAACTCAGGCACATGAGAACACGGTTAGAATTTACACCCCCTCGGGGCGATCCACACGGGTCGCCCCGATTTTTCGGAGTATGATTAACTCGCCTGAAGCGCAACATCGTGTTGCGGATTAACAAATGAAATGAATCAAACAATCCCGTAGCGCAAGATTATGATCTTTGAGAAAATGTTTCGGTAATGCTTGCGTAGGGCGCGTTCTCCCTTCGGCAGGCTCAGGGCAGGCTTACGCACCCGTCGGCGTAACACTTGCCCTCCCACTCCGCTTCGCTGCGGGGACAATGTGGCGGGCAAACGCCAGGGGAGAACGCCGACTGCGTGCGGTTACGGAATTAATTTGTAAAACTTCATTATCTTGTGCTTCCACCTATATCTATATCGAATGAGGTGCGGATTTGACAATCTGCACGAGCAAAAAGCGCTGTTTGGATACTGCAGGCTTGGATTGCCAGAATAATTTATCTTGTACCCTATCCCATTCAAAACACCATCTGAAAGAAGAAAAAGGTAGAAATCACGATGGATCGAAAACTTCTTCTGGTCGGAATCGGGTCGCTCCTGCTGATTGGTATCGTCGCCGCCTGGACTATTCTGTTTGGCTCGGCGGCTCAATTTCGCGGAACAACCTATGCTGAACCCTACCCCCCCGCGCCCGATTTTGTCCTGCTGCGAGGTGATGGTTCCCCCTTTCGGCTGAGCGGGATGCAGGGCAGGATTGTCCTGTTATTCTTTGGCTACACCTCCTGCCCGGATGTCTGCCCTACCACGCTGGCAGAGTTGAATCAGGCACTGAAGCAATTAGGCGCAGATGCAGAAAAAGTTCAGGTGGTCTTCGTCTCGGTGGACCCTCAGCGCGACACTCCCGAACGTGTGCAGGAATACGTCAACCACTTTAACCCGACTTTTATCGGTTTGAGCGGAACGGAAACAGTGCTCGCCAAAGTCTGGCAGGAGTATGGCGTGTTTCGTGAAATTGTGGAAGGAACCTCTGCCCTCGGCTACATCGTCAACCACACGGCGCGCGTCACCCTGATAGATGCCGACGGGAACCTGCGGGTCTCCTTCAGTTTTGAAACCCCCGTCGAAGATATTGTCCACGATGTGAAATTGATCCTGGCGGAGAAAAAGTAATGCCTCCTATGAACATCTTACTCAAACGGCTGGTCATCTCGCTGCTGATCGGGCTGCTCATCGGCGCGGCGATCAGCGAAATTACCTTCGTCTTTTTACGCGAAACCGCCCGCCCGCCGCAGGAAATTGTGCTTGTCATTCCGCGCGGCACCGCCGAACAAGTAGCGCGCGGCGAACAACCTCCCACCATTCCCACCGATATGATCTTTGTCGTTGGCGATGTGCTGGTGGTGAAAAACGAAGATGTCGTTGACCACAAACTGGGACCGCTCTGGATTCCCTCTAACACCTCGGCGCGGCTGGCGCTGGGGCAGGCGGAAAACCTTGCCTATGAGTGCAGTTTCCAGCCGGGCAATTATTTCGGGCTGGATGTGCGCGATGCGCTGACCCTCGGTACCCGCATTTACGGAATTCTTTATGCGGGGCTGCCCATGGGCGTGCTGATTGCGCTGTATAGTTTCATCCTGCCCGTTCGGAAAAAAGAAAATGCTCCTGCGTAGAATGTTCAGCCGTAAATGGCTGGCGACCACACTGCTGGTCTTTATTGGCACAGCAGTCTGTATTCGATTGGGCATCTGGCAGCTAGACCGCCTCGAACAGCGGCGCGCCTTCAACGCCCAAGTAACCGCCATGCGCGCCCTGCCGCCGCTGGATTTGAACGCCGCTCCCGAAACATCCATCGAAACCATGGAATGGCGCGCCGTGCAGGTGAGCGGAGAATATGACTTTTCCAACCAGATTGCGCTGCGGAATCAATACCATCGCGGTCAATACGGCTATCATCTCTTCACCCCGCTTCGCTTCGACGGGGGGGCTGTTCTGGTTGACCGAGGCTGGGTCCCCGCTGAAGGCAATTCCGCTCCCGCCGACTGGCGCAAGTACGACGAGCCCGGCGCGGTCACCGTCACGGGGCAGATTCGGCTGGGGCAGGGCAAACCAGCCATCGGCGGAGTTGCCGACGCGCTGCCTGCGGACGGAGGTCCGCTTTGGGTGTGGAATAATGCCGATCTCGAGAAGATCGCGCTCCAGATGCCGTATCCCATTCTGAAGGCATACATTCAACCCAACATTGACCCTGCGGATGAGACCCCGCCCATTCCCTATCAACCCGAAGTGGAGTTGACGGAAGGTCCACACTTTGGGTATGCGCTACAGTGGTTCACCTTTGCCGCAATTTTGTTCGGCGGCTATCCGTTCTTTTTGAGGAAACAGGAAGCATGAGATATTCGCTTCGCTCTTCTTTTTCGAGATATGTGTTCGTGTTGTTCTTTGCCGTCATTGCCTTGACGGTTGCAGGGCGGATTGTGACCTTGACCGGCGCCGAAGCGTTTTGCAAAGGCTGGCCCCTGTGTGTGCCGACCGCCGCGGTGGGATGGATGAAACTGGCGCATATTGCCACGGTGGGAGTTGCCTCGCTGCTGATGCTGGCGGTTTTTCGCAAAGCCTGGAGGGAGCAGCGCGACCAGCGCGTGATTTTGCCGCTTACCACCATTCTGGCGGTGACGTTCTTTGGGCAGGCGCTGGTGGGCGCGGTGCAGGTGACGCAGCCTGGTGCGGCGCATCTGATTATTCTGCACCGATTGACCACCTGGGCTTTGTGGATTTCGCTCCTGTTGCTGGTATATGCTTCGGGCGTATTGGCAAGGGACGCCGAGCCTGCGGTGGCGATTGACCGCAGGCAGCGCCTGAAGGATTTCTTTGCGCTTACCAAGCCCTTGATTGTGGGGCTGCTGCTGATTACGACGTATGGTGGGCTGGTGGTGGGGGCGAAGGAAGTGCCTTCCTTTCCGTTGACCTTTTGGACGCTATTGGGTGGAGCGCTGGCAGCCGGTGGATCGAGCGCGCTCAATCAGTATATTGACCGCGAATTGGACCGCCGCATGCAGCGCACGGCAAAGCGTCCGCTGGCGGAGGGACGGTTGACGGATGCAGAAGGGCTGGCGTTTGGGCTGGGGCTGTCGCTGACCAGTTACTACATTCTGGCAAGTTTTGTGAATTATCTTGCCGCGCTGCTTTCGCTGGCAGGGATTATCTACTACGTCATTCTGTACAGCTTGTGGTTGAAAAAGGCGACCGTGCAGAATATCGTCATCGGCGGCGGGGCGGGCGCGATTCCGCCGATGGTCGGTTACGCCGCCGCGACCGGCCGCCTCGATTGGACGGCGTGGATTCTCTTCCTGATTATCTTTATGTGGACGCCTCCGCATTTCTGGGCGCTGGCAATCGTCCGCATGAAGGATTACGAGCGGGCTGGCGTGCCCATGCTGCCGGTGGTGCGCGGCGAGATGGAAACGCGGCGGCAGATTCTAGTTTATACGATTGAACTGGTGCTTCTCACCCTGCTGCTGCCGCTGCTGCGGCTGGCAGGGACGATTTATCTGGTGTCGGCGTTGGTCTTGGGCGCGGCGCTGATGTATGCCGCCTGGCAGGTCTGGCGACAAGGCGGGAATAAGGTTGCCTGGCGCATGTATAAATGGTCGAGTTCGTATCTGGTGTTCATTTTTGCCGCGCTCATGCTGGATGCCGTACTGTAGGATGAAGCCCCCGAATAGGGCGGGGGCGCGTTAGGGAGCAGCCGTTCCCCGCCGGCGGAACAGGACGGCGGTAGAGTCTTGATAAATCATTTCCCAGTCCGGCTGTTCGTTGAGCGCGAGGGCAAGCGCAGTGTCAGGGCGAATCAGCGCCCAGTCCACGCGATAGGCTTGCAGGAGTGCTTGCCACGCTCCGCTGGCGTTGATGATCTGGGTGTATTCGCGGAGCAGTGTTTCGCCGTAAAAGTCGCTTTGGCTGTCAATGAAGACCGGATAACGAGGAAAGAATTTGTACAACAAGTATCCGCCCCAGTTGAACTCATTGAACATATTTCCGTTTTGCGGGTTTGCTTCGAGGTAATTGGCGGCATCCAGCGGGAAGACGCGGGGGTCGAATTGATACAGAGAATGATCATATTCAACGTGCAGATGGGTGAAATACAAGATTGCCGCCACTACCATCATCACTGAAAGGATAAGACGGCCGGGAGAAGCGCCAAACCCCGAAAATCTCGTTTCGAGCCGCTGCCAGAACCTGAAGCGGCTGAGGCTTTCTCTTCCCAATTCCGCTAGGACAGGAGCGCTGGCAATCGCAAAAAGCGGGATGTTTCTCGCCATTGCCAGCGACATGAGACCTGTTCCACCAAGCAGAAAAAGATGCCGCTTTTTCACGTTTTTCCGCTGCAGAAAAAACATCAAAATGACAAGGAGCAGGAGAACGGTGTACGGCAGCACAGAGATTTCGAACAGGCGCGGGCGCATGGTCTCCACCGTTTGGGTGAGGATGAAAACGCTGCGGTTGTTCAACACGGCTTCCCAATTGCGCCAGGAATCGGGTGTGATGATTGTGGCTGCAATCGAAAGGATGCCCGCGGCAAAGAGGCGCTTTCCAATTTGATTGTGGGAGGGGGTGTGCTTGTCATCAAAACCCCAGCCTGCCAGGTGAGCAAGCCAGGCAAGGACGCCAAAGACAAATCCGCCATGCAGGTTTGCCCATAAAAGCATAAAGGCAGGAAAGAGAAGTATCCTGCAGCGCCTTCCTGCGGAGCAGCGCTCAAGCAGTTCCAGCCACAAGACCCATAGGAAAAGGGTAAACATGTGCGGACGCGGAAGCCAGTGCAGGCTGGATGCCGCCGCTGCAACCAGCACGATGATCAATGCCAGAAGAGGCAGTTTGTTTCTGCGGTTTGTGAATTGATAGAGGAGTGTGAAGGTGATCGCAGTGATACAGGCCGTCAGCAATATGACGCCATCCAGCCCCAGGAGGCGGTGTACCACGGCAAATAAAACCTGAGCGAGCCACTCGTAGGGCGGACGCGAAAGTCCTGCACGGGTGTGAGAGAAGAGGTCATGGGTGGGGACGAAGCGATGATCCAGGATGTAATTTCCAAGTGTCAGATGTCGCCCGATGTCGCTGTCAATGCCCAGCATGCGCGACCCTAGTAAAAGGGCGGTTAGGAAAATGGCAGTGAAAACCAGGTCGGAGAATTGCAGGGTGAACCGCTTTGTCATGGGGGAAATTATAAATTCACCTTACACGTAACTACCTACCTGTCACTGCGAGCGAGCGTGGCAGTCTCCCCACAAATGCTGGAGATTGCTTCCCGCAGGTCGCAATGACACACAGCGGCAGGTTTCTTCCCCCTTTTGGCTGTCGGTAGGTAGTTACCATGCGAGTCATAAATCAAAAAGCGGCCTTGTTGTGCAAAGCCGCTTTTCTGGTTTTATTCTCCCAGATAGTCCCGCAGTTTTCTGCGGATGGTGGGGTGGCGGAGGCGGCTGAGCGCCTGCGCCTCGATTTGCCTCACGCGCTCGCGGGTGACGCCCATCTTGCGCCCTACTTCTTCGAGGGTATATGCCTGCCCATCGAGCAGACCGTAGCGCAGTTGAAGGATGCGCACCTCGCGGGGAGGCAGGCTGTTCAGCACTTCGCCCAAGTGTTCCTTCAGCAGGTTATAGGTGGCGGTATCGTCGGGTGGGGGCGCCTCGTCGTCTTCGATGAAGTCGCCGAGGACGGAATCTTCCTCGTCGTCGGTAGGGGTCTCCAGCGAAAGCGGACGGCGCGCCACCTGAATCATATTTTCCACTTTCTTGGGCGGCACATCCAGCGCTTCTGCCAGTTCTTCCACGCTCGGCTCGCGACCGAGGCGCTGGGTGAGTTGATGCTGTACGCGCAGGAGTTTGTTGATTTGGTCGCCCATGTGAACCGGCACGCGGATGGTGCGCCCCTGGTCGGCGATGGCGCGCGTCACTGCCTGGCGAATCCACCAGGTGGCGTAGGTCGAAAACTTGTGTCCGCGGCGGTAGTCGAATTTCTTCGTCGCGCGAATCAGACCGATGTTGCCTTCCTGAATTAGGTCGAGGAACGGCACGCCGCGCCCCATATACTTCTTGGCGACCGAGATCACCAGGCGAGAGTTGGCGGTAATCAGGTGTTCGCGTGCCGCCCAGCCGTCTTCGATGAGTTTCCGCAGTTCGGCGCGGCGGCGCGGGCTGACGTTGCCTTTTGCCAGTTCTTCGCGCGCCATGCGTCCGCGTTCGATGCGCTGGGCAAGCGCCACTTCTTCTTCGGCGGTCAGCAGCGGAACGCGGCTGACTTCCTTGAGGTACAGACCAATCGTATCATCTGTGTCTATGTTGGCGAGGTAATCGTCGAGGGTGGGGTCAATTTCGGGTTCGCTGCCCTCAATTGCCTCCACTGCCACCAATTCGTCTTCGCTGGGTTCGGCAAGGTTGGCGTCTTCCACAAAGGGGATGCCGGCGCTTAACAGCGCGGAGAAAGCCTCCTCCAATTGCTCGACATCCTGCTCTGCTTCGGGAAAGAAGTGGATGATGTCATCCAGCGTGATGTAGCCCTTTTGCCGCCCCAATTCCACCAACCGGGCAATCGCGGGGAATTCATCTTCTTCATCTACCATCAGAATCTTATCTACATCCATTCTCTATTGATCCACTTTCTTTTTTAATCAGAATACGCTTTTTTGGTTTGAAATGCAATACTTTTCGATTCCTCTTTTTAGACGTTTCTTTGTGCGAAATGTTACGTTTTTCACGCAGAAACATTATTTTTGAAGCACCGCTAAGGTGCTGGGGGAGTGGGCGTCTCTGCCGGTGCGGCTGCCGTTGGGGTGGCTGTAGGCGCATAAGGAGGCGTGGTCAGCAGCCCCAGCAGGGCGTCCACAGCGCTGCGGCTGACAATGACAATCCCGCTGTCATTGCTGCGCACGTAGTAGCCGCTCTCGGTAGGGGTCAAGGCGCCTACTTCCACCGTTCGTTCCCCGTTGGGAAACTCAAACGTGAAAGTGTACTCAGGAGCATCCAACCCGACCGCTTCAGGAGGCAGATTGGGGACGCGTTCCACAATCCGCATGGTGGTGACCTGCGTTGCCGCCGCTTCAGACGACGCCTGATCTGCCGCTGCCTCTTCGGGCAGAGTCAACGCCCAGGCGTTTTCCTCGTTTCGCGCCACCTCGACGACTTCTCCCGTCTTCGCCTCGACGCGGATGCGTGTGGGGAAGCCCTCGGCCGGGGGGAAGAGGTATTCAATAGCGGGCATGGTCGCCTCGGGGGTGGCTTCAAGTTTCGCGGTTTGCGCGCGGTTGTTGAAGTAGATGCCCGCCGCCAGGACGATGCCAAACAGGAGGAGAGTCAAGAGTGTTGAACGACGCATACGAGAACCTATCCTTGCCGTCTGCGTGCCAGCCAGGAGGAAATACCGGCAAATACCACCAGCCCCGGAATGACCAGCACGGAGCCCAGCAGGATGATCAACAGTTGAATCTGGTTGGGAGGCAGGAAGGTGCGCTGGGTTGGCGTGTTGGGGGTGATGTTGATGAGATTTTCCTGTTCGGCCGCCCAATCTACCGAGTTGATGAAGAAGTTGCCGTTACCGTACACATCGAACATTTCGTCGGTGGCGAAGAAGGAGTTGCCAAAAACGACCACCCGTCCTTTGGTGGAAGCGTTTTCAGCCGCCGCTGCCAGGGTGAGCGGACCTTGAACATCTTCCGGGTCGGAGGAAAGTTGACTGCCTTCAGCGGTGGTGAAGTTCTTTTCACCCCATGAGTTGGGCGAGGTGAACAACAGGGCTGTTTGAGTGACGCCTTCCGGCGCTGCGTTCAGGGTAATGGAGCGCGCCTGCGGCATGATGATCAGGTAATTGGCGCTCAGGTTCCTGGTAATCGGATGTTCGCTGGCAGAGGCCGAGATGGCGTTCAGAATTTGCTGGCTGTTCAGGTCAATGATGATGTCGTCATTGAGCAGAATGCCCCAATCTGCAGCCAGATAGTCGGCGAGGGGATCGGGCGAGTTGCCAAACTCGGTCAGCAGCAGCGGGTCTTCCATGACGACGAGCGAACCGCCGTTATCCACGTATTGCTTCAGGAGTTGAACCTCGTATTCCGAAACCTGCTTGACCGGTCCCGCGATGATGACGGCAAGGGCGTCTTCGGGGATTTTGTTTTCCGCCAGCAGGTTGAGGCTGTTGACGGTGTAGTTTTTGCTTTCGAGAGTGCTTTTGGCGGTAGCAAGGCTGAGGTTGCCGCCCTCGAGAGAGGGTTCGCCATGACCGGTGAGGAAGTACACAGCGCGCGGTTCGGGGTTGATGAGTTTGATGAGTGCTCTGGTCAATTCGGTTTCGGATGCGAAGTTGGCAATTTCCTTGCGCTCTCCCATTTGCAGCAGGATTTTGCCGTCGCCGGTGATGCCGGCTGCGCGTGCGGCGAGAGGATCGGCATCCGGGTTGACGAAGCGGTAGGTGAATTTGCCGTTGCTGTTGGCTTTGAATCTATCCAGCAGTTCGGTGGCGCTTTGAGGCGAGATGCTGGCGTAGAAGGCAATCGCTTCGACCGGCTGCGGCAGGGTTTCGAGCGCCTGGATGGTTTCCGGGGCGAGGGTGTTGGATTTATCCTGAGTCACGTCCCAGTTTTGCGGGTTGTTGAAGACGAACCAGTTGACGACGATCAGGATGCCCAGGAAAGCGATGGAAGTAATGGCGATGTTGCTGCCATAGCGCGCCTGCCGTCCGGTCAGCGCCCGGCGGACCTTATCCGGTTCGAGCATGGCGTAGAGCGCCAGCCCGAGGATGGTCACTGCCAGGCTGATGTAGGTGCCGCGGTTCAGCGTGTCGGTGGTCGCGCCGCTGAACATGCCGATGTTGAGCAGCCCTCTGGTGAAAAGGAACAGAAGTGTGCTGAGGAATGCAAGCCCGGCGACGATCAGGGCGATGAAGGTATAGCGGCGCCAGGCGGGTTGTTTTGTCTTTGCCATTATTTCCATCTCCTCATTTCCACAGCGGCGGTCCCGGTGAACAAGCCCAGGGCAATCAGGCTGAGGTAATACACGATGTCGGATAGATTGATGACGCCGGAATCCAGCGCGCCGTAGAAGTGTGTTTTCATATCCAGGTATTCGAAGAAGCGGGCGCTTTCTCCAATGATTACGTTGGCGGGGAAACCAAT
Source organism: Anaerolineae bacterium (assembly GCA_037440905.1). Lineage (GTDB taxonomy): Bacteria > Chloroflexota > Anaerolineae > Anaerolineales > Villigracilaceae > Defluviilinea. Next base: position 74,879 of record JBBITE010000001.1, on the reverse strand, counting down.
CAGCCACCACAGGGTGATGAATACTGCCAATGTCACAAAGAAGGATGTGACCTGGTTGGCGAACATGGCGGATATGGCTGTGCCGAGAGCGAGGAAAACGCCTGCCACCAAAATCATGCCCAGGTAGGAGGTCAGGACGACATTCCAGTCAATGCCAGGGGTAACGAAGCGGCTGGTCACAATGGGGTAGATCAGGGTAATCAGCAGCAGCGAGAGAATGTAGAGCATGGCGCCTAGCCATTTGCCGATGACCAGTTCATAGTCGCGGATGGGTGCGGTGAGCAGCAGTTCCAGCGTGCCCATCCGTGCCTCGTCTGAGATCAGTCTCATGGTCAGAGCGGGAGCCGAAAGCACAAGCAGGAAGACGAAGGTGCCGGAGATGGGGGCAAAATCCGGGGCGCCTCCGAAAGGCTGAGTAGCGTTTTGAGCGTAGTAGTAGAAGTTGATGGCAAACAGGACGCCGGTCGTCAGCAGGATGGCAAACGCCACCACGTAAGCCACCGGGCTGATGAAGTATTGGTCGTATTCGCGTTTGGCTATTGTCCAGATATTTCGCATGCTTCACCTCAAGAGCGTTTGCTGCCTTGTTTTTCTTCGGTCAGTTCGAGGAAGATTTCTTCGAGGCTCATGCTGACCGGGCGCATTTCGAGCAGTTCGTAGCCGGCATCAATTACGGCTTTCGCCACCTGCGGACGGACGTCCTGCCCAGCGGCGAGTTCAAACTCGACCGCTGTTTCGTCTTTGACGGATACTTTGCGCGTCCCTTTGATTTCTTTGACGATCTTGTCCAATCCGTCGGCATCGCCGCGCACGCGCAGGAGAATGCGTTCGGCGCCCAGTACGCGGGATTGCAGGTTTTCCGGTGTGTCTTCGGCGACGATTTTGCCCTTGTTGATGATGAGGACACGGTCACAGATTTGCTGTGCCTCGGAGAGGATGTGGGTGGAAAAGAGAACGGTGCGGTCTTTGCCGATTTCGCGGATCAGGTTGCGGACTTCCACTACCTGCGCCGGGTCCAAGCCGATGGTTGGCTCATCCAGGATGAGGACTTCGGGGCGGTGCAAAAGCGCCTGTGCCAGCCCCACGCGCTGCCGCATGCCTTTGGAGAAGTTGCCGATGTACCCGTTGGCGCGCTTGTCAAGGTCCACCATTTCGAGCGTTTCCCAGGCGCGGTCTTCGGCGTTGGGGATGCGCCGCAGTTCTGCCATAAACGTGAGGTATTCCAGCGCCGTCATGTCGTTGTAAAGCGGGACGGTTTCCGGCAGGTAACCGACACGTTTGCGAACTTCCAGCGATTCTTCCACCACATCGTACCCTGCCACGATGGCCTGCCCATCGCTGGGCGGCATGTAACCGGTGAGGATGCGCATGGTGGTGGTTTTGCCGGCGCCATTTGGACCGAGGAAGCCGACGATTTCGCCTTGATGTGCATCGAAGGTGATGCTGTCGAGGGCGCGGCGCGCTCCATAGTCTTTGATCAGACCATTGACCTGGATCATGAGTTCTCCTCAATCATGGGATTTGGTGATATGCGAAACAAAAGGCACGCCTGCCAGAGGGGCAATCCGTGCCGAAAGTTGCTCGGAATTACTATACAGAAATTCGAAGTCAAAGTCAAGCGGGCAAGTGATTTCTAATCAAATCCTAATATTTGTTAGACAATTCACAATATACGCCGCCTCAGCGCAGAAAGAAGTACCAAACTCCCGCCGCGAGCAGGAGACACAGCACTGCCAGAAAACCGCCCAGCAAGACCAGCATCCAGCCGCTGGTGGTATCTGGGGAAATCGTGGGAGTGGCGGGCATCGGAGGGGATGAAGCGGGTTGGCGCGGCGGGATGGTCGTTGCGGCTGGTGGCGCGGAGGGCTGTGATGGCGTCCCGAACATGCCTTCCAGAAAATCCGGCAGACCGTTTCGGTTTGCGTCCAGCGCGTCCATTGCTTGTTCGTATCTAGCGCGCGCTTCGGGGGGTAGTTCCTCGAGACTGTTGTATTCTTTGCCGTTCACAACGAATTTGGTGCTGTTGACGGTGAGGCTGCCGTCTTCGCCGTTGAACTCCGTCGGTCGGGATGTGGCGCTTGTTTCTTGGGAACGGGGGAAGGCTCTCATTGCTTGTTCGTAGCGCGCGCGGACTTCCGGCGGCATTTCACCCACATTCTTGTAGGTCTTGCCGTCAATCACGATGACGGGGTCGGGCATGGTTCCTCCAATCTCAAAACAGGATGCTATTGTATCCTGTACCGCTGATTTTTTCGTTACAACACTGGTACATACGGAACGGCTCGAAGGTTCTTGCCTGCCAAATGAGAGAAATGGGTCATGGGGAATAATCTTACTTTGTACCCACTTGGGATATACTACGTCCAAATCCCAAATTCAGGAGAATGCAAGATGAAAAATAAATGGAGAGTGTTGTTGGCTGTCCTGGTTTTGGTCGCTGCGAGCCTGGCTTGCTCGTTTGGCGACCCAACCCTGGACAATGTCCGCACGGCGAAAGACCAGGATGGCAACCAGCCTGCCACTGTGTTTTCGATGTCGGATACCATCTACGTGGTGAGTGACCTGTCGAACGGCAAAGCCGGCAATGTGGTGACCTCCAAGTGGTATGCGGTCAACGTGGAGGGCATCGAAGCGAACCTGATGTTCGACGAAGCCGATATCACCATTCAGGATGAAACGTTCAACGGGAACGTGTATTTTTACTATCCCCCGCCGGAGGGAGGCTGGCCTCTTGGCTCGTACAAAGTGGAAATCTATTTCAACGACGTCTTGATCAGCACCGTTGACTTTTCGGTTCAATAGGCTCCACACACAGAGTGACCGTCGGAAACGACGGTTACTCTTTTTATGCCAGGGGAGGTATCGCCCATGCGGGCGGCTTAACGGTTGTTGAGCTGCTCGCGGATGCTGTTGTATAGTTCGTCCAGGCGGAAAGGTTTGGTCAGGTAATCGTTGGCGCCGGCGCCAATCGCCACAATGCGGCTGTCGGTGTCGTTGAGAGCGGTGACGATAATGATGGGGGTGTATCGGAATTCCGGTTCCTTGCGGAGCATGCGGCACAATTTGAACCCATCCGGCTCGGGCATCATCAGATCCAGCACGAATAAATCCGGCATTTCCCGCTTAGCAACCGTAATAGCGGCGGCGCTGTCATTTAAGGTAATTGGCTCATACCCCTCTGCTTTCAAAACCTCCTCAAACAGGGCTGTAGCATCTTTGTCGTCGTCCACGACCATGATCTTTGTCATAACCTATCCCGGGCAGTGATGGATTTTTTCAATGACTTTAAGCTGCTGCCATTCATCAGTATTTCACGAATATGCGCGCAGTGTTGTGATGTGCTGGATTTTTGTAATTATACGCTGAAATCCGCCGCTTTATTCTTTCGGAACCATTGAAATTTGCAGGCAAATTCACGCCGCCGCAAAAAAATTGATCTTTTCCAGGAACTCATCCACGTCGAACGGTTTGACCAAATACTCCCTTGCGCCGGCGGCCAGGGCTCTCTCTCGGCTGGAAGGATCGTCCTTGGCGCTGATAATCATAATCGGCGTCTCTGCAAACGCCGGGTCATCCCGCAGAAGTCTGCACAACTCAAAACCGTTCAACCCCGGCATCATCAAATCCAGCGTGATCAGGTCTGGGTTGACCGAGCGGGCAGTTTCCACCGCCAGCAGACTGTCGTTGACAATCGTCGGTTCGTGACCGTCCATGATGACAAGCGCTTTCATCAGTTCTGTGATGGTGACATCGTCGTCAACGATCAAAATTTTTGCCATTCCAAATGCCGTGCCTCCGCAACAGACGTTTATCTTACAGGCAATAGTGGAATATGACAAGCATTGACAAGCAATTGATAGGCCATTGTATGGCGCTAAAAGAGCGGCTTGCGCTTTTCTACAAAGGCGCGCAATCCTTCCTGCCCGTTGGGATGAGCCGCGCAGGCGCTGATTCCCTGCCGTTCCAGTTCCAATTGAGTTTCGAGCGTATTGGTGAACGACTCCAGAAACAGACGCTTTGACCACGCAAACGAATTCAATGCAGACTTTGCCAGCCCTTCCAGCATCTGCAGCGCTTCTTTGCGGACCTCCGAATCGGCCGCCACTTTCGTGACCAGTCCCCACTCCCAAGCCTTCGACGCGGGAATGGGCTGGTCGAACGCCGCAATCTCCAGGGCGCGCGCCAGTCCCACCAGGCGCGGCAGGGCAAATGTCCCGCCGCCGTCAATGCTCAAACCGTTGGAGGTATATCCCTGCTTCAGCACCGCCGACTCTGCCATCACGCGGAAGTCGCACGCCAGCGCCAGAGAAAACCCGCCGCCTGCCGCAATCCCGTTGATTGCCGCAACGACCGGTTTGGGCATCCGCCGCATCTCCGCCACGGCAATATGAAATTGCGGCGCCAGGCGGTGCAGCACCGCCCCGGCATTTTCTGCCTGCTGGCTGATCCATTTCAAATCCCCGCCTGCGCAAAACGCTTTCCCTGCCCCGCTTAACAAAACGCCCTTGATGGAATCATCTGTTGCCGCGTTGGCAAACGCCTCGCCCAGCGCCGTGACCATTTCCAGGTCGAAGGCGTTATACGCCTCTGGGCGGTTGAGAGTGATTTCGAGAATGGGTCCGTGTTGTTGAACGAGAACTGAAGCAGACATGAAATTTTCCTCCATGAAAAAAAACAACAGCCGCCTGTCAAGCGACTGCCACAGGAAAGTGTTATCCGCCGGGACTACCCTGTATCTCCCAGCAGGGCGTTGATGCGCTTTTTCAATTCGTCCACATGAAAGGGTTTGGTGAGGTAATCGTTCGCGCCTGCGCCCAGCGCAACCAGTTTGCTGTCCATATCGGTCAGCGCAGTGACGATGATGATGGGAATGTCTTTGAGCACGGGGTCCGCGCGGATCATGCGGCACAACTGAAAACCGTCAATATCGGGCATCATCAGGTCTATCACAAACACATCCGGCTTGGAAAGATAAGCCAATTCGATTGCAGAAGTGCTTTGATTGACGCCGCTGGCATCGAAGCCCGCCGCCCTGAGCGCAGCCTTATACAGGTTTGTAAAATCCTCATCGTCGTCAATAACCATGATTTTTTTCATTGCACTGCTCCGTAGCCTGGCTGATGCCGATTTTACCCTACCATCAGCGAATCGACAGCCTCTACCAGTTCCCGCAAATTGCCGACCTTCAAGACGTTATCGCACAAAGGCGCATACTTGGGCATGTCGCTGTCGCCGTGCCACAATTGAGGCGGTTCGGGATTCAGCCAGATGGTCCGTGCGGCGCGGCGGGTCATCGTGGAGAAAATGTCGAGGCGCGGGTCGTAATAATTGTTGCGTCCGTCGCCCACGATGATGAGGGTCGTCCCGCCGTTGAGCGTGTCCATGTACTCGTCTTGAAAATTCTGCAGCGCCCAGCCCAGGTCGGTGTTGTAGTGTCCGCTGGGCATACGCCAAAGGACGGAAGCAATTGCCTCGTCTGCGTTTGAACCGTTGAAGTCATCCGAAATATATTCGAGATGGTCAATGAAGGCGAAGGCGTGCGTCTTGCGCACCTGTCCCTGCAGCGCATACAGAAAACTCAACATCAACTCCGAGCAGAAGCGCATCGAGGTGCTGATGTCGCAAAGGACCACAATCTTTGGCTTGCGCGTGCGGTCCTTGTGCAGGATTTCCATCGGCACGCCATGATATTTCAGATTTCTGCGAATCGTTGCCTTGGGATCGAGTTGACCGCTCTTGGCGCGCTTTTGCCGCAGCGCAATGCGTGTGCGCAGCATGGCGGCAAGCCGCTTGACCTCGCGCTGCAAAACCTTTTTGTCTTCCTCCGAAAGCGCGTGGAACGGACGGTTGAGCAAATCATCCCTGCGCTCGCCGCGCGGCTTTTCACTCAGGTTCTCGGCAATGCGTTCGCCTGCAAACTGCTCGATCTGTTCGCGCATCCCCTGCATATTCTGCTGAATTGCGTTTTGGATTTGCTCGATGCGGTCGCGGCTCATGCCCATTTGCTTGAGTTGTTCTAACAACTCCTTCAACGCTTCGCGCACTTCGGGGAACGCCAGCGCGCGCATCATGCGCTGCGCCATCCAGCTTTGATAACGGAGGTCGTCCGCCTGATTGAGACCAACCAATTGCGCCAGCGCTTCCAACTCGGACCTCGAAAGCGGCTCGCCGTTCATCAGCCTTTCCATCCGCTGACGCAAACTCTGCGCAAACTGACGCAGCGCCTCCGCCAGCATCTGCGCCTCTTCGGGCGTCATCTCATCCAGCGGGTTTCCGCCCATCATCGGCGGCTGTCCTGTGCCGAAGAAGAGCGGGAATAATTTGTCGAAGGTGGGGATGTCTTTCACGTCCTTGATGAGCGTGGCGCGCAGAGACAATCGAAACTGCTCGCGGTCTTGAATCCCCATCAGGTCAACGGCAGAAAACGCCTCCGCCGATTCCGCGAGCGACACGCGCACCCCACTGGCGCGTAATGCTGAGATTAACTGTAAGATGCGGGATTCCACAAGATTATTTCCTTACAACCATGTCTCGGTGGTTGAGTAGGGCGAATGCTCTTCTCGCCCGTATCGAAACCACCGCTAACCAAAATGACTTTGCTTATTGCTGGTCTCGATATGCCCCTCGCAACAAACGCTCAGGGCTACTCGACCAGCGGAGATCTTTCTAATTCCCCGAAAACCTTCCATACTCATCAGGCTTCGGTCTCGTGGGCGGCGGCGGCGGATTGATCATCTGCCGTTTCGCTTTTTGCAGATCCGCTTCGTGTTTGAGCAGAACGGAAAGCGTCTCTTCCAGCGTGTCCTTATCCAGATTGGAGGCGTTCAACGCCACGAGCGCGTTTGCCCAATCCAGCGTCTCGCTGATGGAGGGGGACTTGCGCAGGTCTCCGTTGCGCAGTTTGTGGACAAATTCCACTGCCTGCCGCGCCAGTTTGGGGTTCAAATTGGGGACTTTCAGCCGTACCACCGCCAGTTCCTCTTCGATGGTGGGGTAATCAATGAATAGGTACAGGCAGCGGCGCTTCAGCGCCTCGGAAAGTTCGCGCGTGTTGTTGGAGGTGAGGACGACAAACGGTTTGTGTTTGGCGGTCAGCGTTCCCAGTTCCGGCACCGAGACTTGAAAGTCACTCAACACTTCGAGCAGGAAGGCTTCGAACTCGGCATCGGCGCGGTCAATTTCGTCAATCAGCAGCACGGTGGGCTGTTCGCTCAAAATCGCTTTTAGGAGCGGGCGCTGGAGCAGAAAACGCTCCGAAAAGAAGACATCCTCCTCGCGGGCGAGTTGATCGGCGGCTTCGGCGAGCGACTCGGCTTTGCCAAGCGTGTCATTCAATTTGTCGCGCAGTAACTGGGTGTACAGCAGTTGCTTCGAATATTCCCATTCATAAAGCGCCTTCGATTCATCCAGCCCCTCATAACATTGCAGGCGGATCAACTCGCGTCCCGCTGCGCCGGCAATGGCTTTTGCCAGCTCCGTCTTTCCCACGCCGGCGGGTCCTTCCGCCAGCAGCGGTTTGCCCAGTTTTTGGGCAAGGTACACGATGGTGGCAATTTCATCGGATGCGATGTATTTTTGTTTGCTCAATTCCGCTTTGACGCTGTGAGGGGACTCAAAAAAAGTTGTCATACGGCTCCTGTGTTTTCTCTCGAATCAATTGACCTGTTGGGCGGTGTCCGGCAGGGACGCTCTTCGTCATCACAATCCTTTGGCTGCGGAGCGTTGCCCTGCATCTATTGAGAGGACAAAATGATAAGAGACTCTCTTACAAACGGACTTCCAGATGAATCTTGATGGTATCGCCTTCCTTGAGGTGTTCCGCTTTTTGCACGCTCGCGCGGAGCGGCACAAGATAACGGCCGTCTTTGGGGAAGAGAGAAGTCTGCCACTCGGTACTTCCAACCCGCACGCGGACCGGTATCACGCCCCAGCCGTAAGTGACCAGCCTCGAGATTGCCCTGATTTCCCCGCTTTGCTGCGGCGGCACTGCCACGAAGAGGTAGGGAGCAGGTCCGCGCCAGTGGAAGATCTTGCCGCTAAATTCGAAGTTCATTGGTACAGTATATCAGCACGGGAGAGGAAGACAACCCCCCATCAGGCAGGTTTTTTGCAGTACAATCAGCGCATTTCTTCCATTCTTTTCTCTTTTATTTGCTCTGTTGCAAACACCTTGAAAATTTGTCACTGCGAGTGGCATCAAAGGCCACGAAGCAGTCTTTTAACAGCGAGGAGATTGCCTCGCCGCCTTTGGCGTCTTGCAATGACATCCTTGCAATAGAGCATCTTTTACTCATAAGGTGAGTTACTCAGACTCTATGCGCCTCAAAGCAGACCTCACTCTTCTCTTCATTGCCGTCATTTGGGGGTCGGCGTTTGTGGCGCAGCGTGTAGCGGGGCAATTGGGCAGCGTGTATTTGTTCAACGGGGCGAGGTATCTCCTGGCGGGGCTGGTGGTGCTGCCCTTTGTGAGACGAAACGGAATTTCATCCTACACGCGCAGCCAATACCAGTGGATGTTCGTTGCGGGATTTTTGTTGTTCATTGCGGCGGCGCTGCAACAGGCGGGAATGCAATTCACCACAGCGGGGAATGCCGGTTTCATCACCAGTTTGTATGTTGTGCTGGTTCCCGTTGTGTTGTTCTTTGGCTGGAGGGAAAAGCCGCACTGGCTGTCCATCGTTGCGGTGGTGATGGCGGGGGCGGGGGCATATTTCCTTTCGACCGGGGGCAGGTTCGAGGTCCAGAAAGGCGATGCGCTGGAACTGGCCGGCGCGTTGTTTTGGGCGTTGCATGTGGTGGTGCTGGGCAAGTTTGCGTCGCAGTTCGAGCCGATGTCCTTTTCGGCTGGGCAGCTGCTCGTTTGCGGTTCGATCAATCTGACGCTTGGTCTCTTCATCGAGCAGCCGGTCTTTTCCTGGTCTTTGGCTTGGGCGGCAATCTATACAGCGGTGTTTTCGCTGGGGCTTTGTTACACGCTGCAGGTTTGGGCGCAGCGACACACCCCGCCTGCCGATGCGGCGTTGATTTTGAGTCTTGAATCGGTGTTTGCGGTGCTGGCGGGATGGCTGCTGTTGGACGAACGTTTGACCACCGTTCAGGTTTTTGGATGCCTTTTGATTTTCTTTGCTGTGGCTCTTTCGCAAGTGAAAGGGTCATCAGGTACAATTGACCGAAACCATCTCGTGGAGGGCCGATGACCGCCAGAGTAATTTTGAATCCGCATTCGAACCGCTGGAACGCACAAAAACGCTGGTCTCAGGCAGAGGCGGCGCTCAAAGCCGCCGGCGTGGATTTTGATGTGGTCGTTTCGGAAAGAAAGGGCGCGATCACGGCGCTTGCGGAAGAGGCGGCTCAGGCGGGGCGTTCGCCCATCATTGCCGCCGGCGGTGACGGCACCATCGGCGAGACGGTCAACGGTATGCTGCGGGCGGCGGGGTCGCCGGAGAAGTTATCCATCCCGCTGGGGGTGATTCCGCTCGGCTCGGCAAATGACCTGGCGTTCAACATCGGGCTGCCGCAGGATTTGGTCGAAGCGGCAAAGGTGATTGCCGCCGGCAAGACGCGCGGGATTGATTTGTGCCAATGTAATGATCGTTATTTCATCAACAATTCGGCGTGCGGGCTCGAACCGTATGTCACCACCAAGCACGAGCGCATCCATTGGATCAAAGGGATTACGCGCTATCTGGTGGCGGCTTTGTGGGCCATCATGGATAAGCCCGAATGGCGGGGTAAGGTTGTGTGGGATGGCGGTTCATACGAGGGACTTCTCTCGCTGGTCTCGGTGGGGAATGGGCGGCGGACGGGCGGATTTTTTATGACGCCGCATGCCGACCCTTTCGACGGAAAATTGACCCTGGCTTTTGGCTACCGCGCCACCCGCCTGGGGCTGCTGCTGGCTTTGCCCAAGGCATTCAACGAAGATAAGGGCAGTTATGTGGAATTGGAAGGGATGTATGAGGTCCATTCCACGCGGGTTTCCATCTCGCTCGATAGACCCTCATACGTCCACACCGACGGCGAGTTATTCCCGCAGCAAGTCCAAACCCTCGAATATCAAATTTTCCCCGGCGGGTTGAATATTCTTGTCCCATGAGCATGGATGAACTTACTTTCAAACCCATCAAACGCAATTTATGGACTGACCTGGAAGAGCTCTTTGGTTTGAATGGCGCCTGCGGAGGCTGCTGGTGCATGTATTGGAAACTGCGCGGCAAGGCGTTCGACGAGGCGAAAGGATTTGGCACGCGCCAGATGCACAAATCCATGGTGGACGCGGGAACGGTGACGGGCTTGCTCGCGTACCTGGATGGGGAGGTGGTGGGCTGGGTGGCGGTGGAGCCGCGTTCGGCATACGAACGCCTGGCACATTCACGCACGCTTCAGCCCCTGGACGATGAGCCTGTGTGGTCCGTAACGTGTTTTTTCGTGACGAAGAAATATCGCCGGCGCGGCATTGCTGCCCGGCTGCTGAAGGCGGCGGTGGAACATGTCCGTCGTCAGGGCGGGAGGATTGTGGAGGGGTATCCGGTGGAGGTGAAGACCAAGACGGCGCCTCCGTTCATTTTTACCGGCACGCCGTCCGTTTTCCGTGAAGCGGGGTTCGTGGAGGCGGCGCGCCGCACGCCGACACGTCCCATTTTCCGTTTTGTGATAGAAGAAGCGAATGACATTTCGTGACATTCGAAAATCACGCCGCTGGTTGAGCGCACAAGAAGCGGGGCTGTTGCTGCTGGCGCTGATGGCGCTGGCAGGGCTGCTGGCGTTGAATATCTATCTGGCGCGGGTTTTGCCCGGCGGCGAACAGTTTTTTCTGCGCTGGAGCGGCGCGCGCGGCTTTTTGATGGGGGATGTGGAACCGTATAGTTCCGAGATTGCACAGCGCACGCAGAACCTGGTCTATGGACGGCGGGCGCTGTCCGGCGAATATCCCTATGTCCTAAACGATCCATTCCCGATTGTGCTGCTCTACCTGCCTCTGGCTTTGTTTTCCGATTTTGCCGTGGCGCGCGGGATTTGGATGCTCCTCTCGCAAATGACGCTCCTCTGGCTGGTGATCTCCCTCCTCCGCGCATGGGAGTGGCAGCCGCCGCGCTGGCTGCTTGTGCTTGGTGTGGGGGTGAGTCTCTTTGGCTATTACAGCCTGATTGCCTTTGGCGCCGGCGCGCCTGCTGTCTTTTTGGCGGCGTTATTTTTTGCTGTTTTGTATTTTCTGCGTTCTTTTTCCGATGAACTGGCGGGGATATGCCTCTCGCTGGCTTTCTATCAATGGGAAGTGAGCGCTCTTTTCGTGCTTTTCATTCTGGTCTTTGTGTTTGCCAACCGCCGCTGGAGGGTGTTGTATGGCTTGGGCATGGCGCTGACCGTGCTGCTGGCGGTTTCGTTCCTTGCCTATCCCGGCTGGGGGCTGCCGTATCTTCGCGGCGTGCTTTCGGATTGGTATCGCAGCGCCGATTTACGCTTCGGCGCTTACGCTGAGCGCTGGTTTCCGCAGGCGCAATTTCCCATCGGGCAGTGGACCGCCGTTGCCCTCGGTGCGCTCGTCTTCTGGGAGTGGATTCAAGCGGCGGTTTCTCACTTCCGTCATTTGGTTTGGGCGACGTGTCTGTCGCTGGCGGTCACTCCGCTGATGGGGTTTGCCATCTTTCCCTCCAATCATGTCGTCCTGCTTCCCTCCTTGCTTCTCGTCGTCATGCTCGTCTGGGAACGTTGGACGCGCCGCCGGGATTGGTTTCCACCGTTGGTCTTGCTGGCAGCGTTTCTTGTGCCTTTCTGGTTGTATTACCAGTTTAGCGGCGGCGCGGGCCGCCTCTATGCCGACCTGTTGATCCTCCTGCCGCCTGTTGCTTCTCTCCTCGGTTTGTATTGGATGCGCTGGTGGGCGGTGCGCTCGCCGCGCGTGTGGGCAGACCAGATTGGAGGTCAGGGATGAAGCGGCGGTATTACGCGCTTCTCTTTTTCGCGGGGCTGCTGGCGCCTCTCCTCATCTCGCGTTTCCAAAGTGTGCCGGGATACATGGACGCCGATTACTACTTTGCCGGCGGGCTGCAACTGGTTCAGGGAAAAGGCTTTACTGAGCCGTATCTCTGGAATTACCTCGACGACCCGCAAACCCTCCCGCACCCTTCGCACACCTACTGGATGCCGCTTGCCTCCATTCTTTCCGCCGTTGGCATGTGGCTCACCGCCCAAACGACCTACGCTGCGGCGCGCCTGCCGTTCATTCTCCTTTCCGCCTGTATCCCTGTGCTGACGGCGGCGCTTGCCTTCGATCTTTCCCGCCAGCCCCGCCTTGCACTGACGGCGGGTTTGCTGGCGGTTTTTCCGATGTATTACGCTCCCTTCCTGCCCGTGACGGAGAATTACCCGCTGTTCATGCTCCTGGGCGGCGCTTTTTTGCTGCTCGCTCCGCGCCCTCAGGCATGGATTCCGTTTGCGCTGGGCGCGCTGGCTGGCGCAATGACCCTTGCCCGCAGCGACGGTCTCCTCTGGCTGGGGCTGGCGTGGCTGACCGTGCTGTGGAAAGCCCCGAAACGCCCTGCCTCGGTGAACGAGGCGGCAAGGACGCTGCTAACGCCGGCTCTGTTGGTGCTTGCGGGGTATCTGCTGCTGATGGGCGGATGGCATTACCGCAATTATGCCTTGTTCAGTTCCCTCATGCCGCCGGGGAGCGGGCGCCTTCTGTGGCTGGAGACCTATAACCAGACCTTTAGTTATCCCGCTTCGAACATCACCCGCGAGGGCTTTCTCAAAGCGGGTTTTTCCGCCGCCCTGCAAGACCGTCTCACCGCGCTGAGTTGGAACGCTCAAACCGCGCTCGGTCCGCAAGGCGGGATTTTCCTGCTGCCGTTTATCGGCGCCGGTTTGTGGGCGCTGCGCCGCGACTTGCGGACGAAACTCGCCGTGAGCGGCTGGCTGATTCTCTTTTTGGTGATGACGCTGGTCTTCCCGTTTGCCGGCATGCGCGGGAGTTTCTTGCACGCCGGAGCAGCGTTCCAGCCGTATTGGTGGGCGGCGGCGCCGCTGGGCTTGGATGTGGCGGTTTCGGCTGCGCGCCGCCGCGGCATGTTCGATGAAAACGCGCGGCGCATTTTCCCGGTGATGCTCATCCTTTTGGCGGCGCTGGTGACCGTATCCCTCACCGCCTCGCGGCTTGCGGAGTGGGGCGCAGAGGCGCGCCTTTATGCGGAAGCAGAGAAAAGGCTGCTCGAAGAGAGAGCCAGCCTCGAGGTCGGCGTGATCGTTACCAACCCGCCGGGCTATTATCTTCAGTCGGGGCGTCCTGCCATTGTGCTGCCCTACGGCAGCGAAGAAGTCATCCTGCAGGCGGCTCAAAAATTCGGCGCGGGCTATCTTGTCCTCGAGGAAGATGGTACCTTCGAGGCAATCCAAGACTTGTACGACCATCCGCAAAGCCACCCGTCGTTTTTCTTTTTGGGAGAGGTGGACGGTGCAAAAATCTACCGCATCCTTCAGGAACCTTGACCATCGCCTGCTGCTCGCGCTGGCTTCGCTGGCGGGGATTGCTCTTTTCATCCTCTTCAGCGCCTTGACCTACCGCATCGGCTTTCCTCTCGATGACGCCTGGATTCATCTCACCTATGCGCGAAACTTTGCCTTGTATGGCGAATGGTCGTTTCGGCTGGGGGAGAGGTCGGCCGGTTCGACTTCCCCGCTCTGGACGGGGCTGCTTTCCCTCGGCTTTCTGCTTCGCCTGGCTCCCTACGTGTGGACGTTCTTCCTCGGCTGGGCGCTGCTCAGCCTGACGGCGATTCGCGCCGAAGAGATTGCCCGCCGCACCTTGCCGGCGTATCGTCCGCGCCTTCCCTGGGTGGGATGGTTCATCGCCCTTGCCTGGCACCTGACCTGGTCGGCGGTTTCGGGGATGGAGACCTTGCTGCACGGGCTGCTCATCCTGAACGTGATGGGGCTGCTGATGGAACGCCCGCTTCGTTATCTAACCCTGGGCCTGCTCGCCGGACTAAGCGTCTGGGTGCGCCCCGACGGTTTGACCCTGCTCGGGCCGATTCTGTTCACTGCCTTCCTGCAGGAACCGAACTGGCGCACGCGCGGGAATGCGTTCTTGAAGGTGTTGCTCGGCTTTGGAACGTTATTCGTTTTTTACCTGCTCTTCAACCTGGCGCTTGACGGCACACCCATGCCCAACACCTATTACGCCAAACAGGCGGAGTATGCGGCGGCGTGGCTTTCCCAGCCCTTCTCCGCACGGCTCACGGCTTACCTGCTGCCCATGCTTGCCGGTCCGTTTGCGGCGGCGGTTCCGGCTCTGTTTTTATGGGGCTATCGAATCATCCGCGAACGAAATTGGGGAGGTATCGCCGGGCTGCTCTGGTTTGTAGGGTATGTTGGTATTTATCTGATGCGGCTTCCCGCCTATCAGCATGGGCGCTACATCCTGCCGGCGTTTCCCAGCCTGTACTTATGGGGGTTGCTGGGCATGGCGGCGTATCTCACCTCGCCGCGCGCCGCCCGGCGGCTTTCCTTCCTATGGCAGGCGCTGACGGTGCTGCTGGTGGTCGCTTTTCAATGGGTGGGAGCGGCGCAAAATGCCCGCGATGTTGCCTTCATTGAAACCCAGATGGTGCAAACCGCGCAATGGATCAACGAACACCTGCCGCCGGAGGCAACGCTGGCAGCGCACGACATCGGCGCCATTGGTTATTTCACCTCCAATCCGCTGGTGGATTTGGCTGGGCTGATTACGCCGGAGGTCATTCCGTTTATTCGTGATGAACGCCGTCTGGCGGAATACATCAACTCCACCCGGGCGGAGTATCTGGTCACGTTTTCGGAGTGGTACCCGCACCTGGTCGAGGGAAGAACCGTTCTTTTTGAGGCAGGAGGCGCACCATTTCAGTTGGATGACGAGATGAAGGTATATCGCTGGCGTTAAATTGCCCCTCCGTGATGAGTGTGCTATACTCTTGCCAAGACCAATTCCAGGGACCAGGTAAAGATGAAAGAAATCACCCTACTCATCGCAGACGACCATCCCCTGTTCCGTCAGGGTGTGGTGGATGCTTTGTCGCTCGAGAAGGACTTTCGCATTATTGCTCAAGTCTCAAACGGGGAAGATGCCATCGCTCAAATTCGCACGCTCAAGCCGATGGTCGCCATTATTGATGTGAACATGCCCGGCATGAACGGTCAACAGGTGACCCATCGGGTGACTTCCGATCATCTGCCAACCCGCGTCGTTCTGCTGACCGGGTACGATGACGTTGAGCAGGCAATCCACGCCGTGTTGGCGGGCGCAGCCGGATATTGTGCTAAAGAGATTCAGCCTGAAGTGCTTTCCCGCACGATTCGGGCCGTTGCCGAAGGAAAATATGCCATTGCCGGCAACATCTTCTCCCGCCGCGAACTGGATACGTGGATTGACGAACAGATGGAAGGCGCGCGCCGCTCGTACAGTGAACCTGGTTCGCCTTTTCATCCTCTTTCTGACCGTGAAATGGAAGTGCTATCCTGTGTTGTCAGGGGAATGAGCAACAAAGAAATTGCCACACGGCTGGGAATCAGCCATCAAACCGTCAAAAACCATGTGACCTCCATTCTGCGCAAGTTCGGTGTGGAAGACCGCACGCAGGCGGTGGTCTATGCCCTCAAACGCGGCTGGGTCAAACTGCAGGATACAACGCCAAAATCTCAGGAGTAGTCATGGCATTCGAAAATTTATCCGCCGGCGAGCTGGATCTTCAAAAGGAAATCGAGGAAACCACGCGCGCCCTGCGCGAAGTGACGCTCATGATCGAGCAAAGCCAGGGCGAGTTGATGAAACTTTCCCAGCGTAATGCCGCCATTACCACCCACCTTCAACAGGTACAAAGCCAACTGCAGTCGGTTTCACCGGAGGAGATTCGCAACGTCTATGATTCTGCGCTGGATGCCCAGCAGCGGCTGTTTGTGATGCGCGGTCAATTGGAAAAATTGCAGGCGGAAAAGG
This sequence comes from Anaerolineae bacterium, assembly GCA_037440905.1. GTDB lineage: Bacteria > Chloroflexota > Anaerolineae > Anaerolineales > Villigracilaceae > Defluviilinea. The sequence goes on along the minus strand of JBBITE010000001.1, from coordinate 58,912 downwards.
CACATCTCGAACGCCTCAAATCTGTCCTTGAGCGGGCGGTAACCTCCCAGCCGGGCGTCTCGGCTGCCGTCTCTGCCTCTGCTGCGCGCGGCACAATGGCAAGCGTAGAAATGCTCGTCAACGCCCAGGAAACAGAGCGCCAGCGTCTCTCCCGCCAAATGCACGATGGTCCTGCTCAGGCGCTTTCCAACTTTATTTTGCAAACTGAAATAGCCATGCGCCTGCTCGATATGGACCCCGCCCAGGCGAAGGATGAGCTGAACAACCTCAAGAGTTCCGCCATGAGTACGTTTCAGAAGGTGCGCAATTATATTTTCGAACTGCGGCCGATGATGCTGGATGACCTGGGTCTCGTGCCAACCGTCCGCCGCTATGCGGATGCTTTCAAAGAACAAGCCGCTTTGGATGTGAGTGTGACCATCACTGGCAGCGAACGCCGCCTTGAGCCGTATTTGGAAGTGATGATTTTCCGCGCCATTCAGGAATTGCTGGGGAATGCTGCCCGTCACAGCCAGGCCTCACAAGTGAAGGTGCTGCTCGATATGGGCGAGGAGCGGGTGCGCGTCAGCGTGGACGACAACGGCCGGGGGTTCGATCCCGATGTCATCCAACAGGGCAACAGCCTCGGCTTGAAGTTGATCCGTGAACGGGCGGAGATGCTGGGCGGCAGTTTTGAGGTGGATAGCGCCATTGGGAGAGGCACACGTGTAACATTTGCGGTTCCCGCCCGTGCTTCATAGCCAACACCCTGCGCGTTGCAATTTGATTAAATTTGGCTCTGTCAAGCGGCAGAGCCTTACTTTTTTACCAACTTTTGCCGCAAGTTTTAGGGGTATACTGTTATAATAATTCAAACCAATTGATCTGTCAGAAAGATAGGCAGAGATTCGGGAAGGAGAAACTCCTATGCGTCGTGGAAGAATATTGCTGCTGCTTGTTTTGATCGTCATCGTCGGGCTGGCGATGTTATATTTTGCGTTTGGAGATCAGTTGCTGGGCGGCGGAGGACCCTCGGCGATTCCCACTGAAGCCAGATCCGTACGCGTATATTTTGCGGCTCAAAACATTCCGCAAGGCACAACCATCACCCAGGAAATGTTAGGAACGTTTTCCATTCCGCCAGAAAATGAAGTTGAAGTAATGTTTAGAGTAGGCGAAGAAGCCAACCTCGTGGGGCAAACGGCGAAATACACCCTGGACCAGGGCACCTTGATCACTTCTTCCATGGTCGGTCCGGGAAAAGTCGAACTGCCCCCGCCGTCCTGGTCCTACAATGTGCCGCCTGGAATGGTGGCGGTTTCCATCCCTACTGACCGCCTTTCAACGGCGGCTTACGCCATCAATAAGGGTGCGCACATCAACGTCAATGTCTGTATGACCTTTGTGGATGTGGACCCCTCCTTCCAAACCGCCCTCCCCAATTATTTATCTTCCATGAAGGATATTTTCTTCCCCGAGGGCGACCGTCCAACCATCACCATTGACGCAACCACTCAGGAACTTCCGTCGCGTCAAGGACGCACCGAACTGGACCCAACCTTCCAAAAGCCGATTTACGTCGTTCCCTCCGAAACCCAGCGCCCGCGCCTGGTTTGTCAAATAGTCTTGCAGGATGTGATAGTTCTGAATTTGGGAACGTTCGAACTTCCGCAGGCGCAGCCGGTTGCCCCGGCGCAAGGGCAGGAAACGGCCGGTACCGTTCAAACCCAGCCCGAAACCAAACCTGACATCATTACCCTGATGGTTTCGCCGCAGGATTCTGTTGCCTTGAATTACTTCGTGTACAGCGGAGCAGTCTTCTCCATGACGCTGCGCCACCCGAGCGACACCTCCCGTGTGGAAGCGCAGTCAGCGACCCTCAACAGTGTGCTGACGCAATATAACATTTCCCTGCCGTCGAAACTGCCCTATGCTCAAAATACCCGCATAGACTTTCTGACTCCTCCGCTTTTGCCAAACGATATTGTTCCACAACAATAGAGGTTTTTGTACATGCCGGGTGAAAAAATCCGTGTATTGATTGTAGACGACGTTTCTGAGACGCGCGAAAACGTCAAGAAACTATTGCAATTTGAGTCGGATGTTGAGGTAGTCGGCGTCGCTCGTACAGGAAAAGAAGCAATTCAGGCCTCCCAAGACTTGAATCCCGATGTCGTCCTGATGGACATTAACATGCCTGATATGGATGGCATTGCGGCGACCGAAGCCATTCGTGCCAAACAGCAGGCGGTTCAGGTCGTCATCCTTTCGGTTCAAAGCGACCAGAACTACATGCGCCGTGCCATGCTGGTGGGCGCCAGAGATTTTCTCACCAAGCCGCCGATGGGCGATGAACTCATCTCTGCCATTCGGCGTGCCGGTGAAATGGCGCAGGCAGAAAAAGCAAAAGCCGCGCGGGTGCAAGCCATTCCCTTGGCGGGTGTGCCGGGCGTGGCTGTTCCCTATGGTGGCCCCAAAGGAAAGATCATTGTGGTGTACAGCCCCAAAGGCGGTACAGGGTGTACGACGATAGCCGTTAACCTGGCATTGGCGTTGCACTCCGCTGATACGCGCGTGGCGTTGGTGGACGGCAATCTCCAGTTTGGCGATGTGGCGATGTTTGTCAACGAACAGGGCAAAAATACCGTTCTCGACCTTGCTCCGCGCGCCGACGAATTGGACGCTGAAATCGTCGAAGAAGTGATGGTCAAACATTCGGCGTCGGGGCTGCATATTCTCGCCGCTCCCATCGGTCCCGAACATGCCGAAAAGGTCTCGAGCAGCCAGTTTTCTAAAATACTCGAATACCTGACGCACCTCTACGCCTATGTTGTCGTAGATACCGCTTCTGCAATCAACGACCTGATGCTTGCCGCCCTAGACGTGAGCGACTTGATTGTGCTGGTCACCACCCAGGATATTCCCGCCATCAAAAACAGCCGTCTCTTTTTGGGTGTGTTGAACAGCCTTGGCGTGCGGCGCGAAAGCATCATGTTCATCATGAACCGCTTCGACAAAAAGATCAACATCACCCCCGAGCGCGTCGCCGAAAACCTCAAGCAGGAAGTCGCTATGGTCATTCCCGCCGACGAAGCCACAGCGGTCAAGGCGGTGAATCGCGGCGTGCCATTTATGCTCGACAATAAATCTCTACCCATCGCCCGCGGCGTTATATCGCTGGCGGAGATGGTTCGCGCCCGGCTTGCGGAAAAAGAAACCAATGGCAAGTAACTCAAGCAGATGTGTTGAATAGCAGGAGATGTAAAGCATGTCTCTCTTAAAACGAATTGAACAGGGGCAGGGCGGTTCTCCTTCGGGAGGCGGTCATTCCTCCGGGCAGGAGGGAGAGGGGTCGCGCCTTTCCTCTCTCCAGTCCAGAAGAGTGAACGCTCCCATCACATCACCGCAGGCAGGTTCCTACTTCGACCTGAAAACCCGCGTCCAAAATAAACTCCTCTCCGAACTTGATCCCACCATGGATATTACACGGACGGACGAAGTCCGCCGTACGATTCAGGACCTCTTCGAGCAGATTCTGGCAGAGGAAAACATCGTCCTTTCACGCCCTGAACGCGCCCGTTTGTTCGAGCAGATTGCGGCGGAAATCCTGGGCTTCGGTCCTCTTCAGCCTTTGCTGGACGACGACACCATCACCGAAATCATGGTCAACGGACCGAAGAACGTCTATATCGAGCGCAAAGGTAAACTGCACCGCGTTCCCGTCACTTTTGAAAACAACGACCATGTGATGCGTGTGATTGACCGAATCGTTGCCCCGCTTGGCCGGCGCATTGACGAATCCAGCCCCTATGTGGATGCGCGCCTGCCGGATGGTTCGCGCGTCAATGCTGTCATTCCGCCCATTTCGCTGGTGGGACCCACATTGACCATTCGTAAATTCTCCAAAAACCCCATCACCATCGAACAACTTATTCAGTTCGGTTCCATCACGCCCGAAGCGGTTCAATTCCTGAAGGCATGTGTGGAAGCCCGCCTGAACATTCTGATTTCCGGCGGGACCGGCTCAGGTAAAACGACGCTGCTCAACATCCTTTCGGGTTTCATTCCCAACGACGAACGCATCATCACCATCGAAAACGCTGCCGAATTGCAGCTGCGCCAGGAGCATGTCGTCACGCTCGAATCGCGTCCGCCCAACATCGAAGGGCGCGGCGAAATCACCATCCGTGACCTGGTCATCAACTCCCTGCGTATGCGCCCCGAGCGCATCATCGTCGGCGAGTGCCGCGGCGGCGAAACGCTCGACATGCTGCAAGCGATGAACACCGGCCACGACGGCTCAATGACCACCGCCCACGCCAACTCCCCGCGCGATGCACTATCCCGCGTGGAAACAATGTGTTTGATGGCGGGGATGGACCTCCCTGTTCGTGCTATCCGAGAACAAACCGCCAGCGCCATTGACCTGATCTGTCATCAGGAACGCATGCGCGACGGCACACGCAAAGTGACGCACATCACCGAAGTCAGCGGCATGGAAGGCGATGTTATCACCATGACCGACATCTTCGTCTTCGAACAAACCGGTGTGGAAGCCGGCAAAGTGGTGGGACGGTTGCGCCCCACCGGGCTGAGGCCCAAATTCATGGACAAGATCGAAGCGGCGGGCATCAACTTGCCGCCCTCCATCTTCGGCATTGGCGAACGCCGTCGCTATTAGGATGATCTACAAACAGGATACCGTATGAATCTTTTGCTAATTGGCGGCGGACTCATCTTGCTGCTTCTCATCGTGGGAGTGGTCATCACCATTACCAGTGAGCGTTCGTTGGTGGATGAACGCCTGGGTCAACTTGGCGCATCCGAACAGGCAAAGGAAGTCCAGAAGGAAGCCGCCGCATCCATCGTCACCGAATGGTTGAATCGAAGAGTCGCCAGTTCCTCCATGGGAGACCGCATAGCGCGCGAACTGGCGCGGGCAGATTTGAAATTCAAAGTCGCCGAATACTATGCCCTGGTCTTTATTTCGACCCTTGTGGTGGGAGTGTTTGCCTGGGTACTTCAAGGCCACATCGTATCCTTTATCATCGGAGCCGTGATTGGCTTCTTTATCCCCCGCTTCTACGTCAAACGGCAGCAAGCGCTGCGCTTGAGAAAATTCGATGACCAACTGGGAGACATGCTCAACCTCATGGTGAACGGCTTGCGCGCCGGGTATTCGACCATGCAGGCAATGGAAGCAGTCAGCCGTGAACTTCCTTCGCCTATTTCCGATGAATTTCGCCGCGTGGTTCAGGAAATGCAAATTGGCATCCCCATGGAAAAGGCGCTGGACAACCTCCTGCGGCGCATTCCCAGCGATGACCTGGATTTTGTCGTTACCGCAATCAATGTGCAGCGTGAAGTGGGTGGCAACCTCTCGGAGATTTTGGATACCATCTCATTTACCATCCGTGAGCGTGTCCGCATCAAAGGTGAGATTCGCACCATGACCGCCAGCGTTCGCGCCTCCGGCACCATCCTTTCCCTGATCCCTGTGGGGCTGGGGCTGGCGCTCTGGTTCATCAGCCCGGAATACATCGGCACTTTCTTTGCTCCCACGAAATTTCTTGGCTTGGGTCAGCCTTTGTGCGGCATTATCGCCATGACCGTGATTGTGGGACTGATTATTGCCGGTTATTTTGTCATGATGAAAATCGCGGATATTGAGGTGTAGCCATGAACCTGACGCTGATTTTGATCATCGGCGGCGTTTTGTTGGTCTTGTTCATCATCGTGGGGGTCATCTCGGTGAATTTGCGGAAGAACGCGGAAGAAGAAGACCCGTTACAAGCACGCCTGGCCGAGTACCTCCAAAGCGGCGAAGTAGTCTCGTTGGAAGAAATCGAACTTTCGCAGCCGTTTTCGGAGCGTGTGATTGTACCCATCATCAAAAAGATTGGCGAAATCTCTGCCCGTTTCACCCCCCAAAAAGCCATACAAGATACCTCCCGAAGACTGGAACTGGCGGGTCATCCCTGGCCCATTGACGCCGCTACTTTCCTCGCCATTCGCTTTATTTTAGCGGTTATCTTGGGAGGGTTTGTAACGGCAATGGTATTGCTTTCGCCGGCACCTAACCTGAGTGACAACGCCCTTTACATCTTTGGCGCAACTTTTGGCGGATTCTACCTGCCTCACCTGATGCTTACCAACAAGATTACGAATCGCCAAAAGGAAATCCGTAAGGCAATGCCCGATGCGTTGGACCTGCTTACCATCTGTGTGGAAGCCGGGCTGGGGTTCGAAGCAGCCATGTCCAAAGTCAGCGAAAAATGGGATAACCAGCTCTCGTTGGCATTTGCCCGCACCCTGCGCGAGATTCAACTTGGAAAACCGCGGCGTGACGCCATGCGCGACATGGCGGACCGCCTCGGCGTGCCGGAGATGACCAGTTTCGTTGCCGCCATCATCCAAAGCGAACAATTGGGCGTTAGTATGGCAAAAATTCTCCGCATTCAATCGGATCAGATGCGCATCAAGCGCCGCCAGCGGGCTGAAGAAGAAGCCCACAAAGCGCCGGTCAAGATGGTGCTTCCGATGGCGTTCCTCATGTTCCCCACCATTTTGATTATCATTCTGACGCCTGCTGCCATGCAGATTTTCAATACACTAGGATAGTTTGCCTTTCTTTGAAACTTTGTGAACAACACGATTCCGTGGTTTTATCGCTTTTGGCGATTGGCTTGGAGCGGAATTGACCTGCTCTTTCCGCCGCAATGTGCAGGCTGTGGGAAAAGAGGCTCCTCGTGGTGTGCCGAGTGTCAGGCGCGTGTGCCGTACATTGTCGAGCCGTTCTGCCGAATCTGCGGTATTCCCATTGCCGCCTCCGCTGCTGTATGCGAAAAGTGTCTCCAAAACCCGCCCGCGTATCGCATGATGCGTTCCTGGGCGGTTTTTGATTCGCCTGTGCAAAATGCCCTGCATACGATGAAATACCGCCGCAATTTGGGGATGGGAGACATCCTGGCGCGTCAAATGGCGGACTTTGTGCGTTCTCTGCAATGGAAGGTGGACATGCTCATCCCCATGCCGTTGAGCAAAAAGCGCCTGAAGGAGCGGGGGTATAATCAGGTTGCACTGGTGGCTCGTCCGCTGGCTTATGAACTGGGAGTGCCTTATCTCCCTAACGGATTGCAAAAAATCCGCGAGACTCGTTCACAGGTCGGGTTGAATGCCTCTCAGCGGAGGGAAAATGTCTCGAAAGCGTATCAGGCTAAGGCGGAGATTGTGAAGCGTAAATCCATCCTGCTGATGGACGATGTGGCGACCACCGGTTCCACCATCCAGGCTGGCACGGAGGCGTTGTTATCTGCCGGCGCTGGGGAAGTGTACGCCCTGACCGTTGCCCGCGCTCTCCCTCATCATGATTGGAATCGCGTTTGACAATGGCGCGGCGGCGTCATTGACACCCTTTACAAAAGGAGGCTCCGTATGACGAACAAGATTGAAACTGTGGCACGTAATATGCGATTGACCGATAATACCCGTGAGTATGTTGAAAAGAAAGCCGCCAAGTTGGAACGTTATCTCCAGGAGATTGATGAAATTCGCATAGAGCTATCGCACGTGAAGACCGCCCGCAGTGCAAATGATCGTCAGGTGGCGCAAATCACGTTGCGCGGCAAGGGGTTCATTCTGCGCACCGAAGAACGCGCCGATGACGTGCGCACCGCCTTCGATACCGCTCTCGATAAAATGCAGCGCCAAATCGAACGTTATAAGGGCAAGCATTATCGCGGGCGCGGCGATGGACGTTCGGCGGCGGAGGTGGTCGAGGAAGAATGGCCTGTGGACGAAACAGGCGAGCTGCTGCCGCTCATTGCCAAACGCAAGAAATTCGAGCTGGTGCCGATGACCGAAGAAGAAGCAGTGGAACAGATGAAACTGCTCGGTCACGATAATTTCTTCGTCTTTTTCAACGCCGAGCAGAACGCAATTCAAGTGTTGTATCGGCGCCGCAACGGCACATATGGTTTGATCGAGCCTGTTGTTGGCTAGCCCCGCAAAATTGCAAAACCAGTGGCGCCGCGGCGCCACTGGTTTTCTCAAAGGAGCGCGCATGGAATTTAACGAAGATATGGATGAAGTCGAAATTTCACCCACCAATGTAAACGTGGAGAGGGTAAGAGGGCTGGTTTATGACCTGATCAAAGCCCTGGGTGAAGACCCCGAACGCGAAGGGCTGAAGAACACGCCCCTGCGCGTTTCGCGCATGTTTACCGAATTGCTCTCCGGCTATACCATGGATCCGCAAAGGGTTATCAACGGAGCCTTGTTCAACATCAATTACGATGAAATGGTGTTGGTGCGCGACATCGAGTTTTACAGTTTGTGCGAACATCACATGCTGCCCTTCCTGGGGCGCGCGCATGTTGCCTATATCCCTGCGGGTAAAGTGATTGGCCTCTCCAAAATCCCCCGCATTGTGGATATGTACGCCCGCCGCCTGCAGGTGCAGGAGCGCCTCACGCGCCAGATTGCCGATTTCCTCCAACAAACCCTCAAGCCGCAGGGCGTAGCGGTCGTGGTGGAAGCGGTACATCTCTGTTCGATGATGCGCGGCGTCAAAAAACACGATGCACGCATGACCACCTCTGCGATGCACGGAGCCTTTCGCGCCAACCTGGCGACGCGACAGGAATTTTTAGACAACATCTCGCGCGGCGCAAAACCGCTTCAATTCTGACCTTTTGCCTGGTTCACCGAAAGCGGCTTAACACTTCGGGACGCGCCTCCATCCACACTTGTGAGCGGAGGCGCGCCGCTGTTTTGGTAATGCTTTCCTGCAACAGGGGGTTGCGGTATTGCGGGTAAATCTCTGCCAGTGGCACAATGACAAAAGCATACTGCCAGAACTTATCGTTATAAAGCACGTCATCGAATAGCACGATGTCAATGTCAATCGTGCGTGGAGCAAACTTGTTCTCGCTGCGCTGCCTTCCCAGCCGCGCCTCGATGGGGCGGATGATGCGTTCTTTCAACTCCACCTGCAGGAAGGTCGTTTGGAACAAGACACAGGCATTCAAATAATTAGGTCCTTCGGCGCCCACCGATTGCGATTCCCAGGCGGAGGAAACTTTCAAAACGCCGCCCTCTTCATGTAGCAGTTCCACCGCCCGGACCAGGTTTGCCTCAGGCTGGATGTTCGAGCCGAGATTCAAATACGCCAGGTGGAACTCACGCATCGCGGCTGCGTTCGATCTCCACGCCAACCGATTCGGCAAAGCGGACCGCTGTCGGCTTTTCCACGCGCACAATCACCCGCTGCACGTTGTTTTGCGCCAGGCAGAGGGCTGCCAGGTCATTTGCCAGCGCCTCCACTGTGAAGCGCCCCACGCTTTCGGCGTGCGCCTGCACCTGCTTGGTGATGGCGCTGTAATCGGCGCAGTCGTTGAGGTCGTCGGTTTGGGCGGCGCGGCGGGTATCGGTGAAGAGGGTGATATTGATGAGAATATCCTGGGGACGTTTGCGCTCCCAATCGCGGACGCCGATGATGCCGCGGGCGAGCAGGTTTTTGATGATGACTTTGTCCATGTGATCTGGTATCCTTTGATTTGCGTATAGGCAAAATATTGTTGTGATTGTTGTTGATTTACTTGGGAGTGAGTTCTTGGCGGAAATTGGAGAAACTAGACCAAATGTCGCCCTCCATCCACATGAATGATTTCGCCGGTGATGTAGGCAGGGCAGGTGAGAAGAAACAACAGCGCCCGTTCCATTTCCCCGGCGTTTGCCCAGCGTTTCATCGGCACCTTTGAGGTGATGTCCGGGTGGAGGGTACCATCTGCGGGTGGCAGAATAGCGCCCGGCGCCAGCCCGTTGACGATGACCTTTGGGGCGAGCGCAGCCGCCAGCGATTTGGTCATTGCCGCGAGCGCCGCTTTGCTGATGGTGTAAGGGAAATGATCGGCAGCAGGGCGCAGGGCGCGCCAGTCGAGGAGGTTGACAATACGCGCTCCCTCCTCTGCCTGGCGGGCGAATGCCTGACTGAGCAGGAAAGGGGCGGTCAGGTTGAGGGCGAGATGACGATTCCAGTCGTCGAGGGAGGCGGTATCGAAGGTTTGCGGTTCGAAGATGGCGGCGTTGTTGATGAGAAAATGAATCGGGGTGGAGCGGTTGATGAGGGGAATCAGGCTTTGGGTTTGGGATGAATCGGTCAGGTCTGCCTTGAAGACCCAGGCGCGCCGCTTGAGTTCGATGATTTCGGCGCGCAGCGTTTCCGCTTCGGCGTCCGAATGGGCGTGATGGATGACCACATCTGCCCCGGCGCGGGCGCAGGCGAGCGCAAATGAACGCCCGAGGCGGCGGGCGGCGCCGGTGATGAGGACGGTCTTGTGAAGAAGGGGGGCTTCGGGCATGGCTCGAATTCTACTGCATTTCTTTTTTCACTAATCTGATGAAATTTATCGCCTTCCTTGACGCTCCTGGGTTGCGGTGTTATATTCTCTTCGCAAGGTGTTTTGAATTCTCGACCCATCCCTTCAGAAAGGTGACCTATGGATAGGAATCAAACTCCGATTTACACAGGGGATATTGCAGCGCAACAGATTGACCCCACACGGGAATATACAGCCGAAACGCAGGAAATCTCTTTTTCAGCCGAGCAGCATGCCATTTGGGCAGATTTATACGCCGGTATTCATCAGCCCTATTTGATGGAGCACCTCTGCGCCGAGTATCACCGCGGGCTGGAATTGCTGGAGCTCGACCCGTATCATATTCCGACGGTGGCGCATTTGAACGGGCACATCACGCCGCGCACGGGCTGGCGCGTAGAGCGGACGGTTGTGCGTTACACGCTTGCCGATGATTGGTACAAGAAGTTTGCGCAGCGCATTTTCTTGATTACCGATTATTTGCGCACGCGCGATCAGATGGAATTCACGCCCGAGCCGGATATGTTCCATGATATTTTCGGTCACCTGCCGTTTCTGACGCAGAAGTTTTATGCCGATATCGAGGACAAGTTTGCGCCCGCCTACATGAAGGCAACGCCGGAGGAAAAAGAGGTCATCAAGCGGCTGGCATGGTACAGCACGGAGTTTGGTCTGGTGGTGCAGGAAAACCGCTTCAAGGTGTTTGGGGCGGGCATTATTTCCGGGCGCAAGGAACTCACCCGCACCATTATGGAGTTTTACCGCCTGGGGCGCGATAATGTGATTGATTACACCAAGCCCATCTACCCGCAACTATATGCCCATTTCGTCGCCAACAAAACCAACCTGCATCGCATCATTGACGGGGTGAACGCGCTGCACCAAAAAGGGCAAATGTCCTCCGCCGATCAGGGCTGGAACGTGGTTCTTTCGCTGTATCAAAGCCTCGGTATTGCCCAGGAGGGCATCTTCGGCGGCGAGGTCATCCTTGCGCCGTTCGATATCGAAACCATTGCGCGCATCCCGAAGACGGTGTATGCCTTCAACCCCATGCTCTTTGTGTGCGAATCGCTGGAGCAGATGGATGAACTGCTCGATTCGTACCTGAAGCCGATTGCCATGAGGAATTGACGACGAACGAAAAAAAGCCGCCTCTTTTTCGACGGGAGGCGGCTTTTGTTTTTAGGGACTTTGTCTTTGCCTTTGCAGCGCTTCGACAGCCAGAAACGCTGCGAAAAGCACCGTCCATGCCAAAATCTGCGCCAGCCGCAGCCCACCCAGAACCAGCGTGCTGTCTCCGCGGAAGGCTTCGAGGAAGAGACGCGCGCCGGCGGTGAGAGCGATGAATTGGAGGAAGAGCAGGCCGGGGGGACGATTCGATTTGGGGAGCCAGACCAGGCTGAAGATGAAGAGTGAAGCGAACAGTTCATAGAGTTGAGCCGGGTGCCGGGAGGCGTTCCACAATTCTATTCCCCAGGGAAGCGTGGTGGGGCTGCCAAAGGCTGTTCCAGCGGCAAGGTGGGAAAGGTGAAGTCCGATGGCGAACACGGCAAAGAGGGACGTTAAGGCGTCGAGCGTTCCCCAGAGTTGGAGTTTTTGCCGTTGACCATAGATGAGGGCGGTCAGAACGGCTGCAATGCTTCCGCTGGCGGGGTCGAACAGGTCGGGGTTGGGCGAAAAGAGGCTGAGCGGACTCTGCGAAAAGGCGGAGAGATTTGCGAGCGCGAACATCACCCGCCCGCCGACGATGTAGGCGATGAGCGCGTAGAACGTCAGGTTGTTGAGCTGCTCTTTGGAGACGCCGTGCCGTTCGCTGCGTTTTTCGGCGAGCGTCAGCCCGATCCATAAAGCGGCAACGATGAGCAGGAAGTGACGCGGCGGGGCAAAGAGGGAGCGGAAGATTTCGATCATTTGAGAATTTCCTCCACACGGGTGCGCAGCAGCGCTTCTGCCATCGGTCCGCCGATGATTACTTCGCGGATGATGCCGCTGCGGTCAATGAAGAACGACGAGGGCAGGGAACGCAGTTGGTAGGCGGAGCCTATGACGCCGCTTTCATCGAGCAGGATGGGGAAGGTAAGGCTGTATTGTTCGACGAAGGGGGCGATGTTTGCGTAGGTGTCCTGGTAGGTCATGTTGACGGCGAGGACGATGAAGCCCTGATCTTTGTATTCTTCGTACACGGTTTGGATGGTGGGCATTTCGGCGCGGCAGGGCGGGCACCAGGTTGCCCACAGGTTGACCAGCACTGCCTGCCCGCGCAGGTCGGAGAGTTTGATTTTTTTGCCGTCGAGCGTGTTCAATTCGAAATCGGGCGCGAGAAAGCCGCGCTGGGGGGCGGGAATTTGCCCCGCGGTAGAGGCGCCGCTGCGGTCGGCGCTGAGGAAGATCCATGCCAGACCGAGGACAAGGACGAGAGAGTAGAGAAGCCTGCGTTGGGTATGTGCCATGCTATATTGTGTGTTTGTGCCTTTCACATCTTACGGCTGGAGGCTGACCAAGTCCGGCGCCGCGCCTTTGCTCTTTTACACCGCCCATCGCGCCAGCGGAGCAATGAACCGCCCAATAGCGATGGTAAAATCAGGCATCTCACTTTGGCAGGTTCGATTCATGACAGACGATCTTCAAACTCGCGCTATCAACACCCTTCGCTTTCTCTCTGCGGATGCTGTCCAGCAAGCCAATTCGGGTCACCCCGGACTGCCAATGGGCGCCGCCGCAATGGCATTTACCCTCTGGACGCGCCACCTGCGCCACAACCCCCGCAACCCCAAATGGCACGGACGTGATCGCTTCATCCTTTCGGGCGGACACGGTTCGATGCTGCTCTATTCGCTGCTTCATCTGACGGGATACGACGTCAGCCTCGATGACCTGAAGAACTTCCGCCAGTGGGGCAGCATCACCCCCGGTCACCCGGAATACGGTCTCACCCCCGGCGTGGAAATGACCACCGGCCCGCTGGGGCAGGGATTTGCCGCCGGGGTAGGGATGGCAATTGCGCAAGCGCATCTTGCCGCACTTTTCAACAGACCCGGCCACGAACTGATTCAATCGTATATCTATGCCATTGTCACCGACGGCGACTTGATGGAGGGCGTAGCCTCCGAAGCCGCCTCGCTGGCGGGACATTTGCAACTGGGACGCCTCATCTACCTCTACGATGATAACCACATCTCGATAGACGGCTCCACCGACCTCGCCTTCACCGAAGATCGCGCTGCGCGCTTCGAAGCCTATGGTTGGCACGTGCAAAAAGTGGAAGACGGCAACGATGTGGAGGCCATTGACCGCGCCATTCAAGCCGCCAAACGCGACCCGCGTCCCTCCATCATCATGTGCCGCACAATCATTGGATATGGCGCGCCGACGCGGCAGGGAACGGCAAAAGCGCACGGAGAACCGCTGGGCGAAGAAGAACTCAACGCTGCCAAACAGACCCTCGGCTGGCCCCTCGAACCCCGCTTCTACATCCCCGAAGATGTCCTCGCTTTCTTCCGCAAAGCCGTGGAGCGCGGACGCGAACTCGAATTTGATTGGAAGATGAAACTCGAAGCCTACGGGCGGCTGCACCCGCAATTGGGTGCCGAGTTGAACCGCCGCCTGGCTGGCAAACTTCCCGAAGGCTGGGATGCTCAACTCCCCGTCTTCCCGCCCGATGCAAAGGGATTGGCAACGCGCGCCGCCTCGGGCAAAGTCATCAACGCGCTGGCTTCAGCCCTGCCGGAACTCATCGGCGGCTCAGCCGATTTAGCGCCCTCCAACAACACCAAAATTGACGGCAGCCCCGCCTTCCAAAAAGACTCGCGCGAGGGGCGCAACTTCCATTTTGGCGTGCGCGAACATGCGATGGGCGCGGCGCTCAATGGGATGAACTTGTTCGGCGGTGTCATCGCTTACGGCGGCACGTTCCTCGTCTTTTCAGATTACATGAAGCCTGCCATTCGCATCGCCGCGCTTTCGCACATCCCCTCCATTTTTGTTTTCACCCACGACTCGGTCGGTCTCGGCGAAGATGGTCCCACTCATCAACCCATCGAACATCTTGCCGCTTTGCGCGCCACGCCTAACCTCGTTGTCATCCGCCCGGCGGATGCAAACGAAGTGCGCGAAGCGTGGAAGATTGCAATCTCGCGTAGAGACGGTCCTACCGCATTGGCATTGACCCGACAGAACGTCCCAACGCTCGAACGCTCGAACGGTGAAGCGCCCGTTGAAAAAGGCGCGTATGTGCTGAAGGACTTTGGCGAACCCGAACTCATCCTCATGGCATCTGGCTCGGAAGTCTGGCTGATTTTGGAAGCGGCGCAGAAGCTCCATGCCGAAGGGCGCGGCGTGCGGGTGGTGTCCTTCCCAAGTTGGGAATTGTTCGAAATGCAGGACGAGGCGTATAAAGAGTCTGTGCTGCCGAAAAAGATTCAGGCGCGGCTTGCTGTCGAAGCAGGAGCCAGCCTCGGCTGGGAACGATACGCCGGGTCCTTCATCGGCATTGATCGCTATGGCGCATCCGCGCCGTATAAGGTCATCTTCGAAAAACTTGGCTTTACCGTCGAAAATATCGTGGCAAAGGCAAAGAGCCTCTAGCCATACCACTCGCTCGGCGAGGTATGTTCTCGTTGAGCCGTTTCATCTTTTGCAGCAGGAAAAGGTGTCAAATGAAAATTGCCGTCGGCTTTGACCATGCGGGTTTCCCGCTCAAACAAATCGTGCTAGACGCCGTCCGTGACGCCGGGCATGAACCCATTGACCTCGGCACCTACTCCGCCGAAAGCGTGGACTTCCCCGACTTTGCCGAAAAGGTGGGGCGTGCCATTCAAAGCGGAGAAGCGGAGCGCGGTATTCTATGCTGCGGCTCCGGAATTGGCGCGTGCATTGCCGCCAACAAGATGAAAGGCGTGTATGCCTGCGTCTGTCACGATACCTACTCCGCCGCGCAGGGTGTGATGCACGATGACATGAACGTCCTGTGCCTGGGCGGGCGCGTGATTGGACCCGAACTTGCCCGAAGCCTCATCCTTGCCTTTTTGAACGCCGAATACCAGGGAAGTAAAGCCGGCGGCGAACGGCTGGCAAGAAGAGTAGGCAAGATTCATAAACTCGAGGAAGATGGAAAGTTGACCAGTTGAAAAGTACACCTGCCGCCTTCCACCCCCCTCAAACGGACACAACCATGAACCCAATATCAAAACTCACCTCCCTCGGTCAATCCCTCTGGTACGATAACATCCAGCGGAAATTATTGGAAAACGGCGAACTCCAGGCGATGATCGAACGCGGCGAAATTCGCGGCGTCACCTCCAACCCCACCATCTTCAACAACGCCATCGCCAAAACCAGCGACTACGACTCCGCCCTCACCCCTCTTGCCTGGGCAGGCTGGGATGCCGAAAAAATCTTCTGGCAGTTAGCCATCGAAGACATCCGCGCCGCCTGCGACGCCTTCGCCCCGCTCTACGAAGAAACCAACGGCGGCGACGGCTACGTCAGCCTCGAAGTCAGCCCCTACCTCGCTCACGACACCGAAGCCACCGCCGCGCAAGCCCAGCAGCTCTGGGCGCGTGTCCAACGCCCCAACCTCATGATCAAAATCCCCGCCACACGGGAGGGCATTCCCGCCATTCGCAAAGCCATTGCCGCGGGCGTCAACGTCAACGTCACCCTCATTTTCTCCCTCACGCGCTATGCCGAAGTCATGGACGCCTACCTCAGCGGCCTCGAAGAGCGCGCCGCAGCGGGTCACCCCATTGACCACATCGCCTCGGTCGCTTCCTTCTTCGTCTCGCGCGTGGATACCAAAATAGACCCCAAACTTCCCGATACCTCCCCCCTCAAAGGCAAAGCCGCCATTGCCAACGCCAAACTGGCATACGACCTCTACCAGCAAACCTTTGCCGGGCGGCGCTGGGAAAACCTCAAAGTCAAAGGCGCGCGCGTCCAGCGTCCGCTGTGGGCAAGCACCAGCACCAAAAACCCCGCCTACCCCGATACCATTTACGTGGATAACCTCATCGGTCCCGAAACCGTCAACACCGTCCCGCCGCAAACGCTCGAAGCCTTCAAAGATCACGGCGTTGCCGAAGCCACCCTCCTGCGCGGTCTCGACGAAGCGCAAAACGTCATCCGCCAACTGGAGGCGCTCGGCATCTCGATGGATGTAATTACTCAGGAACTGGAAGACGAGGGAGTCAAAGCCTTTGCGGATGCCTTCGCCCAACTCCTCGCCACCATTGACGAGAGACGCAAAGCCGCCGCTTCTTCTCTTGGACCTTTAGCCGACTCGGCTCCCAAACAGATTGCCCGCCTCGAAGCGGAGTCCGTCCCCGCCCGCCTGTGGAACCACGATCCCGCGCTTTGGGCTTCGGCAAAAGACCCCATCGGTCAACATGAAGTGACCATCCGCCTCGGCTGGCTGGATTCCACCGACAAGGCGCGCCAAAAACTGAACGAATACCGCGCCTTTGCCAGAGAAATCCGCAAAGCCAAAATCACGCGTGTACTGGTGCTGGGCATGGGCGGCTCCTCGCTTACGGCGGAGGTGTTCAGTTCGCTGCTTGGCGCCTCTCCCGAGGGGAAAGAAACAAAGGGCGGAGAAATCTGCCTGGGCATCCTCGATTCCACCGACCCCGCGCAGGTGGCACAAGCCGCGCAGGACTTCCCGCCCGAAAAGAGTTTATACATCGTTGCCAGCAAATCGGGCGGCACCGCCGAAGTGATGGCGGCGTTCGAATATTTCTGGAAACTCAGCCAAAGAGACGGCTCGCGCTTTGCCGCCATTACCGACCCCGGCACCTCACTGGAGGCGCTGGCAAGGCGGCGCGGCTTCCGCAAAATCTTCTCTGCCGACCCGCTGGTAGGCGGACGTTACTCCGCGCTGACCGACTTTGGGCTCGTCCCTGCGGCGCTGCTGGGCATAGATCTTCCCCGCCTGCTCGACCGCGCCGATTGGATGCGGCGTCAGTGCGAGGCGCACATCCCTGCGGCGCGCAACCCTGGCCTGGCGCTGGGGGCTGTGATGGGCGAAGCGGCTTTGGGCGGGCGCGACAAGTTGACGGTCCTGGCGGATGCGCCGCTGGCGGCGTTTGCAGGCTGGATCGAGCAAATCATCGCCGAATCCAGCGGCAAAAACGGGAAAGGCATCCTGCCCGTCCCATTAGAACCGTTGGGCGCACCCGAAGTGTATGGCAGCGACCGCATTTTCGTCTATCTCCGTCAGACGGGTGAGCATGATCAAGCCGTCGCTGCGTTGAAAGCCGCCGGTCACCCCGTTCTTCAATTCCCATTTTCCACGTTCTACGATGTCGGCGCCGAGATATACCGCTGGGAGGTTGCTACCGCCATCGCGTGTCACATTTTAGGTGTGAATGCCTTCGACCAGCCGAATGTCGAATCGAGCAAGAAGATTACCAAGGCAAAAATAGCGGAGTATCAAAAGAAAGGCAGGTTGAAAGAGGGCAAACCCGCCTGGAAGAAAGACGGTATCAGTGTATTTACTCCGTTGGCTGTTTCCGGTGCGTCGCTCAAGGCAGTGCTGCGCGGATTTTTGAAGAAGGCGAAAAAGGGTGGCTACGTTGCCATCAATGCCTACCTGCCGCGCAACCCCGAAAATACCGAAACCTTGCAGCGTTTGCGCGCCGCCATCCGCGCGCAAACCGGCAATGCGGTCACTGCAGGCTTTGGTCCGCGTTTCCAGCATTCCACCGGTCAGTTTCACAAAGGCGGACCGAAAAATGCGCTGTTCCTCGTCATTACCGCCGAGCCGGAGCGGGACTTTGCCATCCCCTCTCAGGGCTTGACCTTTGGCACACTCATCCGCGCGCAGGCGCTGGGCGATTACGAAGCCCTACTGGAAGCGAAACGCAAAGTAATGCGCGTGCATGTACCCTCGGTGAAAGCGCTGGCAGAAGTGATATAAGCGCTGGAGTAAACAGCCGCCTTCAAGGCGTAAGCCAGCCGTCCAATAAAGCCCGCCCCCGCTGGTATCTCGAATACCAACGTGGGGCGGCAGTGATTCATGCGAAGGAAGCCCATTAATTCCATTTTCACCTCACGGCGCTACACTTTCTGTCGAAAGGATTACCCCCATGTTTGAATTTGGCTTTCCTGAATTGCTGATTGTTCTTGTCATCGTTGCGCTGGTCTTTGGTCCCGGCAGGCTGGCAAAGATGATGGGTGAAATCGGAAGCGGGATTCGGTCCTTTAGAGAAGCGCTTGCCCCTCAAGAACAACCCACGCTGCCAGCCGCGACGGATACTGCAGGCGGTTCATCGTCCTCAAAGATAGACTCAACCGAGCCATAACCCCAGCCAAAAGAATAAACTAAAAAGCAACGCTGTTTGACCGGTCTTGGCGAGCGCTGCGTTCAACGGGCGCCCTTTTTGGGTGAGAACGATTCTCGACGCCTGATAAGCCAGCGGTAAAGACAACCATGCCAGCAGCCCCGTCCACGGAATGAAACGCAGCATGCCGGCCACAGCCAAAATGCCGTAAGCAGCCAGCATACAGGCAAGATACTCGATCTTTGCGCCGCGTTCACCCAGCCAAACGGCAAGGGTATGTTTGCCAGCCTTGCGGTCGCTTTCAATGTCGCGCAGGTTGTTGACCACCAGGATAGCCGTGATAATCAATCCCGGCGGAAGAGTCATCCACCACACGGCTGGGGTGACCATGCCTGCCTGAAGGTAATACGTCCCTGCCACTGCCGCCAGACCAAAGAAGATGAACACGAAAATATCTCCCAACCCATAATACCCAATGGGGAACGGCCCGCCTGTGTAAGCGATGGCGGATACGATTGCCGCAGCGCCCAACAGCGCAATGACCCAGCCGCCCAGCCAGACCAGATATAGTCCCAGCAATACCGCTACCCCAAACACCACCACCATCCCTGTTTTTACCTGCCGCGGGGTGAGGATTCCCGCCTGCGTCACCCGTGTCGGACCGAGGCGGTCGGCGGTATCGGTTCCGCGCTCGAAATCGAACACATCGTTGGCGAGGTTACTGCCAATTTGCAACAACAGCGCCGTCAGCAGGCAAACCAGCGCAGCGTCCGGGCGAAAAAATCCATCGTACCATGCCAGCGCCGTCCCCATTACCACCCCAGCGGCAGCGGCGGGGAGGGTGCGCGGGCGGCTGGCAAGTATCCAGGCGTTCCAGTTGAAAGCGGTTCGTGTCACAGAATTTGCTCCAGGGGTAAATTCAATTCGGGCAGTATAACGTATAATTGCGAAAATCCATCAGGAGATTTTATGACTCAATTGACAGGCAGCGAACGGGCAAAATACGTTCAGAACATGTTCACCCGCATTGCCCGGCGGTACGATTTGATGAACCGCCTGATGACCGGCGGTCAGGACGTCCGCTGGAGGAAACGCGTCATCGAACTGGCGCGGCTGACTCCTCACGCTTCTTTGCTGGACCTCGGAACCGGCACCGGCGACCTGGTGCGGGAGGCGCTTTCGGCGTTTCCCCAAGCCAGGGTGGTGGGCGCAGATTTCACGTTGGAGATGATGCGGGTGGGCCGCCGCAGCGAGGCTCTCGATTTTGCCGCTGCCGATGCCCTTCAACTTCCGTTTCCCGATTCGTCCTTCGATGCGGTGGTCTCCGGCTTTCTGATGCGCAATGTCATTGATGTGCAAAAGGCGCTGGAAGAACAGTATCGCATCCTCAAGCCTGGCGGCAGGATCGTCATCCTCGACACCACCCGCCCGAAACGCAACATCCTTTCACCGTTTATCTGGCTCCACATGCACTTCGTCATCCCCACGCTGGGCGGGCTCATCACCGGCTCGCCCGAAGCCTACCGCTACCTTCCCGAAACGACAGAAGGTTTCCTCACAGCGGAAGAGATGGCGGGGCGCATGACGCAGGCTGGCTTCAAAGGGGTTGCTTTTCAACGCTTTATGTTTGGCACCATTGCAATTCACTGGGGCGAAAAGACGTTGTAACTCACCTTACGCGAAACGTCCCGAAGGTTCTCAAGAATCAGGTTTGCTTTCGCTCCAAACCTTCGGGACGGTGCATAACATCAGGTTGTAAAACGGAGGCGCGCAATGACCGATTTCTCTGCTGAAACATGTGTTCCCTGCCGCGCCGGCGACCCGCCGCTGAGCGAAGCCGAGATCGCTGCCTGGCTGCCCGCCGTGTCTCAGTGGGAAGTGGTGGAGCAGGGCGGCGTTTTGCGGCTGCAGCGTGGTTTCAAGTTCAAGGGTTATGCTCCCGCGGTGCAGTTTGCCAATCAGGTTGCCGCCATTGCCGAAAAGCAGAATCACCATCCTCTGATGGTGCTCGAATGGGGAAAGGTCACTGTTCAGTGGTGGACGCATGTGGTGAAGGGACTGCACAGGAACGACTTCATCATGGCGGCAAAGACGGATGCCTTGTTCACGCAGGGATGAATATCGCTGCTCTAAAAAGCGTATGAAAACTCGAGCGCAGAGTGATGTTCTCTAATGTCACTCTGCGCTCCACTTGCCTGCTCTCCCGCTTTACTTTAACTCGTTGTCTAGTTGCGTGTGCGGTAGAAGGAAGAGATGCCGCCATTGGGAAGGCGGACCGGCCGCGTTGCCACGGCGCGGACGGCGTTCGTTGGCCCGGTTTCCACTCTTCTGAAGGTGTTGTACATATAGGCATAGGCGCGGTTGCGCCCCTTGAGTTTGGAGTTGTACAGGGCGGTATCGGCGTTGTGGATGATCTCTTCTGCGGTTTGCTCGGCAGTATCGCGCATGGCCACGCCCATACTTAAAGTGACTTGAATCGGTTGATTGCTGGTAGGAATACGAAACCAGGCATTTTCAATTTTGCGGCGGATAAACTCCACCCGTTCGATGGCTGTCTCGATTTCTGTTTCGGGCATCAGAATGGCAAACTCTTCGCCGCCAAAGCGGGCAACCACATCCGAAGCGCGTACAGAATGTTTGAGAGTCTCTGCCACGGCTTTCAGCACTTCATCGCCTGCGAGATGCCCATAGGTGTTGTTGATGTTTCGCAGCAGATCGAGGTCTGCCATGATGATGGAGAGAGGCAGGTCGTTGCGGCTGGCGCGCCGAAGTTCGCTCCTCAGATGCTCCATGAAGTACTGGTGGTTGAATAACCCGGTTTTCTGGTCAGTTACTGTTTTTCGCTCCAGAGCCGGAATTTTCATGGAAATGTAAATTGGGTAGAGAGGCGCCAGAAACAGTACCAGCGCATACGGGTTGAATTGCCAGACCAATACCAGGCTTGCTCCTGAGATCAGCATAATCACATTGATTGCCAGCGGCATAAGGGCGAAAACCCCCGATTGACGAGGGCTTCTCCCCCGCGCCAGCCACAGAGCCGCGCTCACTAGGACCTGATTGACCAGCGTAAACCCAATCATTGCCAGAACCGTCGCAGGGACAACCTGCCACGAGGCAAAATCCCTGCTCAGGTTGAGCCGTTCATAAATCAGCATGGCAGCCTGCGCAGAGATGAAATGACAGCCAATCTTGAAAAGTTGAACAAACCAGGGCCGGCGAACCCAGACCCATTCTGCCACGTTGGATACGAGGATGACAATCAGCGCCTGCGAAGGCGGTAAAAAGATGAGTGCAAAGCCGAAGATCAGGAAACTAAAGGTGAAGTGCGAATGGCGGGTGGCTCCTTCGACTTTGAGGATGTGAAAAATTGCCCCTAATAAACACAAACTGAGAAATACTGCAGGCTCCACAAAGTCAGCATTTGGCAAGTGGAAAGAAAGGATGGCGGCGCCTGCCAGGTAAATAAACAGAAAATAGATTTTGGACGAAAAAGAGATGCGTTTCATTGTTCAATCCACCGCAAGCCAGGCTTGGCGCAATACGGCGTGTTGTTCCAAAGCGTATATATTGCCTGAGGGGATGCGGGCGATACATTTTCAATAGGGTTACTTGTCTTGCAGCACAAGCACCCCCCTGACTGCATTTTGTGGGGTGATAAGTTTTCCTGCCAGATTGGGCTTTGATGCGGCATGTTTATCGTTTGCTGTGGAGGGAACATCTTCAGGTTAGGTGTTGCCAGCGCAAAATGGCAGCGGCTGCCGAATAGCCGCCCTCGGTAGAAACCCATAACAGAACGCTCACAGCCGCTAACAGGATGAATAAAAGAATCAACAAGACAACGAGCATTCTCGATTCCTGGTTCGAATCAGAATCTGCCGCCTGGGGACCGGCTGCGAGAGTGTCGTTTTGTCTTTGTTGCGGTTGTGTGGATGAAAATTCATAAGAGGTGGTTTCGCGCGTATTTTTCATGGCTTCCCTCGCTCTCGAACGTATGACATTTTGGCTGAGATGTTGCATTCAAATTGGACTGGAGGGGAGAATGAGTGAGCATCATGCCAGCCTGCAAACGGGACGAGCAGATTGCCCCGCAGTTTGCAGAGGATACACGTTTCATCGCATTCTCCTTCTTATCATTCTGCCTTATCCGATAAAAAGAGGAATACGTAGGTCTACGTATTTCAGATGTGTTGCCGTTTACAGATGTGTAAGGCGCAGGAAAATACCCCCGCACAGGGTAGTCATTCATCCATTGGCAGAATTCCCCGCTTGATGGCGTAGCGAATCAATTCGGACTGATTCCGCAAACCAAGTTTCTTCAAGATGCGGCTGCGATGAATCTCCACGGTGCGCGGGCTGATGGATAAAATCTCTCCAATCTCCGTGCTGGTTTTACCCTTTGCTGCCATTTGAAAGATTTCCCGTTCGCGTAGCGTAAGGGACTGATATAAATCCATCTCGTCTGCTGCTTTGCTATAACCGCCCGCTGCCTCCAACCGTTCGGAAAGCGCCGGGCTGAGATACCGTTCCCCTTGCAAGACGCTTTGAATGGCGGTCAGAATTTCGGCAGGTCCTGCATCTTTGAGGATGTAGCCCATCGCGCCTGCTTTGAGCACTTCTACAACATACGGCTCGGCGCCTTGCATCGAAAACACAACGACCCGCGTAGCGGGTGAAAGTTTTGGCACCTGACGAATGACTTCCAAACCGTTCAGGTTGGGCATCATGATATCAATGAGCAGGATATCCGGCTTGCATAGTTCAATTTTGCGAAGCGCTTCCAGACCGTCGGCTGCTTCGTCCGTAACCTTGATATCCGTTTGACCATGCAATAGATTCCTCAGTCCCTGACGAATCATCGGATGATCGTCAACTAGCAGGATGGTTACGGTCATTCTTTCGTCTCTCCAATGTTTTGTTTGTGAGGGGGAGCTCTGCCACGATGTGGGTCCCCTGGTTTGGAGATGAATTCACGGTCAGGTAACCTCCCGCCAGGTCTGCCCGTTCGGACATTCCGCTCAAGCCTGAGGTTGGCTTGTTGAGAACTGTAGAAGCATCGAAGCCTTTCCCATTATCTATAATTTCAAGCCGAAGGACGTCATCCGCTGCTGTTACTCTCACGAATGCCTCCCGTGCGTTGGAGTGACGGGCGACGTTGGTCAACGCTTCCTGAATGATGCGGTAGGCGGTGGTTTCGAGGTTGGCAGGAAAACGCTCAGGGGCGGTCGAGGCGTCGAAGTGAATACGAATCCCGGTTTGGGCGGTGAAGCGTTCGATGTGCCACTTGAGGGTGGGGATTAGCCCCAGGTCGTCGAGCATGCTGGGGCGCAGGTTAAGCGACATCTCCCGCACATGCCCGATGATTTCGGTAACGGCGTTTTGGATTTCCTGCACGTGCGATTTTTGGGTCTCCTCTGCCTGTTGTTTGACCGTTTCCAGCATAAACTGGAGACCGGTGAGCGACTGACCGAGGTGATCGTGCAGTTCACGGGCAATGCGCCGCCGCTCGGCTTCCTGAATCTCCACGATGTTTTTCGAAAGCAAACGCTGACGTTCTCTGCCGAGACGCACCTGTTCGAAGAGACGCACGTTGGCGACGGCAATCATGACATGCTCCGCCAGCCCGTGCAGGAGCAGTAAATCTTCCTGGGTGAACTCCCTCTTTTTGCCTGTTCCGCAAATCAGCGCCCCCATCACTTCGTTGTTTCTCACCAGCGGCGCAACCGCAAGGTGATGAATGCCAGACAGCCTCAAAAGGCTTCGAAATGGCACCTCCCTGTTACGCGCGGGGTCCGAAAGGGTGAACACTGAAAAATCGGCGGTCAGAAAACGGAGCAAATCGGCGCGGGAGAAGGAAAGCCGCAGGGGGTTGGTGTGTGCGGCGGGAATGTCGCTTTCGAATTTGCGCGCCATGTCACGATAGGCGCCGCTCTTCGAATCGTATAAAAAGACCGCCGAAGCCGATGCCTTCACCGCTTGATTGGTCAGCCGGCAGACCGCGTCCAGGGTATCCTGCAGGTTGAGGCGTGAGTTGAGTTGTTTGGCGATCTGCACCAGCGCTTCGGCGCGGCTTGCCTGGCGTGTGATTTGTTCCATTGCCTGGCGCCTGGCTGTGATGTCTCGAAACGCCAGCACCAGCCCCTGAAAAGTGTTTTGCGAATCAAGGATGGGATTGAAATTGACTTCCAGTGGAATGTTCCTGCCGTCGGGCGAGATCAGCACCGCTTCCAGTCCGTCTTCGTTTCCGTCTCCGCCCTGGTGCAGGGATAGATACCGCGCAAGGTCTATATATTCTTCACTGCGCTCATCCAGCAGGGGAAGGATGTCCCAGAGAGGTTTTCCAATCGCCTGCATTTCATTCAGTCCGGTCAGTTTTTCCGCCCTGGCGTTGATGAAGCGCACCAGCCCGCTGCTATCCACGGCAATCACACCATCGCCGATGCTCATCAACACGCCGTTCAACCATTGTTTGTTTTCGCGCAGCTGCTGCTCCAGTTTGTGCCGCACGCGGGCGACCTCAACGGTGACGAACAACTGCGTCTCGTCGAACGGCTTGACGATGTAGCCGAATGGTCCGGTGGAACTGGCGCGGCGGACGGTATCCTCCCCCACGTGCGAGGAAAGGTACACAATCGGGATGTCGCTGGAAGCGCGGATCAGGCTGCCGGTGTGGATGCCCTCATTTTCCGCCCGCAAATGCGTGTTCATGATGATCAGGCTGGGGGTGAGTGCGGCAGATTTTTCGAGCGTCTCCTCTCTGCTCTGTGCAATGCCAATAACCTCATATCCGAGTTTTTCCAGCCGTTTTTGCAAATCCTGCGCGGCGGCGGGGTCTTTTTCTGCAATCAGAATTTTTATCTTGCTCATTTTATCTTCTGCTTCAGCGGTTGAGCAGCCCCGCCAGCAAGGCAGGCAAAACCTGATGCCGTACAATCTTCAACAGACCGCAATTCCGCGCCAGCCAAACCGGGAAATCCATGTGCGAAGCGGGGATGGGCATCGCCGAGCTGAAATCCACAATCCGCCCGTCAATTTGATAACAATAACGGTTCAGCCTCTCGACCTTTGACTCTGCTTCCAAAAACCTCCGCACCTCTTCTGCCTCCGATTCCTTCCACCACCACGGCAAATCGGAGGTGGCTTTGAAGCCGGTCAGCGTTCCCAAATCCTGCAGGAGTTGATTCTGCTGCGGGGTGAGAGCGTTCCACCGCCGGCGGAAGAACAGCACATCCGGGTCAATGTGAACCAGCGGCTTCAGCCACAAGCGATGCAGGCTGGTGCGGATGGCGTTTTGAGTGGCTGGGTCGTTGGGGTTATTCAGCCAGATGCTCAATGCCTGATTCAACCAGTAAGGCGTGACATCGGGACCGATGCGGATGCCGTCACATAACCCCAATGATGGGATGATGGGCGCGCCGCAGGCGAGGATGTAGGCGTTGCCCGCCGCCTCGCGCATCACACGCAGAGCGTTGCGATATGCCTCTTCGCGTGGCATGTCCCGGAAGCGTTTGCCAGCCGCAGCGCCGGCGTAGAGAAAATCGAGTTTCAGGTAACCGTATCCCCAGCCGGTGACTTTGCGAATTAGCCTGTCGAGCCACTCCAGCACGTCGGGGCGGGTGACATCGAGGGCGTAGGTGGTGCCGCTCCAGTTTCTGCCGGCGGTGACTAGGTTGCCTTGCTCATCGCGCAAAATCCAGTCGTTGTGTTCGTGGAAAATTTTCAAATCGGGGGTGACGATGAAGGGCGAGAGCCAGATGCCTGCCGTGCGCCCGCTGGCTTTGATTTTTTCTGCAAAAGCCGCCATGCCGTTCGGAAAATTTTTCCCTGCCTCCCAGTGACCGCTTTCGTCCTGCCAGCCGTCGTCAATTTGAAAGACATCAAACGGCAGGTCGCGCAATTCATGCAGAGCTTTGGTGAGGAGCGGTTCGTTGATCCATTTGTAGAGTGAATACCAAGAGCACCAAACGCGGGGCGGCTTGTCGAAACGGGTTTTGCCGAATTTCGCCTCCAGCAGAGAGGCATATTGGCTAAAGACCTGTGTTTCACTGCCGCGGGCAAGAACCCATTCGCCCTCGCCTTCGTCTTCGTAGAAACCTTTCAGTGTGCGGGCGGCAAATTCGATGCGCCCGCCCAAGCCCAGCGCCCCGATGAGGAGGATGTCGTCTTTTGCCAGTTCCACCGCGCTCACCCATGCGCTGACGTGGTTCTTGTGAAAGGCATAGAGCGGGTCTTCATCCTTGGCGCGGAATTCGGGAGCGCGGATGGGCAGGGGCGGCTCGTGCGGGTCGAGCCAGGCGCTGAGGGTCCAGGATTGCCATCCGTGGCGGAAAAAGCGTTTCGGAGGCTGAGTCAGGTTCAGGTCCACGCGCGAAGCGGTGAAGATTTGGTGTGAAGCAGGGGGGATGGCATCGGCATCCAAAAGCAGGGTCGTCATAAATCGAATTATCCCGCAGGATGGGGTGCGAGGCAAGCCTTGAGGAGGTTTGACGCAGGCCCTATCCTATGGCATAATCCGCGCATCGAAAGGCAGTGATGGGAACGAGTAAGCCTGCAGAGTTGTCAGAGAGCCTGCGGTGCGGTTGAAATAGACCGCAAAGGTGCGAGCAGGTCAACGAAACAGGTTGAAAATCCTCCCGGAGCCGCGAGCCGAACCCGAGTAAGCGAGCCGTAGTTGTCCCACGTTACAGGGACAGGGCGATGTTGGTCGCCCGCCGAGCGCCCCGCCAAGCGGGGAAGCAGAGTGGTACCGCGGGAATTCTCTCGTCTCTGTGTGAGATGGGAGTTTTTGTTTAACTCACCTTACGCGGAACGTCTTCAAGATTCTCGTGGAACAGGCTTGTTTTCTCTGCGCGGCGACTGAAGTCGCGGCTGACCCTCGCAAAGCCTGCCTGCGCAGGCGCTCAAGTCAGCGAAGGCTGACTTCGTGATTGCTAGATGCGGTTTGAACCGCCAGCAATCAAGAACTGCGTAACATCAGTGTTTAAGTTGAAAGTTGCCGGTTTGAACGGTTGAACGTTCAAACCTTAAACCTGTAACCGATGGAGGCCGAATGTTCAAATCAGTTAGTCCCAAACTCAACGTGACTGCGATGGAAGAAAGCGTGCTGAAATTCTGGAAGCAAGCCGAAATCTTCCGCAAGACCGTTGAGCAGCGCCAGGGTGCGCCCGAGTTTGTGTTTTACGAGGGACCGCCTACCGCCAACGGCAAGCCCGGCGTGCATCATGTGCTGGCGCGCGCGTTCAAGGATATGTTCCCGCGTTACAAGATTATGCGCGGTTATCACGTCTCGCGCCGCGGCGGCTGGGATACGCACGGTCTGCCGGTGGAAATCGAGGTCGAAAAGCAGCTCGGTTTTACCAATAAACAGCAAATCGAAGAATACGGCATTGACCGCTTCAACGAACTTTGCAAGAAGTCCGTTTTTACTTACATTCAAGATTGGGAAAAACTTACCGACCGCATTGCCTTTTGGGTGGACCTCGAGGACGCCTATGTGACCTACACCAACGATTACATCGAATCGGTCTGGTGGATTTTGAAAAACTTCTGGGAGCGCGACTTGCTCTACAAGGGTTACAAGGTGGTGCCTTACTGCCCGCGCTGCGGCACGCCTCTTTCGGACCATGAAGTTGCCCTTGGCTACGACGAAGCCACCGACCCTTCGGTCTTCGTCCGCATGCCGCTGGTGGATAAGCCCGATACCTCCCTGCTAGTGTGGACGACCACTCCCTGGACGCTGCCCGCCAACGTTGCTGTTGCCGCCCACCCCGATGTGGAATATGTCCTTGTGGAGCGTGAGAACAACGGCCGTACGGAGAAACTCATCCTTGCCAAAGCGTTGATGCAGAAAGTGTTTGGCGAAGAATGGGTGAAGGTGGTGGACACCTTCAAGGGCCGTAAACTCAAAGGGACGAAATACCATCCGTTGTTTACCTTCCTGCCGCCGGACAAACCCGCGCATTACGTGGTGCTGGGCGATTTTGTGACCACCGAGGACGGCTCCGGCTTGGTACACATCGCTCCCGCCTTTGGGCAGGAAGATATGGAAACCGCCCGCCAGCACGACCTGCCCGTGCTGATGACCGTCCAGCCGAACGGCACGTTCATCAACGAGGTGACGCCCTGGCGCGGCATGTTCGTCAAAGACGCCGACCCGCACATCACCGAAGACCTGCGGGCGCGCGGGCTGCTCTTCAAAGCGGGCGAGTACAAGCACACCTATCCCTTCTGCTGGCGCTGCAAAACCCCGCTGCTCTATTACGCGCGCGAGTCGTGGTACATTCGCACCTCTGCTCACCGTGAGCGGCTGGTGGAACTGAACCGCACCATCAACTGGGTCCCCGAACATATCAAAGAGGGCCGCTTTGGCAACTGGCTCGAAAACAACATTGATTGGGCGCTCAGCCGCGAACGCTATTGGGGCACGCCGCTCCCCGTTTGGGAATGCGAATCGTGCAAACACCGCGAAGCGATCGGCTCGGTGGAAGAACTCTCTCAAAAAGCAGAGCGTGACCTGAGCGGGCTGGACCTGCACCGCCCGCACGTGGATCAGATTCACTGGGATTGTGTGCAGTGCGGCGGGCGGATGACGCGCGTCCCCGACCTGATTGATGTGTGGTTCGATTCCGGTTCCATGCCGGTGGCGCAGTGGCACTATCCCTTTGAAAACAAAGAAAAGTTCGAATCGCAATTCCCCGCCGATTACATCTGCGAAGCCGTGGATCAGACGCGCGGCTGGTTCTACTCGCTGCACGCCATCAGCACGCTGCTCTTCGATCAGGTCTCCTACAAAAACGTCATCTGCCTCGGTCTGATTCTGGATGGCGAGGGGCGCAAGATGTCCAAATCGCTGGGGAACATCGTCAACCCGTGGGATGTGTTGAACGTTCACGGGGCGGATGCCTTCCGCTGGTATCTGTACACCGCTACCCCGCCGGGTAACGAACGCCGTTTCTCTGCCGATTTAGTGGGCGAGGTCATTCGCAGTTTCACCCTCACCCTGTGGAACGTGTATTCGTTCTTCGTGACCTATGCCAACCTGGATAAGCCCGCCCTCACCACGTTACCGATTGCCGTCAGCGACCTGGACCGCTGGCTGCTTTCCGAACTCAATGTTCTCGTCCGTGATGTGACGCAGGCATACGAACAATACGACGTGCCGAACGCCACGCGCCCCATCGAAGCCTTTGTGGAAAAACTCTCCACCTGGTACCTGCGCCGTTCGCGCCGCCGCTTCTGGAAATCCGAATCGGATTCCGACAAGCAAGCCGCCTACTCCACCCTCTACACGGCTCTGGTCACACTCTCGAAACTGATTGCCCCCGCCATGCCTTTCCTCGCCGAGGAGTTGTATCAAAACCTCGTGCGCTCGGTGGATGAGAACGCTCCCGAATCGGTGCATTTGGCGGCGTGGCCCCAGGTGATGCCTGAACTGATTGACGAATCGCTCAACCGCGATATGAACCTGGTGATGAAACTCGCCTCGCTGGGACATTCTGCCCGCCAAAAAGCAAACCGCAAGGTGCGCCAGCCTCTGGCAGAAGTTGCCTTTTCTGTGGGCAACCCGCTCGAACGCAAAGCCGTGGAAACCTACGCCGACCTCTTCATGGACGAGTTGAACGTCAAGCGCGTCCGTCTGCTGGACGCCTCGACCGAAGCGGTTTCTCACACGGTCAAGCCGCTGCCCAAACAGTTGGGGCAGAAATACGGCAACAAGTTCCCCGCGCTGCAAAAGGCGATTCTGGCAATGAACCCCGAAGAAGTGGCGCGGACGCTGATGTCGGGGCAGGCGCTGAAGGTGAGCCTCGACGGCGCCGAATATGACATCCTGCCGGAGGAGGTGGAGGTCAAGGCGCAGGCGAAAGAAGGCTTTGCGGTGGCGGAGGAGGGCGCTTACGTTGCCGCCCTGGTCACCGACCTGACGCCTGAACTGATTCAGGAAGGTTTGGCGCGCGAATTTGTGCGCCGCGTGCAAGACCTGCGCAAGAACGCCGATTTGGATGTGGCGGATCGCATTGAATTGTTCGTCGAAGCCTCGCCAGGCTTGAGGTCCGCGATTGAAGCGCACCAGGAGTACATCACCACCGAAACGCTGACGACCCGTCTCGTGTTTGGCAGCCCTCCCGAAGGTGCCGCCGTCCTCAGCGACTCGTTCGACGGCGAGACCGTGAACGCCGGGCTGATCAAAAAATAAAGTCGAAAGGCATGACGCACAGGGCGTCATGCCTTTTCTTTTATAATTTGTAACTACCTACCTGTCACTGCGAGCGAGCGCAGCGAGCGTGGCAGTCTCCCCGCAAATGCTGGAGATTGCGCCTCGGGCGAGCCTCGGCGTGGCCCTTCGGGCTGTGTCTCGATACGGGCTTTGTCCTCCTCGACCATCGGCCCTCGCAATGACACACAGCGGCAGGTTTCTTCCCTCTTTCGGCTGACGGTAGGTAGTTACTATAATTTGCTTATATCTTTCGTGAGGTATGAACAGCATGGAAAAACTTCCTCTTTGGGCACGGAAAGCCTTGGCGAATGCAGTACATCTCTTTACCGCCAGCGGCGCAGTGTGGGGGTTTTTGACCCTGCTTACCATTTGGGAAGGGAACATCAAACTTGCGCTGGTGTACATCATCCTCGCCATGTTCGTGGATGGGTTCGATGGCATCCTGGCGCGCTGGTTCGACGTAAAGACGTATGCCCGCTGGATTGACGGCGGCTTGATGGACAACATCATTGATTATGTGAATTATGTCGTCGTTGCGTCGCTGCTGCTGGTGCGCGTGCCAAACCTTATGCCGCAGGGACTCGAATTGGCGGCGGCGCTTTCGATTTTGTTGACCTCCGCCTTTCAGTTCTCGCAAGTGGAAGCCAAAACGGACGAAACCTCTTATTTCTTCAAAGGCTTTCCCTCGGTGTGGAATTTCCTCGTGTTGTATATGATGCTGCTGGGGTTGAATCCCTGGGTCAATTTTGCGGCGCTGGTGATTTGCAACATCCTGGTCTTTGTGCCGGTGAAATACCTGTATCCCACCCGCAATACCCGCCTGCGCCGCCTCACCCTCGCCTTGACTTATCTCTACGGCGCGCTGGGCGTGTGGGGGTTGCTGCAATATCCCGATGTGCCCGAATGGGTGACGCCTGTTTCGTTCATCTATGTAGCCTACTATGCCGTGATGAGTTTCTTCCCAAAATTGGGCGCTCCCAAGCCTGCCTGACCCATGCACATCGAAAAAGCCTCGCATCTGACGCCGGAAATCTTCGAAGCGGTTCAGCGTCTTGTCCCCTTGCTGGGAAGTCACAAACCGATTCCCTCCTGGGACGACCTGACTCTCCTCTTGAACTCCGGCGCCTCCACCTTGCTGCTGGCGCGTTATCCCGCTTCGGACTCACCCATTGCGGGGATGCTGACCATTGCGATTTACCGCGTCCCGACCGGCATCCGCTCGATTGTGGAAGATGTGGCAGTGGATACGGCATACCGTAAGCGGGGCATCGCCAAGGCGCTTTTGCGCTCCGCCATTGAAGTTGCGCGCGAAGCGGGCGCCAATGGCATTGCGCTCACTTCCAATCCGCGGCGGGTGGAGGCAAACCAGTTGTACCTGCGTATGGGCTTTCAAAAACGCGAGACCAATGCGTACTTTTTCCCTCTTGAGTGAGCGACCCCCCAGAAGATAGAAAAACGCCGGCGGCTTTGAGTTACCGCCGGCGTTACACACACCGTCCCGAAGGTTTACGCGAGTTATTCACTCACCGTACGCGGAACGCCTTCCAGATTCTCGTGGAACAGGCTTGTTTTCTCTGCGCGGCGGCGGCTCAACCTCGCAAAGCCTGCCTGCACAGGCGCTCAAGTCAGCGAAGGCTGACTTCGTGATTGCTAGATGCGGTTTGAACCGCCAGCAATCACGAACCGCGTAACATCAGTGATTAATCTTTCCCCTTGCCCTTGCCTTTATTGTTCCCGTTGCCCTGACCGTTGTTGCCCTTGTCTTTATTTTGGCTGTTTCCGGGGGCATTGATCTCGCCGCTTTGCTCCTGCTCACCTGCGGCAGACATAACAGCGCCGAGGTTGGCGTGCTTTTCCTTCAGCGCCTTCTTGAACTGTCCCCAGTTTTGCGGCACGGTGCCGTCTTCCAGCGGGAAGGCACTGTAATCACCGCTTTGCTTTGCCTCGAGGATCGCCAGGAAGACGTTCGAATCACCCTCGATTTGCACAGTCATCCACAACGCCTGAGCAATGACGCCAAACCCCGTTCCGTCTTCGTACGCTTGCAGGATGGTGTCGTAATCGGTCACATCCTTGAAGAACAGGCTGAGGGCATACGCCACGGGGTGCTTCATTCCCTCCTCTTCTTCCTCTGGCTCCGGCAAAACGAGCGCCGGGTCAATGCTGACCTCCATGCCGATTGCGCCCGCCAGCGCTTCGTCGCTGCAGGGGGTATCGGGGGCAAGAATGCCGAGCGCAACCGCCGTGTCCAGAGAGATGCGCACGATTTGGGTCGTCCCGTCTGTGATGGTGAGGGTGAGGAGAATCGTGGTCACGCCGGCGGCATCGGTTTCGCAGGCGGCGGTGGAGACGGTTCCGGTGATGAATCCCTCCTGCCGGGCGGGGGCGGCAGATACAGGTCCGGCCTGAAGCGCCAGCAGGGCAATGGCGATGATGAGGGGGAAGATCCTTCTAAGTTTGTTCATGGTACACACTCCTTTCTTCGCCGGTTATTGTACAGAGCCGGCTATCTTTTCTCGATTTGAAAGAAGCGAAAACCCTTTACATATTTGAAAGAATACCCTATGACCATTTTACTGCTTGTGTGAAGGGCTTCTCGGGCGGCTGGATATTGGCATATTCGCCGCGGTACTGCGGGGGCAAAAGTTCCGCAATGCGCAGCATCATTTCGTCTGCAATCTGCTGGCGCACCTCGCGCGTCATTTTCACGCCGTCAAGTTCCAGTTTGAACGGTTTGCCCACGCGGATGTGAAAATCGGTGCGCCGCAGGTGACTCAAGTTTCGCAAAAAGTTTTCTCCGCCCCAATGCGCCACCGGCAAGATGGGCGCCCCTGAATGGACCGCCAGCATCACCGCGCCGGGGTGGGCGCGCTTCAGGCGTCCCGTCTTGTTGCGCGTGCCTTCGGGCGCAATGCCAAAGAGATACCCCCGCTCCAGCGCCTGAAGCGCCTGTCGCAGCGCCGAGGTATCCGCCTCGCCGCGCCGCACAGGAATCAGCCCCCACACATCGAACAACCAGCGCAGAAAAGGATGATCCCAAGACTCGACTTTTGCCCAGCCTGTAATCGGGCGGTTTGCCAGCTGCCCAAAGAAGACCGGCACTTCTAACTGCCCCGTATGATTCGAAATCACAATCAACGGTCCCTTGTGCGGAATGTCATCTAAATTGGGGGCGTCTATGCGGCAGAGAATCTCCGTACCAAGTTTGACGATGAAGCGTGTGAAGTGATACAGCATGAATGAACCCTCTTTTCCGAAATTCAGCGGGCAAGTGTATCATGGTTTGGTCTGCCACCGGCGATACTCCTGCGGCGTATCCAGGTCGGCGAGGATGTTGGGGTCTTCAAGGTTGACGTAATGGATTTCGGCTGCATGAGCGTTCAAAAAATCGCGCGGCGAGGCGGGCGGCTCCAGCCTCAACAGCGCTTCCCACAGCGGGCGCGCCGCCAGCCAGGGATGCCCTCTCCGCATGCGATAACTCGGCACGATGAGGCTGGATTTTGTCTCGAGGAACGCCTCGCACACCTTGCGCACGCTTCCCGCCTGGACCTGAGGCTGGTCGCCCAACCCAATCAGCGCTGCCTGCGTCTGACTCCCCAACGCCCGCAGCCCGCACTGAAGCGAAGACAGCATTTCGCCGCTTTGATACGCCTCGTTGAAGACCGTGCGCGCCCCCAGCCCTGCTGCCAATGGCTCCACCTGTTCCCTCGCCCCGCCGGTGACGACGAGAATCTCCTCGATGCCTGCCTGCCGGAACACCGCAATGACTTGCGTCAGCACGGTGCCATCTCCCCACGGTAGCAGCATCTTGGGCTGCCCCATGCGCTTCGACTCACCTGCCGCAAGGATGACGGCTGAAATCATCATTCACCTTGTAATCTGCGGTCATACGTCTCTATTTGCGAGCAGGCGCTCGTATTGCTCTGGCGTATCCACATCCAGCAGCAGGCTGTCATCGTGCCAGGGCAGGTATTCCACGCGATGCTTATGGAAGATTGCCCGCCCGCCGCTGTCGCCCTCGATGTTCAGCAAGTCGGGGAAGGCGATGCGGTCGAACAGAACGGGGTTGCCGCGGCGGTCCATCACCAGCGGCGCAACAATGGGATACAGCCCCTCGGCGTGTTTTTCTTTCAGCGCCTGAATGACGGTACCCGTCACCTGCGGCTGGTCGGCGAGCAGAAAGACCGCGCCGCCAACGTTGACCCCCTGCGGGGAGGTGTCATGCAGGGATGGAGGAGGCGAGAGGATGGCTTGTATCCCTTCCCGCACCGAACTTCCCTGCCCGCTGTGCCAGTTGTCATTTCGCACGATGAGCACCTCCAGCCCTTGTAGCGCCGCTTCCACGTTTTCGGCATTGGCGCCCGTCACCACAATGACCGGGGATAACCCTGCCTGCAGCGCCGTCTGCGCCACCGCACGGACGAACGGCTGTCCTTTCCATTCCAGCAGCTGCTTGGGTTTGCCAAAGCGCTTCGATTCGCCCGCCGCCAGGATAATCCCGGCGATGGGTTCATGCACGGCATGGATGTGGTGGTGGAGCAGGCTGGAGATGATGACAGCCTGATAAGTCGGGAGCAGGCTCGAGGTCAGGTTGTGAGCCGCCGATTGGAGTTCGGGAGTATCCGCCTGATTGAGCAGGCAAATCCTGCGCGCCGTGGCGGGCATGTTCTTCAATCCGCCTTCAGGGTGAGTTAAAACGCGGGCAATCGCTTCAAGAGAAAGGGGGGCGCCAAGAGGGATGCCGCTCAAGGCTGCGAATTGTTCTGCGCGGTGTACAACGTCTGCCTCCAGCGCTTTGCCCAAAGCCGACATGCCCGCAGCCTGAACGACCAGATTGGCAAAGGCGGGGATGGGCGGTTCGTGTTCCGCCCAGGCTTTGAGCGGCTTCTGGCGCGAACCATCCGCCTCGATCAGGAGGGGGATGGCCTTTGCGCGGCAGTATGGATGCAGGCGCTGGAGCAGTGGTTGTGAGATGGGGCTGAGGCGGTCGCCCTTGGCTTCGCCGCTGATGAGCAGGACGCCTTGAATGTCTTCGATGTTTGGAAGGGCATCGCCGGTGGTGATGATGTGACCATCCGCAAGGGGCGCCTGCCATGTGCCGAGGTGTGTGGTGGCAGTGACGATGACTCTGGATGGCAATTCTCTTGCCAGTTTGAACATCGCCGTTGTTTTGCCGCCGGCGCCGCAAAAGGCAACACAGTCGGCGGGGCGCATTCGCAGGGCGCGTGCGAGCGTGAGGCTCATGAGGCGAATTATAGCCTCTCCATCCAGGCTTCGGCTTCGCGGGGATGTTTGAAGTGAATCAATTGAAGGTGGCGGTGCTCAGGCTGCGATAGCAGGGCGGGAGTTTCGCGTTTGCGCCGCCAGTAGGTTTTGAACAGCCAATGAAAGAGGGATTCTTCCGACCAGAGTTTGAAATGGGTCCAAAGGCTTTCGCGGTTTGTCCCCCACAGTAATTCCTGAGTCCACCAGCGGGTGAAGGTGCGGCGGGTGAGCTGCCAAAAGACTCGTGGAAAGGAATAATCGAGCCAGATGACCGCCTCGGCTTTGCGCCAGACGATATCCCGAACGACATGATAATTTCCCGCAACGACCCACGCCTCAGCCTGGGTTGCCGTTTCGACGCGCTGACGGAACACCTCGAGCGGAGCCTCCTTCCAGCCTGACTCCCAGTGAAGCGCATCGAGTTCGATGAAGTCATAGCCGAGTTTGTCGGCAAGCCGTTTTGCCAGCGTGGATTTGCCCGAACTGGTGGTGCCGACGACAACGAGACGGTGGTAGGGGAAGGCAGACGTATACATATATTAGACATTCTTGGAAATAACGTGAGATACCCTCCCGAAGGTTTGGTTTCAAGTAATTTGAGCGCTGGGCGGCAACCTTCAGGACGTTTTTCCTAATACCGATAACGTGAAATCGGCGGCCGCTACCGAAAAAATTCGTGTTTCTTCGTGCCCTTCGTGGAGAAAGAAGTTAATACGGATAAAGTCTACTATTTCACATAGATCGGGTTGCTATAAATCCAGCCGCGTTTTTTGCCGAGGTAACTGCGATGGACTTCCACGCGATAGATACCTGGTTCAGACGTGTTGTGAGTTACCGACTGCTGGTTGCGCCACGTGCCGAGCGGAACGCCGTCTTTGAGCAGGGTGATGTCGGCTTTGAAGGGGGTGTAGGCATGCAGGGTCACGCCGCCTTTGGCGGGGATTTCATCGCCCATGATGGCCGCATGTTCGAGCCCTTTGGCGCGGAAGCGGAATCCGCGCGTGGGAGCGGGCAGGTCGTAGCCAACGAAACAGCGACCGGATGCGAGCGCGTTGTAAATCATCTTCTTATCGGTGGATGGGTCGCCGCTGAGCGGTTCGGGGATGAACACGTGCGTATTGACGGTGCGGAAATGGAACTCGTAAGGGAAAATGACGCGGTGGAGGGCGCCCATGTGCATGTGCATGGCGTGCGCATCCGAACCGCCGATGGCAACTACACGTTTGCCTGAAGCAAGCAGATCATCCCATTTTTGCAGCGTTTCGCGGATGGGAGCATGACCGATGAACTGCGGGAAGAAGGCATAGAACAAGCCATGCAATTTGGTGGGAACAAGGGTTTTGAGTTCGCTTAAGCCGTTCCAAAGTTCGAGGCCGGTATAGCCCTGCACCTCCCAGGCTTCCCATGAGATGTCGGTTTCGTTGAAGGCAGGGGCTTCCGGGTCCCAGGGGTGGGCGATGAAGGAAAGCCCGCCCGCTTCGGCAACGCCGTTGATCAGCGTTTGGGGATCGTCCGCGAGGGAGGCGAGGTCGCGGCTGGCGCCGAAAACCAGCAGGTGGTTTTTTTGTGGCAGGCGGTCCTGGTCGTGGATTTCCTGTCCAACGAGGAGCAGGACGCGGCGGGGTTTGAGCGGCGCCGCGGAGCGGTAGTATCCCTCCACGCCCTGCACGAGGACGTTGTGATCCGTCACGATGACGGCATCCAGCCCGGCGCGCAGGGCTGCTTCGGCGATGTCTTTATGGGTTCCGCTGCCATCGGAGTAGCGCGTGTGCATGTGCAGGTTGACGATGATTTCGTGCATGAGACCTCAAGTTGACGTTTCTTCTGCCCAGCGGGTATAATTCCCCCGCTTAAAAAGGAGGCACGCAATAAATGGAAACGTATTTGAATATCGCGCTGATTATAATCTCGGCGCTGCTCATCGTCAGTGTCATTATGCAGAGCAAGGGCGCCGGCCTGGGCGGGCTGACGGGCGCTGAAACAGGCACTGTGTACACCGCCCGCCGCGGCGTGGAGCGCACCCTCTTCCGCCTGACGATTATCCTGAGTATCGTATTCTTCACGCTGGTGCTTGTGCTCGTGTACCTGGCGCGTTAGAGTCGTGTCAATCTTCGGAAGGCTCTTTCGTTCCGCGGCGGCGCTTTGGCGCTGTGCGGAGAGGGAATGAGCCTTTCTTTATTTCATCATCATGAAACAACTTCGCTGGCAGATCCTGGTCGTCGTTATAACGCTGGTGATTGTGGCGGTTTTGCTTTACACCCAGCAATCTGCACCGGTCACCAGCAACACCATCCTTCAACAACCTGAGCAGGGCGGTGTATATACCGAGGCGCTCATCGGTTCACTGGGCAGGCTCAACCCGCTCCTGGATTGGAACAACACCGCCGACCGTGACGTGAATCGCCTGCTTTTCAGCGGGCTGATCCGCTTCGATGAGCGCGGCTTGCCTCACGCCGACCTCGC
The DNA here is from genome assembly GCA_037440905.1 of Anaerolineae bacterium. GTDB lineage: Bacteria > Chloroflexota > Anaerolineae > Anaerolineales > Villigracilaceae > Defluviilinea. Next base: position 20,339 of record JBBITE010000001.1, on the reverse strand, counting down.
CGAATCGTGGGGGGTATCGCAGGATGGCACAATCTACAACTTTACCATCCGCCCCAACGCCGTCTGGCATGATGGAACGCCCGTCACCAGCGACGACGTGCTTTTCACCATCGAGAGGATGAAGAGCGCCGCTTCGCTGTATCCACAAGACATCAAAGACTTGTGGAGCCGCGTGACGGTGACCAAACTCAACGACAAGAACCTCAAGTTCACGCTGCCTGAGCCGTTTGTACCTTTCCTCGACTATCTGACCTTTGGCGTTGTGCCAAAGCATCTGCTCGAGTCGGTTCCGCCGGAACAGATGGCAAGCGCAGAGTTCAACATCAAACCGGTCGGCACGGGACCCTATCAATTCGATCAGTTGATTGTGGAAAACGGTCAGATTCAGGGCGTGGTGCTCAACCTTTCCACAAACTATTATGGCAGCCCGCCGTTCATCGAGCAGGTTGTCTTCCGTTACTATCCCACCTCTGCCGCCGCTTTCGAAGCCTACCGCCAGGGAGATGTCTCTGCGGTGGGGCGCATCAGCCCGGAGGTGTTGAACGCCGCTTTGGCAGAACCCAACCTCGCCGTCTATTCGAGCCGCCTGCCGCAGATGGGGTTTGTGCTGTTCAACTTGACGAATCCCGAAACGCCCTTTTTGCAGGACGCCGAAGTCCGCCGCGCGCTCATGCTGGGCTTGAACCGTTCCGCCATCGTCAACACCATTTTGCAAGGACAGGCATTCGTCGCCGATTCGCCCATCCTGCCCGGCTCATGGGCATATTTCGATGGCATCGAAAAGTTCGAATATAGCCCCGAAGCGGCGATTTCGCTGCTGAAGAGCGAGGGCTACGTCATCCCGGCGGGCGGCGGAAACGTGCGAGCCAAAGATGGAGTCCCCCTGGCGTTTACCTTGATTCACCCCGACGATCCGGTGCATACCCAAATCGCGCAGGCGCTTCAGACTCAATGGGCGCAGATTGGAGTTGACCTCCAACTACAGCCTCAGCCCTATGACCAACTAGTTCTGACCACGCTCGCTTCGCGCGCCTTTCAATCTGCTCTGGTGGACCTGAACCTTTCGCGCACCCCCGACCCTGACCCCTATCCCTTCTGGCATCAAGCCGAAGCCGTAGGCGGACAGAACTATACGGGCTGGGATAACCGCACCGCCAGCGAATACCTCGAACAGGCGCGCGTCACTGCCGATTATTCCCTGCGGACAAAACTCTACCGTAACTTCCAGGTCATCTTCATCCGTGAACTGCCGGCTCTGCCGCTGTATGTTCCCGTCTATGCCTACGGCGTGGATGCCCAGGTAAAGGGCGTACAAATCGGTCCGTTATATGAACCGAGCGACCGCCTGAACAACTTCGCCTCGTGGTATCTGCTCACCCGCCGCGCCCTCGACCCCGGCACGTCTTCTACAACCACCCCATAACTTTCGAGGAGGACTCATGACCGTTTTGCAAACTGCACTTGACTACGCCAAACAAAACCGCGAACGCTTCTTGAATGACCTGATAGAGGCGCTGAAGATCCCCTCCATTTCCACCGACGCCGCCTACAAGCAGGAAACCCGCCGCGCCGCCGAATGGATGGCAGACTACCTGAGAAAACTCGGCATGGAAAACGTGGAAGTCATGCCTACCGAAAACGACGGACATCCGGTCGTCTATGGCGAGTACCTCAAGAAACCCGGCGCGCCGACCGTTTTGATTTACGGACATTACGATGTTCAGCCGCCCGACCCGCTCGAACTGTGGGAAAGCGGTCCTTTCGACCCGCAAGTGCGCGGCGAGCGGTTATTTGCGCGCGGCTCTTCCGACATGAAAGGACAGGTGCTGGCGACCTTCCACGCGCTCGAGGCGGTGATGCGGGCGGGCGAGTTGCCGGTGAATGTCAAATTCCTGCTCGAAGGCGAAGAAGAGATCGGCTCGAAGAACCTCGAAGCCTTCCTCAAAAAACACGCCGAAAAATTCAAGGCAGATGTCTCTCTCAACCCCGATGCCGGCATGATGGGCGCAGATATGCCCACCATCACTTACGGTCTGCGCGGACTTGCCTACATGGAAGTCCACGTGTGGGGACCCAAAGCCGATTTGCACTCCGGGTTGTATGGCGGTGTTGTCCACAACCCCGCGCAGGCATTGGCAGAATTGATTGCAAAGATGCACGACGAAAAGGGACGTGTCACCCTGCCCGGCTTCTACGACAAAGTCCGCCCGATTAGCGAGCAAGAGCGCGCCGCCTTTGCCCGCCTGCCCAACAATGACCAGCATTATCTGGAAGAGACGGGCGTCCCTGCCTTATGGGGCGAAGAGGGCTACATCGCTGCCGAACGCACCGGAGCGCGTCCTACCCTGGAGATCAACGGTCTGCTCTCCGGCTGGACCGGTCCCGGCTCGAAGACCGTCCTGCCGGCAAAAGCCATGGCGAAAATCTCCTGCCGCCTCGTCCCCGACCAGGATCATAACGAAGTGGCTGAACAAATGAAACGCTTCATGGAATTGAACGCCCCGAAGACCATCCATTGGGAAGTCAAAAAACTGACGGGCAGCCCGTATGCGATTGCGGATTTGAATAATGCCGGTGTCAAGGCCATGAATGACGCGATGGAAGCCGCATGGGGGGGGCGTCCCTTCTACCGCCGCGAGGGCGGTTCCATCGGCGCCGTGGCGATGCTCCAGCAAATCTGCGGCGTCGAATCCGTTTTGGTGGGCATGGGCTTGCCCAGCGACAACGTTCACTCCCCGAATGAACACCTGCATTTGCCCACCTGGTATAAAGGCATAGAGGCGTTCATCCATTTCTTTTACAACTTGAGCAAATAGGCTTCAACCGAAAGACCCGAGACGGTTAGGATAAACAGAACAAACGTCCCGAAGGGTTTGGTTTTGCAGCCAAAATCAAGTTCTGCAAACCCTTCGGGACGGTTTCAACGGTCTATCCTAAACTCTGGTTATTTTAGGGATAAAGAGAATTTGCATGGAAGATAAAATCATCACCTACGGCGGGCAGGCGGTCATCGAAGGCGTCATGATGCGCGGACGCAATGCTTTTGCGGTTGCCATGCGCGCCCCTGATGGCAGTATCGTCGTCCACAAGGAAAACCTGGCGGCGGTGTATCGTTCGCGCATTGCAAAGATTCCCTTTCTGCGGGGTGTCATCCTGCTGTGGGATGCGCTGGGGCTTGGCATGAAGGCGCTCACCCTTTCCGCCAATATACAAACAGGCGAACATGAAAAACTCGAAGGTCTCCCCCTGTATTTGACATTGGCGGCTTCTTTGGCGGCGGGCATTGGCTTGTTTATTCTTCTCCCGGCGGGGGTGGGGGGCCTGGCAGAACACTACCTGGGCTGGCATAACCTTGCCCATAACCTGCTGGAAGGCCTCATGCGCCTGCTCTTGCTGGTTGGGTACATTTGGGCAATCGGGTTCATGCCCGATGTAAAACGGCTCTTTGGCTATCACGGCGCCGAACACAAGACCATCAACGCCTACGAAGCCGGCGCCGAACTCACCCCTGAAGTGGTTGCCAACTACCCCATCGAACATCCGCGCTGCGGCACTGCTTTTATGCTTACCTTTGTGCTGCTCTCGGTGCTTGTCCACAGCCTGTTGGGTGACCAGACGATTGTTTGGAGATTGGTTAGCCGGGTGTTGTTGATTCCCGTCATTGCGGGAATCGCCGTTGAATACATCCGTTGGACAGCCAACCACCTAGATTCGCCCCTCGTGCGCTTCCTCATTAAACCGAACCTTGCTCTCCAATCCCTGACCACGCGCCAGCCCGACGCCTCCATGCTCGAAGTCGCCATCGAATCCTTCAAATCCATGCGCAAGGCGGAACAGGAATTCGCCGTGTAGGGTTGCGCCGGCCTCTTGCTCTTCAGCGCCGTTTTTTGCCCCCGGGCAGAAGCGGCGTTTTATATCTCACCTTACGCGGAACGTCCCGAAGGTTCTCGAGAATCAGGTTTGCTTTCGCTCCAAACCTTCGGGACGGTGCGTAACATCAGGATGTACGTTTGGGTAAATGCTTTCGAGCGCTCCGCCAGCAAGGGGCTTGGATTTGGCAATCCAAGCCAGCGGTGTCCAAGCCGCCATTTTTTTGCTCGTGCGGATTGCCAAATCCGCACATGCCTCCCTTGTGGGCAATCACCAAAGAATTGCTCTTGAAAAACGATCACAACCGCGAGGCGTTTGGAGTCCGAAGTCTCCAGACTTCGGCATACCGAGGACTGGAGTTGTCGGACTCCAAAATGGGTTGCGGTGGAGACCGCGCTAAGTTGTAAACCGTTGGATTTGGCAATCCAACGGAGCAATAGGGCAATTTTCAAGTCTTCTCCGACAGATGGTTTGACAACCTTTGCATGCACACAATGAAACACACCCACCCTGAAAAAATATTTAAGTGGTAAGATTTTAGCAATATGACTGCACTGCAAAAACCATTAACCGCCGAGAGCGCGGAGCGCGCAGGGATGAAAATTTGCAAAACCCGCATCAAGAGCGCCTTTTCTTTGCAGAATCGGTAAAAAATCTCAGCGTTCTCTGCGCGCTCTGCGGTGCAAATACCTTTTTGCAGTGGAGTCATTTATGAAACTTGAAAAAATAATTCGGTATTTTTCCATCTTCGGGGGGGATCAATCCCCCGCCTCAGTCCATGCAAGTCGGCTGGAAGCCGACTCCGAATCCGCTTTGCGCAGCACCCTTTAGGGTGAGCGGATTTCCATGCCCTGAGCAGGGGCTTGAGCCCCAGCGGATGGGCGGCGCAAACGGCCTGGGGTTGGCTTTTCCTTCGCTGCCTGGAGACGAGCCGCTAAGGACGAGATCACCGAAATACTTTGTTAACTGATGTTACGCGGTTCTTGATTGCTGGCGGTTCAAACCGCATCTAGCAATCACGAAGTCAGCCTTCGCTGACTTGAGCGCCTGCGCAGGCAGGTTTCGCGAGGGTCAGCCGCGACTTATGATTGTTACGAAAATATTTCCGTAATGCTTGCGTAGGGCGCGTTCTCCCTTCGGCAGGCTCAGGGCAGGCTTACGCGCCCGTCGGCGTAAGAGAACGCCGACTGCGCGCGGTTACGGAATTCATTTGTAAAACTTCATAATCTTGTGTTGCGGGATTGTTCGATTTTGTTAATCCGCACAATCCCCGGGCGCAGCGGGCAGATAAATGAATTTTCGAATAGATACGAAGCGTCCCGAAGGTTTGGTGTTGCAGCCAAAATCACATTCTGCAAAGCCTTCGGGACGGTTTCAACAATCTATTTCGAACTCAGGTACACTTACAATGCAATCTCCCCAATCTGCTCGAAGTTGACGTCGAACCATTCTTCCGCTTCGGTCTCCGCTTCTGCCTGTTCCACATCCCCCGCGCGGACTCCCCGCTCACAGTACGATCTATAGGGGCAGTAAAGGCATTTCGTTGTGTCATCCGTGAGCGGGTAGGTTGAAGCGGATGCGATTTCGCCGGCGAGTTTGACCAGCAGGTCCCAGTCTCGTTTGTATTGGGCGGTGTTGTACGTGAATCGGGCGGGGTCGTTTGGATAGTCTGCAAACCAATAGACCATTTCGATTTGTTCAGGCTCGAAGCGTTGGCCGTTGTTCAAATGCGCCCCGGCATGGACAAGCAGCGCGCGGTACACGCGGGTCTGCATCCTTGCGGACAGCCATTCGTTTCGCGGGCGCTTGCGATAGGTCTTCCAATCGTAGATGGTGGCTTTGCCGTTCTTGATGGTGATGAGGTCATATTTGGCGACGAGGCGGTAATTGCCCAGCGGTGCGGAGAGAGTGGCTTCGGGGTAACGATTCGATTGGTTCCCTAATTCATTCAGTTCCTTTGTGTTTAGGAAATGGTCCCACCATCGTTGAAGATTGGGTGAATTTGCCAATTTGCCAATTTGCTCTTTTGGAATTCCCATCAGATACTGCTGCACCAGGCGGTGGAAGAATTCTCCCTCCTGCTGATGTTTCTCGTTTTCCAGTGCCGGCTCCGATACAACCGCCGGATACGACAGCCGCTCAAGGTAGCGCAACTGGAACCGCCGCGCGCAGTCCACGTAATCTTGCAGGGAGGATTGAGAGAGGGTGGTGAGTGGCATGGGGGTAGGGTAGTGATGGGTGAACAGCGACCAGTGTTTTCTTGATTATAGCCTCAACTGATGACCGATTGCTGTTCACTGTTCACTTGCTCTTCCCATTCCGCTCTTTTGCTGCGCGGATAAGCCCCACAAACAGCGGATGGGGTTTCATGGGGCGTGAGAGAAACTCCGGATGGAACTGGCTTGCCACCATGAAGGGATGATCTTTGATTTCCGCAATCTCCACCAGCTTGCCATCGGGCGACATGCCGGAGAAGACCATGCCTGCCTTTTCGAACTCTTCTTTGAATTTGTTGTTGAACTCGAAGCGGTGGCGGTGACGTTCCTCCACGACCTGCTCGCCGTAGGCTTCGGCGGCTTTGGTGCCGGGCTGTAAAACGCACGGATACAACCCCAGCCGCATCGTGCCGCCTAAATCGGTGATGGAACGCTGGTCGAGCATCAGGTCAATGACCGGGTATTCCGTGCTGCGGTCGAATTCGGAGGAGTTGGCATCTTCGTAGTTGAGCACATTGCGCGCAAACTCAATGCACATCACCTGCATGCCCAAACACAAACCGAGATACGGCACCTTCTTTTCGCGGGCATAACGCGCTGCCAGAATCTTCCCCTCAATGCCGCGCGAGCCGAACCCGCCGGGCACGAGGATGGCATCGGAATTCTGGACGATGTCCCAGCCTTTCTCCCGTTCCAGATCGGCCGAATGTACCCAGCCGATTTCCACCTCCACGTCATTGGCGAGGGCGGCGTGCTTCAGCGCCTCCCGCACCGACATGTAGGCGTCCTGCAATTCGACATATTTCCCAACCAGCGCCACTTTCACAGTGGGTTTTTGTTTTCGCACCCGCTCCACCAATTTTTCCCAGGGCTTCATATCGGGGGTGCGGGTGGCTTTCATGTCCAATTTTTCTACCAGGTAATCTCCCACCCCGGCGCGTTCCAGCAGCAACGGAACCTCATACAGCACATCGCTGGTCACCATCGGGACAACCGCCTGCTTTTCCACATCACAAAACAGGGCAATTTTGTCGCACAGGTCTTTGCCAATCGGGTGATCGGAACGGGCGATGATCATATTCGGCGAAATACCAATGGAGCGCAGCGCCGCCACCGAATGCTGCGTGGGCTTGGTTTTGATTTCGCCCGTGGCGCCGATGTAGGGAAGCCAAGTGACATGGATAAAGTACACATTCTCCCGTCCCACTTCATTGCGCAGCTGGCGGAGCGCCTCCAAAAACGGCTGCGATTCGATATCGCCCACCGTGCCGCCAATTTCCACAATGACCACATCTGCCCCCGTTTCTTTGGCAATTCCTGCCACCCGCCGCTTGATTTCATTCGTGATATGCGGAATGACCTGAATCGTCCCGCCGAGAAAATCGCCGCGCCGTTCCTTGCTGATGATTTCGGCATACACCTGTCCGCTGGTGAAATTGGAAGAGCGGCTGAGGCGAATGTCAATGAAGCGTTCGTAGTGACCCAGGTCGAGGTCCGTTTCTGCACCGTCGTCAAGCACGTACACCTCTCCGTGTTGGTAGGGGCTCATTGTCCCCGGGTCTACATTGATATACGGGTCCAGTTTTTGCACCGCTACTTTAAAACCGCGCTCCTTGAGCAGCAGACCAGTCGCTGCGGCGGTTACGCCTTTTCCCACCGACGAGACCACACCGCCGGTATAAAATAAATATTTGGTAGTCATCCAATCCTCCAGTTTTCAATGATTTCCAGTTTTTCTCTACCGTTTCCTCGAACAATCCCGTAACACAAGATTATGAAGTTTTACAAATTAATTCCGTAACCGCGCCCGTCGGCGTAAGAGAACGCGCCCTACGCGAGCATTACGGAAATATTTTCGTAACAATCATTATCTTGTGCCTTGCTCTGTTGCAACGATGTCTTTGCAAAACGCCGAAGGCGACGAAGCAATCTCCTCGCTGTCAGAAGACTGTTTCGCAGTGACAAATTTTCAAGGTGTTTGCAACAGAACACGTGTGCCTCATTAAATCTTTTGCCTCTACACCTTCACACCGCGCTGCTCAGCCATAAAAGAAGACGGGGAGGGTGTTGAAGCCCTCCCCATCGGGGATTACCGGATGAAGGTTCGATACTCGAGGCTGTTTCATCCAACCAGTTTGGAAAGATCCTCGGCGGCGCGCCGCATTTCGAGGAAGATCAACCCCAGTTTGGCGTCCTGCCGTGCCAGCGCCGTCAGTACCGCCTCCTCGCCGACCGAGGTCAACACAATCGAGCCCGAATCCCCTTTGATATACACCTGCTCCAGCCCTGCTCTTCCCAATTCGTTGGAAATGCGCTCGCCCAGCGAAAGCATCGCCGCAGACATTGCCGAAACGCGATCCTCCTCCACACCCTGCTGCAACGCAGATGCCATAATCAGCCCATCCACCGAAACGACGGCAGACGCTTCGATATCCGGTGCAGCGGCTTGCATATTGCGCAATCTTTCCACCATTTGCTCGGCGCGGGATTTAGACATACGGTTCTCCTGAATGCTGAAATCTGCCACAGTTTACCATAATTCAAAATCCAAGACAAAGACCGTGAGCCATCTGCAAGTTTTTTTGCACAAAATTTGACCATCCCTGCGCTTTCATGTTAGACTTACCTGTCAACCTCATGAAACTTCGCCTGCTGCTTCTGCTCACCCTGCCCTTTCTGCTTGCCCAGGCTCCCGCCATCGCCATCACCTCGCCGGCTCCCGGCGAAGCCCTGCGTGGGACGGTGACCATCCTTGGCACCAGCGACGTGCCCGGCTTTGCCTCTTCACAACTGGACTTTGCCTACGCTTCCAACCCCGCCGATACCTGGTTCCCCCTCCAGACCTCCACCCAGCCCGTAACCGATTCTCCCCTCGCCGTCTGGGATACTTCCCTCATCACCGACGGCGATTACCTGCTCCGCCTGCGCGTCTTTCAAACCGACGGCACCTTTCAGGAAGTCATCCTTCCGGTCAAAGTGCAAAACGATACCCCCATTCCCGCTCCCTCCCCAGCAGTGACTGCCACCCCTAATCGCCTGGAAATTCAGCCTCCCACCCCTTTTCTGATTGCCGCCTCACCCACCCCCACCTCCACGCCGCGCCCCACCCCCACGCCTCTGCCCCCCAACCCCGCTTCGCTTGACCTCAGCCTCATCTACACCTCATTAGGACGCGGGGCGCTGGTGATCCTTGGTCTCTTCGCCTTTACCGCCTTCATCCTCCGCTTCCGCCGCTACTAAAAACCTGTACCCTTCCACTTTCCACTCTCTACTCTCTACTCCCTACTTTCTACTTCACCACCACCCATGACACCTTCCGACACCTTCCTCATCGTAGGCTTAGGCAACCCCGGGCGGGAATACAAAGACAACCGCCATAACGTCGGCTTCATGCTCATAGACCGCATTGCCGTCCGCTTGAATGCCCAGGGAATGAAACTGCAATCCAAAGCCCTCGTCCTGAACGCCCAATACAACGACCATAAACTCATCCTTGCCAAACCGCAGACCTACATGAACCTCTCCGGTCAATCAGTGCAGGGATTGGTGCACTTCTACAAAATCCCGTTCAGCAACGTCATGATCCTTTCCGATGACCTCGACCTGCCCTTCGGAACCATCCGCATCCGCGCCTCGGGAGGACCGGGCGGTCAGCGTGGCTTGAATGACATTTTGCAGAAACTTGGCACCAAAGACGTTCCCCGCCTGCGCATTGGCATTGGGCGCCCGCCGGGCCGCATGGACCCTGCCGCATACGTCTTGCAGGATTTCTCGCGCGAAGAAATGAACGAACTCTCCCTCATTTTGGATCGGGGCGCCGAGGCGGTCTTCACGTTTGTCAAACACGGCTTGAACAAGGCGATGAACGACTTCAACGGCGGCGTCAAAGAATGACGTTGCCCATCAACAGCAACCAAACGGGTCGCCTCTTTTACCTTTACCATGCAACTCATCCTTGACCGCATCCGTTCTCTGCCGAGTTTTCAGCATCTCCTGGAGCAAATCCAGGCGGGAGTGCATGTAGACGGTTTGGGATTGCCTCGCGCCGCGCGCCTGCCCGTCCTCGCTGCGCTGCATCAGGAGTTGAACCGTCCCGTCCTGCTCATCACCGACCGCGCCGACCATGCCCTTTCCCTCTTCGATGAACTGGGCTTTTGGCTTCAATCGCCGCGTTATCATTTTGCCGAGCCAAACCCGCTTTTTTACGAACAAGCCGCCTGGGGCGTCGCCACCCGCCGCGAACGCCTGCAAACGCTGATTGCCCTCTCCGAATACCATGTACCGTTTGCCAAAAAGCCTGAGAGACCGCTTGTGCTGGTCACATCCGCCCGCTCGCTGATGACCCGCACCCTGCCGCGGCGTGATTTTCTCAAAGCCTGCCGCAAACTTTCCATCAACCAAACCGCCCAGCCCGATGCTTTGGTTCATGCCTGGGCAGAGATTGGCTATCAGCGCGTCAACACCGTGCTGGAGCCGGGTCAGTTCTCGAAACGCGGCGGTATCCTGGATATTTGGACGCCCGCCGAAAGCCTGCCCGTGCGCCTGGATTTCTTCGGCGATGAAATCGAAACCATCCGCCGATTCGACCCCGCTTCGCAGCGGACAATTGAGAAATTGGATTCGATTCTCATCACGCCAGCCAGAGAGTTCATTGTTCGCGGCGAGCAGGCGGCGGAATACTCCGAGTTTCATATTCCGCTGCTGCACCGGCAGCCTGCCACCCTGCTCGATTACCTCCCCCAAAAGGCTTTGATTGTGATTGATGATCTATCGCTTGTGGAAAGCATGGCGGCGGAAGTGGAAGAGCAGGCGGTTCGTTTTCGCAGAGAAAGCGCCGAAGAGGAAATTCTGCCTGCCGATTTCCCGCTGCCCTACGTGCCGTGGTCTGAACTGCACGATAACCTGAGCGACCACCCTGCGCTGGAGTTTGGCTATTCGAGCGGCGAAGAGACGCAGGGCGGCGAGAATCGGTCTCTGGCAGCCTGCTTTGCTCACGATGAAAGGTTTGGGGGGAGGCTAAAGCCGTTTGTGGAGTATGCCGCTTCCGTCGTGGAAAGAGGCGGGCAAGTCATCCTTGCTTCGCGTCAGGCGAAACGTCTGGAGGAACTCTGGTTTGAATCCGCCGGACCGGCATCGAGCGCCTCAACCCCTGTGTTTGTCGAGGCGTCCTTATCGGAAGGCTTCGTCCTCGCGCATCCGCATTTTCCGCCTTTGCATTTCATCACCGATTCCGAAGTCTTTGGCTGGGAACGCCCTCAGCCGCGCACCCGGCAAAGGCAGGCTGCCGAAACGCCCGAAGCAATCTATGCAGATTTGCGCGCAGGCGATTATGTGGTGCATATTGATCACGGCATAGGGCGTTTTGTGGGGTTGGTGCAGCGCGAGTTGGATGGTCACGTGCGCGAGTTTCTGGCGGTGGAATATGAGGGCGGCGGTCAGTTGTTCGTGCCGGTCCATCAGGCAGACCGCTTAACGCGTTACGTGGGCGCCGAAGGCGCCGTGCCGGCGCTGGACCGCTTGGGCGGGCAGGAGTGGCACGAGAAGAAATCACGCGCCAAAGAAGCCGTGCTGGAAGTGGCGCAGGAGATGCTCGAACTGTACGCGCGGCGGAGCGTGGTGCAGGGGTATGCCTTCAAGCCCGATACACCCTGGCAGAAGGAACTGGAAGATTCCTTCCCCTATGTGGAGACGGAAGACCAGAAGCGGGCGCTGGCGGAAATCAAGCGTGATATGGAATCGCCGCGCCCGATGGATCGTCTGTTGTGCGGTGATGTAGGCTACGGCAAGACGGAGGTTGCCTTGCGCGCCGCCTTTAAGGCGGTGATGGACGGCAAGCAGGTTGCCATCCTTGTGCCGACGACCGTCCTAGCGCAGCAGCATTACGAAACGTTTGTACAGCGGCTTGCGGCATTTCCGGTGGTGGTGGAGATGCTCTCGCGCTTCCGAACGCCGCGCGAGCAGACGGAAATCCTCTTCAAACTTGCCAAAGGGGAGATTGATATTGTCATCGGCACGCACCGTCTGCTCTCCGGCGATGTGCAGTTCAAGGATTTGGGGCTGGTAATCATTGACGAAGAACAGCGTTTCGGCGTCACGCACAAAGAGCATCTCAAGAAATTGCGTACTGAGGTGGATGTGTTGACGCTTACTGCCACGCCCATCCCGCGCACGCTCTACATGGCGCTTACCGGTGTGCGCGATATTTCCACCCTCACCACGCCGCCCGAAGAACGCCTGCCGATTGTCACTCATGTTGGTCCCTATTCGCCCAAACTGGTGCGTCAGGCAATTCTGCGCGAACTGGAGCGCGGCGGCCAGGTATTTTTTGTGCATAACCGCGTGCAGACCATCCACGCCATGAAGGTTCACCTCCAGCAACTTGTGCCGCAGGCGCGCGTGGACATCGGTCACGGGCAGATGCCTGAGCAGCAACTGGCGCAGGTGATGCACCGCTTCAATGCGGGCGAAACGGACATTCTGCTTTCGACGACCATCATCGAATCGGGGTTGGACATCCCAAACGCGAACACCCTCATCGTGGACCGCGCCGATACTTTCGGGCTGGCTCAACTCTATCAACTACGCGGCCGCGTCGGACGGGGAGCCGCGCGCGCCTACTCGTACTTTTTCCGCCACCGAAAACTGACTCCCACCCCCGAAGGACAGCAGCGGCTGGAGGTAATTGCCGAGAATACGCAATTGGGCGCCGGCTATTCGATTGCCATGCGCGACCTGGAAATTCGCGGCGCGGGCGAACTGCTTGGTACGCGTCAGAGCGGGCATATTCAAGCGGTGGGATTTCACTTGTACACGCGGCTGCTGGCCGACGCGGTGCGGCAGATTCGCAGGATCGAGGCAGAGAGAGCCGGCGGCAAAGAGAGGACGGAAGGCAAAACCTTCGAGAGGGCGCTTTCGGCTTTCCAGCAGCCCATCTCCATGCCTGTCAACGTTGACCTCCCTCTGGCGGCTGGCATCCCTGCCGATTACATCGCAGACCAGGATTTGCGTTTGCGCCTGTACCGCCGCATTGCAGATTTGCGCGATGAAACCGAAATCGAAGCGATGGCGGCAGAGTTTCAGGATCGTTTTGGACCGCTGCCGGAGATGACGCAAAATCTGTTCTATCAGATGCGCGTAAAGCTGCGGGCAGAAAAGGCTGGGCTGGCGGCGGTCGGCTGGGAGGGAGGACAGATCGTGTTGCGGTATCCGGCTGCAGCGGAAGAAAAGGATGGGAAGCGGCTGGCAGATATAGGTCCAGGTGTGCGAGGCGGAAAGTCCTCCTACTGGTGTTCTTTTGGGGAAAACTGGCGCAGCAAATTGCTGGAGACGCTCGAAGTGTTGGCATCCCGTCCCTTTACGTTGAACGGCATGTAACCTTTTTCTCTGGCTTCTGTATTCAACAGGGGCTTTCGTATGTATAATAAGATTGTCGTATGAGGGCGGAAGATCAAAGTTGGCTGAGGCGGTTCTTTGAAAGGAGGTGATGCGGACACAATTGGGGAACAAGCAAGCCGGAGTTTCGATCATTTTTCAACAATATAGAGGAGATTTGTATGAAGAAGACTGTCCGCTTGTTTTCTGTTCTGCTGATCCTTTCGCTGCTTCTCGTGCCTATTGCTGCTTCTGCTCAGGCGGTGTATCCGCCGGATGTGCAGGTGCTCGATGATTTCAATCGCGCGAACGGCGGGCTTGGCAATAACTGGTCTGGCAACCGGGTCAAGTACCGCATTGTGAATCAGCAATTGAACGTGCGCAGCAACGACGCCAATTCCGACATTTACTGGAAGCAGCCCTTTGGCGTGGATCAGGAAGCGTTTGTGACGTTTGTAAACGTCAGCGATAGGGCGCCGGAGCAAATCCTTTTGCTCAAGGCGCAAAGCAACAAGACCTGGGGGAACGGCGTGATCGAGGCGCTGTACGATGCGCAGAATCACATGGTGCAGGTGTGGACGTGGGAATGGCCCCAGGGATGGGTCAAATATGGCGATGATATTCCCGCCGTGTTTGAAGATGGTGATACCTTCCGCGCCATTGCCTACGGAAACGGCATGGTGGAGGTCTATCGCAACGATGAATTGCTCGGTACGCGCGATATTACCTCGTGGTCGCATTATGCCAAGGGCGGTTATATCGGGCTGTGGTTCATCGGCGCGCGAGGGGCTGTGTTGGATGACTTTGGGGGCGGCACCATCGTGGACCCGCCTTATCAACTGGTCAATCTCCAACTGCTGGCGTTCAATGATTATCATGGACACGTGCTGCCCAACGAAGCCGGCACAGTGGATGGCATTCCGGCGGGCGGCGGCGAATATCTTGCCGCAAAACTCAACGAACTGCGCGCCGGCAACGAACACAGCCTGACCGTTGCCGCCGGCGACCTGATTGGCGGTTCGCCCGCCTTTTCGGGTCTCTTCCATGATGAACCGTCGGTCGAATCGCTCAATGCCATGCACCTCGACGTTTCCAGTGTGGGCAACCACGAATTCGATGAAGGGGTGACCGAACTGCTCCGCATGCAGAATGGTGGTTGTCACCCGGTGGATGGGTGTTACTTCCCCTCCGAGCCGTTTGCCGGGGCAGATTTCCAATGGCTTGCCGCCAATGTCGTCAATGAAGTGACTAGCGAAACGCCCCTGCCCCCGTATTGGATTACGGATGTGGATGGCGTGAAGGTCGGCTTTATCGGCATGACGCTCGAAGCCACCGATACGTTGGTTGCGGCGGTTGGCATTCAGGGCTGGGATTTCCTGGACGAAGCCGAAACCGCCAACGCGCTGGTGCCTGTCCTCAAACAGCAGGGTGTGGAAGCCATCATCGTCCTCCTGCACGAGGGCGGCTCGCAGACGCCTCCTCCGGGCGATTTCAACGCCTGTGTGGGTATTTCGGGTCCCATTGTTGCCATCAACGACGCGCTCGACCCCGAAATTGACGCTCTCATCACCGGTCACACCCACTTGCCGTATAACTGTCTGCTTTCGGATTCAGCCGGGCAGCCGCGCCTGGTAACGAGCGCCTACTCCTACGGGCGCATTGTTTCGGAATTGCAGATTGTCCTCGATCGGCGCACCAACGACGTCCGCCGCGATTTGAGCACGGCTCAAAATCACCTGGTTGAACGCGCTGCGCTCACGCCCGACCCGGCGGTCAGCGCGGTGATTGCCAAGTGGCAGCCGCTTTATGCCGCCGCAGGGATGCGCCCGGTGGGCACCATCACAGCCGATATCAACCGCGGCGGCAACCCGCCCGGTTCAGACCGCGGCGTCGAGTCGCCGGCGGTCAACCTGGTGGCCGATGCGCAGTTGTGGGCGACCTCTGCCAATGGCGCGCAGATCGCCTTCATGAACCCGGGCGGCGTGCGCACCGATTTGAAGTACGCTCAATCGGCTGGCGAGGGCGATGGCGTGGTGACCTTCGGCGAGGCGTTTGCCTTCCAGCCGTTTGGCAACACACTGGTTACCTTCCCGATGAGCGGCGCTCAAATTGTCGCCGTACTCGAACAACAGTGCCAGCCGGCCGGCTCCAGCCGTCCCTTCCTGCATTTGGGCGTCTCGCAGGGCTTCACCTACGACCTGGCGAAGACCATTTCGGGCGGCAATTGCACCAGCGTTTCAGTGACGAATGTGAAGTTGAACGGCATCCCGCTCGACATGAATGCGACCTACATGGTGACGGTAAACAACTTCCTTGCCGATGGCGGCGATAACTTCACCGTCTTCCGCACCATCACCGCCCCGCGGCTCGATGGCGGCAACGACCTGCAGGCGCTCATCAACTACCTCGGCACGTTCAGCCCGGTCTCGCCTCCCAGCATTGACCGCGTCAACGAATTGCCGTAAATCGCACGGCGTCAGATAACAAAACCGCAGGGCGCTCAAATGCCCTGCGGTTGCTTTTACGGCTATTTTTTTACGGCTCTCGTTGCGATGTAATTGGGATGAAATTTGCTCAAGGGCGAATCGAGCATGACATCCTCATACAGATCCGTAATCACAAACCCCGCGTCTAACTGACCTCCCAGCAGGTCGGTGAGCGAGTGGCCAAACTCCAAAGGCAGCCCCTTCTTGACCTGTTCCTCCAGGTCTTCCGGGGGCAGGCTGGTCAGGTCAGAGTAGGGGATGGAATGCGACACTTCCAATATCCCCTCATCCATTTTATAAAGATCGAAGATATAGTGGACGGGATTCATAACGCCGCTCATCAAAACGCCGCCGCGGCGCAACACGCGGGCGCACTCCCGCCAGACTGCCCGCACATCGGGCATGAAGACGGTGGAGACCGGATTGAAAATCAGGTCGAACGATTCATCGGCAAACATGGAAAGGTCTGCTGCGTCGCCTTCCACAGTCTTGAGATTTAACGCTTCTCTCTCCGCTACGAGTTGATCCTGTTTCAATTGAGCGGGGGAATTGTCGAAGACCGTTACACGCGCCCCTGCCGCTGCCAGCAGCGGTCCCTGCTGCCCCCCGCCCGAAGCAAGACACAACACCTCCGCGCCTTCCAGCGGCGGGAACCAGCGGCGGGGAACGGGGATGTTTTCTGTAAGCAGGAGGCTGAAATCTCCCTGCCTTGCTTTTTCGATGATTTCGTGAGTCACGGGCTGAGTCCAGCGATTTTTCCCGCTTTCGACTTCGCGGTTCCACGCCTCGCGGTTATACGAGCGAACGTCCAAGTTCTTTCTCCTGCGGAAGAATAAAAAAGATAACCGCCATATCCTTCCACTTTCCACTTTCTACTTTTCAGATATGGCGGCCTTTTCTTGTTTACCTACGGGCTGGGTGTGCTTTGCACTGCTACGCCCACCCACGAGAAGACACGTTTTTCGCTCACGGCGCCCGCCGAGACCCAAATCGGTTGTCCCTGGGCATCCACGCCGTTCTGGCGGACGGTTGTCACCCACCAGCGGAAGACGTGCGCCAGGTTGTCGTTGGGCCGCAGCGAAGTGGGGACGATGTATTTCGTATCGGTCACATAATCGGTGACGCGTATGCCTTGCCCGGAAGTCACATCCTCAACGATGATCTGATATGCCTCATTTTCACGCAGCGTGCCGATGGACGCCCATTGTAAAGTCACCACATCGTTGGCGAGGGTGAAGGCAGCGCCGTCCGCAGGCAGGAGCAGGTTGGGGGCGGGATAGGGAGGCGGGAGGGTTGGGGTAGGGGTCGGGCCG
>JBBITE010000001.1:0-3073 GCA_037440905.1 Anaerolineae bacterium | reverse complement strand
CCCCCCACCCCTCGGCCGCGGGTCACCCCCCCCCCGCCCCCCGCCCGCCCCCGGGGGGGGGGGGCCCCGGGGGGGGGCGGGGTGGGGGTAGGGGTCGGGCCGGGGGTGGCGAATCGTTCGCAAAGCGGGATAATGATCGGCACTCCCACGAAAACGTTGTCGGTGGAAAGACCGTTGTAGAACTTAATCGCCTCTTGCGGGACGTTATAGTTGGCGGCAATGCTCGAAAGCGTATCGTTTTCCTGTACGGTATAAGAAATCTTCTCACAAGCCTGCGCTGTCTGCGTGGCGGAGTTGGGGATGGCGGTGGGCGGGGGCGCCGGCGTGGGAGTTGGGTAAGGGATTTTGAGGACTTGCCCGGCGTTGATGATGCAGCTGGCTGGCAGGTTATTCAGGACGACGATGCTTTGTACCGAAACTCCAAAGGCGACCGCAATTCCGCCGCAGGTATCCCCGGAGCGGACCGTGTAATCGAAGGGCGGGAGGGGTGTTTCGGTTGGGATAGGCGTCGGCGGCAAGGTTTCGGTGGGGGTGGGGGTGATGGTGGGGGTGGCTGTGGCTGTGCCGGCTGCAGTGGGGGTGGTGATGGATGCCCCGGCAATGCCCGAACTCAGCGCAAAGTATACGCCTGCTGCGCCGATGAGCAAAATGATGACTAACGCGCCAAGCGCTGCCGGCAGGCTGAGAGTAATCTCGGGCATGCGGCTGGCGCGAATTTCGGCATTCTTCGCTTTTAGTTCGGCTTTGGCTGTCAATTCTGTCCCGCACACGAGACAGCGCGTGGCGTTTTCGCTCAGGCGCGTTCCGCAGGTGGGGCAGACTTTGGTCTTTTGGGTGGAAGGTATTTCTTGAGTCATACGGGCTGGAATTATACCATCGGAGGGTATTGCGTGTTTCGGGGTGGGGGCTGCCTCATGTGCCAGCGTTTTTTTTGTGTGTGATACTGGTCAAGGCGCAAACAATCTGATACAATACTGCGCGCACGCCAGACACCCAGAAAGGCTCGAACCAAGCCCTCGGTCACCAACGGCTGGGGCTTTTTTGTCGCATTGGAAAAGTATACAGGTACACACGTCATACGCGGTATGTAATCTTGTATCCAAGTGCCAAACGCTCTAACAAATCAAACTATGCAAATTACCAGAACTGACCTCCGAAACATTGCCATCATTGCCCATGTTGATCATGGCAAAACCACCCTCGTGGATGGGCTTTTGCGCCAATCGCACACTTTCCGCGAGAACCAGCAGGTTGCCGAGCGCGTCATGGATTCCAATGACCTCGAACGCGAACGCGGCATTACCATCCTTGCCAAGAACACTGCCATCACTCTCAACGACCCTGCCACAGGCAAGCCGGTCAAAATCAACATCGTGGATACGCCCGGCCACGCCGATTTTGGCGGCGAGGTGGAGCGCGTGATGAACATGGTGGATGGCGTGTTGCTGCTCGTGGATGCCGCCGAAGGTCCCATGCCGCAGACCCGCTTTGTCCTCAAAAAAGCCCTCGAGATGGGACACAAAGCCATCGTTGTCATCAACAAAGTTGACCGCAAAGATGCCGAACCCGCCCGCGTCCTCAACGAGACCTTTGACCTGTTCATCGAACTAGGAGCGACGGAGGAACAAGCCGACTTTCCGGTGCTGTATGCTCAGGCAACCGCCGGGCGGGCGGGTCTGACCCCGGACCTCGGCCCCGACCTTGCCCCCTTGTTCGACGCCATCCTCAAACATATCCCTGCCCCCAAAGTGGACCCCGATGCGCCTTTGCAGATGCTCGTCACCTCGCTTGGTTACGACGATTACCGCGGCGTGACAGCCATTGGGCGCGTCTTTGCGGGCCGCATCAAAGCCGGGCAGCGCCTTGCCCGTCTGACGACCGACGGACGCAATTTGCCCGAAACGGCTAAATATCTCTATACCTTTCAGGGATTGAACAAGCTCGAAATCGAAGAAGCCAGCGCCGGCGACATCATTTCGCTGGCAGGCTTGGAAGAAATTGCCATCGGCGAAACCCTCGCCGACCCCACTAACCCCATTCCTTTGCCGACCATCAAAGTGGAAGAGCCGACCGTGCGCATGACGTTTGGCGTGAATACTTCGCCATTTGCAGGGAAAGAGGGCAAATACAGCACCTCCCGCAAACTGCGCGAACGCCTCTTCGACGAACTCCGTACCAACGTTGCCCTGCGCGTGGAAGAGACCGACACGGCGGAAAACTTCCTCGTTTCCGGGCGCGGCGAACTGCACCTGGGCATCCTCATCGAAACCATGCGGCGCGAGGGGTATGAGTTTCAGGTTTCGCGCCCGGAGGTTATCTTCCACAAGGCGGAAGATGGGGCTTTGCTCGAACCGTATGAGGAAGTCCACATCGAAACCAGCAACGAAACGGTCGGCGTGGTGGTGGAAATGCTTGGGAGTAGACGCGGCAAATTGATGGACATGCAGGATACGGGTCAGGGGACGACGCGCATGGTCTTCATTGTCCCTACGCGCGGCTTGCTGGGATTCCGCTATCAGTTCCTCACTTCCACGCGCGGCGCGGGCGTGATGCACACCATCTTCTACGGCTACGACGAAATGGCGGGACCGATGAACACTCGTCAGACCGGCTCGCTTGTGGCGTGGGAGGCAGGCACAACCACTGCCTATGCTTTGAAGTCGGCGGAGGAGCGCGGGGTGTTGTTTTATGGTCCCGGCGTGGAGGTGTATGAGGGGATGGTGGTGGGGGAAAACTCCCGCCCCGGCGATATTGCTGTGAACGTGTGCAAGAAGAAGCACCTGACGAATGTGCGCGCTTCTCGCGGCGAGATGGAAATCCGCCTCACACCGCCCCGGCAAATGTCCCTCGACGAGGCAATCGAATACCTCGCCGATGACGAACTGCTGGAAGTGACGCCCCAGAATTTCCGCATCCGCAAGCGCATTCTCAATACCGAGGAGCGCGGCAAGCAGATGAAGAAGGTGAAGGAAGCGCTGGAAGCATAAAAACGAACAGGACTTGCGGCAAAGCAAGTCCTGTTTTTTTGCAATCGGGAACTGCTTGTTTTCTCAGGGGCAGGTGAATTGAATGG